>JAWODC010000010.1:0-16008 GCA_046483495.1 Desulfobacterales bacterium
TTCAAGAATATGAACTCCCCCCGAGCGGCGGGGCTGATCCCCGCCCGCTCTACTCGAAAAAACCGGCATTGGAACAGGCATGAACCGGCGCAATATGACCCCTTCCCCACTGGAGGGGGAAGGCCGGGATGGGGGGGATTAAGCCCCGATCCGCTGACGAGGACTTTTTTAGACACGGATTTCACGGATTGCACGGTTAAAAAAAGCGGATCGGTCCGGATTTTAGGAGCCAAACATCGTTTCGACCGTTTGATTCGATATAACGATCCCAACGATCCCAACGATCCCAACGATCCCAACGTTCCCAACGTTCCCAACGCTCTCAACGATCATAACGATCATAACGATCCTAACGTTCCAAAAAAAACTTTAAAAAAAGCACAAAATCAGCTATTCAATTCACTGTTCACTGTTCACTGTTCACTGTTCACTGTTCACTGTTCTGCTCTATTCACCGATCACCAACCACTGAAACACCATGAACCCATGAAACGCATCGTAAAAACACGCATCACCCGCCTGTTCAGCCTCATTTGTTCACTGGTCATCCTGTGTGCACCTGCGGCCCAGGCGCTCGATGATCCGGGCCCGGCAAATTTTCCTGCTGTCGCGGAATCGGCCGGCCTGTCGGTGGTGAAAATCAGGGCGGAAAAGAACGAAAAAGACCGTATCACGAAATATTATCCCGATCCTTATCGTCAGCCGAACAGCCGATACGGCGGCAACCCCGGCGGGGAAAGCCTTGAAAACAGCGTTGCGTCGGGATTTTTTTTCGATACGGCCGGCCATATCGTCACCAATTACCACGTGGTGAATAACGCCGATCGTGTGACGGCGACACTTCACAATGGAGAGGCGTTCGACGCGGAAATCGTCGGCAGTGATCCGTTCACGGACCTTGCACTCATCAGGATACCGCTCAAAGAGCCGGCACCGACGATCCCGCTGGGAAACTCCGATGATCTCCGGGTAGGGGAATGGGTGGCGGCCATCGGAAGCCCCTTCGGATTCGACTACACCATTACGGCGGGCATCGTCAGCGCGAAAGGACGGTTCGTTGGGTTGGAAGTGTTCGACGACTTCATACAGACCGACGCGCCCATCAATCCCGGAAGCAGCGGCGGCCCCCTCCTGAATGTCAAAGGGGAGGTGGTCGGCGTCAGTATGGCCGCCGTTGCGAACAGTTACGGAATCGGATTCGCCGTCCCGATCAACATGGCCGTGGATGTGCTGTCGCAGTTACGGGATGATGGTGAGGTGTCCCGGGCGTGGCTCGGCATCCTGGTTCAGGATTTGGATGAAGACCTGGTGAAATATCTAGGCCTGAAAAAAAGAAACGGTGTGATGGTAAGCGAGGTGTACGCGGATAATCCGGCCGACAAAGCCGGCATCGAACTGATGGACATCATCCTGGAAATCGACGGCATGCCGGTGAAAAGCAAGGCGGATATGCCCCGTATCGTGTCTTCCATCGAGGCGGGCGGCCGCATCGACGTAAAGATCCTTCGAAAAGGCCGTGTCGGCAATTGCCGGATGACGGCGGGGCGGCGGGAGGATGTCGACGTGCTGACCATGAGGCCTGCTAAGCGGATGTCCCAGATGCTCGGCATTTCCGTGGGTGATATTGCCCCAAATCCTTCGGGTCCCTTTTCGCAACACAGAACAGGCGGTATTGTCGTCACGCGGGTGGCGCCCCTGGGAAAGGGAAAGGAAGCCGGCATTCTGGCCGGTGACATCATTAAAGAGGTGAACCGCTGTCCTGTAGAATCGGCGGACGAATTCAAACGGATGATCCGGAAATTGACGGAAGGGGAGGGGATTCGGCTGTTGATTCGTCGTCGGGGGTTTGGGTATCTTTTGGCGAAGTTGGAGAAGTGAGCAGGAACGGTGAACAGTGAAGGGGCGGGGTTAATCCCCGCCCGCTCTACTCGAAAAAACCGGAATTGGAGAAAAACAGTAGCCGGTGTCTCAGTGGTTGAATCCACCGCCCACCGCCCACCGTCCACCGATAACCCATAACCCATAACCCGGCCTTTACTGAGGAACCCATGAAAACCCTGATCATCTGCTTTTCCCAAACCGGAAACACCCAAACGATCGCCGAAAGCATTCAGGCCGGCATCACACGAAGCGGCCATGCATGCCGCATCGTTTCCATAAAGGATGCATCGCAGGCGGATATCGACGATTGCGACCTGATCGGCATCGGCACGCCCACTTTCTACTACCGTGAACCCCTCAACGTGACCCGCTTCATCGAAGCACTGGAACCGTCGGCCGGCAAGCCGTGCTTTTTGTTCTGTACGCACGGCAGCATCATCGGCAATACCTTTGCCCATATGCAGCGGGGCTTGGCCCGAAAGGGGTACACGGTCGTCGATGCCTGGGACACCTATGCCGACTCTTCGCTCCAGTTCTACCCGGAAGTTATGCACACCGCCGGGCATCCGGACGACAGAGAGCTCGCCGCCGCCGAACGCTTCGGCGAATCGATTTTTGAAAAATCACGGGCGGTTCTCGACGGCAGAGCGGATCCCCCGCCCGAACCGCCGCTGGACACCGAGAGCTGGTGGGCAAAGGATTCTCAAATGCTTACGCCCACGTACTTGAGGCAAATTTTCCCTGTTTTCGAAATCGATCTTGAACGGTGCACCCGGTGCGGGCAGTGCGAAGAAAACTGCCCGGTGGACGCCATCGATGTCGATGCCGATCCGCCGGAAATCCAGAAGGAAGGCTGCATTTTTTGCCTGTATTGCGAAAAGCAGTGCCCCGAGGGGGCTGTCCTGGCTGACTGGACCACCGTCGCTGAAATGATCCGGCCGAATCTTCGAAAATACGTGGGCGCGCTCCGGGAGGCGAGGGATGAGGGGGCTTTCCGGCCGTATGTGGATTTTGAGAAGATTGTTTAGTTGGTGTCGCTTTGCGGTTATCAGCCACAGACCCATTTTTGAACAGTGAACAGTGAACGGTTTGTGCGGATCGGCACTGTTGAATGGGTGGTTAGGTGGTTAGGTGGTTAAGTGATTAGGTGGGATCGCATAATAGACGCTGTTCTTCTAATCATTCAAGAATATGAACTCCGCCCGCTCTACTCGAAAAAACCAACATTGGAACAGACATGAACCGTCGCAACACGTCCCCTTCACCCCTGGAGGGGGAAGGCCGGGATGGGGGGATTAAGACCCGATCCGCCTAACTGTTCACTGTTAACCGTTCACTGTTCACTTTTTGACACGGATTACACGGATTACACGGTTAAAAACAGATGACCCCCACAATGATTTTTGAAACCGCGAAGAGCACGAAGCACATGAAGAAAAACTAAAAACAGCGTCTATTCACGATTAACGATAAAGGCTCCATCCCACACCCATCACCCATCACCCCCAACCCGTTTTTCACCCTTTATCCGGCTTGCAAAACAGCACTCAAAAACTGCCGGGTACGCTCATTTTGAGGATCGGTCAATATCTCATCCGGCTTGCCTTCTTCCGCAATGCGCCCCTCGTCGAAAAAACAGACCCGGTCGGCAAACTCCCGGGCAAACCCCATCTGATGGGTGACGATCAGCATGGTCAGCTCATGGTCGTCCCCGAGCCGGCGGATCACGTTGATGACCTCGCCGACGAGCTCCGGATCCAGTGCCGAGGTGACCTCGTCGAACAGCATGATCTTGGGCCGCATGGCAAGCGCACGGGCGATCGCCACCCGCTGCTTCTGGCCGCCGGACAGCTGCGCAGGATAGTGGTGCAGCTTGTCGCCGAGTCCAACCATCTCAAGGAGCTGTTTGCCGCGCTCCTCGGCCTCGCTCTTTTTTATGCCCAGCACCGTCACCGGCGCCTGCATGCAGTTCTTCAGAGCGGTCATATGCGGGAAGAGATTGAAGTGCTGGAACACCATTCCGATTTTTTGCCGCATTCGCCTGAGGTGGGCCCGGTCGGCCCGTACCTGCCTTCCGCGTTTTTCCATATGGGTCAGCGGCTCCCCGTCGACACGGATCACGCCGCCGTCGATGCCTTCGAGCGTCATGAGCACCCGCAAAACGGTGGTTTTTCCCGATCCGGAGGGGCCGATGATCGCCACCTTTTCTTTTTCGGCGACCACGAGATCGAGGCCGTCCAGTACGGTCAGCGCGCCGTAGCTCTTTGTCACCTTGTCAAAACGAATGATGGGGACTGCGGGTTTCTGCATCTATGAAACGGCTCCTTTTCGCCGATTCAGCCGCCTTTCCAACCGGCGGACCAATGCCGCGGAAATCAAGCTGAAGACGAGGAAAAAAATGCCGACCAGGGTGATCGGCTCGGTGTATTGAAAGCTTTCGGATCCCAGGATCTTGGCGGTCTGCATCAACTCGAGAACGGCGATCGCGGACAGCAGCGGCGTCTCCTTGAACAGTGCAACAAGGTAATTGCCCAATGCGGGGATGACCGGCGGAACGGCCTGCGGAATGATGATGTCCTTAAAGGTGACAAACGGTGACAGGTTCAACGCGACGGCGGCCTCCCATTGTCCCCTGGGGATGTTCTCCAGTCCCGCGCGGTAAACTTCCGCGCAGTAGGCGCTGTAGTGCAGTCCCAGCGCCAGGATGCCCGCCGTCATGGCTTTGAGGGAAAGGCCGAATTCGGGAAATACGTAATAAATGAAAAAGATCTGGATCAGCAGGGGAGTGGACCGCAGAAATTCGACGAACCCTCCCGCCGGGCGGCTGACCCACTCTATCGGCGACATTCGAAAAACGGCGACCAGCAGACCGATGACCGCTGCAAGGGCAAAACCGCTCAGGGTTACCTGCAGGGTAACGAGGGACGCATCGGCCAGAACAGGGAGAATTTCGAACGTGTATTGCCAATCCCAATCGAACGTCATCAGACGACCCTCCCGCGATGAAGACCCCTGCCGGCGTATCGTTCCAGGGCCCGCATACCGGCGGTCACCACCAGGGATATCGCCAGGTAGAACAGCAGGACGATCGTGAATATTTCAACCGTTCGAAGGGTGTTCTGATTCAGCTGCTGTGCTTTGAACGCCAAATCCGAAAGGCTGATCATGGAGACCAGGGCCGTTGCCTTGAGCAGTTCGATGAACAGGTTCCCCCATGGCGGAATCATCGCGACAACAGCCTGCGGCAGGATGACGCGGCGCAGGGCCTGCATTTTGGTGAAGTTCAGCGCCCGGCAGGCTTCCCACTGGCCGCGGTCCACCGCATTGACGGCGCCCCGGATCACCTCGGCCCCGTAGGCGCCGATATTCAGCCCGAGTGCCAGGCAGGCGGCGGTGAACGGCGTAAGCAGGATGCCCAGCTGGGGAAGGACGAAAAAAAGCCAGAACAGCTGAACCAGCGCGGAAGTGCCCCGGAAAATCTCGATGTAGGCCGCTGCGGCCCAGCGCAGCGGCAGCGGGGCGTACATTTTCATCACGGCCGCCGAGAGTGCCGCTGCAAGGGCGATGACGCTGCTCGCGGCGGAGATCTGCAGCGTTATCCATGCGCCGCGGAGCAATTCGGGCAGAAATTCTCGAACCGGTGAGAATACGGCGATCCACAAGCCGGCCGCAGCACCGAAAATGAAGGTGACGGTTAAGCGGTTTCGGTTTTCAGAATTCATGGTTGGTTTCTACAGGTTCAGATTAAACAACTCCCGGATTTGTTATTAGGCCGGTAAGTTAAATCCGAAATTCGAAATACGAAATACCCTGGCCCAGACCGAACACCATTTATTTGTTTCTTGAGCCACGTTTGACTTTACAAAGCTATTTCTTATGAAACAAACTATGGTCGCACCAGGGCGGGCCGAAACAAATTCTAAATTCGAAATCATAAATCCTAAACAGCAATAGAATATCAACCTTTTTTTTAGTCTCACCACGAAGAGCACACGAAGAAAAACGCAAAAATAAGCGCTACTCCATCTTCGTGCTCGTGGTTTTCATAAATACCCATCGGTTTCTGCACGCGTCAGGAAAAAATCACCTTTCGCCGCCCAAACGCCGCCCCGCTTTGAATTTTGAATTTTGAATTTCGAATTTATTTGCCCCAACACCTACTCTCCCGCACAATGCTCGGCAGCCGTCTTTTCCGGAAGGTTCGATTCGTCAAACCCGAACGGGGCAACCATTCCCAGGTGCTCCGGCGTTCCGATAAAATCGGCCAGCACCTCGTTGACGGCGTCCCGCAGACCGGTGTCCTCCTTGCGAAACCCGAACGACCCTTCGCCGCGGTACGATTTGCCGTTGTGCCGAAACGTAAACGGCGGGGTCCGTTCGATATCATCATCTTTGGCGGCGACACTTTTTGCGGTCAGCGCCGTCAATGCCGCGGCAACGGTCCGTCCGGATTTAACCGAGGCCACGGCCGACGCGAAGTCGGGTACGATGACGCGGTTTTTCCGTTTGACCCCCGCCATTTTCGCATAGCCGATTTCGGCGGTCCCGGCTACATAGGCCACCTTGACATTCTTTTCGGCCACGTCCTCGAAAGATCGAATACCCTCGGGATTGCCCGTCTTGACGATGAAGGCATCGCCGATGCCGTAGGTCGGGTTGGCGAAAAGGATTTGTTCGCAGCGTTTGGGCGTAATGTACATGGAGGCGACGATGGCGTCAAACCGTCCGGCCTTGAGGCCTGGAATCAGTGATCCCCATTCGGTGAGCACGCCGTCGACCTCCGAAACGCCCAGCTGCTTCATGACATAACGAAATACGGTGGGCGATTCACCGGTCAATTTGCCGTCGGACGTCGCATACGCATAGGGGTTTTCGTTGGCAAACCCGATGCGGATATACCCCTGCCGTTGGATCTTTTCCAAGGTGGTTTCGGCGCCGGCCTTTACGGCCGCCCCGAAAAGGACCATCATCACGGCCGTCGCTGCTGCCGTGACGCATTGCAGTCGATTGTTTTTTACAACCATTCATTCCTCCTTCTTATCACGCGGTAAACATAATTATTTATCATAATATGGATCATCCGATGCGTCAAACCGTTCGCCCGGCTTTCGGCCGCCGGCTATCCCTTATGACACATTCATATCTTTTGCCGGCATGGTAAAAAATAAAAATTAGCGCATAATTTACTGATAATGATTACTATCTTTAATATTTACCCCGAAAACACGTAATTAAAAACAATTTTGACTTGCAAAACCATATTTATCTGATATAAGAGCCGCTTGATCGGTTAAAAAAAGGAACGAAATCACCTGTCGGCGGCAGGGGGTGCATGCATTTTAATATGCTGTTTGAATGACTTGCAGTCGAAAGTAAGGCACATCGGGCGTTTCTATTCAAGGCTTTTTTTTATTGGAAAGACGCCCCTTTTTGTTTTAAAGGCGGTTTTCACGTGAGGGTACCATTTTCGCAAGTTTCACCTGTTTTGTTTTTGGTTTGGTCTCGTGTCAATCGGCAGCACCATCCTCGGTCTTTGTCGAACAGCACGTTCGGAATTTCCCGAAACCGTGACACGGTTCCTGTCACCTGGGAAATTCACATTCGAAACCGCTGCCGTCGCTTATGACGCCGATGTAAATTCCTTGGCCTTCGAGCCGGACATTTTTTAAATCCGGCCCCGGATCTCTTGGACGGTAACATCCAACCCCGGAGGCGGCGCCCCCTTTTCAAAAACGCATCATGATGGCGTTTTGGGCTCTGATGAGCTGACCTAATATTTTGTTTTATCATATGGTTAGACTCGAAATTGGCTTGGAAGCCACGGGGCGGAGCTGTAAGTAAACGGTTAAACGGGTTATGGGTTATGGGTGAGGGGCTATAGGCGATGGGCTATGGGTGATGGGCGGGGTTGATCCCCGCCCGCTGACGCGGATTTTTTTTGACACGGATTACACGGATTACACGGTTAAAAACAGATGACCCCCTAATGATTTTGGTGAGCTATAAAATAAAGCACCGATCCGTTTGTTGCACTTAAAGCCGTGAAATCCGTGTCTAAAAAAATTACCCGCGTCAGCGGCTTCGCCGCGCGATTAGACGCTGTTTCTATCTTTTGTTCAGGTTCAATATGAACTGCCTCCATAGCGGCGGGGTTGATCCCCGCCCGCTCTACTCGAAAAAACCGGCATTGGAACAGACATGAACCGGCGCAACATGTCCCCTTCACCCCTGGAGGGGGAAGGCCGGGATGGGGGGGATTAAGACCCGATCCGCCTAACTGTTCACCGTTCACCGTTCACTGTTCACCGTTCACTTCTTTTTGACACGGATTACACGGATTACACGGTTAAAAACAGATGACCCCCTAATGCTTTTTGGTAAGATATAAAATAAAGCACCGATCCGTTTATGCCTTTAAAACCGTGAAATCTGTGTCTAAAAGAATAAGCCGCGTCAGCGGCTCCGCCGCGCGATTAGACGCTGTTTCTATTCCGCTCGGACAACCAGCTTGCAGCCCACAGATCAACAGCCCAAAAAACACTTTCAAAAAAGTATGAATTCCGCTATTCAATAAGCTGTTCACTATTCCTGTTAAATGACAGATGAATTCCAATCCCAACGATCCTAACAATCCCAACGATCCCAACGATCCCAAAAAATGAAAGAAGAACACCCATGCCGACAGCCCTGATCACCGGCGTCACCGGCCAGGACGGCGCCTATTTAGCCGAGTTCCTTCTCGAAAAAGGCTACATCGTGCACGGCATCAAGCGGCGCGCGTCCCTTTTCAACACCAAGCGGGTGGACCACCTCTACCAGGACCTTCACGAGGAAAATCCCAGGTTCATCATGCATTACGGCGATTTGACCGATGCCACGAACCTCATTCGCATCATCCAGGAAACGCAGCCCGATGAAATTTACAACCTGGCAGCGCAGAGCCACGTGAAGGTGTCCTTCGAGACCCCGGAGTATACGGCCGATACGGATGCAATCGGCACCCTCCGGCTGCTCGAGGCCGTGCGCATCCTCGGTATGGAAGAAAAAACCCGGTTTTACCAGGCTTCCACGTCCGAGCTCTACGGCAAGGTCCGGGAAATACCCCAGACGGAGAAGACGCCGTTCTATCCCCGTTCGCCGTACGCCTGCGCCAAGCTTTATGCCTACTGGATCGTGGTGAACTACCGCGAGGCCTACAACATGTATGCCTGCAACGGCATCCTGTTCAACCATGAATCCCCGCTGCGGGGCGAGACGTTCGTCAGCCGGAAAATCACCCGGGCGGCCGCCCGTATCGCCTTAGGGCTCGAGAACCGTCTGTTTTTGGGAAACCTCGACGCCAAAAGGGATTGGGGGCACGCCCGCGACTTCGTCAAGGCCCAATGGCTGATGCTGCAGCAGGAAGCGCCGGACGACTATGTCATCGCCACCGGCGAACAGCACTCCGTTCGGGAGTTCTGCGAGCTCGCCTTTAAGGAGGTGGGGATCGATCTCGCCTGGGAAGGGCAGGGGGTCAACGAAAAAGCCGTCGCCCGTGCGTTTGCCCCCACGCCGGTGATGGCGAAATATGAAGCCTTCTACAGGGACCGGAAACCCTTCAACGACCCGGTAGTGCTGATCGATCCGCTGTACTTCCGGCCGACCGAGGTGGAGACCCTGCTGGGAGACTGCAGCAAGGCCGGGGCGCAATTGGGTTGGCGGCCGGAGACGAGCTTTTCCGGGATGATTCGGGAGATGATCGTCGCCGACCTGGCTGAAGCGGCTATGGAGGTTACCTGCGCGAGGAATGGGTTTGTGGTTCGGGATAGCTTCGAGGCTCAGATGTGATTGGCCGCGGACCCACACGGACGCACACAGGCAAATAAAGAAAAGAATAGGTTATGGGTGAGGGGTCGAAAAAACCGGCATTGGAACCAATACCAACCGTCGCAACATGTCCACTTCACCCCTGGAGGGGGAAGGCCGGGATGGGGGGGGATTAAGACCCGATCCGCCTAGTGTTCACTGTTCACTGTAGTTCCACAAACGATAAACACCTTGACCACCAAAAAAATGGATATTAAAATGGTCATAATAATTCTATAAGGAAGAGCCATGAACGATATCCAAAAGATCATGCCGGTGACAAAGGCCAAACGAGGGCTTCTCGATATCCTCAAAACAATGCAGGAAGACAACTCGACCATCATGCTGACGCGAAACGGGGAAGCTGTCGGGGTGATGATGACGCCCGAGCGGTACGAGGCGCTGTTCGAGACCATCGAAATTTTAGCGGATAAAAAGGTGCTCGATGCGCTCGCATCCTCCACCGACGATTTCAAAAAGGGAAGGGTTTATTCGGATGCCGAGGTATGGGACGAATGAGGGGGTATCGTCTCCTGTATTCGAAAACCACCCGCAGGCTGATCGCTGCATTGCATCCGGAAATCAAAGCCATTGTACGCTCGAGGCTCGATGGACTGAAAAAAGAGCCGTTTACCGGCAAGCGGCTGGTGCGGGAGTTGGCCGGTTATCGCTCGCTTCGGGCCGGAAGATACCGAATTATTTACAAGGTGAATGAAGCAAAAAAGGCCATAGAGGTCCACTATGTGGGGCATCGTAGAGACATTTACGAAATCTTGGCCGAACGGCCTGATTCGCCTTAATGGACAATAGGCTATGGGCAGTAGCCTTTTACCGTAGTAAAATATAAAATAAAGCACCGATCCGTTTGTTTGCTTTTAAAGCAGTGAGATCCGTGTCTAAAAAATATCCGCGCCGGCGGCTAAAAATGCAGAATACCCAAACAGCCGGCCGATTCAAACCTAATCACCTAACCACTTAACCACTTAATATCAAAGGAATCAACATGCAAAATCCGGATCCGAAACCGAACAAACCACAACCGACACCGGAAACCTCGACCTCCCCGGACGGCGGGATATTCCCCTTGCCCACCGAACCGGACTACATAAACGAAAACCAACGCCTGGAAAAACTCGTACAGGAACACCGCCGAATGGGCCGTCAAATCGTGGTCGTCATGGGGGTGGGCTTCGTAGGGGCGGTTATGGCCGGTGTGGTTGCGGACGCCGCAGACAAAGACACCGGCGAATCCCCGTACTTCGTCATCGGCATGCAGCGCCCCTCGCCGCGCTCGTACTGGAAGATTCCGTACCTCAACCGGGGCAGGGCGCCGGTGGAGGCAGAAGACCCCGAGGTGGTCCCGCTCATCGACCGCTGCGTCAACGACAAGAAGACCCTGACCGCCTCGTTTTCCTACGAGGCCCTGGCCCTGGCCGACATTGTAGTGGTGGACGTCCAGTGCGACTACCACAAGAACGCCTTAGGCGACGTGCGCGACGGCCACGCGGACATCAAGGCGCTGGAGGAAAGCCTGAAGGAAATCGGCAGCCGGATCGCCCCCGGGTGCCTGGTCCTAATCGAAACCACCGTGCCGCCGGGAACCACCGAGTACGTGGCCTATCCAATTATAAAGAAGGCCTTCGAGCAGCGCGGCCTCACCGGCGCGTCTCCTTGCCTGGCCCACAGCTTCGAGCGCGTCATGCCCGGCCGCAATTACGTGGCCTCCATCCGCGATTTCTGGCGGGTGTGCAGCGGCCTCACCGATGAAGCCCGGGACAAGGTGACGGCATTTTTGTCGAACATCCTGAATGTCGAGCAGTATCCGCTCACCGTGCTTGACCGGCCCATCGAGAGCGAAACCTGCAAGATCGTGGAAAACAGCTACCGGGCGGCGATACTGGCTTTTCTCCACGAGTGGAGCCTGTTCTCCGAGCGAAACGGCGTGGACCTGATCAAGGTCATCGACGCCATCAGGGTCCGCCCCACGCACAGCAACATCATCTTCCCGGGCCCGGGCATCGGCGGGTACTGCCTGCCCAAGGACGGCGGCCTGGGCGTATGGGCGTACCACACCCTGATGGCCTTCGAGGACGAAATCTTCAAGATCACCCCCGAGGCCATCGACATCAACGACACCCGCGCCCTGCACGTGGCCCGCCTCACCCGCGACGCCATGCGCAACATGGGCCGCATCGTGGCCTCCTCCAAGATCACCCTGCTCGGCGCCTCGTACCGCCAGGATGTCGGCGACACCCGGTACTCCGGCTCCGAGCTCATCGTCCGCAAACTCACCGAAATGGGCGCCGTCATCACCGCCCACGACCCCTACGTCAAGCACTGGTGGGAATTCGAAAAGCAGGACACGTACCCGGCCCCGGGACACTCCTGGTCCCGCTTTTTCCGCAACCAGGCGGACCTGGCCCACCTGCACATGGAGCAGCATTTGGCCGAGGCGCTGAAGGGGACGGACGCCGTCATTCTCGCCGTCCCGCACAAGGACTACCTCGCACTCGATCCGGATGCCGTGTTCGCGATGATCGGGGGTGCTGCGGCCGTCGTGGATTGCTTCGGCATTCTCACGGACGCTCAGATCGAGCGGTATTTCGAGCTGGGGTGTGAAGTGAAGGCTTTGGGGCGGGGGCATATTCAGCGGATTAAGGAGAAGGTCAGGACGAAAGATCGTGAATCGTGAATCGGCGCTGGTTTTTTTATTAGCCACGGACACACACGGACGTACACGGACAAAGAGGTTATGGGTAATAGGCTATGGGCGATAGCCCATAGCCTTTCTTCCCACAGCCTTTTTCCGCAGTAAAATATAAAATAAAGCACCGATCCGTTTATTGCTCTTAAAGCCGTGCAATCCTTGTCTAAAGAAAATTACCCGCGCCGGCGGCTTCGCCGTGCGCTGACGCGGATTTTTTTTGACACGGATTACACGGATTGCACGGTAAGGGCATTGGATCGGCTCTATTTTAGATAAAAAAAATTTGACACGGATTTCCCCGGCGAAACACAAAAAAACAGGTTTCACAGGGCAGGCACGGATTGCACGGTTAAAAACAAAGAAAAACGATAGAATAGTGTAGAATCCAAAAGTTTAAATGTTAAGAATGCCCCTGGTTCCATTCAGGTGGCAACGACAGAACACCGACAACCATGCCCTTGACAACCGACCTCCAAAACGTATATATATCATGTATATACAACAGTTCACGGAGGAAATATGAATACAGCGAAAATTTTCAAAAGCGGCAATTCCCAGGCGGTGCGGTTGCCGAAGGAATTCCAGTTCGATGTATCGGAAGTCCTGATCTTTCGAAGAGGCGATGAAGTGGTGCTGAAAAAGCGGCCCTCCAATCTTGCGCGCGTATTCGAGCTGTTGACCGGGATGTCCGACGATTTCATGGAAGACGGTCGGCAGCAGCCCCCTGTGCAGGAAAGGGAATCCTTTTAATGTTCATGCTGGACACCGACATTTGCATTTATATCATCAAGCAGAAGCCGAAAAGCGTATTGATGCGTTTTGAGAGGCTTGCGCCGGGCGAGCTTTCGATGTCGGCCATAACCTATGCAGAACTTATGAACGGCGCGAAGAAAAGCCGCCGGGCCGCGGAAAATATTGCAAGACTCGAGGAGATGGCCGAACTGATGAACATTCGACCCTTCGACAAAAATGCCGCGGTCGCCTACGGTGATATTCGTTCATCCCTCGAAAGAAAAGGCATGATCATCGGCAGCAACGATCTGCTGATCGCCGCGCATGCAGCAAGCTTGGATTGCACGCTCGTCACCAACAACGTCAAGGAGTTCAGCCGGGTGGACGGGCTTAAAATCGAGAACTGGACGTAGACAGCCTTTTTCCATAGTAAAATTTAAAATAAAGCACCGATCCGTTTATTGCCCTTAAAACCGTGGGATCCGTGTCTAAAAAAAAATATCCGCGTCAGCGGCTCCGCCGTGCGATTAGACGCTGTTTCTATCTTTTGTTCAGGTTAAATATGAACCGCCTCCGTAGGGACGTGGTTGACCCCCGCCCGCTCTACTCGAAAAAACCGGCATTGGAACAGACATGAACCGGCGCAACATGTCCCCTTCACCCCTGGAGGGGGAAGGCCGGGATGGGGGGGATTAAGACCCGATCCGCTAACTGTTCACTGTTCACCGTTCACTGTTCACTTCTTTTTGACACGGATTACACGGATTACACGGTTAAAAACAGATGACCCCCTAATGATTTTTGGTGAGATATAAGATAAAGCACCGATCCGTTTATTGGCTCTTAAAACCGTGGGATCCGTGTCTAAAAAAATTATCCGCGTCAGCGGCTCCGCCGTGCATCGAAATTCAAACAGAAAAAAATTCGACCCCGACACCCGTATATCCCATTGACATATCCCAAACCGCAATCTATATTACAAGAAAAACCAAACAAGGAAGCCGCCATGGGATATGCAAAAACAAAACTGTTTAAAAGCAACCGAAGCCAGGCTGTTCGCCTGCCCAAGGAAGTCGCATTTTCGGAATCGGTGAAGGATGTCGAAATCATTGCCGTCGGCGAAAAGCGCATCATTGCACCGGCCGGCCGATCCTGGGATGACTGGTTTGACGGGCCGGGGGTGTCCAGTGACTTTATGAGCGAGCGGTTGCAGCCCGAAGACCAGCATAGGGAGACGTTCTAGTGCTGAAATACCTGCTGGATACCAACATGGTCATCTACACGATGAAAAACCGCCCCCCTGCGGTCAAAAGGCGGTTTAAGCAGAATCACGGCCGCATGGGCATTTCCGCAGTAACATTGGGAGAATTGATTTTCGGTGCAGAACATTCACAACAGGTGGAGCGAAATCTGGCCGACATCGAAGCCCTGGCGGCACGACTCGAGGTGTTGCCGTTCGATGAAAAGGCGGCGTATCACTTCGGTCGACTACGGGCTGTGCCGTACACGTCGGGAAACCCTATCGGGCCCTACGACATGATGATCGCCGGTCATGCCAGGGCATGCGGTCTGATATTAGTCACCAACAATGTCAAGGAATTCGAACGTGTGCCGGGGTTGGTGATTGAAGATTGGAGTGAAACAATAGCCGGTAGTCTGTAGGCGGTAGGCGGTGTGGCAGTGATAAACGCCGGCGAATCAATATTCAACACCGATTGGTGTATGACGTGGATCCAATCCGGAAAATTGTCCACGTTCTCCGAATGTGGACCCATTATGAACAGTGAAAGAACGATCCGTTTCTTTACCCACCGACCACCGGCCATTTTTTTGTTTGCAAGAAAAAACGAATGTGATATAGGCACTACTTCGGTTCAGCAAGATCACCCGGTTCGGGTCGATTTACACCTTCAGTTTCCCATTTTGGTTTTATGACGATCATCCAAAACGGGTAAATACCGGATTTACAGCCGGGCATCCTTATCCCCCCGGCCGAATCATTCCTGGATGGATGAACACGCGTTTGAGATTATGTGGCCGGTAGTGACGATATGTTGAGTTTTACAGTAGCGGCAAGATTGTGTTCTTTCACCCTGGGCACGTTATGGCGATGGATCAGGCTTGGCGGGATGAAACCCTGTTCATCCCCGGGCGGCCATCACACGTTTCAAATCGAAGACCTCATAAAGTCAATCCGGCATGGCGAAGTTCCTGCCGGCCCCGCTATTCACAAGCGAAATGTTTTTATCCCCATAATTTCGGGTTCCTCGAAACCATGATACAGCTACTTTTATTTTGGGAATACGCTGAAGCTGCGGCTGGCTGAAAAAAATCAACGATCATATAATATATCAAATAGTTAGAGTGCAGTTTGCGCTGTAAACTACGGGGCGGAGCTGCCAGTAACATTATCAGCCACAGATCCACACGGACGCACACATAGGTTCTGACACGGATTGCAAGGTAAGGGCATTGGATCGGCTCTATTTTAGATAAAAAACTTTGACACGGATTTCCCCGGTGAAACATAAAAAAACAGGTTTCACAGGGCAGGCACGGATTGCACGGTTAAAAACAAAGAAAAACGATAGAATAGTGTAAAATCGAAAAGTTTCAATGTTAAGAATGCGGACGCACACAGACAAATGAACTATAAAATAAAGCACCGATCCGTTTATATCTTTTAAAGCCGTGCAATCCGTGTCTAAATAAATTCTTTCCGCGCCAAGCGGAAAGCAAAAGCTTTTCAACCCAAATTCACATCAAAAAAACCAGCGTTCAATCACGCCCATATGTGAGACGGTTGACACTGTCTTACTTTTTAACTATATTAGTAAGAAAAG
>JAWODC010000042.1:0-30938 GCA_046483495.1 Desulfobacterales bacterium
GGACGCCAATGTCCGCCTCTATTTGAGGGACCACAAGGGCGAAACACTGAAGAACGTGATCGCCGGCATCAAAGAGTGGATCGCCACCTCGCCGGAAGCTCAGATTCTCGGTCCGGAGATGGATGACCCGTCGCAGACGATCCAGGTGGTCGATTTCAGGCCGGCAGGCGGATTGGGCGGCATTCTGGCCGCGGCTATCGAGCTGATCGAAAAGGCCAACCACTTTCTGGTTGGCGGCATTCTGGCGTTCACCTTCCTGTGCTGTGCGGTGGTGTACCGGTCATTGTTCGCCGGTTTTATTTTCGTTCTCTCCCTGGTTCTGGCCAACTTCATGTCCTTTATTTACATGTCCTACAAGGAAATCGGCCTGAACATCAACACCGTTCCGGTTGTTTCCCTCGGTGTCGGACTGGGTGTGGACTACGGGTTGTACATCGTCAGCCAGATCAAGGAACTCATTGTCGCCGGGGCAACCTGGGAAAAGGGGATCATCGACGGTGTTCAGTCCACCGGTCGCGCGGTGTTTTACCAGGCCGTCATGATGAGCGCCAGTGTCTTCTTCTGGTGGTTTTCCCCGCTGCGCTTCCAGGCGGAGATGGGCTTTTTGCTGGCGATTCTCATGATGGTGAACATGTTTGTGGGCGTTCTTCTGCTGCCCGCCCTGATTCATATGTTCAAGCCGAAGTTCATCAGAAGGGATATCAAACCGGAGGCTGCTGAAGCGCTTCAGAAAGAACTGGGGCTTCAAGCCGGATAAAAAAGCACCGGCACCAACGGTCTTGAAGAACTGCCTTCGGCACTTCAGATGATCGAACCGGAAGGGCGGCTGATGAACATCGGCCGCCCTTTCATTTTTTAACAAGAGAAAAAGCTAGGGCAAAAACCGAAATACGGATTTGTCGCGGCCAAAGCACCTAAAGAAATAAATTCGAAATTCGAAGCACGAAATTCGAAACAATAAAAACCGATAAGATGGAGGATAAGCGCATGTATGATCGATTATTCTCACCATTGGAGGTCGGGGGGAAAACGCTGAAGAACCGGCTGGTGATGGCGCCCCTGTTCCTGGGTTATGCGGACGCGGGAGGCAAGGTCGGCAGCCTGTTGCTCGATCACTACCGCCTGATGGCGAAAAGCGGCGTGGCCATGGTGGTGGTGGAGGCCGCCACCATCGACTACCCGCTGGGCTGCGGGTCCGATCAGGTCATTCGCGCGGATACCGATGACAACATGGAGGGCCTCAAGGCCTTGGCCGCGGCCATTCGGGAAGAGGGTGCCCTGGCCTGCCTGCAGCTGAACCACGTCGGGCGGTTTTTGCCGCCTAATCTCGTTCCGGATCAACCGGTTGCTCCCTCCCCGGTTCCTGCGATGGGCCGGGAGCCAAGGGCGTTATCGGTGTCCGAGATAAAGAAAATCGTCGAACAATTCCGTGATGCAGCGGTTCGGGCTGTCGCGGCGGGCTTCGATATGGTGGAACTGCACGGCGGCACCGGCTACCTTCTTTCGCAGTTCATCTCACCCCGGACCAACCTCCGGACCGATCGATACGGCGGCTCCCCCGAAAAACGGATGGCGTTCGGACTCGAAGTGCTCGATGCGGTGCGAGGTGCCGTCGAGGACATTCCCGTCGGGTACCGGTTTTTGGCCGATGAATGGATGCCCGACGGCCTGAACCCGGATCTATCTATTCCTTATGCCGGGGCGCTGGCCGCAGGCGGGGCTGCCTACCTGTCCGTTATGGGCGGGACATACGAGTCCTTTTTTCTCCCTGAAGTCGTAGAGCAATCCAAAAACCGGGGGTACATGGCCGACTTGGCAGGGGAGGTCAAAAAAGCCGTGAACATACCCGTGATCGCGGCCGGCCGAATTGCAGACGGCCAAACAGCCGACCACATAATTGAAACCGGCGGGGCCGATCTGATCGGATTGGCGCGGGTGCTGTGGGCTGATCCGGAATGGCCGCAAAAAGTCGAATCCGGCCGGGAGGACGAGATCATTCACTGCGATCCGAAATGCGGCGACACCTGCATGCAGATGATCATGATGGGAAGGCCCGCCTTTTGCGTCCGGTGGCCCGTCGAGAAGCAGAAAGAATGGAAGGCGAAGGCCTGAAACGACCATGTGCCGGAATCGGCGGCACCGGTGTGGTCTCAAGCCCCGGTTCGGAAAAAGGGCGGGCACAAACAAACCCGCCCAAAATATATCAGATGCCCAGGATGGATTTGATTTCGTTAAACAGCGCATCCGGGATATCTTTTTCCGGTAAGGGCTGATGCTGAAGGCGTGCTCCCTGCACGGACAAAAACGGGGGATGCGCCGGCATCCGCAGGAGTTCCTCCTCCCGGCAGGCATGAGGGCATCCGTTTACCAGCAGGATGATATCGGAAGGCCCCTCTTTCGATGTCACATGGATGTCGATGGATGCCGCTTTCAAGCGTTTTGTAAGTGCGTCGACGATACCGGGGCGGTCAATTTCCGGATTGCAGCCGCCGCAGTACATCAACCGCAGCTTGAACCTGGGTTTTTCCGCTCTCATAAGGATCAGGAATCGGTGGCTTTGCTTTTCTCCCAGTATGCGTCTTCCGGCATTCCCACGATTTTTTCGAAATTCTCATCTTTCTTGATGCCGGCGATTTTTTCTGCAAGTGCCCGCTTCTTATCGATGCCGCTGCGCCGTGCGATCATAATCTTCTGAGCCGCCGGTGACCCGGCGCCGTGCATGGCTTCCGGAAGCCCCGCACCTACGGACATATTCTCCACAAGCCTTAGCATCTTGAAAATATCGTCGACATCGACCCCTTCTTTTCCGGTGAAGCATTCCAGGATGACATCGCGAATTTCGGGGTTCAAAAGATCTTTTTCAGACGGAAGCGTGATGATCTTGCCGCCGGCGATGTCCTGGGCTATGCGCATCCACTCATACACCATTCGCGTGATATTGAGCTTGGTGACATTGGCCAGTATCGGGTTGATGTTGTAGGCGCCTGAAGGTGTTTTGCTGCCTTCGTAAGAACAGGCAAGGGAACATGACCAGCAGGTTTCCGCCATTCCGATCATTTCCGTAAGCTTGTCTATGATATGCGAAACCTTTGCCACGCCGTGGGCATCGGCAACCCAGTGGGATGCGCCGATCACCACGTCCGCCAGTCCGACCTTGCAGCCGCCGTAATTGGAACGGTGAAATCCGGCAAAGGTTTCCACCAATGGTCCGGCGAATTCATCCTCTCCGGCCATGAACACCCGTTCCCAGGGCACAAACACGTTATCGAAAATGATAATCGCTTCCCCGCCGACGATGGCGTATTTGGGATTGCCCGAATCCAGGGGGCTTTCCAGGCGGCGGGTGTCGTTGGTCTGCCGGGAAAAGATGTATTTGACGCCTTTCGTGTTTACCGGTACGGCGAACGATACGGCATAATCCGAATCCTCTTTTCCCATGGCGCGGGTGGGCATCACGATGATTTCATGGGAATTGACGACACCGGTGATGTGCGCCTTGGAGCCGGTGACAATGATGCCGTCGTCGTTTCTGTCGACAATGCGCAGATACACGTTCGGGTTTTTCTGCTGGGAGGGCCGCAGGCTTCTGTCCCCGCGCGGGTCTGTCATCGCGCCGGCGGACATCAGGTCGTGTTTTTGAACATGCCGCAGAAAGGCCTTGAAGTTTTCGTGATAGGATGTCCCGTTTTTCCGGTCCATATCGTAGGTGGTGATATACAGGGCATTCAATGCGTCAAGCCCGACACACCGCTGAAAACAGGTGCCGGTTTTCTGGCCGAGCAGCCGCATCATCCGGACTTTTTTGACCATGTCGTCGATGCTGTGATGCACATGTGTAAACCGGTTGACTTTTTCACCGGTCAGGTTCGACGTCGCCGTCATGATGTCTTCATATTGGGGGTCATGCGCCAGTTCGTAGGTCATGGCGGCTGTGTGGATGTGTGGGGAAAACATGGGTTGATCCACGACATGCGTAATTTTTTCTCCCATGAAATGAACTTCCAGTTCGAGCTCTCTCAAGGAATCGATGTATTCTTTTCCGGTCATCAATGTCATTTTTTCAAAGTCTCCTTACGTTTGGCATAAGAGTATGATTTGATTGCACAATGGTGTATGCGCGGTAATGGTTGTTTTCCATTTCCATATCATCATCGGGGTGTTTTTGCCAAACAATAAATTTCGTTGGGATGGTTTGGATCGTTTGGATCGTTCGGGTCGTTGGCCTTGGGTGAAAGCTCGTTCACCATCCGCCTGCTGTTCACTTTTCACTAATCCCCCCCATCCCGGCCTTCCCCCTCCAGGGGTGAAGGGGACATGTTGCGCCGCAAGTCAGCTGATCGATATGCTTGTATCTTAAACAAGTTAGTAAAAATTGCCGTTCGCTTCGCTCACAGTTTGTTTTTTGGATAAATATGCTAAAGTGGTGAAAGGGATTTTTCCATTCAATTTGTTTTTCATCAGCACATCTTGAAATGTGTTTTTTTAAACAACAATCAGTATACATCCGAAGGTGAGAAGATTCGATTCCGTTCAAGGCGGCCGGTAAATTTTAATCACAGGAATACATGGAGTATTTTGAGGATTAAAATTTTTCGGCCAACGCCGAAATGGAGCGAATCAGCCATTTCTGGATAGGCACCAATGAATCACCTGCAGTGTATTTATCCTTTAAACGAACCATCCTCTTATTTACAAGCGGCGCGAAGCAGCCGCTTGAACGGACTAATAAGAAAACGGGCATTGGAAAAACTGTCATCAGTCAAAACATGTCCCCTTCACCCCTGGAGGGGGAAGGCCGGGATGGGGGGGATAAAGACCCAATCCATTCCGGCTTTGAGACGTAAACGTTGAGCTTTCATCTTGAACTTTAATACTCAACGCTCAACAGCCCATTAACGCAGCCTTTTTTCCCCGCTGTTCACCGATTCACGACAAAACCCTTCTATCCTCTTGACAAATCCGATTGGAAATCGGATGAATAGAAAACACATCCAAAACACCTTCCAGCCATCTAAAAAGGAGGATTGCCATGCCAGAGCTCGAAGCCGATCAAGCTTATCGTAAACTGTGCGACATCATCATGATGCCGAAAAACAAGCTTTCCATAGAAATCTTGAAAATCCTGTACCCGGAAAAAGACGCAAAAATGCTCGCTGCCGGCCCATTCAACATCGTGCAGGCAGACCGGTATACCATCGAAGAATTTGCCGAAAAGACCGGTTATCCGGTCGACGAAGTGAAGGAGACCTTCGAACGCCTGGCAAAACGCGGCGTCCTGTTTTGGGTGAGAGACCGCAGGGACAACAACAAGAAGAAGTATACCATCCCCCCGCTGTTTCCGGGCATCGTGGAGTATTTCATTGTTTCCCCGCACAACAGCATCGACGAGAGGCGGGCGTTTGTAAAGAAAATGCATCAAAGGGAAGGCGGGGGAATAACCACCGGTACAATGGATTCGGATTTCAGCATTTTCCGGATCATCCCCTCCATGAAGCCGGATCCCGAGTCCCGCGTTGTTGAAATCGGCGAACATCTCGAGTCGGACAAATCGCAGGTGTTCGCCTACCAGGATGTGGTGGAAATCATCAACGAAGCGGGACGGTTCGAAAACAATATCGCCGTCATGCCCTGCACCTGCAGACTGATGGCCATGATGACCAAGGAATCACCGGAGTGCAACGCTACCGTGGAAAACTGCATGGCCTTCGGCGCCGCAGCGCATTACGTCGTTGAAGAAGGCATCGGACGCAATGTGGATGTCGACGAAAGCCTTGACATCCTGAAGCAGGCGGAAAAGGACGGGCTGATTCACCTTTCCACCAATACCGTCAATAAGCATGGATTCATCTGCAACTGCTGTTCATGCTGCTGCGGCATCATCGGTTCATCGGTCAAGATGAATCGCCTCGATATTTTCGAAAAATCGGATTATGTACCGGTCATCGACGCGGATGAATGCACCAAGTGCAAAAAATGCATCACGATCTGCAGCTTCCATGCACTGCTGTATAAAATGGGCGAAAAAGATGACAAATCCGAGGACCGCATCATCGTCCGTGAAGACGCCTGCATCGGATGCGGGGTCTGCGCCTCGAACTGCCCGTCGGGTGCCATACGATTAAAGAAGGTCAGGGAAAGTGAACCCGCCGGATCGTTTCAGGAAGGTATTCAACGGATGTTTGCCGGAACGAAAAGCTGAATCCGTACCTATTATTGAGGCCCGGTTCTTTTTATCCACCTGTGTGCGAGCGTTTAGCTATTCCTCGCAAGGCTTGACTTTTGCACCACATTTCGATATTTTTCCATCAAATGTTGGATAATCGCCAGAGTCAATGGCGGAATGATGGCAACCGGGTCTGCATATCGGCTTTTGCAGCCGGTTGCCTTTGAAATAATAAAAAAACCAGTGGGGCGGCCTTTTGGGCCAAGGGGATGCCGTTTGGATAAGGCTCATCCGGAAACGCCTGATTTACGTCATTTCTTCGTTGGCCGGAAAATATTCATCGTCAAAAAACTTCGTATACTCTGCGGTAAAAATCTTCCGGCCGCTTTTGCCTGAAGCGAATTATCTCATTTCCGGATGGACATCAGGTATGGTCGAAGACAGGGAGACCACGATGTACAATGCATTGGAAAAAGCCAGGAAAGACCCCGATTCCATGAAGGCGAGAGTGCTGACGGCGGCTCGGAAGCTTTTCGGTGAATACGGATATCACGGCACCACGACCCGTATGATTGCCAAGGAAGTGGGAATCGATATTTCCACGCTGTATTACCACTGGGGAGAGAAAAAAGACCTGTTCGAATCGGTCGTGGTCGACGTTATCGACGACTACCGCGGTATGATTCAAGAGTTGGAGGGCAAGGCAAAGGGAAAACCCTTATACGAGCGGTATGAAGTGGCTATCGATCACATTTGCGATTTTCTCATGTCCCATCCCGAGGTTCCCAACCTGATGCTGTTCCAGATGTTCAGCAAAACAAAGCAGGAATTCGAACACGATATCAGGTCTCCCGTGACGCTGAACGAAGTGGCGTTTGCCATGGGGTTTCCAATGGAGGACCGGGATTCCTCCATTAAGATTAAGGCCGGCATTCTGGCCGTCTGGTTTTCCATTTTCAGCTTTATCGCCGGAGAAAAACATATCCGGCCTATTTTTGACATGGGCCATGATCCATATGCGGATTTGGTAAAAGACACCATGAAACGGATCCTGATACCCACCTTCGGAAGAAAATCGAAGGAACCCAGGCAGGGATAGAACATCGTTACGGGTACAAGCGGTAAGAAAATAAAAAAAACCGGATCCAATCCCCCGGTGGCCATCCCTGAATCAAAAATTGAGAGGTGGCCATTCAGGGATGGTAGGTTTCGTTTGGGAGCAAGGCATGAGCTCTTTTTGGAACCGCAGGAATAGTGAACTATTTTGAGGATTCCAAAAAAGCGAAAACGCCGCTCCCGGACGAAAGATGCCATCTCTGAATGGCCACCCCAAAGGAGTGTGGCATGATCAAACTCAACATTATTATGAACACCAACATGGAGGAAGTCCTGGCGTTCAAATGCTGTTCACTTCCAGATCAGAATTTGGAGGTCCAGATCAAAAATACCGCTCCCCATCCGATTACCATACAGAATTTTTTCGTGCTGAGAAACGATGATCGAATGCTCAAAGTGGAGCATGTTTATCCGCCCCGAAACCAGAAGATCGACCCCAACGATATGGGCGCATTCTACTGCAGCATGGATGAAAACGTGTGGCAAAATTACAACGTTTTAGAGGTAATGGACACGGAGGGTAATACGTATCGGGAATCTTACTCGTTTTCGTGAAAAAACGGGTTAGGGGTGGATCGGGTCTTAATCCCCCCCATCCCGGCCTTCCCCCTCCAGGGGTGAAGGGGACATGCTGCGCCGCGAGTACACTGATCGTAGTGGTCTTAATTTTCACCAAGTGAATAAAAGTACCGTTCGCTTCGCTCACGGTTTTTTTCTGGTCATGGTCATATTTTCAAGCGGCGCGAAGCAGCCGCTTGAACGGACTGCTAAAGAAACGGGGCATTGGAAAAACTGTCATCAGTCGCTACATGTCCCCTTCACCCCCTGAGGGGGAAGGCCGGGATGGGGGGTCAACTGCCTGTGAATTACCTCTAAAACGGCGTCCATATTCATTAATACATCGTTATTCCAAAATCGAATCAAATTATACCCGCACGCCCGAAGATATTCGGATCGGTAATGGTCGTATTTTTCCTGACGGCGATGCTGTCCTCCATCGAGTTCAATGATCAATCGTTTTTCATGGCACACAAAATCGACAATGAATTTCCCTATAGGTGCCTGTCTTCGAAATTTATACCCTTTTATCTGCCTGCCCCGAATCCTGCCCCACAGTTTTTGCTCGGCAAATGTCAATGTTTTTCTCAATTGCCTTGCATTAGTACTCCTCACCGAATTCTCCAATCGATTAAATTAAAGTTGAGGATTCATTTTATTCCCCCCCATCCCGGCCTTCCCCCTCCAGGGGTGAAGGAGAGTTGTTGCGACGAAAGTCCAATAATCGTAATGAGTTAATTTTCAACAAGTAAACAAAAGTGCCGTTCGCTTTGCTCACGGTTTGTTTTTTTGGTCATGGTCATATTTGCAAGCGGCGCGAAGCAGCCGCTTGAACGGACTGCTAAAAAAACGGGGCATTGGAAAAACGGTCATCTGTCGCTGCATCTCCCCTTCACCCCCTGAGGGGGAAGGAGAGTTGTTGCGACGAAAGTCCAATAATCGTAATGAGTTAATTTTCAACAAGTAAACAAAAGTGCCGTTCGCTTTGCTCACGGTTTGTTTTTTTGGTCATGGTCATATTTGCAAGCGGCGCGAAGCAGCCGCTTGAACGGACTTCTAAAAAAACGGGGCATTGGAAAAACGGTCATCTGTCGCTGCATCTCCCCTTCACCCCCTGAGGGGGAAGGCCGGGATGGGGGGTCAACTGCCTGTGAATTACCTCTAAAACGGCGTCCATATTCATTAATACATCGTTATTCCAAAATCGTGGAATAAAACCGTCCCCCCACTCAGCTTTGAGCTTTCAGCCCATAGCCTCTCGCCGCCCCTCACCCATAACCTCTCACCCGTCTTTTACCACTCCCCCTCATCCATCTCGGGACCCGAGCCACCCTGCCGATACCACGTTACCGGGCGGAACTCACGGGGAACCATCCCCTCCTGCCGAAACTTCGGCCACCCCAACACCAACGATGAAATCACCTGCCAGGGGGGCTTGATGCCTAACTTTTCCTCGACGAAATCGGGGACCATGTGGAGCACACCCACAAATCCAACCCAGCAGGCCTTGATGCCGAGGCTGTTGGCAACCAGGTTCATGTTCTCGCCGCAGATTCCCACGTTGATCTGGGGGTTGGCAATGGAGCGCGTATCCCCCGCGATAATGATGACAGCGGGAGCACCAAGCAAAGGCGGCCCGTATTTTCGGGCAATGGAGCCCATGCCTCCCTGGGCGAGCCGGGGATCGAACATGCCCGGACTGGCGGGGTCCACCATTCCGGCAAGGTTTGCCACCGTCTCATCGTTCTTGAACATGGTGTATACGCCGTTGATGACATTCCAGACGGCCTCGTCGATTGCTTTCATCAGGTCTTTATCGGTCACGACCACGAATTTCCACGGCTGGCAGTTGCCCGCGCTGGGGGCGAACCGGCCGGCTTCGAGCACCCGACGAATAAAGGTCTCCGGAACTTCCTTATCCTTGAAATTTCTAACGCTTCGGCGCTCGAGAACGGCCTTTTCAACGGCATTCCACTGATCGGGGTTGCCGTCCGCATCTTTGGGGGGAATGGGAGCCTTAAACGGCAACGGATAGGGATCGGTTGCCCAGAAACCCGAATCGACATGATACTGCTGAACGATCGAGATGGCTTCCACCGGACAGGCCACCATACAGTTGTAGCAGCTGAAGCATTCATATTCATCCTTCAATTTCGGGTATTCATCCCCGCCCATTTCCCAGGCCCTGAACGGGCAGTTCTCAATGCACAGCCCGCAGCTGGTGCACAGGTCCTTGTCCACCTTCATGACTCCCATGTGAACGGTTTCCGGTCTCAAGATCGGTTTTGCATCTTCCCAGGACATCGTATCACCTCCTATTGTTATGGTTTTAAGCTTTCTCTAAGATATGAACCGTCATGGAGGCTTCACCGTTTCCCACGGTGCCGCCGCCGTTTTCCGTCATGGCTGTGCGATGACGGGGCACCTGCCGTTTGCCCGCCTCACCTCTCAATTGCGTTACCAGTTCGTATATCTGGGCGAGGCCGGATGCTCCGATGGGATGCCCGCGGGCGATGAGGCCGCCGCTGGGATTGACCGGCGTTTTGCCGTCCAATGCCGTTGCCCCGCTTTCCGCATACTTGCCCCCCTCCCCTTCCGGACAAAACCCCAGCGCTTCCATTTGAACCAGCTCTCCGAATGCCGTGGCGTCATGGACTTCAAGCATATCGATGTCTTCGGGACCCATCCCGGACTGCTCATAGGCCGACTTCGAGGCCCGGTAGGAAACATCGTTGGCGCCTGTCCGAGTCCCCGACTTGAGCACGGATGCCCGGATCTTCACCGCCCGGCCGGCGCCGTGTTTTTTTAAAAACGCTTCGCTGCACACAATGGCGGCCGCGGCGCCGTCCCCGATCGGGGCGCACATGGCGCGGGTCAGCGGGTATGCAACCTGCCGGTCCGCCATGACTTCATCCACGGTCATGGGAAACGTGTACTGGGCCTTTGGATTCAAGGTGGAGTTGTTGTGGGCTTTTGCCGCGATAACGGCGAGCTGGCGCTGCGTCGACCCGTATTTTTCCATGTGGGACCGGGCGCCGGCCGCGTAAAAATCCATGAAAACGGAATGGCCGCCTTTTTTTTCTTCACCGCCCGTTTTGGCTTTCCGCTCCTGCTCTTCCTTTTGCCACTTCTCGATTCGGGCCGTAACCTCTTCCACATCCGTTCCGGCCATGAAGCCTTTCATGACTTTTACCCGGTCCTCGTCGTATAATTTTTCCACGCCGATGGCGAGAGCACAGTCATACAGGCCGGCCTTTATCGCCGTCCACGCGCCATGCAGGGCCGTACTGCCGCTGGCGCAGGCGTTTTCAACATTGGTGACGGCCAACTTGTCAATTCCGTTGGCCGTCAGCGCCACCTGGCCCCGAATGGAATGCTGAAAGGTGTACATGCCCCACCCGGTATTGGAAAACCAGGCCGCCTCGATATCGCTTTTCGAAAGTCCGGAATCCTTGAAGACCTCGTCCAATGCCTCGCCGGTGAGCACCTTGATGCCCTTTTCGAGGTACTTGCCGAACTTGATCATACCGACACCGATAATATAGACATTTTTACTCATAGGTTCGATCTCCTTGTTTGAGCAGAGTCGTGTAAATTTTAGAGCAGCTCTTCGGCTCCGCCGATTGCCAGGACATTGTTGTCGCCGTCTTCGATCATGGAAGCCCGGGCGTCCCTGAACATTTTCTCGACGACGTATTCCCTGGCAAGTCCGTTTCCGCCGAAAACAGTTAAGGCCCCGTCCGCCACCTCGTAGGCGGTTTGCGTGGAAAATATTTTCGAGGCGATGGCGTAATGCAGCGAACCGACTTCATTGACTGCATTGTACAGTGAAACCCGCCGTGAAAGCGCCCTGGCAGCCTCGAGTTTCGTGAACATCTCGAAAAGGCGAAGCTTGATGTTTTGATGTTCGAAAATCGGCACACCGCCCTGGATGCGTTCCCTGGCATATTTCAGCGCCTCGTCGAAAGCGGCCTGCGCCAATCCCACAAACGTCTGGCCCATGCCCGTGTTCGCGCCGGTAAGAATCTGGCGCGCCACTACGTGCATAACCGCGGGATCGGGCACCAGCATGTGGCTTTTCGGAATTTTTACCTCGTCAAAAAAGATTTCCCCTTGATTCAGGGCCCGCTGGCCGATCTTGTCAAGGGGTTTTCCCCGGGTAATGCCCGGCAGGTCGAGCGGGATAACCGCCAGGCCGGTTCCCTGCATCCCTTTGGACGGGTCCAGGTTGACGTGAAGGGCGGCATGGGTGGCGATGGTGCCGTTGCTGACCCAGGCAGACTTCTGACCGCTTACGATGTATTCATCCCCCTTTAACACGGCGAAAACCTCGGATCCGCATTTGGGATCATCGAACTTCGGGTTTGTGGCGTTCACCCAATCCGAGCCGTGCATCGGTTCGGTAATGGCCCAGCAGCCGATGAGTTCCCCCTTGGTGTCCTCGCAGTAATCCCTGGCGATCTGCTGCACGGCAGGATCCGGCGACAGGGCCGCCAGATTGAAAGGCATGCCGCCGGCGCCCATGCTGATGGCAAGGCCGGCATCGCCATAGCCCATTTCATTGGCCACCAGTGTGCCCGCTTTTGGGTCGATGTCTCCGGCCATTCCGCCCAACTCCTTGGGTATGCTTGCCTGGTGAAGATTCAACTCGCGATGGGCTTTGTAGACATCCCAAAGCGGTGAATTTTTGGCGATGACATCCGCCGGATCCTTTAATTTGTCCAGTTCGATGCCTATGGGCCGCATGACTTCCATGGCGAATTTCCGGACTTCCTTTTGAATCGCCTTTGCTTCATCACTGATCTCCATGTCCAGTTCCAGGTATCCCATCGTTATTCCTCCTTTTTATAGGGTTTTTGTAACCGATTGTTTACCGATTGAGCACCAAATCCGACATCTCCTTTTCCCGGTCCCAAGTGCTTTCGGCAACCCCCTTCTTTTTCATCCCGGTCTTTATGATGCGCAGGGTTTCCGTACGCGGAATATCATCGACGATGTCCACGTACCGGGGGACCATGAAATAGGCCATGTTTTCCGCACAATGCCGCATGAGTGCAGGCAAATCGATGGTTTTTCCAGGCTTCGGCTGAACGGCGATCATGACCTCGTCTTCGCCGAGCTCCGACGGAACACCGAACGCTGCGCACACCGCTACATCAGGAAACTTCTCGACGATATTTTCCACTTCGAATGAGGATATATTCTCTCCGCGCCGACGCATGGAGTCGGTTTTCCGATCCGCAAAAAAGAGGTTGCCCTCCTCATCCGCATAGAAGTAATCGCCGGAATACACCCATCCGTTTTTGACCTTTTTCTGGGAAGCTTCGGCGTTTTTGTAGTATTCCACCGAACTTCTGCCGGCATCCGCTTCCGCCATGGGATTGCGGGTAATCAATTCCCCGATTTCCCCTTGCGGGACTTCGTTGCCGGCATCATCCACAAGCTTCCATTCCAGATTGGGGCCGACCTTTCCCACGGATCCCACGGGAGCGTTTCCGAAATTGAAGATCAACACGCCGCCCCCGTCCACCGCCCCATACGCCTCCCATATCTTGAGGTTGAATCGTTTTTCGAATGCCTCCCACAGGTTGGCGGGACATGCCGCGGAAATGACCTTTCTCACCGGATTATCGGCGTCATCGGGCCTTTCAGGCTGCTTCATCAGAATCGGTATCATCGCGCCCAACCCATTGAACTGCGTGGCCCCGTAAAACCGAATCCTGTCCCAAAAGCGGGACGCGGAAAATTTCTTGTCGAGCGCGAAAGGAATGCCCGCGGCCAGTGCAAAGGTGGCGGTAAGCACCAGCGCATTGGCATGGAAGAGGGGCAGCGCCGTATAGAGAATGTCATCGGGCCGTGTTAAAATTTCGCTCAGCATCACCATGCCATCAGGATTGCCGATGCCGTTTCTGTTGACGACTCCTTTGGGGAATCCCGTCGTACCGGATGTATACATCAGGTAGGCGATGGCATTGGGATCCATTTCATGGTCGGGAGGCGTATCCGGAGCACGGAAAACCTCATTCAAGTCGACGGTTCCTTCCGGCAGGGGCTGATCCGTGGTCCGGCGGATGAATATCTTTTCAATCGCTTCAACCGGACCCATCTCCAGGATTTTGGGGTACAGCCGATCATCGACTACCAGGTACCTGACATCGGAATTTTCGATAATATAACGAAGCCCCTCTTTTTTCAGCGATACATTAACAGGAACAGAATACATTCCGGCCCTCGGAAGACCGTAAAACAGGTAATAATATTCCAGGCAATTTTCCATCAGGAGCGCAACTCCCTCCCCGGGGCGGCCTCCCAGGGCGGTCATTCCGTTTGCCGCACGGCGTGTAGCCGAATTATACGCGCTGAAGGAAACCACCTTGTCTTCATGCAATATATACGGTTTCTCCCCTCGGTGTGCCGCCTGGTATTCGATCAGATCTTTGTGAAATGCGAACCGGGGCGTATCGGTCATCGTTACCTCCTTGGATAAAGTAATCGGATCTTTTACGGTAAGTATAGAAAAGCAAATGTGATGGAGACGATTCGGTATTGCAAATCTCATGCCGAGATTTCGCAGTGTTAACCAACTGATATTATATGTTTATTTATATTGCTGAACGAAAAGGGCTTTGAATGTGATCTCATTGAAACATAATGTGACTCATTACGGACATTCATCGGTCGTTTGCCCGGACACCGGGCCAAAAGGATTTCTGAATGCCGAAATTTGACTCTTTTACCATTCATCACTATTTTAAAGGCTGTAAACGTTTTATGCAAGAAAAGGGTGATTTATGGGTCAAAAAAGAATTCATTTCAGTAGATTGCGGCGCCGCAAATCCCTTGTCGATTTTGGACGCACGCTGGATGCGAGAACATCGAATATCGATGTGTTCCTTCGCAAGCGCGCGGAGGATCACCTGGCCAAAACGCAACAGCAAAACCGGGAACTGAAAGAAAAGCTGGCTTACGAACGAGCCCAATTCGATCAGGCCGTTTACAGCCTTCCGATCGGTATTGAAATCACCGACATGCATGGAACCACCGTCTATCTTAATCCCACCGCATGTCGTATATACGGCCTCGACACGGAAGATCCGGCGGCAATTCCCGATTGGGGAGAGAATGTCTTCGAGCTGCGATATGCCGACGGCAGCACCATGCCGAAAGAGGAATGGCCCGTCTTCCGCGCCGCTCGCGGCGAATGTGTCCGCAATTTGGAGCTGATCGTGCACAACCGGCGATCCGGCTCGAATCGAACGGTATCCTACCATTCCGTCCCGGTGCGAAACAACAAAGGCGAGGTGGTCCGGATCATCCATACCATTGACGAGGTAACCGATAAGAAGCGGATACAAGATGCACTTCAACGCAGCCTCGCCTATGCCGATGCATTGTTCCAGTCGGCGGCGGAAGGGGTGGCGATTTTCGATGCAGACGGCAACCTGACGGACATGAATCCGGCCGCCATGGCCGTTCATGGATTCGAGGAAGAAAAAGAAGTCAAACAGTTCCTCGATTCATTTATGGAACTGTTTGAATTCTACGATCTGGATGGAAATCCGCTGCCCATGGAGAAGTGGCCGATCGTACGGGTACTTCGGGGCGACGCCTTCCGATCCGATGAAGTTCGTGTCCGCCGTCGGGATACCGGAAAATCCTGGATTGGATCGTATAGCGGTTTACCTGTGAAAAGCCCCGACGGTCAAACCATGCTGTCCATCATGACCGTCCTGGATATTTCAGCCCGAAAAGAAGCCGAAATGATGCTCGATCAAACACCCCGGGAGCAGAAAGCAGAACCATACGGCATACCCGGCGCCAAAACACGGGTTCTCCTTGTGGACGACCATGCCGTGGTCCGACAAGGGCTCTCAACGATGCTCAAGTTGTACACCGACGTTGAAATCGTCGGCGAAGCGGAGGACGGAGAGGCCGCCGTTCGCCTGTCGCGAAAGCTGAAACCGGATGTCATTTTGATGGATGTCGGCATGCCGAACATGAACGGTCTCGAAGCCACCCGCATCATTCACAGTGAATTCCCCCACATTCGCATCATCGGGCTGTCCATGTATGACGGTGAAGACCAAGCCGATGAAATGTTCAAGGCCGGAGCCTGGGATTACTGCACCAAGGATGGCGACACTCATCTGCTGCTGAACGCCATTCGCGGGCAGTCGGAAGGCCTCTGCAGCAAGCAGCTGTGATGCCCGGGATTGAAAGCGGCTATCCGGAGCACGAAATAATGGTCTAAATAGCTTCGTTGAGCTTTTTCCCGGCCTTGAACCTCACCGTATTACCCGCCTTAATATCAATCGCCTCACCGGTTCTGGGATTGACACCTTTGCGGGCCTTTCGTTCACTTTTTGAAAACGTACCGAATCCTGTAAAGGTAATCTTACCGTCTTTCTGCAGGCTTTCGGTGACGCCCTCGATCAGCGCATTCAATGCCGCATTGGCTTGTGTTTTTGAAATGCCCGCGTCATCGGCCATAATGCCGATCAATTCCGTTTTGGTCATCGTCCCCTCCATTGCATGATGTTTTCGGCAGGATCCGTTCGTGTCCATCCAGAACAGGCGCAATTATTATCCGGGCAACGTCGAGCCTTTCTTAGAAGCCGTAGGCATCGTCATCGATTTACGTCGTCTATAGAGAGGATTCAAAAAAAGGCTGCATGCCGCTCCGGTTCGTTGAATGCCGTTTTTGGATAGAAGAGAACCGGGAAAATTCGTAACGTCGATATTAGAATAAAGCTTTGGTGAATACAACATATTTATTCGTTTTCGGGATTAATTGGCCATAGACGCACGTGGACGGCTTGCGGGCGATCAGCCGAAGGGTTTGGGTTATGGGCCGTAGGCTATGGGTTAGGGGCGATGGGCTATGGGCTGAAGGCCTAAGGTTCAAAGTTAAAGTAAATTGGGTCTTTATCCCCCCATCCCGGCCTTCCCCCGCCAGGGGTGAAGGTGACATGTTGCGCCGCAAGTCAGCTGATCCATATGCTTATATTTTAAACAAGTAAGGAAAAATTGCCGTTCGCTTTGCTCGCGGTTTGTTTTTTGGTCAAATATGCTAAGATGGTAAAAGGGGTTTTTAACGTTTTGTTCATCAGCGCTTTATAAAAGGTGCTTTTTAAAACCCCAATGAATCACCTACCATTGATTTGTCACTTAAACAATCCAACCCCTAATTTCAAGCGGCGCGAAGCAGCCGCTTGAACGGACTACAAAAAAAACGGGCATTGGAAAAACTGACATCTGTCGCTGCATGTCCCCTTCACCCCCGGAGGGGGAAGGCCGGGATGGGGGGGATTAAGACCCGATCCGCTGACCGTTCACTGTTCATCAGACACGGATTATGCGGTTTATAACGTTTACATCGGATCGGTTCTGATTGATGAAAAATATCGATACCGATCCCTATCCCGATACCGATACCGATACCGATACCGATCCCGATACCGATACCGATTTGGAGAATTTTGATCCATTCTCCGATCCCAACGATCCTAACGATCCCAACGATCCCAACAATCAAATAACAATTTTAATTGACCTTTCAGACAATTCCTTTATGGTGAAAGAATATAATCTGCGCTCATTCATCATTAGGATCGTACAAAATCACAGAAACACGATAGACCAAACGATAATGAAAGGCTCCAATCAAACGATAGATGAGCTTCTGGCTGAAAATGCAAGGCTGAAACAACAGTTGGCAGAGGCTGAAAAAACACTGGGTGCCATACGGAACGGCGAAATAGACGCCCTTGTGGTATCCGGCCCCAAAGGCAACCACATCTTTGTATTGAAAGGCGCTGAACAGCCGTACCGGATACTTGTCGAATCGATGAGTGAGGGGGCAGTGACAATGATGAATGACGGCATTATACTCTATAGCAATCATCGATTCGGTGAAATGCTCGAATGGCCCATTGAAAAAATAATGGGCCATTCGATTTTCGATTTCATGGATGCATCGGAAACTGCGGTGCTGGGGCCGCTGCTGGCCGGCAGGTCAGACGGCAAGGCGAAAGTGAATATCATCAGAAGAGACGGCAGCCGATTTCCCGTGCTGATCTCCTTAAAGCCCCTCCCACTGGAAAACGACGAAACCTTTTGTGCGATACTCACCGATCTGAGTTCCCAGAAAGCGGTCGAGGATCGTTTAAGAGCCTATGCAAACGATCTGGAAAAGAAGAATAAGGAATTGCAGGAGTTCGCCTATATCGCTTCACACGACCTGCAGGAACCCTTGAGAAAGATAAAGACGTTCAGCGGCCTGCTGAAAGTCCATGAGGGCATCGGTGAAAAAGAAAAAGACTACCTCCAGCGAATACAACGGGCGGCCCTGCGCATGCAAACCCTCATCCAGGGGCTTTTAACCTACTCGCGTCTGACCACACAGGCCAGGCCGTTCGTCCCCGTCGATTTAGAGGTCGCAGCCAAGGATGCCTTGTCCAATCTTGAAGTGCTCATCGCGGAGAAAAAAGGAAAGGTCGAGGTCGGCAGTCTGCCGACCATCTACGCCGAACCCTTCCAGATACTGCAGCTGTTTCAAAATCTGATCGGCAATGCCCTGAAGTTTTGCAAAAACGATGAACCGCCGGTAGTGAGAATCAGAGCAAGCATTCACGAGAGCGATCGAACGTGCCGAATAACCGTTGCGGATAACGGCATCGGTTTTGACGAGGTGTATCTCGATCGCATTTTTATACCGTTCCAGCGCCTTCATGGACGGTGGGAATATGAAGGCACCGGGATCGGCCTGGCCATTTGCAAAAAAATCGTCGAGCACCACGGCGGACGATTGGATGCTGAAAGTGCGCCGGGAAAAGGATCGACATTCATCATAACGCTTCCGATGAAGCAGGCGGTATGAATCCGGCTCTTCCTTTCAGCATCCTTTGCCTGAAGACTCGACCGAAATTAAACTAAAACGTTCCAAGCGATTGTGGACGGAAAAGATTCGGGTCCAGTCCACTGTTGAGTTTAACGTCGGAAAAATATCCCAACGTCCAGTAAAACGTTTTAAAATCGGTAATGCCGCTCGTCATCGTGAAGCAGTACGGCTCCTTACCTGCAGGGACATCGTTTGATTTTGCCATTGCGAGTTTTTGCGATTGGAAGTAGCCTTTCCAGAAGGCTCCCGCTTTGTCGAACACCTCCGCGTAGTTGATTTTCCAGTTTTCAGGCATAACCCAGATGATTCGTTTGGCCATCGGGTACCTGGGATCTTTGGGAGTCACTTCGATGCAATAGGAATCCTTAAGCTCCCATGGTTCTTCGGGTGCGTATACAATGGGATGCTCCCATTTCTTGCCGGGCACTTCGTGAAGCCAGCGATTCTGGTGTGCCAGAACCATGATTTTCTGGGTTCTCAAGAGCTTGTATTCGAATTTGGGAATCTGGCCGTCAAATCCGAAAATATCGTCCCAGGTCAACGGCGTACCCCGTATGGGGTTCGCCCTCTCCGAAGAAACCAGGCGCAGGGTACGCCGGAGGGTGGGCAAATAGGTCCACATGTCGTCATCTTTTTGTGGGTTCTTATAACGCCAGCTTAAGGTCGCCATGTCCTTGTTCGGCGGGGTTTCGGAATCCAGAATCGTTGCCCAGAAAAGCTGCCTGGGGTTTTGGTGTTCCGGTACAGGCGGGACCATCGTCCGATTGGAAAATCTCAGGCAGTCATAACTGGCGGTGGTGTGCGTCACTGATCCGCCCTTGCGTTGATTAAAGGAGGAATACGTGCCGCCCGGCATGCTCCAATCATCCACGAACCAGGCATAATATCGGTTCCACATGATTTTCAAGGCCAGGTTCGGCTCCTTTGGCTCCATAAACGGCAATCCCTGGTTGGGGTATCCCTCCAGCAGGCCGTCGTCCGTCAATGTCACTTTGCCAACATTATTTTTTGTCATCTCCAGAAATCGTTTTCCGACCGGAAACGGTTCGGACTCTCGAACATGGATCACCACGGGCTCTTTAAAGCCCCAACCGTCTTTTATGTATCGGGCGATAAAGGACGGGAAGTAATCTTCATATTGGTCTATATTCCCGGAAGAAATAACGTCGCCGGCTTTTGGCTCCGCAGCAGAGGCGACAAACGGGGAAAAAAGGAAAAAAATCATGAGAAGCAGTATACATGTTGTGCGTGATTTGCTTACATTCATATTGACCTTCCCTTCAGCTTAAGATCCCGTAACGTTAAGATAAGTTGTGTTGAGCAGCTAATAAGGTGCACGTAGGGATTAACAGGCAATCACCCCCCTTCCCCTGAGTAGGGTTTGAAATTATGGAAAAATTGCCTTTATGCCGTTCGGAGACTGCGGATTGGAAAGGAGCAAGTTGCTTTATCAGACGCCGGCAAGCATAGTATTAAATTCATTTTATAAATACATTATAATATTATGAACGTCAAGAATAAGCGAAATACTCTTTTTATAGGGAAGCACCCGAAGAAAAACACGACGTGATAATTACCGACCCGCAGTTGCAATTTTCAGGATTTTCTAATATGTGGATATCCACACATCGAACATGGGCATCTTTCTGATAATCGCAACACAAAAACAATTTTCAAGGAACGTGGCGGACCGACGGTATCCGCTCGTTTCCTGACCTGATGAAGAACCCGCAAGATTCAAAAAGGAGGAATGAATGGAAATTCAAAATTACCTGAACCACGCAAGCACCTGGTTGCTTTCCAGTGGATTGAGGATCTTGCTGATCGTCATTCTGACGTTGGTCGCCCTGAGATTGGCCAGGTATGTCTCTGTTTGGATATTTCCGAACTCGAAAAAAAAGAAGGATCCCGAGTTTCAAAAACGAGCGGATACGCTTGGATCGGCGATTCGCTATTTGCTCGTAATGGTCATTCTCCTTGTGGCGGCTATCACGATCATGGGTGAAATCGGCATCGAAATCGGGCCTATTTTGGCTGCCGCCGGTGTTGTCGGCCTGGCCGTCGGCTTCGGCGCACAAAACCTGGTGCAGGATGTGATCAGCGGGTTTTTTATTTTAATGGAAGACCAGATTCGCGTGGGGGATGTCGTCCAAATCGCGGATAAAGCCGGGCTCGTCGAAAGGATGAACCTGCGGATGGTGGTACTGAGGGATCTTGCAGGAAACGTTCATTTCGTTCGCAACGGCCAGATCCAGGTGGTGACAAATATGACCAAGGATTTCAGCCGATACGTGTTCGATATCGGCGTGGCTTACCGGGAGGATGTCGATGAAGTGATCGAGGTCATCAAACAGGTGGATGAAGACCTCCGGAACGACCCCCAATTCAAGGATGACATCCTGGAGCCGATCGAGATCCTCGGGCTCGATCAATTCGCGGACTCCGCTGTCGTCATTAAAGCGCGCACCAAGACAAAGCCGATCCATCAGTGGGCCGTCGGACGCGAGTTCAATAAAAGATTGAAGAAAGTTTTCGATGAAAAGGACATCGAAATCCCCTTCCCGCACACGACCCTGTACTTTGGTCAGGACAAGCAGGGCAATTCGCCTCCGATGAGGCTAAAAAGTGATGGAAAAACGGGTAATGGGTAATGGGTGTTGATGGGCCATTCACAAATCAAAGGAGCTTTTATGAAACAATCACGGCTGCTGATTCTCGCTCTCATTCTGTTTATCTTTCTCGCCCCTCACGCTCGAGCCGCGGAAAAAGAAAAAAAATGGTCGGATGAGGCTGAGCTCGCGCTGGTGGACACGGGCGGAAATACCAATACGACAAGTCTTTCAGCTAAAAACCGGCTGGAATATGAATTTACGAATCGAATTACCGGCACCTGGGAAGCGGCTGTCTTGTATGGTGCTTCCGAAAGTGAAACATCTGCGGAACGATATGCAAGCGAGATAAGGGTGGATTATTTGTGTACGGATCGGTTGTATACCGCGGCCTTCGCCGGGTGGGAGAAAGACAGGTTCGATGGATTGGACAACCGGTTTTATGCCGGTCCGACGGTGGGTTATAAATTTTTGATCGGTCCCCGGCACTTTTTTAAATTCGAATCCGGTTTGAATGTTGTTTACGAGGCGTACACCGATGAAACCGAAGAAAATTTTGTAAAGGGACGCGGTTTCGGCGAATACAGGTATTCATTTTCCGAAAAAACCAATTTTACACAGACCCTCGAACTCCTTACCAATGTACAAGAAATGAGTGATTATGACCTGCGCTCCAAAACGTCACTTCTTACATCGATAAGTGATTTGCTTTCTCTTAAAACAAGTTACGTGTTGGATTATGACAACGACCCCCCCGCCGGCACCGAGTACACGGATCGATTTCTGTCGGTTACGCTCGTGGTAAATTTTTAATAAAAACATTTCGTAAAGGAGGTGGTTTTTTGATTTTATCACAATTTTCCCTGAAAGATAGAATTGCGATCGTTACAGGTGCCGGGAGAGGAATCGGAAAAGGCATCGCACTCGGGTTTGCGGAAGCCGGCGCACACGTAGCCGTGTGTTCCAGAACCCTGGAGCAGGTTGAGGCCACCGCTTACGAAATCCGAAAAATGGGAAGAAAGTCCATTGCAATGCAGGTGGATGTTCGAGACAGCTCCCAAGTGCAGCAGATGGTCGACCAAACGGTCAAGGAATTTTCACGTATCGACATACTCGTCAACAACGCAGGCGGCGGATTTCATGCGCCGCTGCTGGATTTGAGCGAAAGGGCCTGGGATGCCCTGATCCGGGAGAACGCCAGACCGATCTTTCTCTTCAGCAAGGCCGTCGCGGCCAAAATGGTGGACCAGAAATCAGGGAATATCATCAACATCAGTTCCATCGCGGGGTTGGGCTCCGGCGGCGGCGCCTACGGGGCGGCAAAGGCGGCGGTAAACAACCTGACGGTATCCATGGCGCTGGAATGGGCCCCCCACAATGTACGGGTAAACTGCATTGCACCCGGCACGATCGAAACGCAGGCTTTTCGGGATACCAATGAAAATCTCGACGAACTCCGATCGCAAATTCCGCTTGCGCGTTTCGGCAAGCCCGAAGATGTAGCCCTTGCCGCTATTTATCTCGCATCTGAAGCCGGTCGATATGTAACCGGAGAAATACTCGTGGTTGACGGCGGGTTGAGAATTTGAAAAAAAGGGCCCGGGATTTATCCCGAGCCCTTGATATTAATGGCGGGAGCGACGAGACTCGAACTCGCGACCTCCGGCGTGACAGGCCGGCGTTCTAACCAAACTGAACTACGCCCCCGGATGTAACCGTGTTATGGTAGGCGGAACAGGGCTTGAACCTGTGACCCCCGGCTTGTAAGGCCGGTGCTCTCCCAACTGAGCTATCCGCCCGTATTCCACCCTCGTCCCGAACCCCTGCATTCAAGGGCCCTGCCGAATGGATGGCTACGAGTATCAGGGAAAATCTGCATTGTCAAGCCAAAAACAAACAGCACAAACAGCAGCCGCAAATCCAATCAATTCAGAGGACGGGGCGCAATGTCTTCATTCGCATTGATTTCAATGGGGATATCGATTCCCTGAAAGAGGCAGTCGCCTTCATTCAGAATCAGCGAATGCGTCAACACCTCGTCCATGTGGTCCACCAACAGGATCTCGACCTGCTTTGAAATCGATTTCGGAATATCCTTGAGATCCTTTTCATTTTCCGCGGGGACGATCACTTTTTTGATGCCGGCCCGGTGCGCGGCAAGGATTTTTTCCTTGAGCCCGCCGATGGGCAGAACCCTTCCCCTTAAGGTGATTTCACCGGTCATCGCGATATCCCGGTGCACCGGTCTTTTCGCCAATGCCGACACCAGTGATGTACACATGGCGATTCCTGCGCTGGGGCCATCCTTGGGAATGGCGCCTTCCGGAATATGGATATGGATATCCGTTTCCTTGTAGAATGTCGGATCCATCATCAGGCAATGGGCACGCGACCTGACATAACTGAGTGCAGCCTCGGCGGATTCCTTCATGACATCCCCGAGCTTGCCGGTCACCGTAAGCTTGCCCTTACCCGGCATCAGAAGCGTCTCGATCATGAGCAGTTCACCGCCTACATGCGTCCAGGCAAGACCCGTAACGATCCCGATCTGGTCCTTTTCCTCGATTTGTCCGTAACGGAACGTCGCCGGACCGAGATATTTGTGAACCATTGTAGCCGTAATTTTAAAGCCTCTGTCCTCCTTGCTCTTCAGGGCATCCCGCGCAACTTTGCGGCATATCGACGAAATCTCCCTTTCCAGGTTCCGGACACCCGCTTCCCGCGTATAGTTTTGAATCACGGCATAAACGGCATTCTTGGAAAATTCGACCTTTTTGCCCTCAAGCCCGTTTGCCTTGATCTGCTTGGGGATTAAAAAATCACGGGCGATGTGGTATTTTTCATACTCCGTGTAACCCGGCAGCCGAATGATTTCCATCCGGTCCTGAAGGGGCAGCGGAATATCCGGAAGCGTATTGGCCGTGGTAATGAACAGAATATCCGAGAGGTCATAATCCAGATCCAGATAATGATCATTAAAGCTGAAATTCTGTTCGGGGTCCAATACCTCAAGCAATGCCGCCGAGGGGTCCCCACGAAAGTCCATGCTCATCTTGTCCACTTCATCCAGGCAGAATACCGGATTGCTCACACCGATTTTTTTCAGGGATTGGATGATTTTGCCCGGCAAAGCGCCGATATAGGTGCGCCGGTGCCCCCGGATTTCGGCCTCATCCCGAACGCCGCCCAGGGACAGGCGAACGTATTTCCTGCCCGTGGCCCGGGCCACTGATTTTGCCAGGGAGGTTTTCCCGACACCCGGAGGACCGACAAGACACAAGATCGGGCCGCGGATTTTCTGAACCAGGGTCTGGACCGCTAAATATTCCAATATGCGCTGCTTCGGCTTTTCCAGACCGAAGTGGTCTTCATCGAGAATCTTTTCCGCTTCCACGATATCCGTATTGATCTCGCTCTTCTCGTCCCAGGGAAGGCTGAGGATCCATTCGATGTAGTTTCTCACGACCGTGGCCTCGGCGGACATGGGGGTCATGAGTTTCAGTTTTCGAAGCTCCTGCCTGGCTTTCTCAGTTGCCTCCTTGGACATTTTTTTCGTATTGATCTGGTCTTCGAGCTCTTTCAGCTCATCGGCGGATTCTTCGTCAGCCCCCATTTCCTTTTTAATGGCGCGCATCTGCTCGTTTAAGTAATAATTCTTCTGTGTTTTTTCCATCTGATCTTTGACGCGCTGTTTGATGCGCTGATCCATACGGAAAATTTCGATTTCCATCTTGATCAGGTCCAGAAGAATCTCCAGTCGATCAATCGGCGAGACAGCCTCGAGCAGCCGCTGCTTATCGTCGATTTTAAACGAAAAATGAGTTGCCACCGTATCCGCCAGTTGCGATGGATCGGTTATCGCCGCGACATTATTGACAAGATCTTTTGAAATATTTTTGTTCAAACCGGCATACTCTTCAAAAGCCTCGACGATCGTTCTCATCATCGCGGTGCTTTCGGCCTCGGAAACATCCGGTTCGACAACCGGTGCAACCTCCACCTGGAAAAAATCCTTTTCCTGAATAAACCGGGTGATGCTTCCCCTGGTCTGTCCTTCCACCAGGGCTTTTACCGTCCCATCGGGAAGCTTGAGCAATTGCAGCACCTTCCCTATCGTGCCGATTTGACTGATGTCCTTTTCCTTGGGATTGTCGATTCCGGCATTCTTCTGAGTTGCCAGAAATACACTCTTGTCCTTATTCATGGCATCCGCAAGCGCATTCACGGATTTTGTCCTCCCCACAAACAACGGCGCCACCATATGCGGAAACACGACGATATCCCGCAGCGGCAAAAGGGGAAGAAGTATTTTCGATGAGAAATTTTCATCATCTTTAAATATCTTGGATAAATTTATCATATTATTTCCTTTGTCGATTGTATTTCACCGGGTTCGGTGATCGTCTGTTTGCGCGGATTCTCATTCGATCCGTCGGCACAAGCCGAACGGCATTCGCCGTTTTCCGCACAAAAGCAGCAGTTTCAATGTCTATCGGAGGGTCCGGCATTCGCGCAAGTTCAGAAAACAACCATCAGGCCGCCACATTTTCATTCGGCCGAACCGGGGATGACCGATATTCACCTCACCCGCCGTTATGCCTGTTTTTTCTTTTGTTCGTACAACAAAATCGGCTCTTCTTTATTCAGTATGACATCCTCGCTGACCACACATTCTTTGACACTTTCAATGGAAGGGATATCATACATGATGGCGAGCATGCTGGTCTCCAGTATGGCACGCAGTCCTCTTGCCCCGGATTTTCGCTTTACCGCCTCCTTGGCAATGGCCGACAGTGCGCTGTCCGTAAACCGCAAATTCACGTTCTCCATCTCGAAAAGCTTCATGTACTGCTTGATCAGGGCGTTTTTCGGCTCTTTCAGAATGCGGATAAGCGACTGTTCACTCAACTCGTCCAATGTTGCGATTACCGGAAGCCGCCCCAAAAACTCGGGAATCATACCGTATCTGATCAGGTCTTCGGGCTGAATCAGCTTCAGGATGTCACCGATGCTGGTGTCACTCTTATTGACGATCTGCGCACCGAAACCGATGACCTTGGAACTGACACGCCGTTTGATAATCTGGTCGAGCCCGTTGAAGGTCCCACCGCATATAAACAGGATATTCGACGTATCCACTTTTACGAAATCCTGCTGAGGGTGCTTCCGGCCCCCCTTTGGTGGAACACTGGCCGTTGTGCCTTCGATAATTTTCAGCAGTGCCTGCTGAACCCCCTCACCTGAAACGTCCCGTGTAATCGACGGATTGTCGGATTTGGACGCAATCTTATCGATTTCATCGATGTAAACGATGCCGCGTTTAGCTTTTTCCACATCGTAATCCGCATTCTGAAGCAGGGACAAAATGATGTTTTCGACATCCTCTCCCACGTATCCCGCCTCCGTCAAACTCGTGGCATCGGCAATGGTAAACGGCACGTTGAGAAAACGTGCAAGGGTCTGGGCCAAAAGCGTTTTGCCGCAGCCGGTCGGCCCGATCAACAGAATATTGCTTTTCTGAATCTCGACATCTCCCGTGCTGATGCGTGAATTCAACCGTTTGTAATGATTGTATACCGCAACAGACAGGATTCTTTTTGCGTGGTCCTGTTCGATGACGTAATCATCCAGCTTGTCCTTGATCTCCTTGGGAACCATGAAATGTTCCAGAGATTCGGTTTCCTGCTCCTTTTCCTCCTGGATGATTTCACTGCACAACTGAATACATTCGTCGCATATATAAACTGCGGGTCCTGCAATCAGCTTGTTGACCTCTTTTTGGTTTTTTCCGCAGAAAGAGCAAAAGAGGTTGTCATTGGAGTCATCTTTTCTTGGCATCTATTGCCTCCATCTATTTTGCCGAATCTTCGAGATCATCGCGACTGGCCATGACCTTGTCGATAATCCCGTATTCTCTGGCCTCTTCACCCGACATGAAAAAATCACGATCCGTATCCTTTTCGATCCGGGCGAGGTCTTTTCCCGTGTGTTTTACCAGAATGCGATTCAGGTTGTCTTTTACCCTGAGTATCTCCTTCGCCTGTATGGCGATATCCGATGCCTGGCCCTGCGATCCGCCCAAGGGTTGATGAATCAATATCCTGGCGTTGGGAAGCGCATATCGTTTTCCCGCCGCCCCGGCGGCGAGCAGCAGCGCCCCCATGCTCGAGGCCTGGCCGATGCACACCGTAGCGATGTCCGGCTTGATGTACTGCATCGTATCGTACACCGCCAGCCCGGCCGTTACAATTCCCCCGGGTGAATTGATGTAAAAATTGATATCTTTTTCGGGATCCTCCGATTCCAGGAACAACAATTGGGCGATCAGCAAATTGGCGATATCGTCATTGATCGCAGAACCCAAAAATATAATCCGGTCTCTTAAGAGCCTGGAATATATATCATAGGCGCGTTCACCTCTGCTGCTCTGCTCGATTACCATCGGTATGACTGTCACGTTTATTAACTCCTTTTGAAGTGCAAAATTTTCGGGCATGCGCAACCACCCGAACCTTCCCGGATTAATCGCCGCCCTCTTTTGATTCCGGTGACCCGGTCGCTTTGTCTTCGGGCTGAATTTCAGTTACCTGACTATCTTCAATTATAAGCTTTAAGACCTGTTTTTCAAGTAGGGTGTGCTTAAAAAAATCCAATTTGTCCGGATTCTGATCGTAAAACCCCTTGATTTCATCAATCGGCCGGTCCACGGTCTGGGCCATATCCTGAAATCCGGTTTCCAGGTCTTCATCGGATATCTCGAGTTTCAGCTGGTCGATGAGCTTGCTCAGAATGAGGTGGCGTCGGACCTGCCTTTCGGCGGTGTCACGATATTTTTCAGAAATGCCTTCACGTGTAAGGCCCAGATCCTCCATACTCATATTTTGATATTTCAACCGCTGCTCGGTTTCGGAGACAATGCCGTCAAGCTCCATTTCCGTCAACGCTTCAGGAACCTCGAAATCCGTTTTCTCCAGGAGTGCCGAGAAAATCTGTTCATTGATTTCCTGTTCAGTCCGCTGGTCGTACCCTTTGCGCAGGTTATCGGAAACAGCGCTCTTCAATTCGTCAAGCGTTTGATACGGCCCGAATTTTTTGGCCATTTCATCATCGATATCGGGCAGAATCTCCTCTCGAATCTGTTGCAGGACCACATTGAACGTAACTGTTTTGCCTGCCAGGTCCGGATTGTCATGATCCGATGGGAAAGAAACGGTGATATCTTTGGTGTCGCCCTTCTTCATCCCGATCAACTGGTTGTCAAAATCCGCTGCTATGGAGCCCTCTCCGATTTTCAACGTGAAATTCTCGGTTTTTTGGACCGCTGGATACGGTCTCCCGTCCAGAAATCCTTCATAATCGATGAGGACAAAGTCATTTTCACGAACAGGCCGGTCCTCATCCACAGGCTGCTGGGCGGCAAGATTTCGCTGAAGCATATGAAGCTGCATATCGATTTCCCGGTCGCTCACCTCATAAAGGGTTCGTTTCAAATTCAAGCCCTTGTAATCGATATCCGGTATATCCGGATTGACCTCGACAGTCGCATCATATTTAAATTCTTGCTTTTCAGTCAATTCCCGGGGATCTATTTTGGGCGGTGCAATGACCTTCAAATCCGCTTCTTGTATGGCGCCGAAAACCGTATCCTGTATCAGCTTGGAAGCCACATCCCTATGGACGTCCTTTTTGAACATTCGCTCCAATACCGACCTAGGCGCCTTGCCCGGCCTGAAACCTTTTATTTTTGCCGTTTTCTTGAGCTCTTTGTAGGCGCTTTCAAGCTCACCGGCAACCGTTTCCTCGGGAATTTCGACATGAACGATTTTTTTTACGGAATTGACATCCTCAACGGTAACTTTCATACGTTTCCTTTCTCACCCGGGATTATGATTAATGTAAAAATCCCACCACTATTTATAGGTTCGGTTATGCGTTAAAATGGTGCGAGAGGGGAGACTTGAACTCCCATGCCGTCGCCGGCGCTGGATCCTAAGTCCAGTGCGTCTACCAATTCCGCCACTCTCGCAGAGATCGAGCACGCGCCCTGGGCAAAAGCCGCATCTACCTGTATCGAAGCGTTTTTGCCGGTTTTTTCACCATAAACATTGACATTTGCCCGAAATCCGTTAAATTTTTGGCGTATTTTTTTGAAATTAGTATCAATCGTTAATCGTGTCAAGCAAATTTGAGCTGCCCCATGCGACACAAAAAATACTATAATATCGATAATTTCCATCTTCTGCACTTGCTGAAAGCAATATCTGTTGTCATGCTTTTCCTGATGTTTTCAATAGGAGCCAGGGTGCATGCAGCAGGTGTAATCGTGGTGGACCCCGGCCACGGCGGCACCGAGAAAGGAACAGCCGGGTGGAACGGACGAAGTGAAAAAGAGGCAACGCTCGCCTTGTCCAATACGGTCAAGGAAACCCTATCCGAGACCTACGTGGTGTTTCTTACCCGTACGCACGACGACGATGTGGCTCTGTTCGATCGGACGGCCGCGGCGAATCATGTAAAAGCCGATGCCTACATCAGCATTCACGCCGGAAAAACAGGCGTTCCCGGACAAAGTGGGGTCACCATTTTTTACTTCGATGATATCGCCGGCGGGAAATGCTCCGAAAGTAAACGGGAATTTTCCGGTCTTCAGCCCGACACGGAAGGTTCGGCCCCCTGGGATACCATCCAAAATCGCCACATTGCACGCAGCCGCAAGCTGGCCGGCATCCTTGAGGCACAATTCGATGAAAACGGCATACCGGCGCGTGTTCGAAGCGCCCCCCTGCTGACCTTAAGGGGCGCGGATATGCCGGCCGTGTTCATCGAGTTCAGTGACATCCCCCTTCCCGATAATGGAACGGATCGGTCACGGCCGGAGCACTATGCCTTCATTATCCGGACCGCGCTCGATCGATTTTTTGAGCAATGAGCAACCGCGAATCCCTCGCCCTGGCCTCATTTCATTTGGTTTGGGCTCGCGGTGCTCTTCATGCTATTCGTGAACTTCGTGGTGAGATATAACATAAAGTACCGATCCTTTATTATCCGTGAAATCCGTGAAATCCATGTCTAATAAAAGTGAACCGTGAACATGAACAGTGAACGGTCTGAGCGGACAGGGTCTTTATCCCCCCCCTTTGGTTCTTCTGCGATAATAGACGAACCCTGTTCCAGTCTAAATCGGTATCGGTATCGAAAATCAAACAGAGAAGAATTCGATCCCGATTTCGATCCCGATAAAACGCTTTTTCCCTTGCCGAAAAACGCTGATGCATGCTAATGAGTGTCCATTCGGCGCACTATGAATCGGGGCGTGGCGCAGCCTGGTAGCGCGCCTGCTTTGGGAGCAGGAAGTCGGAGGTTCAAATCCTCTCGCCCCGACTCTTCTAAAAACGTTGGCAATACTGAGGCCGTATCTGCCACATATCGTGATTGGAGGGGGTTGGGCGCCGTTTCTCTATGATCGCTATCTTTTTAAAAACCATGCAGATGCCTCAAAAAACGACCAGCGCGCCGAATGCCGTAAAACCCGCTCCGAAAGACAGGATCAGGCCCATTTGGCCGGATTCGGGACTGTCCCGCTCGAGCATCC
>JAWODC010000060.1:0-63240 GCA_046483495.1 Desulfobacterales bacterium
CCTTCAGGAGGATTTTCACCTGCAGTGGTGAGATTCTCAGAACTTCCTCCTCTCAAACGGTAAGTAGGCCGGGGCTGGAAGAGATAATAATCACTCTCAGCCACCTTTTCATTTAGCTGATACAAAGGGGGACTCCATCCTTTGTGGACAAAGGAATCTGCTTATAGACACCTTTAGCACCTTCCAATGTAGAACTAGTCATTTCAACTCTATATGCCGCTTTCGCCCTCCATGCGGAGAACGGCCTTGTTGCTGTACACGTTGAAAGTGTTGCCGCCCTCGCCGCCGAAAGCCGTCAGCGCATGGGTGATGCCCTGGCTCAGCCATCCGCGCGTAATGCGCAACAGTTCCATGTCGTCACTGTCAGCGGTAAGATCGATGTTCTGCGTGTCATCCGCTACGGTGCGGATGTCGTCGGGCCGATCGCCCTCGGGGTAGTCGTATCCGTTCGGGTTGGTGCCGAACACCTGGCCGATCTGGAAAAGATCCCTGCCCAGACCCCCGTCAAGCGTGGTAATCGCACTGTTGTCGTCGACGTAGAACCGGTCGTCGCCGTCTCCCGCGCTCACCATCAGCCGGCCGTTGATCGAGGTGTCATAGTTGATCCGCTGCACCGGCGTGAGGAACTCATTGGAGTCGGCATCATCCGGATCGTATACCGGATTCGGGGTCAGGTAAGCCACGAAATTGCGGCGCAGCAGGAACACGTCATTCGTTCCCGGGTCCGTGCCGCTTTCTTGCGGATGGTTCCAGTCGAATGCATCCGTACCGACCGCGTCCAGGGTGTGCATGCGCAGGGTGTCGCTGCCGTCATTCGGCGCACCGGAATCCTGCACGTTGACGAGATAGGCCGTGCCGCCGGCGCCGATGTTGACCACGTAATGGTCCGTGCCGCCGCAGCCGTCCAGATCGATCGTGTCGAGCACCGCGCCGTCGCTGCCGTCGGTCAGCAGATGGCCGGGACGGTCGTGAGTGCCGGTGATGGACGGCAGGTGGTCGAGAACGAACCAGTCGGTGCCGCCGGCCGCATCCCCGATGTCTCCCAGCACCCGGGTGTGGCCGCTCAGCGATTCAGGATGCAGATAGAAGGTGTCGTCGTCGTGCTCACCGGTGATCAGCAGGCTCGTTGTCGAGATCGATCCCAGCAGATCGAATCGTGCTCCCGTGTGGTAGCCGTTTCCGTCGGCATCGACACCCGTGTTGTCGTCGGCGTCACCATGGTCGATCCGCAGGGTTATGCTGTCCGTGACGGCGGTGGTTCCATCCTCATCCGTGGTAATCGTGGAACCTGCATCGATCAGCATGTCGTCGCCGGCCAGAAGGGTTACGCTCGTCGCGGCCATGATGTCCGCGTTGTACTCTACAAGCAGGTCTTCGTCCGAATCCGAGCCGTCCAGGGCCGACACGGTCGTGCCGCCGTCCGGATGCGGCAGCAGCGTCATGGCAGCCGAGTCGATCGCCTGGAGCGTAATATCCGCCGTAGTGGACTCGACATCTTCCCGCACCCGCATGAAGCCGGTGGTCGTGACGCGAATGGTCTGCTGCGCGCGCAGGCCGTTGATTGCGGTGTTCAGCACGGGGTCGCCGACGAGTCCGATCTGCCCGACAATCAATCCGTTCCGATCATCCAAGTAGATGCCGCCGGTGCTGCTCTCCGCTTCGAGATAAGCGACGCCGGCCTCCAACGCGTTCGCGTTAAGACCGATATTGCCGTAGGCCTGCAGTTGAGCCTTGGACGCGACAATCTCGAGGTGGCTGTCGCCGCTGTCCAGAATGGATCCGGCCGAAGCATCGATGTCGACCTGGGTGGTCGTGCGGAGATGGCTCAAAGAAATGTCGCCGGTGGCGTCCATGTCAATGAACCCATCGGTCGCATCGACGTAGGAACCGTCCGCCATGGTGATCGCCCCACCGCCGGATTTGTCATTGTCGGCACGCACCGTAACCGTGGCGCCGCCCGATTCGGTGTCGATGGAACCGCTTGCGTTAAAGGTGATATCCCGGTCGGCCAGCAGGGTCACGGTGCCGCCGCCGCTCGTGATGGGCGCATGGACGTGAATGTCGTCCGTCGCATCCAGCAGGACCGGGCCGGCAGCGCTGTCGATGGCTTCGGACACGGTGATGGAACTGGCCGCCGAAATGTCCACGGTCGTGCCGGCGACAATGCCGACCTGGTCGCTGATTCCGCCGATGATCAGGTCGCCCGTATTGTCGAGCCAGATTCCGCCGGTGCCCGTATTTGCCTCGAGATTGGATATTTGGGTCTCCAGCCGCTTCAGAGCATCGGCAACCCCATCATCGGCATTGAGCACCGCGCCGAGTGCATGGATGTCGATATCGGCATCGGTGTCGGCCCCTTGGACATCGTTACAGTAATCGACGATCGCCCCGTCGACGTTAAGGGTAACGATGCCCTTCTCTGCATTGATCCGGTCGATGAAGGCGTCTCCGTCCACCTGGACGGTAATGTCGCCGTCCGTGGAAGTCATGTTCTCGACATACAGATCCCCGAAACTGTGAATGAACGTGTCGCCGATCGAATAGGAGGTCAGCTCGCCGTCGATGATCCAGATCTCCAGGAAATTGTCCGCCGTGCCGATAGTCCCGCTCGCACCGGAATGCAGGTAGACGTTACCGATAATCGGGGTCACGACATTGCTGCTCGGCAGATCCTCGTCATCAAAGATATCCAACAGGGACCCGTTCGGCGCCTGGAGGTCGATGTAAGTGTCGGAAGAGACCTTACCAACATACATGTCTCCGTCGAGAACCTTTATTTGAACGATGCCGCCTGCGTCGATCTGAGCAATTCTCAGGTCATCGATGGTCTGGGTTTCGCCATAGATCGTGAGGGATCCCCCTACCTGGTTGATGACGATATCCCCTGCCGCCTGGGCACTCAACCGGCTCGAATCGGAAAGCTGAATCCGCAGCGGATCTGCTTCCGAACCGATGGAGCCCGTTTCGGACAGCAGGATCAGGTCGCCGAAGCCGCCGATCGCCGCGGTCGAATCGGTGTTGAGGTCGGTGATCGAGCCGTGGGCCTGGAGACGAACATTTCCACCCGCCCTGATCGAGTCGATGTTGAAGCCGCCCATGGTCTGAAGCGCCATGCCCGCCCCGGAGGCCGCGGAGAAGGCGCCGTAACCCGAGGGATCGGATTCATCGATTGCGTCCACATCGACATCGTCCCAGAGCTGCAGCGTGAGGTTTTCCATTTCGAACTTGTTCAGCACCAGGTCGCCGGTCGAAAGGTCCACAGCCCCGTCATCATCCGTTGCATGGTCCGCCCGCTGGCCCCGCTCGGTGGTGAGCCGTTCCCAGACAGTACCGTTGCTGTAGTCCTGCTGGACCAGGTCCATCGACCGTGCGCTTCCCGTATATCGATACAGGCCATAACTGTCGGCGTTCAGCTGTACGAGGACCGTGTCGCCCGAAACGATGGAGACCGTCACAGGCACAGTTGGATCCGATCCGGTGGCGTGGTCCACATCGATCCGCCGCCAGGATGTGCCTGAGAAGAATGCCGCATCCTGGTCGTCGCTCTGGAACCGGCCGCTGTCCGGATCCCGCAAGTAGGTTTCAGGATCGATATCGGTGGCTTCCCATTTGTCACTTTGCGCATAATCGACGCCGCTGAGATCGAATAAGGTCGCCTCTCCCACATATCGATAAACGATGTTATCACTCAAGTTTTTGACCAGAGTGCCTTTGGTCAGGGTAAAATAGACATCCGATAGGCCGCTTCCGATGTACTCGTAAAGGGCATAACCGATCCCGATGATATCCGCGGCCGTTGCGATCGACAGAACCTCCTTTTCCGGTGTGGACAGGGCGGCAAAATTGCCGGTCATGTCGATGGACATCATGTCGGACACGTGGCCGATTTCGCCCGTACTGCCGCCCGCGATGATCGTCACGTTGTTGCCGATGATGTTGGGCGACTCCGTGGCGGACATGGGAATGCGGCTGCCCAGAAATTCCGCGTGAGGGTAAAGAGTCTTGTAAAGGTCCGGTGAAAGCGGGTACATGAGCGCGTCGAGGGTAAATGTCCCGGCCGTGATCAATTCCTGCACCCTCGGGTCGAGATTTTCGATGTCAATGCTCTCGCTCGGCCGGAAAAGCTCGAGGAAGGCGTCGTAAATCGACCCGTCCACAGTTTCCAGGTAGACGTCGCCGCTTATGGAGTGAATGGAAGCCTCGACCTCCACGCTTTCCGGGAACGTCTCCGGTTCGATCAGGTTCAGATCGCCGTCAATCTCGGTGATGTAGATATCCCCTTCCGCCCTGACCGCCAACCCACCCATGCCGAAGGCCGCGCTGTCGATCTCAATGGGAAGTGCGGCGGTTCCCACGAAACCCCGCTTGCTGTAAATCTCGATCCGGTTCCCCTTGATCAGGGAATCGGCATCCAAGGCGAACACCCCGTCCGGGGCATGCAGGGTTACGTTGCCGCCGATGGAAATCACCTGGTCGACGATAATGCTGCTGGTCTGGTCTTCGGAAACCAGGATGACCTCGATGTCCTTGTCGGAGGTGATGTTCAGGCCGGTGGGATTGCCCCCCTGGCCGCCCTGAAGGTTGAAGTAAACCGAACCGCCGGCCGTCATAGTGGGGTTAGCCCCGAAGATGGCGGACGTCTCGGTCTGGATGATGTCGCCGTCGGCAGTGAGGGTGATTTTCCCTTCGATTTTGGGAGTGACGCCTAAGTCATGCGGTACGGCCAATTCACCCTGCAGGCGGATGTCCCCTCCGGAAGTAATCGTGATCTCGGGGCTGATCGGGCCCTGGATGAATTCGATGTCGACCGGATAGTCGGCCTTGAGGGTGTGGGTGAAGTAATCCTTGATGCCCGTGGTCGTGGTGATGCGGGTGTAGTACGTCTTTTCTCTCATCCAGCCGCCGCCCCACTCGTCGTGAAACTCATCCACGGTGACATTTTCGAAATCGCTGTAGTACTGATCTTTGGCTGGATCCTGAAAAGTTTTATTAGCAACCTGAGCATTAAGAGTCAACAGGGTGCCCGAATCCTTAATTTGTTCCCAGGTCGGGTTGTCGCCCGTCGAAGCGGTGGCGTAATCGATGGTCGAGAGCTCTGCCTCGGCGCCGGACGGTCCGATATAGCGGTAGAAAGCGTTGTCCGGTGTCACACCATCCAACGTGGTGTCGGTCCACTTCACGATGGTACTATCAGGCGTCAAATCGATGATTTTGTCCGGAACCCGGTAGAATTCCACACTGTATGCCGAATCGGCCGCATACCAGGGAACATTGCCGCTGCTGCTGAGGTCGACGAATTCGGATTCCAGGAGCGGTGTTTCATCCCGGTCGTAAATATCCATATCGGTCCAGCTGTCATCCGCTGCCAGGGCATCCCAGTCGAATCCAAGCAGGTTGAAGCTCTTCTGCTCGTAATGGTACACTTCCACATGGGACTTTTCCTGGCCTTCGGTCCAGACGTACTGAAGACCGATGGTAGGGTAGTATGTAATAGTTTCACCGAAATGGTAATCATCATAGGCGATCGCCGTGTAGTCGATCCTGGAGATGTCCGACGCCGTCGCCGGCACAAATACACCCGTGTATGTGGTCTCCTCGATCTGATCACCCGCCACGCGATACTCGACCTTTACGAGGGCGGCCGTGTTGATGATGATGATCTCCCCCTCCCGGAACGTCGTCACATCGATTCTGCCCAGCACCAGGTCGTAGTCGCTCTGGTTGTCGATCGTCACGTCGGTGTAGCCGTTGGCCACCCGAAGCGTGCCGTTGCCGGTGCTGAATATCTGGCCCGCCAGGGTGATGGAGCCGCCCGTAGGCACAATGTCCTCCACCACGATCGCCTGCTGGGCCGCGTCGTAATAACCGTCCACGGGAATGTTGTGGGCACCGAAACTGATGCCGGGCAGCGGATTGCCGTCGTCGTCCAGCAAGCTTGTCGTGTAGGCACCCGGGTTGAAGTCCTCGGAAATATCGAGCGTCACGTGGTCGGTTCCGCTCTGGACCAGGCCGTTGATGTTGAGATATCGTGCCGTTATATTGATTCGGCCTTGCGCAACGATCGAAGAATAGTCGTTGTTGATCGCATTTTCCAATGCCAAGGCGGACAGGTTGCCGTCAGGCCCCGGAATTCCATCCGTATCGTTGAAAACCTCATAATCATAGGCACCCGTTATGTTATCGAAGACAAGGTTTCGAAGAGCGGTGTAGTCCACGTACTGCCGCGGATCCCGGTTGGTGTGGAGCCAGTCTTCCGTGCTGAGGTTGAAGTCCCCCTGGGCCCGGATCGTGACGTTTTCCGCCCGGATTTCGCCGGAGACATTGACGCCGCCCTCCAGATTTTCGATGGTCAAATCCCCGTTTTCATTGATGACCCGGCCTAAAATGTATAGATCCTGGGGCACATCCGGAATATCCAGGCCGCCAAGGTCGTAATCGCTTTCGAGATATGCATCCTGAAGGATCGTGATCTCCTTGACCCGTGTCACCGTGCCGAGGTCAAAATCCGGGGTGTACGTCTCATAACCGGTCGCGTCGAAATCGATGGTGAAGTAGTCCCCGCTGACCGATTTCACCTCGTAGACGCCGCTTAGCGCATTCCAGCCGCTCTGGGTGATCCCCTCGAAACGGACCGCATCACCGGCCGCAAAATCGTGGCCGGCCTTGTACACCCGGGTCTGGCCGCTGACCGGGGCCAATCCGTCGATGCCCATGTCGAGGTTGCTCAAGGACATGTTGTTGAAATAGACATTGCCCGGCGTCAGGACCACGAGCTCGTCGCCGGACACGGCGATGCGCCGGTTGTCCTTCACCATGGCGTCATTGACGGCCATGAGTAGGGGGGACTTGTTCAGGATATTGATGCCCGCATCGGCCCTGGCGTTCAACTGATCGCCCACCATGGCCGCAAAACCGCTCTGCGCCCCGTCGTCGGCCCCGATAAAGACCGAACCCGGTGACGCGTAGACGTCGGGCAGTTCCACAAAAAGCATATCCAGCGCCTTCTTGACCACCAGTACGCCGTCGATCCATTCGGCCAATCCCTGGTCGACCAGTGTCGCCTCGAGCGCCTCCAACTGAACCTCATAGCGCGCGACCGCTTCCGGATCGGTGCCGTGGCTGATCATCCACTCGATCACGGTTTGCCGCTGCTCCATCAGCAGGTTGGTCACATTGACGCAGGAGATGGTAGGCGTATCCAGATTCAGCGGTTTGATGACGTAAAGTTTGCCGTCGAGCTGTGTCTTGAAGTTTTTCGTGACGTCGCTTTCATAAACCGTGTAAGCGTCCTGCTGCTCGGGGGTGAGTGACGCCCCCAGATCGGTCCACCGGGAGGTGACGGTGTAATCCTCGTTTTCAAGGACGATACTCTCGGAACCGCCGCCGGGAAGTTCGAACTGGTAGTAATGCCCCGCAATGCCGTTCCCGAACGAGTCCGTCACCAGGTGAATAATGATGCCGTCGGAAACGGTGAGAGGAATTTCACCCGCAGTCAGGTAGGCATATTCGTATTTGAGCGCCGGATCAAGCCCGAGGAGTTCTTTTTCATGGTGCGTCAACAGCAGGTGCTCGCCCGATGCCAGGCTGTCCAGCCGGCTCTTGACCGTTCCCAGCGACGTGTCTACGGAAGGCTGATCCGTCCCGTTGAGAGAGATCGGTTTGATATGAACCAGGGACTGATTATTGATACCGGCTTCGACAAGGACGTTGTCACCGATGGAAACGGTATTGGTGCTGCTCACGTCGGCCCCGTCGGGCACCTCCATGCCGTAGGGAATCATGGACAGGGAAAGGGCAACCCCTTCCGTCCGGGCCCTGCCCTCCCCGCCGATTCCTTCCTGGGCCAGCAGGTTTACATCTTCGAGAGACTGGACGCGGGTGGCTCCGGTTATGGTGATGGTATTCGTCTCGTTGATGTCGGCATCGAGAACCGGTATCGTGATATTGGGCAGCAGCGATGCGGTGACGATTTCCGCATTAGCGATGGTGTAAAGGAAGTTCGGCTCCGAGAGCGCACTGGCGCTGGCGCGTCCCGCGTAAATGTACACGTCTTCGCCCTTGATCGTCGCATCGGTGATGTCGACCCGGTTTTCGGCATTTATTAAGGACGAGGCATCCGCCGCGCCCACACCGGTCAGGCCGCTCACCACCATGAGGTTGGCGCTCGGATACAGGCTCACCGACGAGCGCGTGGTGAGATACACGTCTCCGGACTTGTTCTCCAGGGTCGCCCCGTCCACATCGATGTCGACGAGTGTTTCGGCATCGATGCGGGAAAGACCTGCCGCACCGCCGGCCAGGCCGGAGACCGCTTCGACCCGAACGCTGTCAACGGCCGTGATGTCGTTGTAGGCCTGAACAATCAGATTACCGCTGCTTCCGCTTACCCCTTCCACGGTAAGCGTGGTGCCGGCGCCGATAGTAATTTTGGTCTCGAGCGGATTTTCATCGGTCCCGATGTCCGTTCCGCTGGTGAGGATGGTCACGCCCCCGCCGATTGCAACGGAGCCGGCCCGCAGGTTGCTATCATCCGCCTCCAATTTCTGTTTGGTGAGGCGGTTCACGGCCGTAATGAAAATATTCTCGGCCGTAACTGTTGTGTTGTTTGTATCGATGTTGGCCTTACCGGTTATCGTGTTTTTCGCGACGGCGCCAGTGCCGGCGAGAAGACCGAGCGTATAGGCGTCCGCCCTGGAATCGATATCCTGATTACGGATGGAAGAGAGTTCCAGTGTCTTCACATCGATGATGGAATTCCCCAGCGTCACCAGGGTCGCGTTATCATTCGAAACCCTTGAATCAGCACCCGCGCCGGAAAGAACTCCGCCGCTTCCGGCTGCGCTGTCTGCAAACAGGTCGTCATCGCTGTTCGCAGAAATCCTCAGGGCTCCGGCCTCGATATTCGTGTGGTCGCCAACGGCTGATGCGACTTCGTAAATATCGTTGCCCTTGCCCAGGTTCACTTCCGCAATCATGGCGCCAACCGCCAGACCGCCAGCGCTGACGCCGATGCCTTCGGCAACGCCGGTGGCGTAAAGATTGGAGGCGACCACAATATCCCCGGTCACCTTTATATTTGAATCATTACCGATATACGCCCTGACTTCCGGCGCCATGTCCACAGTCGCGAAATTGATGCTTGCCGCGCCAATTCCCGCGGCCAGCCCGTAGGCCTCTGAATTGGCATTGATGTGGTGATTGGCTGTGACAGACAAGCCGTCCACCGTTCCGGTCTGGCCGAGGTCAACATAATCACCTATGTAAGCCTTGGTTAACCCGTCGACAGTGGACCAGGCCACGGAGGCGCCGGCTGCAGCGAGTCCGACACTCGCGCCGAGGCTCAGCGCTTCAAGATTTTGAGTTGAATCGGCAGTAATGGAAATCTGTTTGGCTCTAAGTATCCTTGCTTTTGCAGAGGTGGATATGCCGGCGACATACGCCTGCACGTCGTTTGAAACCGTGTTGGTGATGACCGAGCCCCCGGCCCCGACAACGCCGCCGGCCAGGCTGAAGGTCAGGGAATCGATGGCGGTATCGTCCAGTGCCTTCAGATTGATGTTGCCTCCGGCCGACACGGAGGAAGCGCCTCGGATATCGGCGTGGATCGTGTTCGCGATGGCATTGGTGGATATGGAAGCGTTCGCTGCATAGGTGCCGGCACTGAAACCGGCGGAAAGCGTGGCGATCCTGGAATCCGAATCGGCGGTCGCATTCACCTCGGACAAAACGGAGGTGACGGTGGAATCGACAATTTCGGCCTTGATGCTGTTGGCGATCGTGTTGGCGGCAATGGCGGCGCCCGCCGAAACCCCCGCGGAACCGGCGATGCTTCCGGCAAAGGACACGATATTGGCGCCGGAGTCGACCGTGTTCCCGTCAAGGGAATCGGTCAATTCCTCCACCACCGCCAACGGGAGCAGCATGACCGGAACGCTGGAGGGTGCGGTCTCGACGGCGGAGAGGGCGACGCCGCCCCTCGCCCACACCGTGGACCCGGTGATCCTGGCGTCCGTGACGTTGCCGATCTCGTTGATCGTCACGGTAGCCTGGCCAGAGAAAAATGTGGATACCGCCACACCCGCGGCGAAGGAACGGACGACGTCCGAAGACTCGCTGGAAAGTCCAATACTACCGTACGAGCTGTCTACATCGGATTGGCTGATGGACGTGAGGACGCTGTTGTGGATGTGGTTTTCGGATGCGGCAGCTCCCACCGCGCCGCCGCCGGCCGCCGAAAGACCCACGGCAATGGCGTCGATGGTGGATGTGTTGTCGGCCGAAAGGGTGACATTTCCGGTGGCCTTCACCTTGGCCCGCCGAATCACATCCTCGACCGTTTCGTTGACGATCGACGCGTCGATGATGTTACCTATGTCATTGTAGGCGAAGGACAACTGACCGGCTCCCATCCCCGAAGCAGCCACCCCGCCGACAAAGCTGAAGATGTCGGCATCGGACAGGGCGGCCAAATCGACGCCGCCCGTGAATGTCTCCACGGTGGAGCCCGCAATCTGGGCCCGGACCGTGTTGGCGATGCCGTTGTAGCCGATGATGCCGGAGATAGACACTCCACCGGAGCCGGCGATGCTGAGCCCAACAGAGGATATGGAGGACTGGTCCTCTGCCGAAAGGTCCACCAACCCTCCGGCCATTACGGTGGCGTCGCCCGCGATCCGCGCCTGCACGCTGTTGGTGATGACATTCCCGAAGCCGGTAAAATTCGCCGCGACAATCCCCGAAACGCCTACGCCGGCCGTCAGGGCGATGATTCGCGCATCCGACAGGGACGACATGGTAACATCTGCGTCCCATTGAGTGATTTCAAAGTCGGTTATATCCAGATCGGTATCGTCGTAAGTGTCGGATGGCGTCGCTCCCGCCAGGACGGTCGAATTCTCGATGCCTGTGGAAACAGTATTGGTCACTACATTTCCCATGAGCCCCACGTTGACCGCCACACCTCCTCCGGACACACTCACCATGACCGCCAGAATGTTGGCATCCAGGTCGATGGGGGAATCTTCGAGTGCCCTGTTCAGCTCGTCAGCCGTCAATCCCATGATCTGATGATTCGTCCCGGTGGTCCCGCTCGAGCCGAGATCGATGGCAATACCATTTTCCGCATTGTCCTTGGAGGCCGCCAGTTTCACCTTTGTCGGCTCACCATCGACGGCAATGATGTAATAGGTCTCCCCGGATTCTATGCCGTTAATATCCGTGCCTCCGCCGTTGTCGTATTTAACGGCATCCCCGGTTTTCCACGGGTTTTCACCGACGACTATCGTGTCTGCCGATGTATCGACTGCGGTGTCCGGGTCCAGGGTTGCACTGTGCAATGCCGGCCCTACCATCCATTCAGGAATGACACTGGGTGCGATATCCTGGGCCGAAAGGTCCACATCGCCGTAAGCGTATACTTCGGAATCGAGGATCGTCGAAGTCACCGTGTTGGCCACCGCATTGCCCATGGCGCTCACTTGGACGGCGAATCCGCCGCCCGAAACCCCCAGGGATAGGGTGCGGATGATGGAGGCGGATTCCGCATCCAGGTCGAGGGATGCATCGGTTTCCAGGGTAGAGCTTTCAATGGCGGTGGTGATCGTGTTGGTGATCACGCTGGTGCCCAGACCGACACCCACAGCCCCTGCCCCGGCGGACACGCCGATGGCCAGGGCGTCGATGGTTGAAGTGTCTTCCGCCGAAATGACGATCGCCCCTTCGGTGTCCAGATTGGAACCGTCGATGACGGCCTCTGTGGTGTTGGTGATCACATTGGCCGTGAGTGAAATGAGTCCCGCGCCCGCACCCACTGCCAGGCCGCCGCTGAATCCCATAATCTGCGCATCGGACTGAGCCGAAAGCCGCACGCCAAGGCCCGGAATAATCACAGTCGTTCCGTCATCTGCCAGGAAATCTTCCTTGCCGGATTTCACCCTGGAGCCGATGATGCGGGCGGCCACGGAATTTGTAATCACGTTTGCACCGATGAGCGCCCCCACGGCAACCGTCGATCCGGCCACGCTGACCCCCGCGGATCGGATATCCGATTCGTCGCCGGCTTCCAGGTTCACCGATCCGCCGGCCTCCACATCGGAGCCGCCCTTGATGGCGGCCTCCAACGAGTTGGCAATGGCGTTGCCGAAGCCCGTTGCATTCACCGCCACCGCGCCCGAGCCTGCCACGCCGATGGTGAGGGCCATGATGGCGGCACGCGATTTGGCATCGAGCACCACACCCGCACCCTCCTCGGTGATTGCATAATCGTCGGCATCGAGACCATCGGCAGAATTGTAAGCATCTGCATGTGTCGCACCCGCTAGTACGATAGAGTCGTCGATGGTCCCCGCAATGGTGTTGGTGATCACGTTGCCCGAAAAAGCCCCGTTCACCGCCACACCGCCCGACCCGGCCACGCTGACCATGACCGCCAGGATGTTGCCCTCCAGGTCGACGGGCGAGTCTTCCAGGTTTTCGTTCAGTTCATCGGCCCGGTCCTCCGGGACCATCCAGGCGGGAAGCAGGCTGGGCGCGAGGTCCGAGGCGTACAGTCTCACGTCTCCCATGGCCGCGATGATCGAATCGAGGATCGATGCCGTGACACCGTTTGCGATCACGTTGCCCAGAGCCGTCACCTGAACGGCAAACCCGCCGGAGCCCGCTATTCCCAATGCCAGGGCCCTGATGACGGACGAAGATTCGGAAATCAGGCTCAGTGAACCGTCGGTTTCCAGCGAAGAACCCGTGATGGCGGTCCCTACCGTATTGGCGATGACGTTGGCCCCCGCGGCCACACCCACGGCCCCACCACCGCTTGCGGATACCCCAAAAGCCAGGGCATCGATGCTGGAGGTATCTTCTGCCGAAAGGGTGACGTCATCGGCGGCATCGACATGGGACGCATTGGAATCGACAAGATTGCCGTCGTCATCGTAGATGTTCTCATTGATGATGGATGCTTCCGTGGTGTTCGTTACCACGTTGGCCGCCAGAGTGACCTGGACCGCCGCCCCACCCGATGCGGCCACGCCGCCGGTAAAGCTGAAAATAGTCGACCGGGTGGCCGCGTCAATATCAAGGGTCGATCCGCTGAACACGGTGGATGCGGCGATCTGGGCGATGACCGAGTTGGTGATGACATTGGCGCCCACGATGGCCGAGACGGCCGCGCTGCCTGAGGCGGCGATGCTGAGGCCGAAGGAGGTGATCTGGGACTGGTCGGCTGCCGTCAGGTCCACGAGTCCGCCGGAACGGACCGTCGACCCGCCCGTGATCGAGGCTTCCACGGCGTTGGTGATCACGTTGCCGAAGCCGGTGGCCTGCACGGCCACGTTGCCGGAAGCGCCCACGCCCACCGTGATGGCCATGATGGCGGCATCCGACAGCGACGTCAGCATGACGTCGGCATTCGAATTCAAAACGGCCCGAGTGGTCGCGTTGATACCTGCCAGGATCGTAGAGTCTTCGATGTTCGCCAGCACATCGTTGTTGACGACATTGCCCATCAGGGAAACGCTCACCGCCACGTTGCCGGAACCGGCCACGCTGACCATGATGGCCAATATGTTGGCTTCCGGTTCGAGGGGCGATCCATCCAGCTTCTCGTCGAGCGTTTCCTGCTTGTCTTCGGGCAGCATCCACGAGGGAAGAATGCTCGGCGCGATGTCGGAGGCCGAAAGCGCCACCTCTCCGCCGGCCCAAATGGTGGAGCCGCTGATCTGCGCGGTCACGTCGTTGGCAACGGCATTGCCAAGAGCGGAAACGGAAACGGCGAAGCTGCTGCCGCCCGAGGCGCCGATGGCCAGGGCGCGGATGATCGAGGAGGAAGTGGAATCCAGGATGACGTCGGCCGAAGCATTGGTAAGGGTGTCTCCGGCCGCGTTGACCCCGGCCCGGACGGTCGCCTCGCTGATGAACGTGCCGATGGCGTTGGTGATCACGTTGGCCGAAATGGCGCCACCCGCGGCACCTCCGCTGGGAGAACCTGCCCCGCCGAAGGCCAGGGCGTCGATGACGGAAGCATCCATGGCCGACAGTACGACATCATCATAGGCCTCGACGTTTGCACCGTTTTGGATCCCGGCTTCGATGGTATTGTTGATCACATTTACCGAGATCCCGAAGCCGGCGGCAAAGCTCGAACCGCCGGCCCCGCCGAAGGTCACGTTGACCACCGAGGAGCTGCTGATTTCAGGCATGGTCACCCCGGTCGTGCCGAGGCTGAGATCGGAGGGATCGGCTGTCCTGTCCGGCTGCCCGACCCCCGCCTCGAGGGTGACGCCGCCCAAGGTCGAGGTCACGGTTGAACCGTCGATCGTGGCGAGGATGTCGTTCTCGATGTAAATTGTAGAGGCCGCCACACCGACGGCCCCGCTGGAAAGCGATATGGCGAACCCGCCGGCAACCACGACGGCCGTGGTCTTGTCACTGGCTGAAATGCCAATGTCGCCTGTGGCATCCAGGTCGCTTGCGCGGATGATGTCCGCATCGTTTTCATCCTGGCCGATGACTCCGCTTACAACTTTCGCCTCCACCGTGCTCATGACCACGTTCGCCGACACGGACCCGCCGAGAGCGAACTTCTGTCCGCCCGCGCCGCCCATGGTGACGCTGACAAGGACCTCTTTCGCCAGGGCGTCGATGTCGATGGTCGCTGCGGATACGAGGGTCGACGCTTCGACGATGGCGGTAACCTCGTTGAAGATCAAGTTGACCCCGATGGCGGCCCCAACGGCGCTGCTGCTCGTGGATATGGCGATGCCGCCGCCCAGGGCCACGCTGATTTCGCGGTCTTCCGCGGTTAGGGCGACGGCACCGGCGGTTATCGTGCTGTTGAAAATATGGGCGTCGATGTCGTTGTCGAAGAGATTGAGGCCGATGGATCCGGCGATGGCCAGTTTTTGCGACCCGGCCCCGGCAACGGCCAGGCTGACGATGGTGCCGCGCTCTTCTGCTTTCGCGTCAAACACGCCGGAGGTGGTGATCGTGGAGTTCTCGACAAACGCCGCCGTCTCGTTCAGCAGCGTGTTGACGGCGATCGCACCCCCCAGCCCAGCCTTTTTCCCTGCCGCGAAGGCGCCGGCGAAGGTGTAGATGGACGTTTTGTCCAGGGCCGACAGGGTTACGTCCCCCGTCGCGTCGTTGATGGTCGTGTCCAGGATCTTCGCTTCCGTCGTGTTGTTCACGATGTTGATGGAAACGGTGCCCGCCCCGGCATAGCCGCCGGAACCGCCGCCGCCCGTGGCCACGCCCACCGACCCGGTGACCGAGATCACCAGGGCATCGGATGTGGCCATGACGTCCAGATCACCCGCGGGGGTGAAGTCGTCCAGGTTGAAAATCGTCGAGCTGACGGTGTTCTCGACATAGGAGAACCCGATGGCGATGCCCACGCCCGCCTTGCCGCCGAACCCGGCGGACCCGCCGATGGCGATGATGCGGGTTTTGTCGAGGGCGTTCAGGATCACGTCGCCGTCCACATCGACAAGGCCGTCCATGTTCATGAGAGCTGCCGTGGTGTCACAGGTGATGACGTTGACGCCCACAGAGCCGCCCACGGCATAGGATTTCTGGCCCGATGCGGCCGCAAGCCCGGCCGCCAGGGAAACCGTCCAGCCGCGCCGCAGGGCCTCGATGGTCAGGGACTCGAGCTCCAGGCTCGCCGCATGGTCGATAAAGGCCTCGGTCTTGCCGTACTGGGCGTTGATGGTGAACCCGCCGGCAACGCCCACCGAAGTCTTGCCGGCACTCCCCTTGGCGTAAGCGCCCGCTCCGCCGATAGCGCCGACCGTGGTGGTGTTCGCGGCATGCAAGGACAACCCGTCCACCACGCCGTCAGCATCGCCGACAATGATGGGGCCGCTGTTAAGAATGTAGGCCCGCGTGTCGTCGTGAACCACGTTGACCGCCACCGAACCCGAAATCCCCACGCCGGAACTGGACTGCTGCGTGCCGCCGACCGAGTCCTTGACGGATTTGGCGATGTCGCCGGCGATCTTGCCCTTCTCCACGCCTTCCGTCAGCACTGATGCCATCTTGCTTTGCCAGCTGGCCAGGTCGGCGTTGCTCTGCTTGGTCCCGTCGGACCCCTGGGTCCCCCCGGTGCCGGGGTTCTTCCAGGTGTCGCCGTCGGGATTATCAGGGGGGGCAGGATTGCTCGACACCTTCGCTCCCGCAACGGCGAGGGTGCCGATGAACCCGCCGCTTTCTGCGAGGATGTGAACATTTCCGTCTGAAGCGATTGAACCGTTGGCCGTTGTCGGATCGGCGCCGACGAGATCGCCGATAAAGGCCTGGGTGTTGCGGTCGACGACCGTGACGCCCACGCTGGCGCCCACGCCCACGCTCTGGGATGTGGCGACACTGCCGGTGAGGCTGATCACGTAGGAGTCGTCGTGGGCCGAGACGACAAGCGAACCGTTTTCAGCCGGGTCGAGGTCCTCATTGTCGAAAACGATGCCCGAATCGATGTCGATCACCGCCCCGTTCTCGATCTGCGCGATCGTCTTGTTGGCAATCACATTGAAAGTGACCACCCCGTTGACCGCCACCTTGCCCGAATCCCCGCCGGACGCCGCAAAATCTACGCTGAGCACCCCTGTCTCCGCATCGACCCAGAGGCTGTCGCCATGAATCATCGCCCCGTCTTCGATGGTCGCCAGGGCTTCGCTGATGCCGACGTAACCCATGATGGTGATACCGACGGCGCCCTTTCCATCCTTGGCGTTCATGCCGAACTTCGGCAGCCATGTCTTGTCGGTGACCACGCTGCCTTTCACGGCCGACCCGAAGTCCTTGAACGTGGTCGAATCTGCCCCTATGCTGGGCAAATTGATATTGCCGCCGATGTGCACGGCCTTGCCGTGGCTGACGGCCTGGACCACCACATCCTGATCGGTTCCCGTGTTCGTCTTCTGGTTGATCCGGGCGCCGCTTTTGATCCGTGCGTCAGCAAGGTCGCTGAGGATCAGCAGGTCGACCGCCCCCGCAATGGCGAGCTTCTCCCCTGTCGCCGTAGCCTGGGCGCCGTCGTTGAGGATGAAGTAGCCCACGCCGAAATCGCCGGTGAGATAGTTCGAAAGAACGGTAACGAAATTCGTCGCCTTTCTGGATACGGGGTTGATGGCCTCCCATCGGTCTTCGTCGGTGAAGTCTTCGGTGGTCAGATTGACGACTTCAGGAGTTGTTCCCTTAAACCCGTACCAGGTCCCCACGTCACCGTTCGAATTGCCGGAACGCAGTTCGACCGTGTCGCCTGTCTCTTCGTCGAGAGCGGCAGGATTTATGGTCACTATCCTATCGGTTGTCTTGTAGGTGGGGTCTCCTACAGTAGTTTCGACGACGTCCCATTTCGTCGTGTCGCCAAAATCCTCAGTAACGAGATTCACGCCCGTCAAAGCACCCTTGGCTTCGTACCAGGTTCCCGCGATCCCGGTTCCCGTATGGTTGTATTCCACTTCCACCGTGTCGCCGGATTCGATGTCCACGGGAAACTCGGCGATGGTGGTGTCCGGGGCTCCCCAGATTGAAAGACCGCCATTAGGTTCCCCGTCATCGCTCGGGTCTTCCACCGTATACGTCGCCTGCTCTGTCAGGGCTTGCACCAGATTGATGCCCCACGCCCAAGTGTAATCGCTCAGGGCCTGGGCCTGGATGGTGAGGGTCTCTGCCGCATCGACCACGGCGTTGGTGTTGATGTAGGCGTCCGCGATATTGTTCAGGATGCCCACGGATATCGCCATGGCGCCGCTGATCTCGCTCGTGTTCTGGGAACCGGCCGTGTCGGAATTGTTCTGCGCGGAAGCATTGGCGCTGACATAGGGCGCGGTCGCTGCCGTACTGAGCACCTCGATGAAACCGCCGGCGACGACATGGGGATGTTCGAACAGTTCCCAGCGGCTTGTGACGGTAAAATCCTCCGCACCGAGACTGACGTCTGACAGCGGTTCCGTGCCGATGTACCGATACCAGCTCCCTGCGACGCCGCCTGCCGTATGGGTTTCGGTCACCGCCACGAGGCCACCGGGATCAATGGCGACCGGCTCCGCGGCTTCCGTGGTGTGCGTCGGCGAAACCCCGATGCGTGAGATGGTGCGGTTATTGTCGACCAGGACGGCCACCGCGCCCGCGAGGTCGAATTTGGAACCGAAATCGGCCGGCGGTTCCGGGCCGTAGGTGGCGCCTGTGCCGGTAATCTTCTCTTGAGCCTTGGCAATAAAGGGAGCGAGGGCGTTCTTGAACTTAGTGATCACTGACCCGGTCGCCGTAGCTTTGGCATCGTCGAGAAAATCGCCTTTCGATGTGGCGCCCACACCAGCCTGGGCGGAGGTGCCGATCCCCAAAGAAGGAATCACGTACAATTTGCTGATCGGCAGATCGATGCCCAGCTGGTCGGCTTTGACCGTCACATTGCCGGCGACATTGGCCTCGCCGTCGAGGAATGCATTCGTGTCGCCGTCTTCGACGGTGACGGCGACGGCCAGGGCGACCGTCCCATCCTTGCCTGCCCCGGACCGTGCCATGGTCCGGTTCCGGTCGACCGTGTCGGCCGTCACGTAGAGGTCGCCGCCGATGTTCAGCAGGGCGGTGTCCGAAATGATCGTGTTGGCGTCGGAAACGATCACGCTCACCGCGATGGCCGCGGAAATGCCCTTGATGGCCGACGTATCGGCAACGACGTTCATCGAGTGGTCCGTGTGCGTCCGGAACTCGGCATTCCCGGTGGCGGTAATCGTGCCGGCGACATTCACCTCCGCGTCAGTCACGGCGACCCCGATTGACGGGGCAACCCCGAACTCCAGGAAGGGAACGGCCTTGACATCGGCGTAAACGCTGGCGTCGGCCTTGAAATTCCTGGCCGTGATCTCCGAGCCGGCGGCGATGTCTATGGAGGCGTCGCCCACCACCACGGCGATCGCCCCGCCGATCGATGTGAGACTCTCGAAAAGGCTTCCGAGCAGATCGGCGGCGGTACCGGTCAGGGTGCCGTCCTCGGCATAGAGCCTGCGGTTGTCGGCGCTCGCCAGGATGGTGACGTCGCGGCCCCTGATGACGGCATCCGTCGATATGGTGACATCGACATTGGAAACATCCACATCCACCAGGGGCGTCACCAGGGCGCTCTCGTCCATGGCCTCGATGGTGATGTCGCCGGAGTGTTCAGTATCACTCCCTTCGGCCAGGAGACGGGCGCCCGTGCCGACGGTGATATGGAACCCGGTCAGATTGATGTCGCCGGCAGTGCCGGACGCGTAGCTCGTCGAAACGGTGACGCCGCTGTTGATGGTGATGTTTTCGGAGGTGATGTCGAGCTGGTGCCCGGTGAGAGTCAGGTCGCCGAAGATCGTGACCGAGTCTTCGCCGTCGAGGTTCTTGTTGAGCGTGCCGGCATCGATGATCAGGTCGAAATTGAGGTTGCCCCATGCCCGTACATCGTTATCCGGATCTTCCCCAATGTGGATGTACTCCGTGGTATACGGCGCATTGTACCCGGTATTGATGGTGAGGGATCCGGTTGGATCTTTGATGGACGTGATGGTGGTTCCGATATCCGTTTCATCCACGATGGTGATGTTGTCGCTGTAATCCCGGAACACATGCACCCGGTTGGCAATGGAGGGGCGCGCATCGAACACCAGGTCCACCACCGATCCGGTCCCGTCCACCGTCTCCCAGTCCGCCCCGAACCGCAGACTGGCGTAGCTCCCGCTTCCGAGATGGAGGACGTCGTTGTCCGCGGTCGAATTTTCCGTGTCGTCCGCCAGGATAGTCAAGGATGGGGAAAAGCTGGTGGAACTGCCGACATTCAATGTCAGCTCGTCAACGCCTTTTTTGGCATCGATGGTGAGCGAATCGATGGCGCTGTTGAACGTGACGGCCCCGAAGGTCCCGTTAGAACTGCTGACGCTGTACCCACTGCCCGAGGGAGACAGGGATATTTGATCATTACCGTCCGTGGCTTTGACTACGAGATGGTTCGCCTCTTCCACATGGGCGTATGTGAAGGCCGTGCTCCCGTTGAAATTCGTGGTTCCCGTGGTTCCGGTGCCGAAGGATACTGATTTTGTCGACGAACCGGCCTGCACTTCGAAAACGATGCTGTCCGTGCCGTCTTTGCCGTCGATCGCCAACGCGGCCGTGATGGCAAACTGCTCGACGGTAATCGTGTCGTCTCCCTTGCCGGTGTTGACATACACGTGGCCGGAGGGCTCGGCAAAGCTAAAAGGGGTGAACTCCCCGTTTTCGGGTGTGATATTCAGCTTACCCGCACCATCTTCGCTGATCCGGAGGGAGACATCCGTGGTCGTCGGCGCCTCCACGGATGCGAAGCCTGTCACGGGCAGATCCGCAACCACTACCGGGGCTCCGCCGGTCGTTTTCGTGATCAGGATGGAGAGGTCCTGGACGATCGTGAGGTAGTCCCCGGCCGCAATCTGGGACGCAAGGCCGGCCACGACATCCTCCAGGTCGTCGCTTTCCCCGGCGGTGTGGGTGTAACTGACGCCGTCCACCTCGATGCTCCAGGACTGGCCCGTTCCGACCCCCCCGCCGAGGGTGATCCTTGCCGTTGCATCGGCGGGATAGGTGAACGTGCGGTTCTCAGCCGCGGAATTGTCCACGACCGATTCGAAGCCGGCGAATCTGAGCTTGTCGCTGTCGCGTTCGATCACCCCCGCATCCGCGGATACAGCCGTGAATGTCACGTCCGTGTAGCTGCCGCCGGAGAAAGTGAGGGTATCCGTTCCTTCGGCCACGCCTGCGAGGCTCATGGGAATTTCCAAATGTGTCGCGCTGCTCACCAGCCCGTAAGCATTTCCGCTCAGTGTACCGCTCAAGCTCCCTGCCGCCGTTACCGTGAAGCTGTCGTCGAAATCCGCGGAGCCGGTAATGTTTTCTATCTCCGAGAACTCGAAAGTAGTATTCAATGTCCCGGAGTTTGGCCCATCAATGGACCAGACACTGTCCTGCTGGGGACCGATAAGAAGGTCATTCGCCGAAGAGCCGCCGATGATTCCGGTGATGTTGTTGGCGCCCTTGAGGCCCGTGGTATAGGCTACGCCATAGCTCTGGGTTAAAACTCCATTGACCAAACCTTCATAGAGAACATCCATCGTGGAGAGATCGAGAAAGACGGTGGTCGTGTAAGCCGAGTAGTCGAGGATGTTGGTCCCCGCGCCTTCGATATACCCGTCCATGCCGCCCTGGTCCTCGAAAACGAAGGTATTGGTTGCCGAGCCGCCGATGATGTTCTCGATGCCGGCCGAGGCGCCAAGGGTGTTGGTGCCGTCCGTAACCGACACCGTGCCGTCTTCATGTAGAGTAAATGTCAGATCCATCCCGACCGCCGAAAAGTCGAGAATGTCCTCGTCGATCGTACCCCCGCTGATGATGGTGTAATTTCCCCAGCCGTCGTCGAAGACGAAGACATCGTCCGAGCTGCCGCCGATGACATTTTCGATCTTCGTCCCCGTGGCGGAATTCGTTCCCTCGGTGACGGTAACCGCTCCCGCCGCGAAGGTGAAGGTCATCGCTTTTGTCACCGCAGAGAAATCGAGGGTGTCGCTGTCGGTGTCGGATTCATCTGTGGCGGTATCCAAACCCCAGTTATTTACGAAATAGAATGTGTCGTCGAAATCGGTCCCCTCGAAAGTGTCCGATTCCGGACCGCCCAGGACACTCTCGATGTTGCCGATGTCGCCGGTCACGTCAGTGGCGGTGGGGGTCGTGCTTCCAAGGGAAACCGCGACCCCGCCGCCCGTGTGATTGTCGTAGGCCAGGGTGTCGAATCCCGCGTCGGCCGCTTCCGTGATCGACTGGGTCCCACCGGTGACGACGTAAATGTCGTCTCCCGCCCCACCGGCCAGAGAGTCGCCTTCCCCGCCCCCGGCCAGGATATCATCGCCTTCCCCGCCGATAAGCGTGTCGGCGCCTAAGCCGCCGGCGAGCAGGTCATTCCCCGCTCCGCCGTCCAGGACATTTGCGTTCGCGTCGCCGCTAATCGCATCGTTCCCGGAGCCGCCGGTGACGTTCACGAAATGGCTGATGCCCAGAGTCCCCGTGGCCGTCCCCGCCGAAAGGTCTACCGTAACCGGACTTGTATAGGCGGAGTAGTCCAGGGTGTTGGTGCCGCCCGTACCGCCGTCGATCGTTCCATCGATGCTTCCACCCTCTTCGAAGACAAACCGGTTGTCCCCGCTTCCGCCCTCGACCGCCTCGATGCCCCCCGTCTCTTCAAGCTGGTTCGTTCCGGACAAGACCGAAATCGAGGCGTTGGCATTGATGGTGAATGTCAGGTCGGCGGATACGGCGGAAAAGTCGAGCGTGTCGGTGCCGGTCACGCCGCCATCCCAGATGCTGTCCTCTCCCCAGGCACCGGAAAAATGGAATGTATCCGACCCTTCCCCGCCGTCGAGGATGTCGTTGCCTCCGCCGCCGGTGATGTCATCATCGCCCGCGCCGCCGGTAAGCTCGTTGGCGTTTTCATCGCCCTTCAGCGTGTCCGCCCCTGCTCCGCCGATAACATTGCGGATATTGGAAATACCGCTGGTCCCCGGTGCCGTCCCGGACGATAGATCGACGGTTATCCCGCTCGTATAAGCGGAGTAGTCCAGGGTGTTGATGCCGCCCGTTCCCCCGTCGATGGTTCCCACGAAGACTGCCCCGTCCTCGAAAACGAAAGTGTTGTCCCCCTTGCCGCCTACAATCCTTTCCATGCCCGCGGCGTTGTCCAGGGTGTTAACCCCGTCCGTCACGGAAACAGCACCGCCGACATGGATGGTATAGGTCAGGTTTGCCTCCACGGCGGAAAAGTCGAGAACGTCGCTGCCGCTCGAATCCGTGATGACATCCGAGCCCCAGCCATCCGAGAACAGGAATGTGTCGTTTCCCGAACCGCCGGTGATCGTGTCTTCGCCGGTGCCGCCCGCGATCGTGTCCGCTCCGGTCCCGCCTGAAATGACATTGTTGCCGGTACCGCCGGTCAGGGTGTCGTCACCGGCTCCGCCGACTATGTTATCGATGTTACTGATACCGGAGGTTCCCGTTGCCGTTCCCGCAAAGAGGTTTACTGATACGTCCGAGGTGTAATCCGAGTAATCCAGGGTGTCCGACCCGGCCGTCCCGCCGTCGATCGTTCCTACCAAGATTTCCCCGGTCCCAAAGTCAAAGAGGTCGCTACCCATGCCGCCAATGAGCGATTCCATTCCCGATGCCGAGATCGATCCGCCTACCCAGCCTGTCACCGAGATGGCTCCGCCTGCGCCAATGCTGAAGGTGAGATCCTCCGTGACAAACGCAAAGTCAAGGGTGTCGGTTCCACCGGAACCCCCGGTGATGCTCCCGGTCAAAGCACCGCCATCCAAAAAGACGAACTTATCCGAATTGTCCGCAGCGCCTGTGAGGTTTTCGATGCCGGAAAAGGAAACGTTACCCGTCTCGCCGGTATTGGGGCCGGTGATGTTCCACGTGCGGTCGCCGTCACCGGTGAATTCCAGAACGTCTCTGTCCGCTGTGGTATCCGTGAAGAACACGGGGATGTCGAACGGGTCGGTCATATCGATGGTGACGGCATCGTCGGATTCGGAACCGAAAATGCGGACCCCGGTCGTTTCGGAGAAGGCCTGGGCCGCCACAATCTGGGTGGTCGGGTCGGCATCATCGTTGTTGATCAGTTGAAGGGTATCCACGCCGTCGACCTGGTTTAGAGCCAGCGTCAGATCATTAACACCGCCGCCCATCGAATAGGACAGATCCGCTGAAAGCAATAACCGGGGTTCCAGCGGTTCGATTACGGCTTTTCGTCGGTACACTTTAGCCGCGGCGGCTTGCTTTTTACGGGCCAATCGTCTTAAATTTCTGGCAAGACCCATACCTACCTCCTGAATGACAACGACAAGGTGTTGGCTCATCGTTGCCTGTCATCACACCCTTAAATAGGCAACCTATAGATTATAAACGTATTTAGATCATTTTCGCTGTTCCGCCTACATCCGGAAGACGGAAAAAATCCCATTATTGCAGGTATCTTTTATACCTGTTCAATTCTTTTTTGATATTGTACCTTGGTACGAGACCGGCTTTTTCAAGCCTGTGACGAAAAGACCTCACCGTATCGGCTGCACCCGATGAACCCCCAGCAATCCGGGCGGCCGAATCGGCACATGCGGTAGAGCCCCATGAAACAGCAAATCAACACTCATGCAACTTTTTTCAATGCCACTTTCTGACAAAATGCGTCGAACACGTTAAAAGACTTTAGCGTTTGGTGAAACTTTTCAAAAATGAAGCGGGTGATGCGAAGATCTCATTGCGATAAAAAAGGTTGGAATTTCTGGTTCTTGACACCGTAAGGGCGTCCTGGAGATGAACGGCAGGTCGAGTTTTCAAATAAACCGGCGATTGCCGATGATGCGGCGAAGGTGAACTTTCAATTTTTGGAGAAGCCGTTGACAGCATCGTGAACTCTTTTGATGAACCCTCGAAAAAAAGATTTTATAGATAGTATACGTTTAACAGGAACAAAGGATATCGTCAAGAAAATATTATTAATTATTACGAATGGTTTTGTACTTTTAAAGCGGTTTAAAAGTGGGCATGAACCGCGGGTTCAGCAAGGACCAGGCCCCGAATCGCTTATGCTACAATGGTTGGGATGGCGTGCTTCGGATAATGTCTTATTTTTCATGGGACGGTGCGGATTGCTTGCGGAAAAGTATTGTGTTTTATGGGCTCCGGACATCCAACGATTTCGTTTTTGCATTCCATGGACATCCGAAACCATCAACACCGCGTTGCCTGTTTTTTTTATTTAGAGGCTGCGAAGACCCTTTTTTTCAATACGTGCCGACCGCCCGCTGCAAAAAGGCATGGGCCAGGTGATAGTCGTACAACGCCCGGTAATAATTGACCCGGGCGCGGGTCAACAGGGTCTGGGCGTCCAGAACTTCAGTAATGGTCGTCATTTGTGCCTTGTAGGATTCTTCGTTTACCCTCAGGTTCTCTTCCCCCTGTTCAACGGCCTTGCGCGTCACCGGAATGTTCTCCTCGGCCGTTTCGAGGCCGAGCATCGCCTCCTTTACATTGAGGATGATGTTGTCCTGCACGGCGTTCCGGGTTTTTTCAAGCTCTGTTTTCGTGCTCTTTTGCTCCTGCACGGCATAGTAGGTCTTTCCCCACTCCCAGACGCTCCAGGACGCCACCGCCATGGCTTCCCACCGGTCGCCGTCATGATACAGGCTGCCGGACACATCCGGTTTGTCGCCTTCTTTGATGAAGCTGTAGTTCATGCTGATTTCAGGATAATACCCGCTTCTTGCATACCGGATCTGCTGCTCCGACTGTTCTATGCTGTTGTCGATCAGGGCCATTTCGGGGCGGTTGGCAAGGGCCACCTCGATCATTTTCTCGAACACGACATCGGCGTTCACCCGGACGAGGATATCCTCCACCTCAGCAGGGGCATCCACCGGACGCGAGAGAAGGGTGTTGAATTCCGACCGCGCCAGCCTGGCATCGTTCACCGCCTGGACCAGGATATTGCGGGCATTGGCCAACTCCAGTTCCGCTTTGAGCAGATCGTTGATCGGTATCATTCCCGCCCGATGGAAATTTTTGGTGACCTCCACGTTCGACAACAGTGACGCCACTTCCTTTCGGACGACCTCCACGGCTTTATCCACAATCAGGATGCCGAAATAGGCATTTTTAACCTCAAGCGCCAAATCCAGCCGGGCCAACTCGATTTCCATCTTCGACCTGTCGACTCCCAGCCTTGCGATATCATATGCGCTTAGCAGGGCAAAACCGGTAAACACAGGCTGCGTGAGGGTCGCCCGCCACTGGTAATTGTCCTTTGAGCTTGTTGGAATTTCCTGCGTCAACCCATAACGGTAGGTCGTCTCATCGTCGAACCGCGTGTAGGCATAGTCCGTATTGACCCGAAACAACAGATCCGACCGCCTCTGGCTTCGCTCATACCGGGCCTGCACCAGCCGTTCTTTTTGCGCCCTAAACGACCAGTTCTTCGCAAACGCTTCATGGATGCTGTCTTCCAGGGTAAACACTACTTCATCCTGGGCGTACAGCCGATGCGAAAAAGCCGCTAGTAGCAGCATCATTGCCCCAATGAAAATCGTAACTCCCGGTGCCACTGTATTTCTTCTCATTTCATTTCCTCTTCAGGCCGGTTCAGGTCAACCCAATTCACCCCGCTGTGATAGAAGGCCATTAAAGCGCCATGTCCCCCTTACGACGTCTCGTGAAACTCAACCCTGCACTTCAGCCCCGGTGGGAGTTCGAAGCCGGGGTTCGGTATCTCCAGGCGGACGCCGAAGGTGCCGCTCGCCGCATCGATGACTTTGTCCACGATCGTTACCTCGGCTTCATAAGCGCCGCCCACCGGCGGTTCAGGCTTTACGGTGCCGCTCATGCCGACCTGAACCGAACCGTACGCCGAAACAGGCAAAATGACTTCCACGTTCAGCGGATCGATCTGGGCGATTTTGAGAATCGGTTTGTCTTCAACATATTCCCCTTTTGCCAGGTACCGTTCCATGATCACGCCGGAAATCGGACTGGTGATCGTCTTCCGCTTCACGGCTTCATCGGCCTGGTGAAATTCCAGTTCATGCAGCCGCTTCTGATCCAGGGCCGCGGCCAGTTCGGTTTCCGCCAGAATTCGCTGGGTATCCACCTCGTCCCACTTCTGCATAGGCAAAGCGTTTACTTCGTAAAGGTCGCTGATCCGCTTGCTGTTTCGTCGGGCATATTCCAGGGCGGCCTTCTTCGCCTTGATGTTCGATTCCATATCCGCGCGGGCCCGCGCCAGCGCCAGGGTCGCCTTTTCGACACCGGACCGCAGCCGGGCCACAACCTGGCCGGCGGACACAACATTCCCTCGATCCACGTTCACGGCTTCGAGAACCCCGGGAACCTCACTCCCGAGCTCCACCACCAGGTGAGGTTCGATCAAGCCGTTGTATTCCACTGTTCCCGTAGTCACGGGAACCGGTTCGGCACACAAAAGCGGCATCCCTATCCAAAAGGCCAAAACAAATGAGAAAACAATTAGACGTTTCATACCTTTCTCCCGGCATCATTCAAACCGGCCTGAAGAAGCCAGTGAATCACTCAATTGTTCATCTATTTTCAAGAGGTTCCGGCGCATGCGGGAATGCAGCCGCTCCGCACGCCACTGCGCCATCCGGAACACCATTGTTCCGGCCCATGACGCCGGCCGGAAATTTTCCTTCTCCAGGATCATTCCCGCCAGCCACCGAAACGGTTTTCCGATGAATACACGAATCAATTCATCGTCCAGGGAAACCAGTGCCAGGCAGGTGCCGGGGTCCCCCTGCCGGGCGCACCGTCCGAAAAGCTGCCGGTCGATGCGCCGGGATTCGTGCCGTTCGGTCGCCAGGACAAAGAGTCCGCCCTTTTCGGCAACGCCCGAGGCCAGGCGGATATCGGTGCCCCTTCCCGCCATATTTGTGGCCACGGTGATCCGGCCAATGCCGCCGGCCATGGCGATGACATCGGCCTCCTCCCGGTCCTGCCGAGCGTTGAGCACGCGGTGCGGCAGGCATTCTCTCTGCAATAGTCCGCTCAGGTGTTCGGAGGCCTCGACCGACCGGGTGCCGATCAAAACGGGCCGCCCCCGACCCTGCATTTCACGAATCTTCTCGATGACGGCCGTCCATTTCCGCCCGGTGCTCGAGTAAACGCGGTCCGGGCGGTATTCCCGCCGAGTCGGGAAATTTGTCGACATGGATACCACCCGCAGTCGGTAAACCGACCATAATTCCTGTGCCACCTCCCGGGCCGTTCCCGTCATCCCCGCAAGGGCCAGATAGCGCCGAAAAAACCGCTGATAGCTGATGCGCGCGCGCGTTTGCTTGGGCACGGTCACCTCGCACCCCTCCTTGACCTCTATGAGCTGGTGAAGCCCCATCTCCCAGGACCGGTCCGCCATAATTCGGCCGGTGTATTCGTCGATAATCTGTACTTTTCCGTCTTTTACCAGGTAATGCCTGTCCGGCTTAAACAGATGGTGAGCGACGATGCTCCGGCGCACCAGCTCTTCACGCTCCTCCTGCCTGATGGGGATCGGTACGTTCTCCCAGTCGGAAGTGCACGCCGATGATTTGCCGGATTGGGTCAGCGCCACATCCCGCATGTCTTCCAAAAGGATAAAGTCGCGGTTGGGCGTTAGGGACCCGGCAATCTTCATCGCATGACGGTAAACTTCAGGGTCATACTGGTGATCGGCCTGTGAAGAAATGATCAAGGGTGTACGCGCCTCGTCGATTAGAATGCTGTCCGCTTCATCGACAATAGCGTAATGCAGCCCCCGCATGACCAGCTGTTCGATGCGCGAGTTTTCCCCGAAGAGCCGTTCGACCTTCAAACGCATCTGCGTGGGCCTGTCCCATAAAATGATTCTGTCCCTCAAGTAGTCAAAGGCGATTTCCTTGTTGGTGCAGTATGTGACATCACAGGCATAGGCATTGCGCCGGGCCGCTGCGTCCATCCCGTGAACCACGGTCCCGACGGTAAGACCCATGGTTTCATAAATCGGCCGCATCCAATCGGCATCCCGTTTGGCAAGGTAATCGTTTACCGTGATAATGTGGACAGGCACCCCGGCCAGGGCCATAACACATGCCGGCAGGGTCGCCACCAGGGTTTTGCCCTCACCGGTTTCCATTTCCGCCACCATGGCATTGAGCAGAACCCATCCGCCGATCAGCTGGACATCATAATGCGGCATTCCCAAACGGCGATCCGCGACCTCACGGACAAGGGCAAACACCCGTGATACGAGTTCACGGGCAAATCCCTCCCGTTTGAGCCGCCCCCCCAGCTCAATGCAATCCGCCGCAATTTGAGCATCGGTCATCGTTCGTACGGATTGGCGCAACGCATTGACCGCATCGGGCAGAAACCTGAATGCACCGTGTTTCGGCCGAAAAAATGAGACGAGAAACCCTTTGATGTCCCCCGACAATCGGTCGAGTTTGCCCGGCGCCTCTTCCTCTTTTTCCGGATAAATCCCGCCGGTATGATATGGATACGTGAATGGGTTATACATTGAATTTTCTTAAGAACAATTGTCTCAATCCACGATACCATCGGTGAATGAGCGGCTCCGACCCATGGTCAAAGCGAACGTATACACGGCCGCCCACATGATAAAGGCTCTCACAAGCAGGCATCTCTATGTCCAATAAAAAAATCTTCTTAAAAGCCTTGTCGCCCATCATGTCCCTGGGATCGGTCGCGATTTCGCCGCCGCCTTCCTTGCCGAGGGCCCTCCCGGGGAGTTGATCCGTTGCCGCGGGAATTTCCCGTTTCAGTACGGCCGGCACGGTTCGGCGGATTTCTTCCGAAAATCGAACATCCACGAAACGGGTCCGCTGCCTGACCTTATCGACATCGTTTTGTGAGACGACAACCCGGGCGATTCTCCCGGACCCTTCCAGCACATAGCCCAAAAGCTGCCCCCGTCTGACAAACATCGACGGCATGTCCTGAACCATCGGAACGATGAACACCCCGTCGGCGGCGCTGTAAACCGTCAATTCCGCTACACGCTCCCGGGCGTCTTCCAGTTTGGCGGAAAGGTGCTCCATCTCCTTCAACGTATTCTCGGCTTTTACCCTGTCGCTGATAATCTCGGTGTCATATATAACCCGTGCTTCGCGAAGTTGGGCCTCGAGAAGCGTGATTTGGGCGGGCAGGAGCGGATCGATGCATTGAATAAGGGGGGCTCCCTTCCGGACGAACGCACCCGGTTCGGCAAGGATGCGATCAACGAACCCATTTGTTCCGGCACGGACAAATGATCTCTCCGGCACCCACATGATGCCCTCCGTCAGGGTAGCCAATGGAACGGGAACCAGGCCGACGACCGAAAAAAGCAGGAAAACGACGACCGCGACGGCAGCCGTAGCCCGTCCTCGCCGGTGGTCCAGCTGTGGAGACGTAAAAAGAAACCGCAGGCCTTTGATGGCCGGCAGTATGAACATACTGAATACGCCCCATATTGCGAAGAGCACCCCGATAAAGAAAAACTTGCCGGCAACGAACAGAATAATGGCCGCATAGACCACCATCCGGTACAAAAATGAGGCAATCGTATAGGCAACAAACCAGAAGCGTTCCCCCTTAGACGCCATGGGCTCCTCGACATCCTTGATGCGCAAGATGTACCGCTGAATCAGGTAAAAAAAGTAGCGGCTTCCACGCTGGGCGAGATTGGGAATCTCCAGCACATCGGCCAGCATATAATACGCATCATACCGGAGCAGCGGATTCCCATTGAAAAACAGGGACGAAACGCCCGCAATAAATATGATGTTGTATGTCAAGGATCGCACCGGTCCGGGTTCCATGTTGATCCAGAAAAAAAGCGCCAGTGCAGCAATGAAGAGCTCAACCGCCATGCCGGCGCCGCCTACGAGGATGCGTTCCCGTCTCTTGTGAAACGCCGATGCAGCAGAGGCATCCACGTAGGGAATGGGCGTAAACACCAGCATCATGATGCCCATCTCGTGCACTTCTCCGCCGTTTATCTTGACGGTAAACGCATGGGCAAACTCATGGAATGTTTTTAGAAACGGAAATGTCAGCCAGAGAATCGCCAGGTTCTTCGGGGATAGAATACGGTCAGCGATATTATGCGTCAGTTCGGACCAGTGGGTCCATGCCATAAAAATCGCCAGGCACATCATCACCAGCCAGACGAGAGCACCGGCACGACTGAAAATCGGCCTGACGAACGGCTGCAGTCGTTTTAATACGGTTTCCGGGTCCAGCAGTGAAAACCGCATGAAAAGAGGGCTTCGCAGGTTTTGCTTCAATTTTCCAAACCGCAGTTTTTCAAACCGTTTCAACAGTTCCCGAGTGTCGGGAACCACGTCGGCCTGAAGCGCATCGATGGCATGGAGCCGGCTGAGCAGGCGAATGAAATCTTCCTGGGTCGGCGCGTCCTCCTCCAGGCGGGAACGGGCCGTATCCCAAATTTCCTGCACCGTCCGCTCCCCGTCCATCAGCCCGATGAGCTGATAGGCCACCGGAGTGAATCGCTGAAACCGACCGGAAGTATGGTCCTGAAGAATGTACCAGAGCTCATTGCGATAATAATGCCGATGGATTTCCATATGGCCGCGAAGCCGGGGCTTCAGACCGGCCACCCGGTACCAGGAAGGGCTGTACATGGAACTTTTCATAACGCGCGCGCTTCTCCAGGACCTGTTTGGTGTCCTATTACGGGCGTGCCGTCTTTCGGTTTACGGTATCCAGCGCCAGATTTGAAGCCGCAGCCAATCCGCAGCTCGATGCGTCCATATCCAAATCAACTTGCGCCGATCGACAGTGATCTTGCCGATGCCCTCCATTCCCGGGCGCAGGCGGGCCGATGCCGTTTCAATTCGGCCCTCCACCCGAAAAAAGTTTCGGCCTTCCTCGGCGGTTGTCACCGGAGTGATCTTGCTGATGGTAAACGGGAAGGACTTTCCCGGTATGGAAGAAAAAATGAGTTCGCTCTTCTGCCCCACCGCGATTTTTGATATGTCGCGTTCGTCCACCTCGATAATGACACGATAGGCATCCAGGGGCGCCAACTCAAACAAAACGTCACCCCGTTCAACCGGGGCGCCGAGGGATTGTGTCAGGTCCCCGCTCATCACAACGGCATCGAACGGCGCCCGGAGCTGCGTGCGGGAAAGCTGCTCATCGATAAGGGCGATCTGGGCTTCGGCCTGCTCCATTTTCGCCTTCGTGATCTGTATCCTGGAGCGCTCGTGATTGGCCATGGCCTCGTTGAACTGGTTTTCCAGCTGATTTCGTTCAGTCAGCCACTTGAACCGTTCCAATTTGAGGTCCCGGTCATCCAGAAGGCATATAAGGTCTCCTTCACCCACGGTGTCGCCGGCACGAACAGACGCCTCTTTGACATATCCGTCAAATGGAGCCGCCACGGCGCGTTTTATACGGCCTTCGATCATGCCGGTCGCCGTTATCCGATAGTCGGTGCTGTACAATGAAAAAAACAATACGAGTACCATCAGACCGGCGGCAATCAGTTTTCGAAGCGGATAGCCGGGTCCCAAAAAACGTTTCAGTTGAACAGCGGCGGCATCTATCGCCTTCGAGCCGATCCAACGTTCCTCCATCCGTTTGGCATTCAGAATCGCTCCGACAATTCCGGCGGCGGTGTCGCACAGCTCCACTTCGGCCTGACCGAACGGGTTTTTCGCAGGACGCTCCAGAAGAAGCCCTCCGTAACAGCGGCCCTCAGCCTGCAACGGAATGGTCAATATCGTTTCCGACCCGTGCTTTCGTGCAAGTTCCTCATTGGTGCGGGTAACCACCCCCGTCTCGGCGTTGTCGGCGGGAAGCTTCACTATGGCTTTCTGATCGACCGCCTCATCCATGGCAAGGCCGATGGCCCGCATCAGGTTCATCTGCTTTGAAAAGTCGGCACTGTGTGACAGTACGCTGACCTGAATTCTGTTCTTCTTGATAAACCCGAGACTGACGCGGTCGCATTTCAGGAGGATGGAGAGCTTGGTGACAAAGGACATGGCGGCTGTATAGAAGCGTCCGTTTTCGACGCCGCTGACGATCAGATCGAGCAGCTTTTCAAGCCGGTCATGGGATTCTTTTGTACGGGCGGCGTCCGTCCGGCGAATCAGCACTTCCAGCCATGCGGCACCCCAGTGGAGCTGCCGCATGGCGGATTGCGCTTCGAAACGACTCTCCTGTTCAACCTCCAGAACGACGACCCCGTGAATTTTTTCCGACACCAGTATCGGGTAGGCGATATGCCGCGTACCCGGTGATGCACCGTCGACAAGAAACCCCCGGCGCTCCCGAACAGCCTTTTCCGCGGTTCCCGTTAGATGAGTCATGCCGAGTTTTGCGTCCGGCCATACCGCCACCGGGGCATAGGGCCCTTGATCCGGTTCGCCCATTAACACCATGGCACACCGAATGCCTTCCACCATGCGGCACTGCAGCGGCAGCCAGCTTTGGCAAAATGCTTTCGGGCTGGACGCTTCGGCAAACCGGCGCCAGAAAGGGCGATCCGGATCGATATCGCGGGGGTCCGCTCCCGTTCGCTTTCCCCCGGCAGCTCCGAGATCCAGATCTGCCCGGTCTTTTTCCATTTATGGAAATGTCCCTAAAGTGTTATTGAACGGATGTCGATGGAGGAGCCTGGGGTGTACCGATATCCAGCTTCCCGAACTGCTGCTCATAGTTCTGAACGATATTGTTCAGCAGGACCGACAGGCGTTTTGCCGCAAAAGGGCTTAAGACGATTCGGTCCGTCAACTGGACCTTCACTTCTTTCTGGCCCGCATGCCATGCCTGGTTCATGCCGAAAAGAAGTACGATTTCCTCCCGGCCCGCGGCCACGTTGGAAACATTGGCGTAAACACTGCGCATGTTCGAATCATCCCATACAATCCTCTGCTGACCTGTTTGAGCTTCTGGTGTTTCAGCATTCTTTTTTTGTTCCGCCGGCATTGTGTCCTCCTTGTTTGGTGTCCATCCGGAAATGGCCGCTTGGTTCAGAGCAAGGCCTGAACGTTTTTGAAATCGCAGTATTTGGTGGTGAACCAATCGATTTGTCTAATGTACGCAGCTCCGGGCCAAAAAGATTCCATTTATGGATGGGCGAAAGAATGATCCGTTAATGATATGGTTTTGATAGTTCACCGCCAAAATTCGGTTTACACTCCTATATCGTTTTACAGATATTGTCAAGCAGACGGTTTTTCGCGTTCGTCTCATTGTGACAGCAAGTCCCCGGATGACCTATTCACCGGCCCGATGACAGGCGGCCATGTGTGACCCGCTGTCCATCGGACGAAGAACGGGCTCTTCATAACGGCATCGCTCGATCGCAATGGGGCATCGGGTATGGAATCGGCAGCCTTTCGGCGGATGCCTCGGCGTCGGAACATCACCGGAAAGCGGGGTCTTTGACTGCTTCGCCAGGGGATCAGGGATGGGAATCGCAGATAACAGGGCACGGGTGTACGGATGCCGGGGATGTTCGTAAATATCCTGCGCCTCGGCCGTTTCCACGATTTTACCCAGGTACATTACCGCGATCCTGTCCGAGACATGCTTGACAACGGCGAGGTCATGGGCGATGAACACATAGGACAGGTTCAATTTCTGCTGCAGATCGATCAACACGTTGAGGATCTGCGACTGAATGGACACATCCAGGGCGGAAACGGGCTCATCGCAGATGATCAGTTCGGGATGTAAGGCTATGGCGCGGGCGATGCCGATACGCTGGCGCTGGCCGCCGCTGAACTCGTGAGGAAACCGGTGTATGGATTGCGGCTGCATGCCCACCTGACGAAGCAGCTCCGCCACCCGTTCCCTTCTTTCCTGCGCCGGAAAGTTCTCATGAATCACGAAAGGCTCCTCGAGAATCGTGCCGATCGTATGCCGCGAGTTCAGCGATTCGAAGGGATCCTGAAAAATCATCTGCAAGTCACGGCGAACCTTGCGGATTTCCGTTTTAGACATTTCGGAAATTTTGCGGTCCCTGAAATAAACCTCTCCGTCCGTCGGTCTGTATAACCGGATAATCCCCCGGCCCACCGTCGTTTTGCCGCACCCGGATTCCCCCACAAGACCCAGGGTTTCTCCGGGCCGGACAACAAACGACACCCCGTCAACAGCATAGACGTCTCCGATTTTCCGTCTCAATATGCCGCCGTGGACGGGAAAATATATTTTCAGGTCTTTGACTTCCAACAAATATTCAGACATCGTTCATATGCAAGCACTCGATATAATGACGGATTCAAAAAACATCACAGTTCCGCCGTCGTTTCATTGCGCTTTACCGGTGTGTTGTTTATCGTTTGCAGGATACAGGTAACACCATGCCGTATGCCCTTCCCCCACCTGCCGGGCTTCGGGAAAAACCGAGGCGCAAACCGGCCTGCGATCAGGGCAGCGGTTGTAAAACCGGCAGCCCTCCGGCAATTCATACAGGCTCGGGACCAGCCCTTCGATCACACTGAGCTTTTCTTTTCTGGTATTTTCCAGCCGGGGGATGGACGCCAGCAGCCCCCGGGTATAGGGATGCTTGGGATGATAGAAAAGATCCACCACGGAAGCGGTTTCGGCCAGTTTGCCGGCATACATCACGACCACGTCATCGCACATTTCGGCGATCACGCCCAAATCGTGGGTGATGAAAATCACGGCCATGCCCGTCTCTTTTTGAAGATCCTTGATCAGATCCAGTATCTGGGCCTGTATGGTGACATCCAGGGCCGTGGTCGGCTCATCGGCAATCAACACCTCGGGATTGCCGGCCAGGGCCATTGCGATCATCACCCGCTGACGCATACCGCCGGACATCTGGTGCGGATATTCCATCAGCCGCTGTTCGGGGTCCGGTATGCCCACCCGTTTAAACAGGGCCACGGACCGCCGCCATATCTCTTTCTCCCGCATTTCGGAAAAATGGAGCTCAAACACCTCTCGAAGCTGCTTGCCGGTCCTGTGGACGGGGTTTAACGCCGTCATGGGCTCCTGAAAAATCATGGAAATCCGTTTGCCTCGAATCCGGTGCATATCCCGGGCATCGAGACCGGCCAGATCGATCCCGTCGAGCCATATTCGGCCTGCTTCGATAAACCCGGAAGGTCGGGGTAGCAGGCGCATGATGGACAGCGCCGTAACGCTTTTGCCGCACCCGGACTCCCCTACGATTCCCAGGGTCCGCCCTTTTCTGACCTCGAAGCCCACATCATCCACCGCCCTGATTCGTCCGGCCTCGGTGGAAAAAGAAGCCACCAGCCCTTCAACGGACAGGATGACATCGTTCATTCGTTCAGAAGTCGTATTCGTCATCGAATCAGGAAGCGGGCTTGTAGGTTTCATCGATAATCGTCACCGGTTCGAAGGTTTCTCCGGACGCCATGGCCGCTTCGGTTTCCTCCCTAAGGGCCTCATCGTACCAGAACAGTCCACCGGTAGCACTGCTGAACGGGTCGAAAAGCCCCTGGGTCTGTTTGGTGCCCGGGACCTCCGGAAGCCGCCACCAGCGCCAGCAAGCCTCACGCACATACGGCACCATGAACGTGGGGACGAACGGACAGATCTCGTGTATTTTTTCCTGGATGCCGAGGGACAGCGAAATGCGCTCCGCTTCATCCAGGGACTCCCGGTAGGCTTCGATCAGGCGGTCCATTTCGGGATCATCCGTGTTGGTGATGTTGTTGGTCTGGGGCCGATGCGCATTCACCGAGTGAAAGTGCTCCCAGTACTGGGGCCTCAGGGATGTGCTCCAGCCCATCCATGCCACATCATGCTTCTTTTCGAGAACATTCTTGAATGCCGAGGAAGCATCCAGCTTCTGCAGCCTGAGCTCTATACCCGCTTTTTTGGCCTCTTCCTTGAGCACCACCAGGCGCGGGGTGTCTTCATCAAAATGGTAGGTCACTTCAACGGAAAACCGCATCCGGCCGTTTGTCCAGATGCCGTCGCCCCCCCGATGCCAGCCGGCCTTTTTCATATAGTGATCCACCTTCTCCAGATCGAACCGCCGTGCCCGAATCGTTTCGTTCGTGTAGGGGCCGTACCCCATGAATCCCTGTTCCAGCCGAAAATAATCATTGCGGAGCACCTGGCTGATCACTTTTTCGACGTTCATGGCATGGGCGAACGCATAGCGCACGTGCTTATTCTTGAAGATTTCCTTATCCTGGTTCAACCACAACCCCCTGGCAGACCGCTGCGTATCGTTGAAAAACCAGATGCGGTGAATGTATCCGTCAGTCACTTGGGACACATTTGATTTGACATGCCAGTATTTCGGGATCGTGATGGAAAAGGCGTCGATTTCGCCTTTTTTAAAGTATTCCCACATGATGTTGAAATCCCGAATCACGTCGTAGACGACATAATCCACGTTGTAGCGGTTTTTAAAATATTGTAGATCTCCGGCCCACCAATCCTTTTTCCGCTTCAGTTTGACGTATCTTCCTTTTTTAAAATCGCTGATCTGATAGGGACCGGTGTTTGGTGCGATTTTCCAGTTGTATTTTCGAATAAAATCCTCGGTCAGCTCACCGTAATAATGGCGGGGGGTCGGACTGATCCCGAGTTTCAGGTGAAGATCCGGCTCCGGTTTGGTGCCGACCACGGCGATGGTATGGTCATCATAAACGATCACCTTCTCGATTTCCTTGGTATAATAATCGTTGTACCAGGGAGCGATGATGTGGGGAGAACGCATGAACTCCAGGGTATAGGTGAAATCATGCGCCGCCACCGGATGCCCGTCCGACCATCTCGCCTCCGGGTTCAGCTTGAAGTACATGGTTTTCCTGTCCTTGCCGAAAGCCCAGTGCGTAGCGATTTCCGGGATGATGTTCAGTGTGTTGGGATGAATACCGATAAGCCCGAAGGAGTTGCTGCGCAAGACACCGGCAAAACTGCTGTTTGAATCCGGGCCCACCATTCGAAAAGTCATGGGAAAGCTCAGAATGGCGTCATGAAAAACACCGCCCTTTTCGGCCTCCTCGGATGCAAAAACGGAGTCCGTATCATTGGTCAGCCATTCGATGCCCTCCGGAAGCGGTTGACGCACTTCCGGTTCGGTGCTTTCCACTGCGGCTTCGGCAATGGATTTCATTTTCACTGTTTTTTCTTCTTCGGCCTTGGGGCCGCACCCGAAAAGAACACCTATCAGAACGAGCATGAAAATGAACGCATAAACGCTTTTCTTTTCACTAATCGTCATTTTTTCAGCTCCTTAAATCGTTGTTTGTGATGTCGCATCCCGTCCGATGCCGGTGACTCCCGGCCGGGACACGCACATCGCTTCTTTTATCGTCTATTTTTTTATTCATAAATCGTATGCATTTTTGGATCGAAGGCCTCCCGAACCGCCTCTCCGATAAACGTTACCGTGACGAGCGTCACCGTCATGGCCAGGACGACGGAACCGGCGATCCAATACGCATCCATGTTGGCCCATCCCTGCTGCAGCAATTCACCCCAGCTCGGTGTGGGCGGCGGAAGGCCGAACCCCAGGTAATCCAGGGATGTCAGCGCTACAATGCCGCTCGATACGGCAAACGGCGCGTATGTCACGATGACGGATATCGTGTTGGGTATCACATGCCGAAAAATGATCCGCGAGTTCGTGGCGCCCAGAGCCCTTGCAGCCAGCACATATTCCCTTTCTTTTTCTTTGTAGGTGACGGTCCGCATGACCCAGGTAATGGATATCCAGCCGAAAAACGCCATAATTACGATCAGCAGGAAAAAATTCGGCACTACGATGGCGGAAACGATGATCACCACATACAGAAATGGGACATTGGACCATATCTCGATTATCCGCTGAAAGAACAGGTCGAACCTTCCTCCGAAAAAGCCCATGGCGCATCCGATGCTGACGCCGATGGCATAATTGATCGCCAGGAGCGCCAGCGAGAAAAAAATGGCGATCCGAAATCCGTAAACCAGCCGGGCGGCCACATCCCGTCCAACCGTATCGGTTCCCAAAAGATGGCGGTCTGCAATCGACGGCGGAAACGGCGGATATTCATTGGGCCTCAAATCGTTTTCATAGGCGTTGTACGGAATGATCGGCATCAGCACCCAATTGTCATCATCGCCGACTGCTTCGAACCGCTGCTTCAGTTGAAGGTAATTGGTTTCATACCGGTAATCCAATCCAAATACACGCCCCGGAATCATATCACCGTAGGTGGGGAAATAATAGTCTCCCTCATACTTCACCACAACGGCCCGGTTGTTGACGAGCAGTTCCGCACCGAGCGAACCGGCGATCAAAGCAATGAGGACGATAAAGGAAACATATCCCCGCTTAATGGATGTAAAACGCCGAATTTTTTTCCGGGTCAAGGGGTTCAGACGCATCATTCGAACCTCACCCGGGGATCGACAACGGCCACGCACATGTCGGACAAAATGTTGCCGATCATCAGCAGGAGCGAAGATATCACCAGAATTCCCAGCACCACCGGGTAATCCCGCTCTACGATGGATTCATAGCCGAGAAGCCCCATTCCGTTGATGTTGAAGACCTTTTCGATGAGAAACGATCCCATCAATATGATCGAAATGTTATTCCCAAAGCTCGTGGCAATGGGAATGAGACTGTTTCGAAGGGCATGGTTGAAAACAGCTTTCTTAAAAGACAACCCTTTGGCCATGGCCGTTCGCACGTAGTCCGAAGCCAGATTGTCCAGCAGCGTATTCTTCATGAGAAACGTCATTACGGTAAACGAGCCGGCGACATATGCAATTACCGGCAGCACGGAATGACGCGCCAGGTCTTTTATTTTATCCGGCCAGGCCATATCGTAAAATTCATCGCTGACCAGTCCTCCGAGGGGAAAGACGTCCCAATGGGAGGCAAACAGCACCAGCATCAATATGCCGATCACCCATCCGGGAATGGCATACCCGATAAACACGACAATGGAAGAGGCATTGTCAAACACGCTCTTGTGCCGGACGGCCTTTGCAATGCCGAGAGGAATGCAGACGCTGTAAATGAGGACCAGTGAAATGACGCCGAAGTACAATGAAATGGGGATCCGTTCACGAATCATATGCCATACCGGATCATAATACCGGGTTGACGTTCCCAGATCCCCTGACAGGACCTTTTTCAGCCATATAAAATAGCTGACCAGCACCGGTTTATCAAATCCGTAGTACTTTTCCAGCTGTTCGATCTGCTCATCCGAAAGCGGCTGGCTCTGACGCTCCCCCACCACGCCGGCTCCGGACCGCCCTTCGGCAAACTGCATCTGCTGGGCCTGTGCGATCATGCGCTCGATGGGTCCCCCGGGGACAAATCGAGTGATGACGAACACCATCACCGTGACGCCGATAAACGTCGGAATGATCAATATCAATCTGCGAAAAAAATAAGCCGCCATGCACTTTTCCGGTGTGAAACCGCCACCCGCTCAGCAGTCGGTTAATACCATCTGTTCTGAAAACGGAGAACCAAGCCGCATCCGTCTCCCGGTCCTTTTATTTGCCGCCGGGCCGACGAACCCCTCATGGGTAAAGCAATTAAAATTAATCAACTAGAAGTGGTTTCAAAACCTTCAATCAGGTCAAAGATCAAGGCGGGAAGAAGGATTCAAGCGCAGGAATACATTACGTATTTTGAGCATTGAATCCTTCATCCCAACGCCGATATTGGGCCTGAGGGGAGGTTTTGAAACCACTTCTTAGAATATCGAAAAGACATACCGTGGGCAAGTGAAAAGAATGTGAACAACCCGCTTTAGATCGTGTCCATCCCGAAATGGAGTGACAGCCGTTTCCGGACGGGCATAGGACAGGAAACACGCCCCGCTGTAAGCCCCGGCAAGGCACCGAAACAGGATCCATCCGGAAGTAAGAAAAATCACTCCATTTCCGGGTGGATACGAAAAAAAAGGAGGGAGTGGCCGAACAAAAGCCCATTCCCTCCCAAACAACCAAAGATCCCTTGAATTATCGCTTCGAGAACTGGAATCGTGCCCGAGCACCTCTCTGTCCGTACTTTTTGCGTTCCTTGACCCTGGGGTCCCGACGAACAAATCCTGCACGCTTCAGCGGCACACGGAACTCGGAATTCGCAAGGATCAATGCCTTGGTGATGCCGTGCCGAATGGCGCCGGCCTGTCCCGAAATACCGCCGCCTACGACTCGGATCTTCACATCGAAATCTTCGAGTGTATGGGTCATTGCCATGGGTTGAGTGAGGATTGTCTTGGCAGAATCCACCTTGAAATATTCATTCACAGGCCGGTCATTTACGGTGATCTGACCGTTTCCGGGCATAAGCCATGTCCTGGCAATAGCGGACTTCCGTCTTCCGGTCGCGTAAAACACATTGTCTTTATCCATATTATTCTCCAACTTCGCCGGTCATATGGACCGTATCCGTATTAGATCTCCATCACTTCAGGCTGCTGAGCCTCATGAGGATGCTCATTGCCCGCATATACCTTCAGCTTCTTGAACTGCTTTCGCCCCAAACTGTTTTTCGGCAGCATACCCTTGACCGCGAACCGTATCACATCCTCGGGTTTTTTTTCCAGCAATTCCGAGGCGGTGATGGTTTTCAGCCCTCCCATGTACCCGCTGTGCCGATAATATTTTTTCTGTTGTTTTTTGTCTCCCGTCAACGACACTTTTTCCGCATTGATGACGATGACCCCATCACCGCAATCCATATGCGGCGTGAACAGCGGGTTGTGTTTCCCTCTGAGGACCGATGCCACGTAAGAGGCCAATCTCCCGAGAACTTTGTCCTCGGCATCGACGATCCACCATCTTTCGGGGCAATCCCCGGCTTTTGCACTGTATGTATATTTTTTCACAGCATACACTCCTCTGTTAAAGAATCTGTGATTATTAATGAAAATTGATGGTCGTGTCAAGTAAAAATTCCCTGTTTGACACCCTCCGGAAAAATCTGATAGTCACATGGCATGGAGGCTCAACTTGAAATCGAAGTTAAATTTTATGTGACGGATATTCAGCCGGCCCGGCAGGCCGCCATGGCATTGCGAGCTGAGAGCCTCGGGAGGTTTTTCGAAACCAATATACTATTGGACGACCGGGAAAACAGCCTCTTTAAAAACAATTGTCTTCTCCGGCTTCGAAGGGACCAAAAATGCCGGGTGACCTTCAAAGCCCCCGTGACTTCGACCGACCCCGATCATCATGAGCAGCATGCGTTCAAGATACTCAATGAAATTGAAATCGAGGTCGATGATTTCGAAAGAACCCGGGAACTGTTCGCCTCGCTGGGGTTTTCCCCGGTAAGGCGCTACGAGAAATACCGGGAATCGCTGATCCTGAAAAACACCCGGATATGCATCGATACCATGCCTTTTGGAAACTTTATAGAAATAGAAGGTGAAAAAAAGGATATTCGCACCATTGCAAAACATTTGGGATTTTCATGGGAAAATCGCATTACCGCCAATTACGTTGAAATTTTCGAGGCGATAAAGAACAAAGCGCATCTGACGTTCAGCGACATTACCTTTAAAGCATTCCATCAAGAGGTGAAAAACCGGATTCACCCGATTTTAAACGATATGTTCGGCACGGGGCAATGAAACGGATGTTTTCGGTAGTGACCATGAATTTGCGGTTCGGAATGGCCGAGGACGGCACCCACAGCTGGCGGTTTCGGAAAACGGTGTTTCCCGAACTGCTGAATCGCCTGCCGGCGGATTTTTATTGCTTTCAGGAAGCCAATAACTTTCAGATCGATTTTTTAAATGAGGTTTTGGGCGATTATCACCTGATCGGTCGGCGCAGTCCGGCACCCGAATTCTGGCAGCACAACATCATTTTTTACCATCCCCGATGGAAATGCATGGCTTCCGATCACTTTTACCTAAGCCCCACGCCTTCGATTCCCAGCCGTTTTAGAAAAAGCAAATGGCCCAGGCAGTGCACCCTTGGTGAGTTTTACAGCCGGTCACGCGAAGTGGTGTGCATCAATACGCATTTTGATTTCGATCCCGGGGTTCAAGCGGACAGTGCAAAATTGATTCTCAGTCGGATTGACGCCTTTCCGAAAGAAAATCCGGTGATTGCCTGTGGTGACTTTAACAGCAGTCCTCAAGGACCCGCCTATAAGCTGTTTACGGAATCCGGCTCTCGGCCCCCATTCAAAAATGTATTTTCAGCTCCATTTCCGGCAACCCATCACGGTTTTACCGGTGAACGTGACGGCAATTATATTGACTGGATTTTGTATCGGGGCAATATTCAGAAAAAGCATGCCGCGGTCATTTCCACCGCAATCAACGGCATCTATCCGTCGGATCATTTCCCTGTAACAGCAACTTTTTCCCGTCTCGGCGCGTAGTTGATGATGGCGTTAACGTCCGCAAGCCCATTTTCCAGCGGTTGGGCAACGGTTGCATTCAAGTTCCCGCCGGGGTCCAGGATCAGGTGCATGCATTTGATATCACCGATGCATATTCCGGATTCGGCAATCGTAACATCCCCGGCGAGAATTTCGCCCCTGAATCGGCCGGCGATGGTGACGCGGTGAGCCCGAATCCCGGCAACGACATTCCCGCTTTTGGAAATGACGACCTCGGACGCCGAAAGCGTGCCGTTCAATGTACCGCCGATAACCATCTTCCCATCGACGGCGACATTGCCCTTTACGGCCATATTCTGTTGAATGATGGAGAAATGCCTTTTCTTTTTCATGCTCCGGACGCTTCCGTCGGTTCTTCGATGGCTATTTCCTTTTCCAGCAAAAGAACGCCTGCGGTATCATAAACATATACCGCAGCACTCGTGTACGATTCGAGAGGAACAGCCGCCGTCGTTGACAGCTTTATAGGTTTGAAGTTTTCGATTGAAAAGGCGTGTCCCCGCGCGTAGTCGCCCGAATCCCCACCCGCCTTTGCACCGGCGGGAAGGACGATCCGGTTCAGTCGATTGTCGGACCCATCCCTCAAGAGAACGGACGTGTAACCGGCCACGGCCTTTTTTTCTTCTCCGATTTTGGAAAGTGTATATTGAATGTGGATGCGGTGATGCTGCGTGTCGGAAGTGATAAAAAACCCATCGACGGCGACATCGCCGGTATCGGTCGGCGTTTTGGCGGCAGCTTTATCGGTGACGGATTCTTTCTTTACCAGCCTCAACAGCAAATTCCGATTTTCACTTTCCAGTTTTTCAATCCGATGTTCGAAATGTTTCAGCTGTTCGGCCATTTGCCTGTTTTCCCGCGCCCAATCCAAAGAAAACGCGACGTACAGACCGGCTGAAATCAGAAAGACCGGAGTGACGATTGCAAGTGAAACAGCGAGTTCTTTCAGATGCAAAAAAGAAACCACACGGCCCGCGTCATCCACGAAGAGAAGAGACCATTTTCGGGCTTTTCTGAATCGTCTTTTCGGCAATTCGCGTACACCGTTTTGATCGGGGATCGCCAATTTACATCACCACCTTTACACGATCGCCTTTTCTCGCCTCGAAGTAATTCGCGGCGCTGCCGAAGTTGACTGAAATTTCCAAATATCCCCTGCTGCCGATGACGGACAGAGGAGCGCCTTTCTTTACAGAGCCGTAAGTGGTTGAAAGGCCGTTTATTTCCCGACCGTTCAGACTGACGGCAACAGCGGCGGGGTTGATGTGATCAAGCAATTCGCCTCCGATATTTGTCAACAGGTTTCCAAAGCGGTCGGTCGCAATGACGACGCCGTTTATCGTATGGTCGTTTTCGATCCGGGCCCGTTTTACGGCTAGTTTTGCCAGGTCCGCCGGCCGCAGCATCCGTCCCAGGCGCTTTATAGAGAGCCCTGCGGATACATGGGCGGCAACCGGCGCAAATATATCACGGCCGTGAAAGGTGGTGCTCACATGTGACAGGAAATAGGCATCATTATCGATGGAAACAGCGGATGCATTACGCCCGCCCTCCAGCAGCAGGCCCAGAACGCCGTTGTCCGGGGCGACAAAGGTATGCCCGTCGATCTGAACGGCGACTGCCATGCGTTCCCCCCCCACCCCCGGATCCACAACGATGACATGGACCGTTCCTTCAGGAAAGTACCGATATGCCGCTTCAATAATAAAAGAAGCCTGGACAATGTCCTGCGGATCGATGGCATGCGTAATGTCGATGATGCGCACATCGGGACTGATCGAAAGGATGACGCCTTTTACCACGCCCACATATTCATCCTTCAGCCCGAAATCCGTTAAAAGCGATATCACGCGGGTTCCTTCAGCCATTATTATTTGCCCGATGTGATCGATAGCATACCACGGCCCGTCGATTCAAAAAACACCTGGTTGGTGCCTTTCTAAAAAAGGCGGGCCCGGACCTTATAGCCGAGATGGCGGTAAGCCGAATCAGAAGCCTTTCGTCCGGAAGACGTTCGGATCACAAAACCGATTTTCAACAAAAAAGGCTCCACCACGTCCACCAGGGTGTCCGTCTCCTCCTGAAGCGTGGCGGAAATCGCTTCGATGCCCACCGGTCCGCCATGATAATAGTCGATAATCGTTTTCAAATACCTGCGATCGAGTTGGGTCAGCCCTTTTGCATCAACGCCTTCGAGCTTCAGTCCATCCTCGACCACCTGTTTGTTTATGTACCCGTCCGCCCTGACCTGTGCATAATCTCTAACCCGTTTCAACAGCCGGTTTGCGATGCGCGGTGTTCCACGCGACCGTCCGGCCAATTCCGCCGCGCCTGCATCATCGATGGTTACATCCAGCAGAAGAGCCGATCGCCGGATAATCCGAACCAGATCGGTTGCGTTGTAGAAATCCAGGCTGCGCATGATCCCGAACCGGTCACGAAGGGGTGCGGACAGCAAACCGACACGGGTTGTGGCTCCCGCGAGAACGAACCGATTCAAGCGGTAACGGTGGCTTCGAGCGTGCACTCCCTTGTCGAATACAAAATCGATGGCAAAATCCTCCATTGCAGAATACATGAACTCTTCAACGATTTTCGGCGTTCGGTGGATTTCATCGACAAAGAGCACGTCGCCGTCCTCCATATGGGTCAAAATTCCCACCAGGTCGCCGCCTTTTTCCAGGGCCGGTCCGGAAGTGACGGTCAGATTGGTTTCCATTTCTTTGGCGATAATGTGCGCCAGCGTGGTTTTACCCAACCCCGGCGGCCCATGAAAAAGCACATGGTCGAGCGGTTCGCCGCGCTGCTTGGCCGCCTGTATGGCAATTTTCAGCGTTTCGACAATTTCCACCTGACCGACATAGTCATCCAGGCATTCGGGCCGCAAAGACAGGATGTCGGGTTCCTGATCTTCCGGACGGCATTCACTCGAAACGATATGGCTCCGAATGGTATGGTGCTTCAGAATATCATCCGTCATTGATTTTTCTCTCCGCGATACACTTCGTCGAAAAGAGCTTCAGGTGTCGAAATCGTGCTGTTTCGTGCCAGCGCTTCTTTGATCATGCGCCGCGCATCGAGACTTTTATGCCCCAGCTGCATCACGAGGACCTCGTAGATGGGTTTTGTGAAATCCTCGATCACCTCGGGTGCCGCCTCTTCTTTTCGAATGAGGGCATATTTGTCCATTTTGCCCTGCAGCGCGGCAACGATTTTTTTGGCCGTTCGTTCCCCGATTCCTTTCAGCCGCGACAAGCTTGCGACATCCCTGGATTCTATGGCCCGGGCGATTTCTCGAATGGGGATGGTCAGTGCCTTGACGGCTTTAAGCGGTCCGATGGCTTCAACGGAAATGAACTGCTGAAAAAATTCTTTTTCAGCTTCGAGATGAAAACCGATAAGAATGGGCCGGGGCTGCCGCTCCGTTTGGTGATAATATATCGTCAATGACAGGTTTTCACCGATAGCCTTGTGCCTGATCGTCTCCATCACGAATGCGGGCAACATGACCTCATATCCCACCTGGTTGGCCAGAAGCAGAATCCGGTCGTTTTCCTTTTTGAGTAATTTTCCTTCCAGATACCCGATCAATCAATGTCCTTCCGAAATATGGCCCCAAACAATCTCCTATCGCCGAAGCAGGAGGCGTTGTTCACGTCTACCACCGGTCCATCATCCATTATCATCAAAGGTCATCACATTTCAATCCGGTTCCGGCCGTTTCGATAGAATCCAATAAGCGCCAGCCCAAGGGCATCGGATGCATGAAAGGGCCTTATGGCTTTTGTTTGATTTAAAAGACTGCGAACAGCGATTTCAAACTGCGTCTTGGTGGACCTGCCGTTGCCGGTAATCACCTGTTTTGCCTCCCTGACCGGGATTTCCAAAACCGGCAAACCGGCACGGCATCCGGCCAAAAGAATGACGCCGACGACTTTTCCCAGTAGTATTCCCGATTTTGGATAATTTTCCAGACTGAATACGTCCTCGACAACCATCAGGTCCGGTGCTTCATCCGCAATGACCTTTTTCAGCCGTGAATAGATATAATCCAACCGCTGCGGCGCGTTCATTTTTTTGGATGTGTAAATGCCGCCGTAGGAATAGCTGCTGATCTTCACCCCGGCACCCGCGACAACAGCAACTCCTGTAGCGGCGAGCCCGGGGTCTATCCCGATGATTTTTATCATGTTATCGTGGCGTGGATATGTTGGAAAACGGGGGTGCGGCGAACCTAAAGATCCTTCAACTTGGCCCGGGCGATTTCAGCCTCGGAGGATTTTGGATATTTATCGGTGAGTTCATTCAGTATGAGGCGGGCATTCGCCTTGTCCCCAAGGTTCAAAAACGAAAGGCCCTGCTTCAGCAAAGCCGCCTGCACCTTGTTGCCCTTGGCGTAGTTTTCGATCACTTTCTGGTACTCCAGGATCGCCTTTTCATACCATTTTTCCCGATAGTAAATTTCACCGATCCAGAATTGAGCGTTGTCGGCATTCTGTGACTTTGGATACCGCTTAATCAATTTTTCAAAACCTTCACGTGCGGTTTCCAAATCGTTTTGATCGAACGCTTTTTTCGCTGCGAAATACAGTTGCTCTTCGGATAATTCCGCCATTGAAGCGTCATTTTCCGGTTTTGGCACCTCGGCATTTTTTTTCATCTCTGCGGGTTCGAGGTTCAGGTATTCTTCCAGCCGAATGATGCGTTCATTATTCAACCGGATGTCCTGATTCGTTCGATCATACTTCTTATCCCGTTCCGACATGTACTGGCCGAGCCTATGCTCGAGTTGGTCCAGCCTGCCGGTCAGATTCTGAAGGTCGCTTTGCACACCGGTCAGTTCAACTCTCATATCGGCAAAACGGTCTCTAAGGCTTTTCTCGCTTTCCTCACCCGATGCCTGCTCGGCTTCGAGTTTGGATTCGATTTCCGAAAGTCGATTTTCCGCCGCTATGATGTGGTGTTCGATCGTCGCCAGCTGGTCCTGACTCGTCATGCACCCCACTGCCACCAAAAGGGTGCAAACGGAACAAATCAATAATATCTTTTTCATGAGCGTCATTTTCTTCAATTTCAGTTTATAAAAGGACTCCGGCTTTCAATGGTATGAACCGGCGTTTCGGATTGCAAGGCATAATGTATGAATATGGTAAGGCGTTGAAACGTTTTCGTTAAAACGCCTTACCGTTCACCGCAAAGCATTGACATCCGATTTCAGCCGGCAGAGACCATGGGTCACTTAATCTGAAAATGGGCTCTCCTGTTTTTTTGCCAGGCCGATTCATTATGACCGGGGTCGACGGGCATTTCTTCTCCGTAACTGATCGTGGAAAGCCGATCCGGCGAAATTCCGAGATCCACCAGAAAAATTTTTGCGCTTTGGGCACGCCTTTCTCCTAAGGCGATGTTGTATTCATTGGTGCCCCTTTCGTCGCAATGGCCCTCAATGATGACATCGACCTCGGGATTTTCTCTCAACCACGCGGCCTTTTCTTTTAAAACGGCCTGCGCTTCCGGGCTTAGATCGGCTTTGTCGAAATTAAAGTAAATGTCCTGATTGACAAATTGCTCCCGCTCCGTCGCCGCTATTCTCTCGGCTTCCTCCGCAGCCAATTCCTCCTCTGTCGGACCCGTAATCATGTCCTCCTCCTCTGTCTGTGTGACAGAGGTCTCACCCGCCGCATCCCCCATGCCCACCGGTGAAAGGGTGCTCGTTTTCCGGGCACAGGAACATAAAAACAGCAACCCTGGAATCACCAAGATGAGCGCCGCACTGATAACGAATTTTCTACGCATATCCTTCCTTCCTCCTTTCACATCCAATTAACAGCCGATTTCCAAGTTTATGAGATATATGCAAATAAACGGATCACCGCAGGTCAATCTTTGATGTATCCCGGTGACCATTTCGGGTTGGTCTGCTGGCCGGGCATGTTCAAGAGGCGCCGCTGATCCGTGCCAAAAGCCGTCATCACGTATATTTTCGATTTCGAAAGGCCTTCCCGGGAAGAACTAAAAACGATGAGGCTCCCATCGGGCGACCAGGAAGGTGATTCATTATTTCCTGAGTTCCAGGTCAGTTGAACGTGACCGGACCCGTCCTCTCCAATCACATGGATATTATGATTTCCGTTATCCATGGAGGAAAAAGCGATTTTTCCGCCATACGGCGACCAGCTCGGCTGGGTATTATAGCGTCCTTGAAATGTCAATCGCCTGATATTGCCGGTCGCCAGATTCTTAATGTAGATCTGGGGCGTCCCGGAGCGTTCGGAAACGAATGCCATCTCTTTTCCGTCCGGAGAAAAAGAGGGCGAAGAATCGATTCCCCGCTGGTTCGTAAGCCTTTTAATGATTTTTCCGTTGCCGGTCAACCGGTATATTTCCGGGTCGCCCGAGAATGACAATGTCGCCCCCAGCTCGAACACGCCGGGAATCCAGCACGGTGAACTGTTGATCCCTTCCCGGGACACGATGGTACCCCTGTTTTCTTCGATATGCCGGATGAAAAGCTCGGGGGTTTTATTTTTATAAGACGTATAGGCCATCCATTTTCCGTCGGAAGACCATGCCGGGAAAAGCGTAATGGCCCGGTTGTCCGTAAACTGTTTTGGATTGTACCCGTCGAAATCACATACAAAAATCTCCTTGTTCCCCGTGCCGTTCGAAATGAAGGCGATTTTACTGTTGAAAATACCTTCTCTCCCCGTCAGGGTAAGGATGACATCATTGCAAAACCGTCTTACCATTTCCCGATAATTCTCGGGTTTTCCGTGGTACCGTTTACCGATCAGCATGCGCGACTTGAAGGTGTCGATCAATCGGAGCTCCATTTGAACGATGCCGTTCTGAATGGCGACACCCCCTGTCACAAGAAGTTCCGCTCCGATGACGGTCCAGTTTTTGTAATTGATGTTCTGAGTAACGATGCTGTCTTTTTGCGGGTCAAATAAAAAGGACCTTCGATCAAGAATATTGAAGTAACTGGTAAACTCGAGGCTTTCCGCCAACAGGTCGGATGACTTCCTACAGAGGTCCCCCTCTGTTTTCAGGTCGGATTCGGCCTTGAATACGGGAATGGCGATCGGAATTTTTCTCAAAAACGGATTCGTAATGTTGATATAATCGTATTCCGTCCCCATTGCCGGGGGGAGACGTAACATGCACCATGCGCAAATGAAAAACAGCCCGATGGTGCAGCGTCGTATAAACATAATGTTCTTCCTGTTCATGCAAATCCTTTTTTAAGCAACCCGCGCAATGCTACTGAATCCCGGAAGGCGTAAACACCATACCCAGCATAAAATCCGAGCGGTTGTAACCGGGAGGCAGCGGCGGCAGGGGATTGGACTTCAATACGGCCCGATAGGCGGAATCATCCAGGTGGGGATTCCCTGATTTTTCTTCGAACCAGATATCTTTTATTTCACCGTCAGGCATGATTCTGATCACGAGCAGGGTTTTCATCTTCGACTGATTGCCGGCCAGCTGATCCGAATACGCCCAGTTTTTCTGAATGCGATATTTTATTTCCTGCTTATACAAATCCGTTTCGTCGAAATGCCTGTTGCCGGGTTGGCCGCCTCCGGGCCCCGATGTCGTTCCAGCGTCCCCTCCGGCTTTGTCCGGATTTTCGTCCACCGTTTCACGCAGGCGGGCGATCGCCCTCTCGATTGCTTCTGATTTTTCTTCTTGTCCCGTTTTCTGTTCGGCTTTCTCCCGTATCCGGTCGATCGCCTTTTTGATGGCGTCGGGCCGATTCTCGACCACCTGTTTTTCGATTTCCTTTACGGCCCGTTCGACCACCTTCCCGGTTTTAAATGTTTTGCTCTTGAGCGAATGTTTCACCTCCGGCTCTCTTTTTGCCGGGGCTTTCGCCGCCTGTACCGGTTCGGGTTTGGGAGCGGGTTCGGCAACCACCACGGCCGGTTTTTCCGGCACCGGCGGTTCGGGTGTGATACGGGTCGGTGCCGGCTTTGGTGCCTGCCGTAAGGGCGGGCCCGGGTCCGGAAGCGATACGAGACTCACGGACATCGCCTCAGGCGTAATCCTGGGGTTGGGTTTGAAACCGGGCGCGAGCAAAACAGCGGCGGCCAAGGCGATATGCAATATCGTAGAGAGGATCAGGCTCGGGTAAACGGCTTGATATTCGCTGCCTGAACGGCCCCAGAAATAATTACGAGCAGTCATGTTTTCCTTTATTTGTTATGCCCGCGATTGCTCGTTTTTTTGCCGGCGTCATCGTCCGGAGAAGTCACGATGCCCAGGTTGTCGACGCCTGCACTTTTTATCTCGCTCATGACAAGCACCACAACGCCGTAAGGGACGTTTTTATCCGCCCTCAGGTAAACGTCTTGTCCTTTTCCTCCGGCCATTATGCTTTCGATCTTATCTCTCAGATAATCGATGGATACGGCATAATCATTGATAAACACCCGCTGCTGTTCGTCGATACTGATCAGCAGCTGCTCATCCTCAGACGTCAACGGCTGTGATCCGGCTTCCGGCAAATCGATGTCCACTCCCTGGATCATCATCGGGGCGGTTACCATGAATATGATGAGCAGAACCAGCATGACATCCACGAACGGCGTGACATTGATGTCCGCCATTAATCTGTCCCCGTTGCTTCCGGTTACCATTCTACTTTCCTCTTACCGGCAGAATATCACGCTCGATAACATTTAACAAATCCGTTGAAAAACTCCTCACGTCGGACTCGAGGACCCTTATCTTCTGAATAAAATAGTTGTAAAAAATAACAGCGGGAATAGCGGTAGCCAAACCTGCCGCGGTGGCGATCAATGCTTCGGAAATACCCGGGGCGACAACGCCCAAACTGGCGGAACCGCGAAGGCCGATTCCGTGGAAGGAATTCATGATGCCCCAAACTGTTCCGAAAAGGCCGATAAACGGCGTCGCATTTCCGGTGGTGGCCAGAAAGGGGATGAGTTGAATCATTCGAGTGGTTTCCGTGTCGACCGTTTTTTCCAGCACCCGCTTGACATTATCCGACGCGCTGAACTTGAGTTTTAACGCCTCGGCTTCCTCGTCGGTAGTCGGCGTTTTGCGTCCCCCGGATTTGCTGAGCCTCTTGAGTTCGACATAGGCGACCCGGAAAACACGGGCCGCGGGACTGTGCTGCAGTTGTTTGCTCTTTGAGAATGCCTCGGAGAAATCCTTGCTTTTCCAGAAAAAATCGGTGAACGCCGCAGATTCCCTGAAGGCTTTTCCAATGGAGCGATACTTAATGATGATGATGGCCCACGAGAAAACGGAAAACAACAGCAAAAGAAGCAGAACGAACTGGACCATGAGGCCGGCGTTTAGAATCATGGAGATAATGCCAATGTCATGTGTTCCCATAAACGATTCCAATTATATTTTTTGACAACTTTCTGTCAATGGGTTTATGTTCGCGAATAACAGCTCCGCGTCGAGTTCGCGTAAATCTATAAGAACTCGCGGTTGGTGTCAAGCAATTTGGCGGGAGGCGTCATATACGATGAAACCTTTAATAAACCTGCTGTTCGAGGCCCGAAAACTGAAGCATATTCCCCGCTCAGGGTACCAGTTTCTCGAGGCGGGAAAGGAAACCGTAGCAGAGCACTGTTTTCTGGCGACTTTCATCGGCTATATCATGGCCCGAATGAATCCGGAAGTGGACGCCGACAGGGTTATCCGCCTGTGCCTGCTTCACGATCTGCCCGAATCCAGAATCGGCGATCTGAATTATGTGCAAAAGCGATATCTGGCCGCGGATGAAGCCCGGGCGATGGAAGATGCTGCTTCGAACGTGCCGTTCGGCGGGGAAATCACGGCGCTTCTCGCTGAATTCAATGCGGCGGAAACCCCGGAAGCCGAACTGGCAAGGGATGCGGATCAGATCGCCTTCATCCTCGATCTAAAAGCCCTGATCGATTCAGGGAATGTAAATGCCGAAAAGTGGATGAGGCACGTGGCCGGCCGTCTTCGAACCCAAACGGCCAAAGAGCTCTGCAACGCCATTGCCGATACCGACAGCGACGCCTGGTGGAGGACCTTCGTCGGATAAATTTGTTGACACGCCGGGCAAAAAAAACTAAAGATTTTTCCCTTGAATTTTTTAGGTTTTCGCGTGTTTTCGATTTTTTTGAGTTAAGTATGTTTTATTTACGGTGATATCGTGGAGGTGACGAATGAACTGGTTGTTGAATACCCTCGGAACATCGATCGGCAAAAAATTGATGATGGCCGTTACCGGGCTCTCTTTCATCGGGTTTTTGGTGGTCCATCTTGCCGGAAATATGACACTTTACGGTGGGGAAAGCATGTTTAACGGATACGCCGAGCATATTCACGGGTACGGTCCTTTAATCAATGCGGCGGAATTCGTTTTGCTTACGTTGGCCCTGATTCACATCACCGTCGGAATGGTGCTGTTCTATCAAAATCTGACCTCGCGGCCGTCACGCTACCAGGCATCCCGGTGGGCGGGCGGGCGGACGGTCGGTTCGGCGACCATGCCGTATACCGGCATTTTAATCCTGGCATTTTTGATTCTGCACCTGTTGAGCTTCCGCTTCATCGATCTCGAGCATACCACGATATACGACGTCGTTGTCTCGGTGTTCGCCGACCCGCTGTATGTGGTTATTTATATAGCCGCCATGGCGATCGTCGCCCTGCACATCAGTCACGGGTTCTGGAGTCTTTTTCAGACCCTCGGCGCCAATCACCCCAAATATATGCCGACCATCCAGGTTGTCGGCCTGGCCGTCAGCCTGATTTTCGGTATCGGCTTTGGATTCATTCCGGTTTATATTTCGTTTATGGCATAAGGAGGTACGCTACATGCAGCTTGATGGGAAAATCCCAGGTGGTCCGGTCCAGGAAAAATGGGACAGACACCGTTTCGAACTCAAACTGGTCAACCCCGCCAACAAAAGAAAATTCGACATCATCGTGGTCGGGACCGGCCTTGCCGGCAGTTCCGCTTCCGCAACGCTGGCGGAACTCGGCTATAATGTGAAAACATTTTGCATACAGGACAGCCCCCGGCGCGCCCACAGCATTGCGGCCCAGGGCGGCATCAATGCCGCCAAAAACTATCAAAATGATGGTGACAGCATATGGCGGCTCTTTTATGACACGGTAAAGGGAGGGGATTTTCGGGCCAGAGAAGCCAATATCTATCGTCTGGCGCAGGCAAGCATCGATATTATCGACCATTGCGTGGCTCAGGGTGTTCCGTTTGCCCGTGAATACGGCGGTCTGCTGGCAAACCGCTCTTTCGGCGGCGCTCAGGTCTCACGAACATTCTATGCACGGGGACAGACCGGCCAGCAGCTGCTGCTCGGCGCCTACAGCTCTCTATGCCGCCAGATTGCCGCCGGAAAAGTCACGATGTACCCGCGAAGGGAAATGCGCGAACTCGTTGTCATTAACGATCAGGCCAGAGGCATTATCGCAAGGAACCTGATCAATGGAGAACTGGAATGCCACCAGGCCGATGCCGTTGTTTTGGCAACCGGCGGGTACGGCAACGTCTTCTATCTTTCCACCAACGCCGTATCATCCAACGTCAGTGCGGCTTTCCAAGCATACCGGAAAGGCGCTTTTTTTGCCAACCCCTGTTTCACCCAGATTCATCCCACCTGTATTCCGCAGTCCGGTGAATACCAGTCAAAGCTCACGTTGATGAGTGAAAGCCTCAGAAACGACGGGCGCGTGTGGGTGCCGAAAAAGCGGGGCGACGACAGGAACCCCAACGATATCCCGGAATCGGAACGGTATTATTACCTGGAAGAAAAATACCCCAGTTTCGGGAACCTGGTTCCCCGGGATGTGGCCTCGCGCAATGCCAAGGAGCAGTGTGACGCCGGCTTCGGCGTGGGCCCGAGCGGATATGCGGTGTACCTCGATTTTGCCGATGCGATAAAGCGCGACGGCAAGGAGGTCATCAAAAAGAAATACGGCAACCTTTTCGACATGTATGAAAACATCACCGGTGACAATCCTTATGAGACCCCTATGATGATTTACCCGGCCTCGCATTATACCATGGGAGGCCTTTGGGTCGATTACAACCTGATGAGCACCATCCCGGGGCTTTTCGTCATCGGCGAAGCCAATTTCTCCGACCACGGTGCAAACCGCCTGGGCGCCAGCGCCCTTATGCAGGGATTGGCGGACGGCTATTTCGTACTGCCGTATACCATCGGGGGCTATCTCGCCGGCACCGCTTTTCAAGAGGTCCGACCGGACCAAGCCGCGTTTAAGGAAGCCCTTTCCGGAGTTAAAGCGCATATCGAATCGCTGATGAAAATTAAAGGCAGCCGAACGGCTGACGATTTTCACCGGGAATTGGGGAAAATCATGTGGAATTACTGCGGCATGGCCAGAAACGACGACGGCCTGACAAAGGCGATCAAGATGATTCGAAGCCTGCGGGATGAATTTTGGCAGAACCTGCTGGTTCCCGGAACGGATACGGATTACAACATCAACCTGCAGAAGGCCGGCCGGGTTGCGGACTATATGGAATTCGGAGAACTGCTTGCCCTTGATGCACTGGCGCGAAGAGAATCCGCCGGCGGTCATTTTAACGAAGCGTTTCAGACGGAAGAGGGGGAAGCCAAACGCGACGATGAACATTATTGTCATGTTTCGGCATGGGAATACAAAGGCAAAAAAGAGGAACCCAAGTTTCACAAGGAACCGCTGGTTTTTGAAAATGTCCAATTAACACAAAGGAGTTACAAGTGATACAGGATGCAAAAACCATCAATATCACATTGAAAGTGTGGCGCCAGAAGGGTCCGGGAATCAAAGGCAAACTCGAGACCATTCAGGTGAATCATATTTCTACGCATATGTCTTTTCTGGAAATGCTGGACGTGGTCAACGAAGACCTGGCGAAAAAAGGGAAAGAGACCATCGAATTCGACAATGACTGTCGAGAAGGGATCTGCGGCACGTGCGGGGCGATGATCAACGGGGTTGCCCATGGACCTGAAAAAGCGATGACCCTGTGCCAGCTCCACATGCGCAAATTTAAAGACGGCGATACCATTGTGGTCGAACCATGGCGGGCCAGGGCTTTTCCCATTATCAAGGATCTCATCGTGGACCGCAGCGCCCTGGACAAAATCATTCAGGCGGGCGGTTTTATTTCGGTCAATGCCGGCGGAGCACCGGATGGAAATACCATCCCGATTCCACAGGAAATCGCCGAAAAGGCAATGGATGCGGCGGCCTGCATCGCGTGCGGCGCATGTGTGGCCCAATGCCCAAACGCATCGGCCATGCTTTTTGTCGGTGCAAAGGTGTCCCAGTTCGCCCTGCTTCCCCAGGGAAGACCGGAAGCGGCCAAACGGGCCTTAGAGATGCTGCGGCGCATGGATGCCTGCGGATTCGGCAACTGCTCCAATGAAAGAGAATGTGAAGCCGTATGCCCCAAAGAAATTTCCATTGCGAACATAGCCAGGCTGAATCGGGAATATTTTAAAGCCGGTCTGGCTTCCGACCATAAATAGCGCCCATCCAGAAATGGCCGATTCGCTCCATTTCGGTGTTGGCCGGGAAATTTTAATCCTCAAAATACTCAATGTATTCCTGCGGTTAAAATTTCCAGGCCGCCTTGAATGGAATCGAATTATCTCATTTCTGGATGGACACTGGATTGAATCGGGGGTCGGAGGCATTTTGCATCCGGATCCCGGTCCCCCGGTTTATACGTGTGCCTGCTTCAAGGTCACGTTTCTTCGAAGAATGTATTTCGCCGTCTTCTCGAACTGGGATGTCACGTCAGAAACATACAAATCAAACACCCCGCCCTTGTCGAGGCTTTCATCCAAATCCGGGTGATTCAGCAGATATTGACGGACCTTTTCAGAAATCGCAATCGACGAATCGATAATGTTTGCCCGCTTTCCGATCTTCCGACGGATATTCCGACTCAAGATGGGATAATGGGTGCACCCCAGGATCAGGGCTGTGATTTGGCGCATTTTCAATGGATGAAGGTATTTTTTCAGGATCATGCGGGTCTCCGGCTTATCCAGCCATCCCTCTTCGACAAGCGGCACCAGGAGCGGACAGGGAACGGAATACACCTTTGCATTCGGTCTTTTTTCCATTATCTTACGTTCATAGATGCCGCTGTTGATGGTGGCCCTGGTTCCGATAACGCCGATTTTCAAGTCCCCGGGCTCTGCAACCGCCGTTTCAACAGCCGGCGTAATCACTTCAAATATCGGCAGGGAAAACCGGGCCGTAATATGGTGTGTTGCGACACTGGAGACGGAATTGCAGGCGATGACGATCATCTTCGCCCCCTTTTTGATGAGAAATTCCGTATCTTCCAGAGCGTAGGACCTTACGGTTTCAAAACTCTTGCTGCCGTAAGGCGTTCTGGCCGTATCGCCGAAATAAACGATATTATATCCGGGCATTAAGTCCATCAATGCCCGGGCGACGGTCAGCCCGCCGATACCTGAATCGAAAATACCGATCATAGACTCACCTCAAAAACGGGTTTGACCATCCGGCAAAACCCGTCTACACTTCATCGTGGAAAATGAATCATGCATAACACAAACCAACGGGTGATCCCATGATAAAAGAACAGGGGCCTCAGAAACCGTCTTTGAACACAACCCCTTCCATGAGCCAAAAAATATTCGATCTTGAGCTTCCGGTTGAAACCGTCTCGCTCTATCTTCTCATCAGCGGTTTGACGGATGAAGGACAACCGGTTTTTCCGGAAACCATCCGGCCCGTCTGGAACGGCAGCGAGCAGGAACTGGAATCCGGATTGCAGGATCTCGAAAAAAGGAACATCATCCGTAAGGTTACCGAGGATGATGGCGAACGCAAGTTATACCGGCTGGTTGATCCCGATCAGTGGCGCGTTTGACAATCCGATCGGCTCACGTAAGGCATCCGTCCGCGCCATGTCATGGGGTGTGACTTGCCTCTCGATCCAAATCCCGGCTCGTTATGACTTTTCGAACGCATTCACGAATCACATGATCGGGATAATTCGTACGAATGCCCGGGCACACCCCCGCCATGATGTGCCAGTTTTCAATGTCGATCACGACCGATTCGATGAAGGGCCAGGCCTTGCACATCTCGGGTTTTACCGGGTGAATCGTGCAGACTTCATCCCAGAAAACACAAAACCCGTTTTCCTGAACGGCAATAACCGGCCGCCCGCCGGACATCTGGCAGTACCTTGCCATAAATTCATCCGCACTCACCCGAATATAGTCCGAAATGGCCAGGATATCCTCCCGGGATACATAGGTGCCGCCGTATCCCCGACAGCAATCGCCGCATTTCTGACACACGAAAAGGTCTTTCGGAGAGACGGATTTAAACGGCATACCGTCCCTCCACGGCCCTTTTCAACGTAACTTCATCCACATACTTCAAGTCACCGCCCATAGGTACGCCGGTGGCAATCCTCGTCACTTTTACCGGAAGGCCCTTCAATTTTTCGGCAATGAACGCGGCGGTGGCCTCCCCTTCCACACTGGTGCTTGTCGCAAGAATAATCTCTTCGACGGCTTCATCGGCTATCCGGGCCATCAGTTCACGGATTCGTATATTTTCCGGGCCGACACCGTCGATCGGGGACAAAACCCCCTGCAGGATATGAAATTTTCCTCTGTAAGCCCCTGATTTTTCGACAGCTACCATATCCGCGGGATGTTCCACCACACACAGAATGCCGGCGATTCGGGACGCGTCTCGACAAATATGGCACACCTCCTGATCGCTTAAGCCAAAACACCTGGAGCAAAACCGGATCTTTTCCTTTACTTCCAGAATGCTTCCAGCCAACTGCTCCGCATCCAAAGTCGAAGAGCGGAGAATGTGCAACGCCAGACGTTCGGCTGTTTTTTTTCCGATTCCGGGCAGTTTGGAAATCCGGTCGATCAATTTTACAATGGGGGTCGGATAATAATGCATGTGCCTCAATGCCTTTTTACAATATACCGGAGCTTAATCTCTCGAATGCCGCGATAAAAGCCAAAAGTCTTTTTGCAAGACCGGCGATGCCGTAAAGGCGGCGAAAACGCTGTTTCGGGCCGAACACCGAAATGGAAATGAACCGGATGTTGCGGTATCAAGCAAGACCCGGAATATTTAATCCGCCGGTCAGTTTGTTCATCTCCGTTGTCACCATTTCCTGTGATTTGGCCAGTGCTTCATTGACAGCGGCGGTGATCAGATCCTGCAGCATTTCCACGTCATCCGGATCCACCACTTCCTTTTCTATCTCAATGGAAACGATCTGCTGTTTGCCGTCGGCTACAACCTTCACCATTCCGCCGCCTGCACTCGCTTCGACGGTTTTCGACCCCAGTTCCTCCTGGAGCTTCATCATCTTCGATTGCAGCTTTTGAGCCTGCTTCATCATGTTTCCCATTTTTTTCATGTTATGCCTCCATGAACGGGGGCGCCCGTTCGTTTGGATCACGTGTCCTGTATCAATTCGATGTCGAGAATCCGGCCGTTGAAAATCGCCAGTGCATCCGATGTCAATGGGTGATTCAGCGCTTCCTGCTTTAAATGATTTTCAGCGGCGTTTTTTTCCTTGAAGGAACCGGGCTTTTTTCCCCTGTGAATGATCAGCTTCATTTTTTTTTTTAAAACAGCATCGCAAATTTCCTGCAATAGAGCCAATGATTTTTCGCGTTTCACCATATTCAGGTTAAATGCACTGCCGTTGACATCAATCTCGATGGTGTCTTCGGACATCCGGCGAACTCCTGCCTCCGCAAGATTCGCCGCCAGCGCCGGGGAATTTTCCGTGATGCCTCGGACTACACGTTCCCATGCTTTGGCCGGTTCTCGAACGATTTCATCATCCGGAGTAATTTCATCGTTGGATGATGGACCCGCAGTCGCCGGCAGCGCATGTTCCACGGTACCCGGCGGCGGATTCGATGGTTCGGCAGCCGTTTTCAAATGGGCTGTGCGTCCGGTGGATGAAGGTTTCGGCGGTTGTCTATTACCTGTATTATCGAATTGCCCGGCCAATTCATCGATTTTTTGGATCAGCGCATCGATCGGAAGCGCAGGCTTGACCTGCATCAACTTGATAAATGCCAGTTCCAGAGCGATTTTCGGATGATCCGAATACCGGATGGAGGGTTCTGCATTCAATAAAAAATCCAGCACCTGATTCAGGTGGGTCAACGGAACCGTTTTAATCTGCTCGCGAATCCGGTTAATTTCATATGCAGGCAGGTCCACGATTTTTTCAGCCTGTGTTGCCATTTTGATGACCGCCATGTTTCGAAAATGGGCAAGTATGTCTGAGAAAAGCTTTTTTACATCGTGGCCCCGATCATACAGCCGATCCAGAATTTCCAAGATAGCCGGAATTTTTCCTTTCAATACGGCATCGGATATATCGATCAACCGGTGTCTGTCGACAATGCCGAGCGCATCGACCAGTTGGCTGTAGGAAATGTTCCCTTCAAAGCAGGATATCACCTGGTCCAGGAGACTCAGTGCATCCCGCAGACTCCCACCGGCTTCCCGCGCAACCGCAACAAGGCTTTCCCTGTCGATGTGAATCGCCTCTTTCCGACATAGTTCTTCGAGGTGACCGATTATGGAATCGATGTCGATCCGTCTGAAATCGTGGCGCTGACATCGGGATAAAATGGTCAAAGGTATCTTTTGCGGTTCGGTGGTGGCGAAAAGAAAAATAACATGGGACGGCGGTTCTTCCAGTGTTTTCAACAGTGCGTTGAAGGCCGCGGTGCTGAGCATGTGAACTTCGTCGATGATATAGATCTTGTACCGGCTGTGCGAAGGCATGTACTTGATATTTTCCCGCAATTCCCGAACCTGGTCGACGCTGTTGTTGGATGCACCGTCTATTTCGAACACATCTACAGCATTGCCGCGGGTGATTTCCACACAGGACCGGCAGGTGTTGCAGGGCATTTTTGCAGGCCCGTTTTCGCAGTTCACGGCCTTGGCCAGTATTCTGGCAACAGTGGTTTTTCCGGTTCCCCGGGGTCCCGAGAACAAAACCGCATGAGGCACACGGTTCATAGCGATGGCATTGGACAATGTCCGGGTGACATGGTGTTGGCCCACCACCTCTTCAAAGGTCTGTGGGCGATATTTTCGGGCAAGCACGAGATACGGCATAGGCTGATTCATAGCATCTGTTTATCTGTTTTCACGGAATAAAACTACAGGATGGACCCGTCAAACCGAAAGGATGGCGGAGAGAGAGGGATTCGAACCCTCGGTGCAGCTATAAACTGCACACACGATTTCCAGTCGTGCACCTTCAGCCAACTCGGTCATCTCTCCGCGTGATTAGAAGCGGTATCTTTGTGTATGGTTTGTCATCAGCGCATATATGCATGCTCGATAAACATGGCGGAGAGAGTGGGATTCGAACCCACGATCATCCACGCAAAGTCTTTAATTAACTTGAAATTTTAACTTTAAAAAATTCTGTTCAGCTTTCGTTCATCAAAACGATAGGGTTTTATTTCACACTTCAGAAAAGGAATCAAGGCTTTTCATCATGAATAAATATTCAATGCACATACATCGGCAATTTTGTCAAAGTCGGCATCATTGTGAAGCAGATAGAGGTCATGTTCAATAACCGTCTGGGCAATAATACAATCGGCAGTCTTTCGAATGGTAATCCCCTGGCGTCGACAAGCCCTGTATATCTGGGCCGCCCGGACATAAGGATCAGGTCCGGATAATCCATAAATCGGAAAATTCAGAAGTTGGCGGCGAGCATTTAAAAAATGATTTTCATTCCTGAATCCCTGCAGGACTTCAGTCAAAATATACTCCGACAAGCAGACATCTTCCTCTTCTGAAATAAGGCTTTCAAGCAAGCTCACTTGTCGAGTTTCATTTCCGTTAAAGAAATCAATCCAAACGGACGTATCAATCAGTATCATGAAAGCGTTGTCCTCTCATTTCTTCAAGATCACCATCCCACTTCAACTTACCTTTTAGTTTTAAGATTTCTTTCCTTTTTCTTCGGCTGATCAGATCCCGCAATGCGAAATCAACAAGCTTTGTTTTTGTTTTGAGGCCTGTATACCTCATCCCCTCTTTAATTAGTTTGTCATCAATAATAATGTTAGTTCGCATAGTTATACCTCCAAATACACCTTTTACCATCCAACAACGTGTATGTCAAGATGTAGCCAAAAAGCAACTGAATTTATTTGGGCCTTATTTAGTTACGAAGTTTCCAAATATCTTTCCAGGGCCTTGTCCACATTTTTCAATTAAAAGTACGCTTCATTTTGAAGAACCTGTTTTAATACTCCATATCCCTCCTCGAATTAATCTCAGTTTGAATCCGGCGGTTCATCCCCACGGATGTGGGGAACTCTTTCTGCAGGCCCGGCACTACCAGTGCTGCAGCGGTTCATCCCCACGGATGTGGGGAACTCCACTTGGCACTCGTATAAATTGTAATACAGGACGGTTCATCCCCACGGATGTGGGGAACTCTTGACGATGGACTGGATGTTGTAGGATATCGCCGGTTCATCCCCACGGATGTGGGGAACTCTTGTATAATGCAATAGGAATCGTTTGATGCTTCGGTTCATCCCCACGGATGTGGGGAACTCTGGTAGAAGCAAATTATACAGCTCAATCTAAACGGTTCATCCCCACGGATGTGGGGAACTCTGGGCCTGCTCCATCTGTAACTGTTCGGGACTCGGTTCATCCCCACGGATGTGGGGAACTCATAATATCGCCGGAGAAAAAGACACAGAGACGCGGTTCATCCCCACGGATGTGGGGAACTCTTCTGGACGCCCTCGTATTCAATGATATTGTCCGGTTCATCCCCACGGATGTGGGGAACTCGCGCGATACGCCTCTCCTCATCAGGCCGGATCCGGTTCATCCCCACGGATGTGGGGAACTCTTTTCTTGTCCGGCGATTCTTTAGCCATACGGCGGTTCATCCCCACGGATGTGGGGAACTCCTAAGTATTCCCCGTTCCATGTCTTGTAAAATCGGTTCATCCCCACGGATGTGGGGAACTCTCGATGCCGATGTCTTCTTTTTTGAGGGCGCTCGGTTCATCCCCACGGATGTGGGGAACTCGATAATTTGATCATCCACCTTGTTTGCGGTCACCGGTTCATCCCCACGGATGTGGGGAACTCAAGTGGTCCACCAGCCGGTCCACCAGCCATTTCGGTTCATCCCCACGGATGTGGGGAACTCCGCCGTTCTTCCGCCCGATCATGGACTGTCTGCGGTTCATCCCCACGGATGTGGGGAACTCAGGGATTAG
>JAWODC010000029.1:0-6704 GCA_046483495.1 Desulfobacterales bacterium
ATATATCAAAATTTCTTTTCTTATAAGCGGTTTCAAGAGCCTCTTTTTTACTTTTCTTTTCTCCAAACAATGTTGTTTGTTTAAAATCAAGGAGAGGATCAGTAGCCGGATTTTTCGAAAAAAGAAAAGGGCGGGGGCAAACAGAGGAAGCGCCGGGGTTCTCAGGCGTTCACATCCCCCAGTGATACGGAGGCGCAATGAGGATTGAAAAAACCAAAATTATTGCGACGATCGGCCCCGCGGTAGATTCGGAAAAGGCCCTCGAGAAAATGATGCTAAGCGGAATGAACGTGGCGCGACTCAATTTTTCTCATGGAAGCCATGATGAACATAAAGAACGTATTCGCCGGATTCGTAAAGTATCCGAGGCGTTGAATCATCCGGTAGCCATTCTGCAGGATCTCAGGGGGCCCAAGATCCGTATCGGACCTATCCCGGAACCCGGCATGGAGCTCAAGCCGGGACAAACGGTGGTGTTGACGCCCGGCGATGTTTCGACGTTAAACGACGAAATTATCGTCACGCATAAACATCTTTCACGCGATGTAAAACGGCATGACAGGTTGCTGTTGGCAGACGGCCTATTGGAATTGGTCGTGGAGAGCATTGACGGAAAGCGGATTTTCTGCAAGGTGGTCATCGGCGGATTGCTCACGTCGAACAAGGGCATAACCCTGCCCTCAGGCTCGTTCAAGGTGCCCGCAACAACGAAAAAGGATTTGGAAGACCTGGCATTCGGGCTCGCTGAAGCCATCGATTATGTGGCGCTTTCATTTGTCAGGTCGGCAAAGGACATTCTCAGCATCAGGGAATTCATCAAGAAAAAACAGGGACACGTCAAAACGCCTGTTATTGCCAAAATTGAAAAACACGAAGCGCTCGACAATATCGATCAGATATTGGCTGTATCCGACGGCATTATGGTGGCACGGGGTGACCTGGGGGTGGAAATCCCGCTGGAAAATGTGCCCGGCATCCAGAAAATGCTGGTGAAAAAGGCGAATGCTCTGGGTAAACCGGTTATTATCGCAACCCAGATGCTGCGATCGATGGTGGATTCTCCCAGGCCTACCCGGGCTGAAGCCGCCGATGTAGCCAATGCCGTATTGGACGGCGCCGATGCAGTGATGCTGTCCGAGGAAACGGCCATTGGAAATTTTCCGGTTGAAGCGGTAAGGTACATGCGCCGAATTACGCGACAGACGGAGAAATATTTTCCCCACGAAACGTATTTGAAGCTGATACCCGGTACCGAAGTCTCGGAATCGACGGCATATGCCGCTTGTGTGCTGGCGGATCACCTTGAAGCCGGCGCCATCATCGCTACCACAAAAACCGGTTTTACGGCCAAACAGATTTCCAAGTTCAGACCGAAGACAAATATTCTGGCCGTTTCCCCCGATGCGGTGACGGTTCGGGCACTTTCCCTTTACTGGGGATGCATTCCCACACTGATCGAAAAAAAGAAAACAACGGATGCCATGATCGCTACGGTCAAAAAAACCGCTATTGAAAGCGGAATCGTTTCATCAGGGGAAAACATCGTGATCACGGCGGGATACCCGCTATGGGTCGCCGGCACCACCAATATCATCCAGGTGGATACCGTCTGAGTCGGGGATCGTTCGCAGTTTTTACACGTTACGGCATTCGTCAATCCATGGGCTTTAGTTGCCCTGATGTGATTCCCCCCCGGTCCGGTTCTCGATCTGGACGTTCAGCTCGCCTCCAAGAAGGACGGCATAAAACGTGAGGAAAAACCACATTAAGAGAATGATCACTGCACCCATGGATCCATATATTTTGCTGTAATTCCCAAAATTTGCGACATAGACGGAAAAGAGGATGGAAACGGCCAGCCACAACACCGTCGCTGATACCGATCCCCAGGAAATCCATTGCCATTCGGGATGTTTTCGGTCCGGACAAAAACGGTACGCCACCGCCAATGCAAAAACGACAAACAGCGCCATCAGCGGCCATCGCAAATAGGTAAACAGCATCTGAATGGTTTGCGGCAAATTGAGTTTGTCGATAAGCGCCGGAACAGCGACAATCAGACCGATAGCCGTAACGCCGAGCAGAATGGCGCAGAAGGTGAGGAGAAGCGAAATCAGATTCTGTTTTACAAATCCCCGGGTTTCCTCTTCATTGTAAACAATATTCAATGCCGTCATAAGCGCTTTCATGCCCTTATTGGCACTCCAGATCGTCAATAAAATACCGAAGACAATACCCAGGCTGAGTGCTCCGCCCGGCTGATTGACAAGGCCGGAAAGCTGATCCTGGAGTATTGCATATGCCTGCTGCGGCATAATCCGGCTCATCGCATCCAACTGCTGCTTCAACTGCTGTGGATCAGCGACCACTCCGTAAACGGAAACAGCAGCGGCAATCGCCGGAAAAACCGCAAAAAACGCATAAAACGATACACCCGCCGACACAATGGAGAGATTGTCTTCGGACTGTTCATTTTTGACACGGACAAGCGTTTCCCACCAATTTTTGCGGGGCTCGCGGCCGGAAGAGGATGCCTTGCCTCCTTTATTTTTCTTCGGTTGCGGTCGTTTGCGTTTTTTACCCACCCATCGGTTCCCTTCACCCGTTGTCGACGGCAGCGCCGCCGGTTTGTCCGGCCCCGTGAATTTGCGGCAACCGGAGATTTTCGTATAGCAATACCATATAAATTTACAACTTCATGTTAAATAAACAGTTACAGGTATACAGGCGTAAAAAACCAAGTAAGTGCCCATCCGGAAACGGCTGATGCACTTCATTTCCGCGTTGGACGAAAAATTTTAATCCTCAAAATACTGAACGTATTCCTGCGGTTCAGATTCCTTGTACGCCTTGAACTGAATCGATTTTTCTCATTTCCGATGCACACCGAGTAATCGCCGGCGATTTTACAAGAGCGGCGGCATCAAATGATTTGCACCGGCTGTTTCAACGGTTTAAATTAAAAAGAGGGCGGACCGACCCAAGAGAGGAATCAGGCTTAAGGGGAAATTCGGCAAATAATCAAAATGGTCGGGACGGCTGGATTTGAACCAGCGGCCCCAGCGTCCCGAACGCTGTGCTCTACCAGACTGAGCCACGTCCCGACTAAGTGAATGTTCTTATGTCAGACGTCGAAAAAAGTCAAACAAAAATTCCTGCAACGATGGTGCATATGAGGCTTTACATGGTAAAGGGATTGTTTAAAACGATGGTTTGTTCACGTGCGGGCCCCACGGAAATAATCTGAATCGGCGCACCCGCCAGCTGCTCGATCCGGGCCAGGTAGTTTTTTGTATTCTCCGGGAGGTCTGCATACGTTCGAATATCGCTGATATCTTCTTGCCAGCCCGGCAGTGATTCATATACCGGTGAGCATTCACGCAACGCATGTAAACTGGTTGGAAAATAATCAACTTGCCTGCCGTCTATCGCATATGCCGTGCAGATATTGATTTCTTCAAGCCCGTCGAGGACATCCAGCTTTGTGATCACCAGGCCGTTAAGGCTGTTCAGACGCACCGCATTTTTCAGCATCACCATGTCCAGCCAACCGCACCGCCGCCGCCTTCCGGTGGTTGCACCGAATTCAGCTCCTTTCTCCTGGATGCGGTCTCCGATGTGATCGAAAAGTTCGGTAGGGAAGGGGCCCGAGCCCACACGTGTCGTGTAGGCTTTGACGATGCCGAAAATATCGGAAATGACCTTCGGTCCCACACCGACACCACTGCTGGCGTTGCCGGATACGCAGATCGACGACGTGACGAACGGATAAGTGCCGTGATCGATATCCAGATGCGTGCCCTGTGCTCCCTCGAAGAGAACCTGAAAACCCGCGTTAATCTTTTCCTCCATGAAAACCGGCAGGTTGGTTACGTACGGTTTTAGTCTTTCGGCGTATTTTCGGTAATCCTCTATAACGACTTCAGGGTCGATCGGTGTATCCGACAGGTAGCTCTCAAGATAAAAGTTCTTTTCTTCCAGATTTGCGCGCACCGCTTCTTCAAAAATCGTGTCCTCTAACAGGTCGGCAAACCGAATGCCCTTTCTGGCCGCCTTGTCTTCATAGGACGGCCCGATGCCTCGGCCTGTGGTGCCGATTTTTTGATCCCCTTTTTTATGTTCTCGAGCAATATCGATTTTTTTATGATACGGCATGATCAGGTGGGCCCGGTCGCTGATTTTAAGTTTTTCCGGGCCGATGTCGACACCTTTGCCGCCTAGGTAATCCATTTCTTCGAGCAAAACGCATGGGTCCACAACCATACCGTTGCCGATAACGCAAATTTTTTTCTGGAGTATGCCGGAAGGAACCAAGTGGCTGATGAACTGCTTGCCGTCCACCACCATCGTGTGGCCGGCATTATTTCCTCCTTGAAAACGTGCAACGATGTCGGCATACTCAGCCAAAAGATCGACAATTTTTCCTTTTCCCTCATCTCCCCACTGCGTTCCCACGATAACTAAATTTGACACGGGCTGCTCCTTGATTAGTGCTGTTTATATCCGACAGAATCGAGGCCGTTTCTTCTTTTTCGAAAGAAATCTTGTATAATTGACCTGCATTGCGCCTCACAAACTCCCCCGATGACTTCCATGCGATGATTGAATTTCGGATCGCCGGCAAGATCATACAAAGAGCCGCATGCTCCCCATTTGGGATCGGCGGCCCCAAAAACGACCCGTTTTACCCTCGCATGGATGATCGCCCCCATGCACATCACGCATGGTTCGATGGTGACGAAAAGGGTGGTATTGTTCAAGCGGTAATTCATAACCTTTTTGGCGGCCTCACGCAACGCTAAAATTTCAGCATGCGCCGTGGGGTCGCAGTCCATGATCACACGATTATGTGCTGAAGCAAGAATTCGGCCGTTTTCAGACACCAAAACAGCCCCGACTGGAACTTCGCCTTTGCTGCCGGCGGATTCCGCCAGGGTTAACGCTTTCGCCATTATAACGTCATCAGAGGTTTTCAAGCCGGGCTGCTTCTCCCAAATAATGTAAACTTGTCGTTGACATACCCCACCGATTTTGGCATATGGATCAGATCAACCTATCCCGATCATGCGCGCCCGTAGCTCAGCTGGATAGAGTGCCGGACTACGAATCCGTAGGCCGCAGGTTCGAATCCTGCCGGGCGCGCCAATTCCAAAATAAATTCAAAGACTTATAAGCCTCAAAAATCAAAAATTCCCGGTAAAAATTGGGTGTCAACATAGTGTCATTTGACATGGGTTTCATTCAATCGCTCCTAATTTGATTGGAGGTGCCGGGAATGGCCATTTTAAAACATTGTCCAGTGCAAAAAAGCTTATAAACTAAAACCGGTAAAATGTCAGCAATGCGGTAACGATCTAAATCAAAACGGCAAGTACCGAGTAAAAGTTAGAATGCCCAGCGGCGAATATAGATCAAAAATGACGATGACATTGAATCAGGCCAAATCTTTCGAGGCCAAGTTCAAATCTGAAGCAATCGACCAAGGCATCCACGGCACCGGCAAAGATATAATAATCGATAAAGCTTTTGAAAAGTATCTTAGCCGGGTAAAACTCAGTGATTCCGTTTGGTTTGAGATGAAAACCTCCCGCCCCTTAGACCATATTCACTTTCGCCTAAGGGGAATTTGAAAATATTTGGTGAAATCCTCAATGCTCTGGAAACTATCCATTTGGAGGACCTAGGTCAATAATTGATTTCATTCCCCGACCTCGTGAGCGGGTCCAAATGTCAGTCTTAACTGGAAATCCTCAAAAAATATGCCCATGAATACCTTAAATTATCAGGTTATTGAGTTCCGTTGGTTATTGTGATATTCTCAAGTATATACAAACCTGAGACTTTCTTGTGTTCTAATTTAATATATTTCAAGGGGGGGGAAATGGCCGAAAAACGCCGCGATGCTGATTTGCGGAAAAAGGCTGAGAAAATACTAAACCAAAGCAAAGATTCAGATCTTAACCGGGAACTTAATGATATTATCACTGAACACCAGATTTACCAGATTGAACTCGATCAGCAAAATGAGGAGCTTCAAACCGCTCTCCGGAATTTGGAATCCTCCCGAAATGAATATGCCGAGCTGTACCAGTTTGCTCCCGTTGGCTTTATAACGCTTGATGAAAATGGGAGGATTCAACGGCTGAATGCCGCCACCATGGATATGCTCCACCTTCCGGAATCTCGAGGCCAAGGTTTGAAATTTTCGATTCTGGTAGTTTCGGAAGACCTGCCCATGTATTTAACCGCCATAAATAAATTCAAAGACAGCAAACAAAAAGGGGCAAAAGAGTCAATAGAACTGCGGATTGTGAGGCATAAGGATTCCTCCGTTTATGTCCGCCTTCATATCGGAGCCCATTTTGATACTGATGGTCAATTGGTTCAGTATCAACTGGCATTGACGGATATTTCCGAGAACAAAGAAATGGAGGAGGAGCTTCGCAGATCCCGGGCCGAGCTTCAAAAAGACGTTAGAGACAATTTGGCGGAGTTGGCGACCCGAAGGGAAAAAACAGAAAAAATCATCGACAATATACCGGTGATGATCGTTTTTTACGATTCCAACGGCGATTTGAGCTTCATCAATCCCGAGGCGGAACGTGTGCTCGGCTTGAGCCCTGAAGAAGCACGCCAAACCGATATCATGGAATATTGTTATCCTGATGAAAATTATCGACAGGAAGTGTGGGATTTTATGAGGG
>JAWODC010000041.1:0-5572 GCA_046483495.1 Desulfobacterales bacterium
ACGACAAAATAAAATTTTACATCGGAGACGTACGAAATTACGAAAGCTTGAAAGACGTCATGCACGGGGTGGATTATGTGTTTCATGCCGCCGCGCTCAAGCAGGTGCCGTCGTGTGAATTTTACCCCATGGAAGCTGTTCGCACCAACACGTTGGGGGCTGAAAATGTGATGAACGCGGCCGTAGACAAAAAGGTCAAAATGGTAATCGTGCTGAGCACGGACAAAGCCGTGTATCCGATCAACGCAATGGGCATTTCAAAGGCCATGATGGAAAAACTGATGGTGGCCAAATCGCGCATGGTCAGCAACGGGGGCACCATTCTCTGCGGCACACGATACGGCAATGTGATGGCCTCACGAGGCTCGGTTATTCCGCTGTTTATCAATCAGATCCGTGGAGGGCTACCGCTCACTGTGACGGACCCCAAAATGACACGGTTTTTGATGTCGCTGGACAGCGCAGTAGATCTTGTGCTATATGCATTTGAACACGCGCGACCTGGCGAAATATTTGTTAAAAAAGCCCCGGGCGCCACAATCGGTGATTTGGCCAAAGCCGTTCTGCAGATGATGAATTCAGACAATTCCATAGAAGTTATCGGCACGCGGCATGGCGAAAAATTATACGAAACGCTTTTAACGCGTGAAGAACTGGTAAAGGCTGAAGATTGCGGTGATTATTTTAGAATTATGCCGGATGACCGAGGCTTGAACTACAATCTGTATTTTACCGAAGGTGAAAAGCAGATTTCAGCTAAAGATGACTACAACTCGCACAATGCCGAACGGTTAAATGTAATTCAGATCAAGGAATTGTTGGAGCGAGAAAGAATCGTCAAAGACATCCTGGAGGGAGTGGAGCCTAAATGGAGACAGTGCTTGTTACCGGGGCAAGGGGATTCATCGGCCGAAACCTTTGCGCCATTCTGCGTCGTGAAGAGACAATCAAGCTGGTAGAGCTGGATATTGATGATTTGCCGGTAGCAATGGAAAACGCGCTTAACCAGGCCGAGTTCATTATTCACCTGGCCGGCGTGAACCGTCCCAAGGACCCGGCTGACTTTGAAACGGGGAATGCCGGTTTGGTAAATCAGATCTGCAAACGGTTACAAGAGTCGGGTCGGGCCCCCAAAATCATTTTATCTTCATCCATTCAGGCCGAGCTGGACACTCCTTATGGTGTCAGCAAACGTCATAGCGAAGAATTTTTAAGGGTGTTTGCTGAAGAAACCGGCGCTTCATGCGTGGTCTATCGGTTAAAAAACCTGTTCGGTAAATGGTGCCGTCCTCACTACAATGCCGTTACCGCTACATTTTGCCACAATATCGCCAACGATTTGCCCATAACAATCTCGGACCCGGCCAACGAGGTTGACCTGACCTACATCGATGACGTGGTGGCGGCATTTGTTGCCGAACTGGATTCGAATGTGTCAGGCTTCACGTTTGCCGATCCGTTGCCGTCGACACGGATAACTCTGGGTGAATTGGCCGAAAAACTGAAAAGCTACAAGCAAATGCGTGAGTCGGTTTTGCTGCCTGATTTTAAAAATGAGTTTGAACGGGCTCTATACGGCACCTATTTGAGCTATCTTGATGAAAACCAATTCGACTATGTTCTGAACATCAAATCCGACCAACGCGGCAGCCTGGCAGAATTCATCAAGGCGCCGGCCATGGGACAGGTTTTTGTTAGCCGAACAAAGCCTGGGGTTACCCGGGGTGACCATTACCACCATACCAAAACAGAAAAGTTTCTGGTATTGCAGGGTAGGGCCGTTATTCGCTTTCGTCACATAGAAAACGAGCAGGTTATCGAATTTACGGTTGACGGAAAAGAGTATCGCGTATTAGACATACCACCGGGTTATACCCACAGTATTGAAAACATCTGTGATGAGGATCTTGTGACCCTCTTCTGGAGCAATGAGATGTTTGACCCAAGTCATCCGGACACCTATTTTGATCCTGTCAGGGGAGTAGATAAATAATGAAGGTAATGACCGTGGTGGGCACACGCCCTGAGATCATACGCTTGTCACGAGTTATGGCAGCCTTGGACCGCTATATGGACCAGGTGATCGTCCACACCGGTCAGAATTACGACTACGAACTCAACCAGGTGTTCTTCGATGACCTGGAAATTCGCAAGCCGGATCATTTTCTGCAGGCAGCGGGGAAAAGCGCCTGTGAAACTGTCGGCCAGGTAATTGCACGTATGGATTCGGTATTGGCGGACGAAAAACCGGACGCACTTCTAGTGCTGGGTGATACCAACAGCTGTCTGGCGGCTTACCCGGCAAAGCGGCGAAAGGTTCCTGTTTTCCACATGGAGGCCGGCAACCGCTGTTTCGACCAGCGCGTGCCCGAGGAGATCAATCGCAAGATCGTCGATCATATCAGCGATATCAATATGCCTTACAGTACGATTGCCCGGGAATATCTTCTGGCCGAAGGTTTGCACCCGGACAGAATAATCAAAACCGGCAGCCCAATGTTCGAAGTGCTTCACCATTACATGCCAAAAATTCAGGCATCGGATGTGTTGAAGCGGCTGAACCTTCAACCCGATGGGTATTATGTGGTCAGTGCCCACAGGGAAGAAAATATCGATTCGCCAAATCAATTCAGCAATCTATTGGACATGCTGAATCATTTGGCCGAAGCTTGTAGGGCGGTGATATTCACAACCCATCCCAGAACGCGCAATCGTTTCGAAGCTGAAAAGGTGGCTATCCCCACGCAGGTAAAGTTACTGAAGCCGTTCGGTTTTTCAGATTACCTAAATTTGCAGATACATGCCCGCGCCGTGCTTTCCGACAGCGGCACCATTAATGAAGAAGCATCTATCTTGAATTTTCCGGCCTTAAACATTCGCCAGGCGCATGAGCGGCCGGAGGGGATGGAAGAAGCTGCCGTGATGATGGTGGGTTTGACCTGGCAGCGGGTGAGCGACGGGCTGAAGATATTGGAGCACCAGCTCCGGGGTGACTCGCGTACCTTGCCTATGGTAGCTGACTACGACGTGCCCAACGTATCGGAAAAAGTCGTCCGCATCATCCTCAGCTATACCGATTACATAAACCGCAGTGTTTGGTTAAAAAGCTTTCCATAGTCAATGCCAAGTATTTTCACATGGAAATTAAAGCTGCTTTGGAAATGACGCTATCGCCATAATTCTGGCGATATTTCTTCAAAAAGTAATACCGATTTGCATATCCTGTTACTCACCCAATGGTTCGATCCCGAACCGACTTTCAAAGGATTGCCCTTCGCAAAAAAGCTGAAAGAGCTGGGTCATTCGGTGGAAGTGCTGACCGGTTTTCCCAACTATCCCGGTGGCAAACTATACAATGGATACCGTGTCAAATTAATTAAGCGCGAAAATATGGTCGGTATACCGGTTTCACGGGTACCCTTATATCCCAGTCATAATCATTCAAGCATCAAACGAATTGGCAATTACGGCAGCTTTTCAGTATCGGCGACCCTTATAGGGAAGTTCGTTGTAAAAACACCGGATGTAATATATGTGTACCATCCGCCAGCTACCATTGGGCTACCGGCATTTGTGTTGAGCCGGATGTACAAAGCACCATTTGTCTATGACATCCAGGATTTGTGGCCCGATACACTGGGCGCAACGGGGATGATGAACAATAGCATCGCCCTGACAATGTTGGATGGTTGGTGCCGGTGGATTTACAAACAGGCTGCTAGAATAGTTGTATTGTCTCCAGGGTTTAAAAAAGCACTGATAAATAGACGCATTCCCGGTCATAAGATTGAAGTGATCTACAACTGGTGCGAGGAATCATTTCTAAAGCCTGAAAACCCGAATGCCGACCTTGCGAAAAGATTGGGATTCAGCGGTCGATTCAATATCCTTTTTGCTGGCAACATGGGAGAAGCACAGGCATTGGATGCAGTTCTTGACGCTGCGGCCATTTTAGAAAATCAATATCCCCAAATTCAATTCGTATTGATAGGCGGTGGAATCGCAGTTAGAGCTTTGAAACGGAAAGTAAACGAGAGTCAAATCGGAAATGTACGTTTCCTGAATCGACGGCCATTCAGCGAAATAGGAGCCGTCTTGAATATGGCCGATGTCCTATTGGTCCATCTTAGAAAAGATCCGCTTTTTGATATCACCATACCATCCAAAACACAGGCATATATGTCAGTCGGCAAGCCGATTCTAATGGGCGTCCAAGGGGATGCGTCCGATATCGTGACAACGGCCTGTGCCGGCATCACCTGTCGACCAGAAGACCCACTGGATATTGCAAGCGCAGTTGAACAACTATATCAAATGCCAACTGCGAAATTAGGAGAGATGGGCCAAAATGGCCGACGGTTTTACGAAAAAGAAATGGCGCTCGATGTCGGTGTCAGAAAATTTGTTGATATATTTCAAGCTTTGACCAAAAAGAAAGGTTAGGGTCTAAAATTTATAAGGCTTTTCGAGTTGATAGCAGCAATAAGTGCTTTGATTGCATTAAGCCCCGTATTCTTTATTTTCGCCATTTTTCGCCGTGCTACTATGGGCAAACCAATTCTCTACACTCAAGTACGTCCCGGGAAAGACGGAAAGCCTTTTAAGCTTTACAAGTTCCGTACCATGACCCATACGAAAGACTCCAAAGGAAATTTGCTGCCTGATGCCGAGCGCTTGACCAGGTTCGGCAACGTTTTACGTGCAACCTCATTGGATGAACTGCCCGAGCTGTTCAACATCATCAGAGGTGACATGAGCATTGTCGGGCCAAGGCCGCTGCTGATGCAGTATCTTGAGCGCTATACTCTCGATCAGGCACGCAGGCACGAAGTCAAACCTGGATTGACCGGCTAGGAACAGGTGAACGGCAGAAATGCGATCTCATGGGAAGAGAAATTCAAATTTAACGTCTGGTATGTCGATAACCGGTCGTTGTGGCTCGATCTGAAGATTGTTTTGATGACGATTTGGAAGGTGATCAAGCGGGAAGACATTAACGAGGAAGGACAGGCAACAATGGAAGAGTACAATCCGCAGATTGGGCAGATTCACGCAGATGGGAATGAACTGAAATTGAAAGTTTTGAAATCCTTTGCGTATTTTGCGTTTTTTTGCGGCTATATCAGAACTGGGAATCTCTCAAATTGTCTCACGGTTCTCAATACCCCGAATCTTCTCTTTCACCCATGACCGTATCAGCTGAGATCTGTCATAATATCATGGAAGAGAGCTGCTGTTTTTAAAAGTAGCAATTCTTCATCGGTTATATTTTCAGACTTACCGATTAGTTCTACCTGGGTTACTACATCAATGGTGTGTTTCATGTTATGATAGAACAAATTTTCGGGTAAGCCTTTGTCCAGCTTTTCGAGGATAATTTCTTCAAGATCATTGATGCGGAGGAGTTGCAACTGGACATGGAATTTTTGATTTGGCTGAAGGCCCTTAAGCGAATCCGTAAACTGTGGCTTAAAGTTTTCCACAAAGTACATGTCAATGTCGCCCTTGTTTTTTACAGGCATTTTGCCCCTGTACTTGCAGATGAAAAAGTCTTTTACCATCATGAAGGTGT
>JAWODC010000065.1:0-3753 GCA_046483495.1 Desulfobacterales bacterium
TAAAGTGAATACCATTAAGCCTCATTGAATTTTATCTCCTCTTGCTTAAAGAATGTGCAGCTCGCATACCCTCCGGTAATGATAACCGTATATGGCCAGGGTAACGGCCAACGGAAGCAGCCTGGGTCTGCGCGCAATGGTCCACGCCAACAGGCGCCAGTATTGAAACCTTTCCTTACCCAAAAGGCCCAGCCGCAGGCAGGCGCGGAAAAAGGCAAGGATTCGCTGACGATCCATTGGAGTTGTCGCCACCGGCATCTTCAATTCTTTTAAAACAGATCTGACCCGCTGGTAATATTTTCGGGGGGTATAAATCTGTTTCATAATCGCGCGATAACCATTGATCAGGTTGTCCAGGCCCATGGCCGGTATGATGTTGGTCCGGCCATCCACATTGTCACCGGAGAACTCACTGCACACCCGATTTTCTCGCGCAAGGCGTTCAAACAACCGGGTCCCCGGAGGGGCCTGGAGCATGCCCACCATGGCTGTTACAATGCCGCTTTTTTGAATAAAATCGATCTGGCGTTGAAAGATTGAAGGTGGATCGCTGTCAAAACCGACAATGAAGCCGCCCATGACCTGCAACCCCGAGCGGTGCATTTTCTGGATATCCTGCAGTAGGTTCCTGTTTTTGTTTTGCGTCTTGCAGCATTCTGTGAGACAATTTTCATCCGGTGTCTCAATACCGATAAATACGGATTCAAATCCGGCTTCGGCCATCAGGGCCATAAGCTCGGGATCGTCGGCAAGGTTGATCGAGGCTTCGGTAAAAAACAGACATCCTTTTTTCCCCTTGCGCCATTTGATCAGGGCCGGAAGCAAATGCTCCTTAAGGCAGCGTTTGTTGCCGATAAAATTGTCGTCCACAAAAAAGATATTGCCGCGCCAACCCGCCTTGTAGATTGCGTCCAGTTCAGCAACTATCTGTTGCGGAGTTTTGGTGCGCGGGGTGCGTCCGAAAAGCGCCGTAATGTTGCAGAACTCGCAATTGAACGGGCACCCTCTGGAATACTGAATATTCAACGATGCATAGCGACGGGTATCAATCAAGCCCCACAACGGGATAGGGCTGTAGTGTATTTCGGGATATTCTTTTGCCCGGTAGATTTGTTTCGGGCATTCGTTTTTCAGATCCGTAAGAAATGCCGGCAGCGTTGCCTCTGCTTCGTCCAAAACCAAGTGATCCACTTGCCCGAAATCGTATGGCTGTGCCGTGAAAAGCGGCCCGCCGGCTACAATTTTCAAGCCCTTGCCCTTGCACCGGTCGATGACATGAACGGCCGACTTGCGCTGAACCGCCATTGCGCTGATAAAAGCCATGTCGGCCCATGCCAGATCGTCGTCGTCAAGAGCTTCCAGGTTCAAGTCGACAAGACGTATTTGAAATTGTTCCGGCAGCAGGGCCGCGACCGTGATCAGGCCAAGCGGTGGAAAGGCCGACTTCTTTCCGATGAAACGCAGCGCGTGCGAAAAAGACCAAAACGTATCGGGAAATTTAGGATATATAAGGAGAATGTTCATTTGATAAGGCTCCTGTGCCCGTCGGGGAAAGATTTATTTGATTTTTTATGCTCTCTGATCGAATGAACGGCATCCATTCCCTCTGAACGGGAAACCGTAAAAATCTGAATATCTAATGGTTCACATAAAAGCGCTTTGGTTCCCAACAAAATGCTGAACCGGTGAGATGCGATATGCTGATCCAACTCTTCCCGGGTTTTCCACTCTTCCAGCAGACAGAAACGATTTTTGTCTTTGGCATCGCAAAAAACGCCATAGCCTATGCACCCTGCCTCCTTTTCGGTCGGTCCGCTCATGGAAAGAAGGGTTTGCGTTACTTCCAGTTGTTTACTTGGGATAGCGTTCATGGTGATTTTCATGACGATCATTGTGGTAACCCCCCTGAAATGCAGACCTTTTTCATTAGCCCACGATTTCGAGCAAGGTTCGTTTTTTTGCCTTAGCTGAAACGGCGCTCAATAAAGTCCGCAACGCACCGGCTGTACGGCCATGCTTACCGATGACCTTGCCGATATCTGCTTTTGCGACGGTGAGCTCCAGTATTGAGGTGTGCATTCCGCCGACTTCGCTTACGGATACCCATTCCGGCTCATCAGCTAATGCTCGTGCGATAATTTCGATCATTTCTTTCATGGCGAAACTCCTTTGGTGGCTTGACTTCACATGGTAGGCCAGGCTGACCCTTCTGTAGGTAATATGCTTTCTCTCATGTCTGATTCTCCTGTTTTTACTGCGACTAACGGTCGCATCGCTCGGGTGAAAACCCTCCCTCAAGGAAAAACATTGGGGTTTTTGTATGTTATTGTTAAATTCAAGCTTCATGCCAATTCTTAAAGATTGGATTTTTATACCGCATGCTTCTGATTTATAAGGGGAAACAAGCATAGGGAATGGTCACGGACTATCATAATTATTTGCGGATGTCGGGGTCACATATAACCAAGGGTCATATTTAACCAATTCTCAATTTCGGGCGGGGCTGACATGCGAAAGGGTAAATGAGGAATCCTTTCACCAAAATAGTCATTCACAAAGAATTTTGAGAGACGGCTTTCGTGGCCTGATGACTGGTTGTATCTTTTGGAAGACGGTACAAAGTTTTTGGGCATCGTAAGCTGGAGCAGTTACTATTTTCATGCCTCCTATCGTTTTCTTGTCGGCCGGCCGGCCGTTTTGCCTGACCGGAATCTCGAACCAAACACGCTGAAAGGAATCTAACGCCGGCATGCGCGTCCCGGCATTCATTCAGAATTCCCACACATCCGTATAATTGGTCTGTCCATGTATGATGAAGATGAAAAAGCTGCGGAGATGATCGAGGCAGGAGCATCGGGATACTGTTCCAAGAGCGGGAATACGGATCTTTTGCTTTCTTCGATACGAGGGGGATAGCCAATTCTCTGGGACGAGACCGGCGGTTACTTAATCGGGAATAATCGTGTGGATATTTGATACCGAATGAAAAGGTGGACTCCCCTGAATTCCACTTATCACAACATGAATTCCAGGTCTTTGTAAAGGTAATAATGTCCCCGGTAGTCGCATTTATCCGGATTGGATGTTATCAAGGGTTTTAGTTTTTACAGGATAAAGCTCCATCATTTTCCCCCCGTATTGCAGACAATAATATATTGGTTCCGCCGTCCTTTGTGCAGTAGGCGGAGGCGCCGGCCGCCAGCATAGCTTCGGCCTGGTCTTTGGAATCGTGCATGGAAAGTCCGATAATGCGGATGTGAGGCATTTCGGAATGGATAATCCGGGCCGCTTCCACGCCATCCATTTCAGGCATGGTGATGTCCATCAGGATGATATCCGGCTTCAGGTACAGTGCCAATTCCACCGCTTCTTTTCCGTTTGACGCTTCGCCGACCACCTCGATATCCGGCTGCAGGCCGAGCATGGTGGAAAGTCCCTGCCGGACTACTTTGTGATCGTCTGTCAGCAGGACCTTGATGATGTCCCCATTGGGCGCAAACACATGAGGTTCGCTGTTGTGGGCTTCGGGACGTTTTCCGCTTTTCATATCGACTGAATCAACCGGCATTGAAATAGATACACGCACGCCGCCCCCCGAAATGCTTTCAACCGCCAGTGTGCCGCCCAGCAGCGCCAGCCGTTCTCGGATGGAAAACAGCCCAAATCCGGTTTCTTCCGTTTCATCAATAGTTTTTGGGTCGAATCCCGGACCGTTGTCACATACCGCCACCTGAAGCATGTCGTTTTCATCGG
>JAWODC010000003.1:0-10680 GCA_046483495.1 Desulfobacterales bacterium
TGCAGTATCTACCGGAAACAGTTTATTCACGAGGTCTTCAGAAAAAATGCCAAACCCCGGGCGACCGGGGGACGGAATGCCAAAGGGTCTGCCGACAAGTTGAATAGTTGATTTGAGAATTTGGAATATCGACAAATTATTCGTGAGATAAAAATGAAAAAATTGATACTTATCTACATTTTGTCCTATTCAACCATTCAGAAAGTTAACTATTTGACCAAATCACCAGATCGCCGGGCTGCCTGGGGACAAAACAACTTAACTATTAGGAGGTAAACGAAATGAAGAAGCTTTTTGTGATCTTAACGGTCATTGCTGTTGTGGCATTCGGCAGCAATGCCATGGCCGCTTTTGAATATGGAAATCTTCAGCTGGTAGCATATGAGGGAGAACCATTTGAGGCCACAGGAAACGAGGCTCATTTTGACCTGGGCGTTGGTCTGGATACAACCATAAGCTACTCAAACCTGGATACCGAAATATCTCTTTCCGATTTCGGCGCAGCCAGTTGGGGTGACATCAAAGTCGGTGTTTTTGGTGGTGGACGAGATCCGGATTATATTGATGTACCTGCGTTATTTGCCTCTGATACAACTGATTTCTCAATGGGCAACCCCTTTGCCGGGTATCAAGACGCTATTTTGTTAAATTCTTATGATGATCCAGGCATAAGTGGCACCAATCGAAAAGAAGTTCTTAGCAAAGCCGATGGTCCCTATCACAACTGGATGAACGGCGGCACGACTCCCGGCATTTATGCTGGTCTGCTGGTAAATCCCGGTTCAACTTTCGGGGCCGAGGCTGTTTTGAACGAAGGCATCCTTGGTGGTTATGATCTGTACGCATTTGATCTCTTTACCCGGGAACTCACCTTGGCCGGGACTTTCACATTGGATAGCAGCGGAGACAACCTGCTGGTTTCCTACAGTGCCGTGCCGATTCCGGGTGCCGCTATCCTGCTGGGCTCAGGTTTGCTGACCCTGATCGGAATCAGAAGAAGAAAAAAATGAATTAGGTCAGTACAATAAAACGATTTTAAAAAAAACAATGCAAAATGAAAGAATGGAGGAAAATCATGAAAAAGATTTTTGCAATTGCAATCATTGCTCTGTGCGGGATGATCGGTACGGCGTCTGCTGCCGTAATCACCCGTGATATCAACATGTGCGGTGCCTCTGCACAGGCTGATTTTTGGATCAAAGCCGGAGGTGCGGTTGTAGAGGACACTTACGATTGTCTCTCAACTGACCAGGCAACGTGTACCAAATCCGATGGCGGAGACACCTTGATCATCCGTGGAAACGATTGTGTCCTTGATGGTCCTGGTGATCCTAATCATAATGACACGATTTACGTCCAGTATAATATTTCCAACTCAGGCGGCGGCTGCAATAACTATGATTGTCAACCCCTGGAATATTGTAAACCCGCTACTTGTAATTGGGCGGCCGGAACCTGTCCGGATATTGAAACTGCTGATTGCCAGCTGGGTTGTGCCGATGTTCCCTGTAATACCCTTTGCGCGCCCTATACGCGTGGATGGTCAGGCGGCTATGCAGGATATGTGGCTAATCCCAGCGGAGCAACCAATTTTTATGCTCCTTGTGATCAAATAACCCCAGATCATTCATTTACCGGTGTAATCGTACCCTTTGGTTTCATCGCCAATAATGCGGTGACCCATCATGTGTGTGATTATACCGCCGTGGAAGCCGCACTAGATGATAGACCGTTTGAAGCCCATTGGGCATACTACAAAGAGGGCTGGGAGTGCGATCCCGATGAAGATCCGGCCTTGTCTTGCCGGGGCGATTTCAAATGCCTTGATGGCGTATGCCAGGACGGAAATCAGGGTACGGCCGCTCAAAAAACATGTTCACAGGCTTGGGAATGTAAATATGAAGATGTGGTTCCCACCTGCGTGCAGAAACCGCTGGACAACGTCAGCCGTCTGATGGTGCTGCACATTTTTTCCAATGCCGTGGACAACTGGAACGATTTCGGCCCGAGTTTCCCCGACCTCACCATCGTCAAATGCATGCGTCATGCCGGTTCCGGCACCCACCAGACACTACTTGATACCGTTGCCCGCGGTGACGTCATCATTTCACGATTTTCCGGCACTGCCAACAATATCTGGCACTACAAGAGCTCTTCAGCGCTGACCACGGACTGTGTTGATCGTTTTCCCGGCGGCATCGGCTATGTGGATGCGGACAAGGTCATGTACCGGTCCGGCATCGGCATGGGTGAGAGCCTCGGCGTCCATCAGCTGAAATACCAGGGTGTCGCTCCCAGCCGGTACGATGTTGCGTCGGGTAAATACAATTTCTGGGCCGCCCAGACCTGCTTTATGGACGACTGTGTGGAAGCTGTAGATCAGGCTCTCCTCACCGCAATCCAGACCCAGGCTGCTGAATCGCAGTACCTCTCATTTGAAAACTTCGGCCAGAGCGCCTATTTCTGGGCGACCGAAGGTGATATGAAGGTTTATAAAAACAATAATGATCCCAAAGACTTCCCGAGATCAAAGATTCCTCGGCCTTAATAAGACATGCCGCAGGATTTGAACGGCTAAGAGGGCAATAAATTAGCCGTATGGGAATGAATAAGTGGGCTGCTTCGGCAGCCCACTTATTTTTGACGGTAAAGGAAATCCTTCGATCCTTAAATCAGCCCTTAATACTGAATATGGGTCCCGTGTTCACCTCATTGAAACAAAAACAAAACCTTATATAAAATTAACAATTTGATAGCTATAAGCCCTGTTATTGTTTATTTATTGACACATTCGTAAAAAATCCCAAATCCCGTCATGCCTGCGAAGGCAGGCATCCAGAACCATTTGACATCACTGGATTCCCGCCTTCGCGGGAATGACGCAAGAGACGTATTATCGACTTTTTACGAGACCATCATTTATTGGCAAGTTAGGTTGCCAGGAGATTAAAGGAATAAGGAGTGAAAAAAATCATGAAAAAAATTGGCGTAATTATCGTTGTGGCTATTTGCATTGCCTTATTTTTCTCATTTGCAGGCATGACTGATCATGCATCACTGGCCTCGCAAAATCCGGCGGGCAAGGGGCGCGGGCTGGAATATACCTGCCGGATGCAAAACGGCGATATCCTTGTCTCGACGCAAGCGGATATCGCAAATTCTTCAAAGTATCAAAAGGCCAGGGCCTTTATTTACAAAAAAGCTTACAAACCTGTGGATATCACGGCCTATGATGCCCGGGAAAAAAACGCGGCTTTGGAAGGACAGCTCAAGTTTTTGGAGGACGTGCTGATTGACAAGTTGGTTCAAGATACCAGGGAATGGAAACCCGGCGATTTCGGATCCATTCGCGTGACGGCGGAACCCCAAAATGATCTTCCCTCTAACGAGCGCAGCATTCGACTGACAAAGGTGAAAACCCATCCCAAAAACACGGTCTATGCAAAGGATATATTTACCAATTTGACGGGCGGCAATCCGGCCGTTGGCGAGACCGTGCGATTGGATACGGGTATTACAGGAGAAGTCGTCTCCATTGAAAATGATGCGGTGAAGGTTGCCTTTGAACCCATATCCGACCAGGCAATGGAGGGCCCTTTCGGAATGGTTACGGTGAAGGATATGGGGGATAATTACGTTACCGATATCGATGCTCGGAAGGGGTCCCTGGTAAGCGTCGGGCCGGCCGTGGGGAAGATTGCAGAGGTCAGCGAAAAGAACTTCCTGGTCGATTACGCCCACCCTTTTGGGGGTGAAGCCCTTCAATGCGATGTCAAGATCGTTGCCATTGAAAAGGATATGCAACCGCAGGAATCAAACAAACAGGCTGATTTGCATCAAAGCGATACATCGGGCGATACGCCGGGAATGCCCGCTACCGCTTCAGCAACGGGCAAATCCCCCGGGTTGTCACCAGATATCAACAAAAGCGTTCTGGTTGAAACCGGAGACCTGGTAGAGGTGGCCTATACGGCAAGGCTAAAATCCAATGGGAAATTGATCCAGACCACCTCCGCCGACATTGCCGAAGATATTAACCAGGAAAAAATACAAAATTTCAAAGCCCCGGACATATTCGGTCCACTAACGCTCATCGCCGGAGCGCAAGAGGCTTTTCCCGGTTTGGGATATGCCGTGATGGGACTGGCGGTAGGTGAGCAAAAAGAGGTTGTCATATCTCTTGACCAGGCCTTTGGCAGCCGTAATCCAGGGCTCATTCGGAATTTTGACCGGGACAAGACCGTGCCCACCATGATCACCCTGTCGGTAAAGGAATACTCGCAAAAATACAACGGGTTCCCCATAAAGGATAAAACAATCGTCTTTAATCCCTATGTTGAGGCCCGTATTATGGATGTTGCCGAAGATAAGGTATCGCTTCAGTTGTCACCGGTGGCCGAGGAAATGGATTCCGATTTCGGATTGACCCGGATGACCGTGGAAAACGACAAGATCCACATCCATCTGACCCCTAAAATCGGTGGGTATTTTGAGCTGGAAAGGCGGCCCGGAAGGGTTGTGGCCGTCAGTGACAATCAATTTACCGTTGATTTTAACGACCCCCTGGCCGGGCAGGATATTTTGTTTGATGTAAAGATATTAAGCTTGACCAAAGCAAATGAATTCAGCAATATGGCGATCCAATGGATAGAGGATTATGAAAAGGGCATGCAAGCCATTGAAGAAATGAAAAAGCCGGCCGTCCTGGTGCTGTATGCGGACTGGTGCGGTTACAGCAAGAAACTGTTCAATACGACCCTCCAGGACCCCCGGATCAAGATGATGAAAGATGACTTTGTCTGGGTAAAGGTGGACTCGCACGAGCAGCGTGGTCTAAAGGAATTGTACGAACAGACCGGATTTCCCATGACTGTTCTGCTGGATGCCGGGGGTAACGAAGTTGAGATAATAAAGGGCTTCCGGCCGGCGAGTGAGTTTCAGGCTGAATTAAAAAAGGCGCTCAATGGACAGGCAACCGGATCGAATTTGAAGGCCAAGCACCAAGTGAAGCAGGGGGCCTAGCACCCTTCTTCCACTGAACCTTCAGGGAAAATGGATCCGTTATCCATTTTGCGGCACGATATTGATTGAGTCATTTGCGCTTTGGAAACAACTCAAGCCCTTTGGAATTGATTGGGGGAACGCTATACATTGTTTCTCCGTTATCCGAGAAGATCTATTGACTTGGATTTCCAAATTTGGTATCTGTTTCCAAAAGTCTTTAAAGTAAGATTCTATTAATTTCAGAATCATGGGTACTTTGCTGGTCCGCCTAAGGCAGAAACCAGAGAGCCCGCAACATCTGATAACAGGTGAGCTGCGGGCTTTTTTATTGAATATTCCTGGTAATGGATTGGTTTACCCTAATCAATCTGATCATAAAATGATGCTTTTTTGAAAAGTTGTCACTCCGGTGAATCCCGAACAACTCCGGAGTCCAAGCCATATGTAACTATTCAAAAGGACTGGATTCCGGCTTTCGCCGGAATGACGAAAGATGGTGATTTTTGAGTTTTTTTGAAAACATGACAAATATAGGGAATCCCATTAAATGATTCAATGCTTCAATAAGTATCGGCTATCGTTATCGCTTTTTTTAATCGCCCAGCTCATGCTGCCGCCCACATTACTCGCCCGTCAGCCGCAAATCCCAGGATTTTACGGCAGCGCTACCAACCTGCCTCAGGTGCCTCCCAACTCCCTTCCTATAGTCAAACCGGATGGTCTTGTTCAGGGTGTGGCCGGTTTGAGCCGTCCTCGGAGCAGTGAATTGATTGTACATCAAAATCAGCCCAAGGCAATTGTTGACTGGAAATCATTTAATATCGGAAAGCAAGCCTGGACCCATTTTGACCAGAAAGGCAACACCGATTGGGAGGCACTCAACCGTATCTATGACCAGAATCCCAGCCAGATATTCGGAAAACTCACGGCAGATGGGAAAATTTACCTGATCAATCAGAATGGCATTCTTTTCGGTCCGGATTCCCAGATTAATGTGCATTCTCTTGCGGCGTCATCTCTGAATATCGCTCAAGATGACTTCCTAAAAGGTGTTATGCATTTTACCGGCGATGACACAGCCGGGGCGGTTTGCAATCGCGGCAGCATACAAGCGGGCACAGGCGGCTTCGTCTATTTGGCATCTCCGGAGGTCGAGAATTCAGGAACGATCAACGCACCGGCCGGGCAAGTGGCTCTGATAGCGGGAAACGACGCGGAAATGAAGTTGTTGGACAGAACCTTTCCCCATATTTGGGTAACGCCCGGGGAAAAAGGCACGGCCGTGAACACTGAAACAGGAAGCATCACCGCGGACGCCGGTCTTGCCGGCATGTATGGAAAAAACGTCAATCAGAACGGATATATTCGGTCGATAACCGCCATCACCAACAATGGTCGTATTGAACTCAAAGCCTCGGAAAAAGTTACGACAGGTGCTGCCAGTAGAACCATCGCTCCGATAAGCGGCGATACGGAAAAGGTTCATTCGAGTTTTCAGCTTTCGGGTGGACACATAGAGATTGCGGGTCTGGATCAGAAAAAAGTCGTCAATATAGCCACCAATGAAATGAAGAATCAAACCACATCCACAAGAATAATTGAACACGGTGGCGACCTAACGGCAAAGTCGGGAACCATCATCATGGATGCTACGGATCGCATCTATTTGGATGCCGGCAGCCGTTTGGATGTGAGCGGTGAATGGGTCGACCGGCCTTCTGAATCCGTTGCTGTCGATGTGCAATTAAACAGCGTGGAACTGAAAAATGATTTTTCCCAGAAAAACGGTATATTACAGGGGAAAACCATGACTGTTCTGCCACAGGAAGGCTCCACTATCGGAGATTTATCCGCCCACTTGCATGGGGAATTTCTAACCGCGCGAGAAATGGCTACAGCCGGAGGAGAGATTCAACTTCAGACGGAAAATGGAGATATCATCATAAGAGACGGGTACGATGGGAAAGAGGCTGCACGAATTGACTTTTCAGGGGGGGGTACCCGAGTACCAGATGGTCATCATAATATTACCCAACTGTTGTCGGGCAACAAAGTATATGACATCAGTGAAGCACCGGAGTCGATTCAATACGACACTATTGCCAATTACCAGGAATTTGTGGATGAGCGTTACGGAACGATTGATCGATACGAGGGTCTTTACTTTGGCGGCGCAACGCCATTGTTGAGCTTTACTACCGGGTATATACAAGGAGATGATGCCGGTACATTATCCCTCATTGCCAAAGGCATTGTGCTTGACGGCATTCTTCTGGGATCGGCAACTGCCGGTCTTTACCAAACCGAGACGGAAATTCCGGTTGAGCCATATGGCAATTACACGCTTCAAACTGCTTCAGGGGTAAAGGCTCCCCGTGGCGGAGAGTTGTTCATCGGGCCTGATAATCCACAGCTTGCTACGGGGACCTCTGTGGATCATGTTGTCGATGAGTTGGTAATCGTTAAGGAGGCACCGGTCCTTCCAGAGGATTTTTCTATTGAAACCGATTTAAAAACAGTCTCGATTGACGGCAATCAGCCGTATCTGTCTGAATTCCAAAACAGTCAAGGCCCGCTTTTTCGCAGTGTGATTTCAGCCGACAAACTCAGTGCCGCAGGTCTGAGCAATCTGACGGTTCAGTCCAACACAAAAATCACAGTTGATACGGATGCTGAATTGAAACTGCGCCCGGGGGGTTTGCGACTTAAATCCACCGGCACGTACGTGGTGGGTATGGCCCCGGAATATTGGGATGCTGCGCCTGCAAAGTTGGAACTTAGGGCCCGCGCGTTGGAATATAATGGGAATATTGAAATTCCCGGTGGTGAAGTAAACTTCATCATCACTGATACGCTAACATCCGAAATGAATCCCGCGGATAAGACTGTTCAACTGGTCGATCGTGTGTTGATGAATGAGGGCGCCAGGGTCGTCGTTGCCGGGGAAAGAATTGACAACTCCCTTGCCGAGAATATTGGGGGGCTAAAAAGCGGCTTTATTGATGGGGGAAGTCTTCGTGTAACAGACAATACGTATTTCGGGGGAGAACTGATTCTGGGCACATATTCCCTTTTGGATGTCAGTGGCGGCTATGAGATCAAGCCCGATGGAAATATCAAAGCCGGTTCTGCCGGCAGTATAGAATTGAAAGGGAAATCCCTGGTTTTAGAAGCCGGCTTAAGAGGCCACTCGCTTATCGGCGAAACAGGCGGCGCCATTACATTGCATACGGATACCCTTATCGTAGACCAAGAAGGTCCTTTGCTTTCCCCCGGGTTTGGATTCGATGACGAATTGGCGGATGAGTTGAAGGCGCAGCTGGTACTAAAACAGGATCAACTGGCGGATACCGGATTTACTGATATTACGCTAAAAAGCTATAAGGATTTGAATTTTGCCGGTGATATCCTGCTGGAACCTTCATGTATTAAGATGGCCTTTCCCGAACCGTCTGTCACAAACCTTGTTGCCGGAGGCAATCTAAACCCTGGAGAATCAATTCGTCTGCAAGGCCTCACCATAGACAGTGAAAATGAATATGTTAAGGTTCCCCTGGAATATCTCGGAGATTCCGGCATCACCGCCAAAGCCGGACTGCCTGTGGTGCGTTCAGAGGAAGTAATTAGTGAAATAGACACCTACACGGTATATGTACAGCCAAATGCAACCCTAAAAGTGGCGCCGGAAGGTCATATCACATTATCCGGGCTGATCACCGATATCGCCGGCAGCTTGATCGCTCCGTCCGGAAATATAAACCTGACAGCCTCCGGAGAGCTCCGAGACCTCATTATCCGTAAAGGAAGCAGCCTCAGCGCCGGCGGATACAACCGGAAAATCCCGGAATCGTACATAGCTGAACTCGGCTATCAATATGACATCCTGGATGGGGGTTCGGTGACGCTGACTGCAAAATCCGGCAGTATCCTTATGGAACCGGGATCCCGGATCGATATCTCCGGTTCTCAACCGGTGAATGGAATTGTTTACCAAGCCGACGGCGGCATCATCACAAAAGCCATGGCCGCTCGTTCCGGTTCGTTAACCCTGAAGTATCTTAATGAGTTGACGTTAGATGGAGAGTTTAGCGGACACGCTTACCACAAAACCGTTCACGGTGCTTCTCTCTCCATCACCAAAGAAAATTTATTCTTTTCAATGACCGTCGATGAAAATGATCTAAATCGCTATATCGCTGCCGGTTTTGATGCCGTCTCACTCAGCAGTTTAAAAGAACTGGCGTTTTCCGGAAATATCAACATGGAGGGAAATGAAGCGGGTAACCCGTTATTGCGTCGTCTAATTTTGGACGCACCGCGTATCAGCGGGAATGGAGAAGATCAGAACGTCTCCTTTGATGCGGCTGAAATCATATTGGCCAATACCCAAGCAAAATATGGGGACAGTTCAGAGCAGATATCCTATTTAAACCTTGTTGGCGACACCCAATCATTGGAGGCCGGTGATGGCGACAGCCGGTTTGCGCTTGACGGAGAATATATGGAAATTAATGGTAGTGTCGCTGTCTCCGGATTTAACACCATTTCACTCGATGCCACAAAAGATATTCGGCTCACAGACGATGTTTATTATAACAATACCGGGCGCCTGATGTGGAAAGGGCAGTTGAGAACGCCCGGAGACCTGACCGTACGGTCAGCCCGTATCTATCCCACCACGCAGTCTGATTTTACCTTGGCATCGGATGAAGGACGAATCACCATTTTGCCGGCAGCGTCGAAAACAGGCGGCCCCATTGTTTCTGCCGGGGGGGCGCTGACCATTGCCGCCAATGAAATCGATCATCAGGGATTTCTGGCCGCGCCAATGGGACAAATCCGGTTCAAGGGTCCGGACCTGCTCAATGACGATGACAAAGCAGCAACTGTTTTTCTGGCCGGCGGCAGCGTCACTTCCGTGACGGCCAAAGGGTCGATACAGTATGGCCATCTGGTCGAGGATGCAAATTGGAATGTTCCTCTCAAACCCAGAGAATGGACCCTTACGAGTGTGGTCAATTACGAATTGATGGAATCCACGCCTGAAAAAAGCGTGAGCGTCAACGGGGACACCGTGGTCATGCAAACCGGAGCCCTGATCGACTTTGCGGGGGGCGGTGCTATTTTTTCGGCCGAATTTACACCTGGAACCAAAGGGCTTGAAAATCCATTAACGGCAAAGAATACTTATGTTGTTGGGCCGAGCTGATCGCTGAGTCAGATATGACTGTCGAGTGGATCGATGAGATGCGCAAACTGGACAGCCAGGAAGCATATGAAACACACCTTGTCGAACTACATCCACTGGAGGCCGACCCATCACAGTTGCTAGAGAGCGTGCGTGATGACCTCACTACGCTGTGTGAACTGTACAACGACGACGACGTCGCCGACCGACTCGGTACAAATCCGATGAAGTACGTCGGGAATGACCTGCTTGACGTCGGTGTGAGGATCATCGACACGAATATCGAGGCTACAACCCCGATTCGGCAAATCGAACTGTGTTTTGAGCTGTGTGATGTACTTACGAATGGTGACGGCGATCGGTATGCTAACGGGACCTACTATGGGAACAAGTCCTTTCGGGAGAGCGATAGCCCAACAGCCACGCGGTTCCGGGACGCGATGGACGGGGTTCTTGACACGCTCGCACCAGAAACTCGACCAACGGAC
>JAWODC010000064.1:0-119891 GCA_046483495.1 Desulfobacterales bacterium
TGCGACACAGATATACACGTTCTACACCTATGTTCCTGAACCAATTTGGAAGAAAGCCACCGCTAGAATAAACGCACAACCACCTGAACAAGTTGAGAATCTAAGTATCGATTGGGATGATGAGATATGGTATGTTGAAGCTAATAAATTGACAGGGATTCCATTCGAATGACCGCTTTGACGAGATGAAACGAAAGACCGTATTTTTCTGCGGCTTCCTGAATGATTTCATCATAATAATCCGGCAGGACGCCACTAAACGAAACGGATACTTCACGGATAAATAACTCATACCGATTCGAGGAAGGAACATTGGTATAGTGGCTGACTCCCTCCTCGTCCGTGTAGACATAAATATCCGCCAATGCGCATTCCGCCGCCGTCAGGGTGAAAAGCAAACACGCAACCAAGATGGATTTATGACAGCACCGAGACACGTTTTCCTCCTACTCGTTTCCGTATCGGCTCTTCTTTTTTGGTGCAGACCACGTCGATTTCGCCATTTCCTCGATATAATGCGTCACCTGGAGGACATTGTTGAGCCCGAAAAAAGGCATTTCGCAATCGATCCCGCTGTAGGGAGACAGCAGCCTTTTTGCGGGCGTTAGAACATTTTTTCTCAAACAGGTCAAGTAGGCTATGGATTCGGCTTCGATTTTCCCTTTGATGTGATCCACATCCCGCCTGTCCTGCCACCAGGCTTTTTCATCGATGCCTAAATGCCCGCAGAAAATATGAGCCATTCCTAAAACGAGGGATGCGTATGCGTGCTCGAGAGGGGCGCCGTCATCAACAGCAATGAAATACTTCGCCCAACTTTCGAAAGTTTTCGTCTTGAACCGCTCCCTGATATCGAACGTCATCGGATAGCAGCTGCCCGGTTCCAATTCGGCAGGGGGGAAATGGATTGGCTGAATCCCGTGCAGTCGACAATTTCGAAGCGTTTTTTCATAATTTTCCCGAGTGAGCTTTCCCTTTGCACACAACAGTGCCAGCCGGTTCGGCTCGACAGGGTCTCCTTCGGTGTCATGGATATCATAAACAAATCGAACCGGCGACATCGGGGCGAGAATAATCAACGGTTTTGCACGATATTTGGGCCTTCTTCGAAATTGGCGCCACCAATTTCCCGGCGTAGTAATATAGGAGATATTCGAATTCTGCAAATACAGCAGCAGCCCGTTAAATGCAGCGTACTGAGGAAATTCGGCAATAAAATTCAGGAGATCGAAATATTCTGTGCTGTTGCGAAAGCGTCTGTTCGAAAAAAATATCTCATCTGCTGCGTTCGAGTCGGAATCAAGCAGGGAATCGATTTCCTCGGTTACATCCCTGGACGGAAACAGGCTGAGCTGGTCGGGCATTCGGGCCTCCTGAAAAATAGCTTACGTCCATATTAAAAGCCGTTTTGGGCGCTACTCACGCCCGTTATTCGGACATATTGGATATCGACGTGAAAGAATGGGTCAACCGAAGACACTGCAATTCAGTGTCCATCCGGAAATAGGCAATTTCGCGTGGGTTCAAGGCAGGCGCAAGACCGAAACCGCAGGAATCGTGTGCTATTTTGAGGATTTCGATTTTGCGGCCAACACAGAAATCGCGTGAAAGGGCCATTTATGGATGGACACAACTTAAGAAAAATTATCAGTTCTATGCCACAACTGATAGGTGATGACAAACGGTTTTTTCGATTTTGGTATTTGGTAATACATTTTTGAACTGACAGTGAAAAATTGACATACACCCGGAAATCATATAAATACAATTCATTGAATAATCGATAGGGCATGCCCTTTTTTCCACTACGACCAGAAAGGAATCGTAAAGCGATGAGTTTCGATTTTAATGCGGATGAAGTGTTTGAGATGGCGGAGCAAATCGAACGCAATGGTGCTGCTTTCTACAGGAGCGCCGCAAAAGAAATCACGGATCCGGAAGAACGCCGGCTCTTAAATGACCTTGCCGAAATGGAAAACGAGCACGAACAAACGTTCGCCCAACTGCGGAAATCCCTTTCCATGAAGGACAAGGAAAGCACCGTTTTTGACCCAATGGACGAAGCGGCCGCATATCTAAGAGCGCTTGCGGATACACGGGTTTTTTTCGAAAGAGCACTGGATATGTCATCTTTGGAAGCGGTTTTAAAGGATGCGATATTGGCGGAGAAGGACTCCATCGTATTCTATCTCGGCATGAAGGAGATGGTTCCTTCGGACTTGGGCAAAAATAAGATCGATGCCATTATCAAGGAGGAGATGAGCCATATCCGCTTGTTGAGCAAAAGCCTGCTGGCGTGCAAACGATAGCGCCTGAATTTACTGGAAAGCCGGGTTTTTCACCGCAATGCAGGATATGCAGGCCGTTGTTGAACCGTTTACGGGTGCTTTACGCAACTGTTTTACCATGTTCGGCAACGGCCTTCAATCCTTCCAAATCCACGAGATGAATCCGGCGGCCGTCCACGCGGATCAATCCCTGGTCGGTCAGTCGCGAAAAAATGCGCGAGAGCGTCTCCGGAATGGTACCCAGCAGACCGGCCAGTGAACTTTTAGAAATCGTCAGGTTGACCGATGCTTCATTTTTCTGCTCTTTCGCCAGAGAAACGAGATAGGCGGCCAGCCGCCCCGGGACTTCCTTGAGCGTAAGGTTTTCAATTTGAATGGTAAACCGACGAAGACGCATGGATAACACCGCCAGCATGTTCAGAGCAAGGGATGGATTTTCGGCGATCAGTCCGGTAAATGCCTGCCGGGGAAAGAACAGCAGGCGGCTTTTTAAGAGCGCCATAGCGTTTGCCGGAAAGGATCGTCCCGCAAATACAGCCACCTCGCCAAACGGCTCCCCCTGACCCGGCACATGAAGAATCTGCTCCTTGCCCTCCGATGAAGATTTAAATATCTTGGCCTGCCCGTCAACAACGATATAGAAGCCGTCCCCCTCATCCCCTTCGAAAAAAATCATTTCGCCTTTTTCGAAGATCTTTTCAATTGCGATGCGCCTTACAGCCTCCAAATCGGACGGTGGAAGACCTTTGAAAATCGGTGCGCTGCCGATGATACGGGTGGCTTTATCCAACATTATTCCTTTCATCACTGTGATTACCGCATCGAAAAACCATACAAGCCTACGGTGCCTGCCTGCCCGCCCTTACGGCGATATGCCTTTGGTTGGGTCCTCGGGTAATCCGTAAACCTGGCGGGGCCCTAGACAATCAGGAAAGCGGTCGATGCCGGTTTTCCTGAGGGAATAGCAGAAGTGACATTCATCGACATACCTCGCTTCATAGGCGATGCCCGACTCCCTGGCCAATTGCGCCGGCCCTCCGCGTATGAGAGGTCCGCATATCGGATGAGCTTCAAAACGATAATCGCATATCAGGTTGGAAAGGGGCGTCAGCCACATGTTGCCTATGCTGATGCCCTGGCAAATGTGCACATTACCAAATGCATCGACATGGACTCTGGAAGGTGTTTGAAGATCTTCATACGGGCATTCACATAACGTATCCCATTGCCTGAGAGGCAGATTGTCGGTCAGTTTCTCGGCCGCCCGCCCCCTGAATTTCGCTCCCCCACCGATCAGTGGATTCCCCTTGTTCTCCTCGTTTGTGGATGATTCCGATACCCGGGGGCGTTCAATCGTAATTTGCGAAGCTGCAATACCGATATCCCGGGCCGCGGCATAAGCATTGGCTGCAGGATTTTCTGTGATGTTTTCATAATGAAACGCATCATTACTGACATTTAGTAGTGTCAGACCTGCTATCGCAAGGGGCTTTAACCACAGTTCGGCATCTTCTCTGGTAGCAGCGCCATAGGCGTTTGTAACGACGCCGGTTTTGAAACCGGCGGCGGTAGCGAGGCATATGCTTTCATGCAGCAGCGGAAAGTACAAAAAAGGCTCTCCCCCTTCGAAATAAATCCATTCGACTGTCTCGATTTTCCTTGCCTCATCCAAAACCGCTCTGACCTTGGCGATTGTGAAGGTTCCTGAAGATGTGGGACTGCAGTATAAAAAACAATGATCACATGTGAAGTTGCATGCGTAGGTAAGAATAAAGTGGATTCCGTTTAGCATGTTTTTCAACGCTTTGAAAGGTAACCGATGCACCGACAAACGGATCGGCATCAAACGTGTGCGGAAATATCGCTTGGTTATTGAATTTTTGCTCCTCTTTCCTCGAGAAGCTGCCGTAAAATGGCCCTGTGGCACCGGGATTCGTCCTTGCAGTAACACCCGATAGAAAAGTCGGTATGATGCGAAAACGCAGCCAGCAGATCCAGATCCCTCTTAGCATAAGGGGACTTCATCTCCGCGATGAACCGGCGTTTGAATGCCTCCCAGGATCTCTCATCATGAGAAGGAGGGGTTTCCTTCAATAGGGATTCACTCGGCGAAAGATTGGGGAACCATACGTCGTAAATATGTTTCGAGATATAATCTTCTTTTCGAACCCCACGCGGCGGCCGCCGGACCGTTCCGATTCGTAATCCCTCTCCGGGTGTTTTAGGCGTTCCTAATCGTACGATCCGCAGCGCCATTTCACGTCCTTTTCTGTGAGTTCCAGCCACATGGCCATGATACAGTAGCAGCGGACGTGAATCAATACTGTTTTCTATGCTCCTCGGACATGAAGGTCAGTTTCATACCGACATTCAGGTCATGATTGTCCGATACCGACGGCCGCCTTTGGCAGCTCGGGTTTTTGCGTCGTTCGACCGCTTCTCTTTTTCAGACACATTTTTTCCGGCCGTACACATGCACACAGTTTGGATTACAATAGTCTTTGCAATTTAACGGATTATACAACGGACATTCCGTATGTCTTTTTGACATGCTTATTCCCCCGCCAATCGGTCAGCCTGTTCCAGGAGAAGCGATTTCAGCCTGTTCAGGGTAGTGGCATAGCCTTGCATGGCAATACCCATCCAGTCACAGTATTCGAGAAATTCTTCCGGGTTTTCAGCCATATAGTTATCCAGATAACCGATGGCATCCAAGACGACGGCACCGCCGGTATGCCGGGGAAAATTTTCGTTGGCTAAACCTTTATCCCAACCCTTGAAAACCATCTTCCGAAACTTCACCCATCCCGGCGTCATCCACCACACTTTTTCACCACCGGCGATTTCCAAGGCGATCTTTTCCTGCTCTTTTTCATCGGCGATCATGTTCATGCAATGGGTGGCATCGATTCGAACAACTCCGGGACCCTGCTCTTCGATGATGGTCTGAATGGTTCTCGTGGGATTATCCGCGTTCACATAACAGTATTTACCGCCGTAAACCACGATGATTTTGGATACACGCTCTCTGGCCTGCTTGATTCTTTGTACCAGTTGCCGTTCCAACTCATGGATATCCTGGTGCAGTCCCGGTGTTGTATAATAAATGTATTTCGTGTCCAGAAAACCTTCTTCATACAGCCGGTTCAATTCCATGCTCAAGGTGCCGCAGGCGATAACGGCGATATCTGAAAATGAAGATTTCTGCATAGCAGACTCCTTACATTGACGATTGAAAAAAGGCCGATTCAAAAGGATACCACTTTTAGTAAGTTTACGTGCTTCCGGTCCGCATCCGAAAAAGGGCCTTTTCCTTAATCGACCCCGGGATAATTCCCGGGGTCGCTATGAAGGAGGGAGAGAAGCCAGTATCCTATTGAATAGGATAAGGAGAACGCCAAGTATTCCCCTGTCGAATCAATTTTGCAAAAACTGTGCCCAATCCGACAAGTCTTTCTGCAGGACGCAGTGCTCCGCCGAATGCACCCCGAAAGATCCTGTTCATCCCGCTTTAGAACGGTTTCATTCATTCTCTTTCAATCGACCGATGTCGCATTGCAACGCCCGTTCGGGGATACTGGTAACGTTTTCGTAACGTTTAGTACCCTTTGTAACACCGTTTCTATCGGCATCCGAAAACCGAAGCTTATCCCGGCCGACTTCAGGTCAATAATGTACGGCAAGCCATATGGTTTCGCATGCGGCGTCCGTCCACTCAACCCGATGCCTTACGTGGGCGTCAATGATCATGTAGTCCCCGGCGTTCAGCACCACGATGTCGTCGCGATTTTCGATCCTTATGCCGGCGCTCCCTTTTACGACCAAAACGAACTCGTTTTTTTTCTGATCATACCAGAACCCATCGGGCGAAGCATGACCTCTCGACACGATTCGCTTGATTGTTACATGTTCTGCTGAGCAAAGTGTGTCGAAGCGCTCTTCAGGCATTTTCACAGGTATTTCATCAAGCAAAGATACCATTTTACTTCCGTTTTAGATGAAAAGATTCATATCGGCATCCTCGGCCTCACTCAGATAATATCCGACGCCTCCGATTTTGACGCCGTCAATCAACTCTTCTTGCTTAAGTCCCATCACATCCATGGACATCTGACAGGCAACGATTTCAATTCCGCTCTCGACGGCTGAGTGCATAAGGTCTTCGAGAGAAGACACACGTTTGTTTTTCATCACCTGCCGAATCATCCTGCCGCCCAACCCCAGCATGTTCATATTTGAAAGCTTCAGTCTCCGGGTGCCTCTCGGCATCATAAGCGCGAACATTTTATCCACAAAGCCTTTTTCGGTGGTTACTTTTTCAGGTTTTCGCAGAATGTTCAGCCCCCAGAACGTGAAGAACATCGTTACCTTTTTCCCCATGGCGGCGGCCCCATTTGCGATGATAAAAGAGGCGATTGCCCTATCCAAATCACCGCTGAACACCACCATGGTTTTATTTTTTTTATTGCGGGTTGAAGCGTTGATTTGGCAGATCTCTTTTTCGCCCGTTACGCCCTTTTGAATAAGTGCGGTAATGATACCCATATGACTGGACACGTCGAGCAATTGATTATCGGTCCTTCTGCACCAGGCTTGTATATCTTCATAAAATCCCGGGTCGGACGCCGAAACCTTCAGAACTTCACCCTCTTTTAATTCATCCATAGCGGACTTTACCTGAAGAAGCGGTCCGGGACAGCAAAGACCACAGGCGTCAATGGATTTATCAGGAATGATCGTGCTTTTCGTATTTACCGGATTCGCCCGTTCATTTATTTCTTTTAGGGTATGCGCGTCCTGATCGATGATATTCGGGCTCGGTTCCTGAGAAAGACGGCCATTGGATGAGGCCCCATCTTCCGGATTCATTTCCGACAGCGCCGATTTATAACCACCGGATATATTATAGACATCATACCCCTTTTGGCTGAGAATTCGATCGGCTAAATATCCCCGCAACCCTACTTGGCAGTACTCGACGATCGTTTTGTTTTTGTCAAGTTCCCCGATTCTTTCCCTGAGGCTGTCTACAGGAATATTCACAGCGCCTTCAATATTCCCGTTTTCAAATTCTTCCGAACTGCGGACGTCCACAAGAATGTAATCTTCCTTATTTAAATCTTCCATGTCATTCCAAGTAATTACGTTGCTTTTGCCTGACAGTATATTCTGAGCTACATAACCCGCCATATTTACAGGATCCTTTGCCGAGGAAAAAGGAGGAGCATAGGAAAGCTCTAACTCAGCCAGATCATCGACGGTTCCGTAAAGCCGTATAGCGGCGGCAATCACATCGATCCGCTTGTCGACCCCCTCGTATCCGATTGCCTGGGCACCCAAAATCTTTCCCTGTTCGGAGAAAAGCAGCTTGAGTGCCATGGGGACAGCCCCGGGATAGTACGATGCGTGCGAAGCAGGATGAATATGGCAAACCCTGTATGCGATGTCGGCCGATTGCAATGTTTTTTCATTGCCGCCGGTGCATGCGGCAGTCAATTCAAACACCTTGAGTATCGAGGTTCCCTGCGTTCCTTTATAGATAGAGGAAAGACCTGCAATGTTATCCGCGGCAATTCTTCCCTGCTTGTTCGCCGGACCGGCCAGCGGAATTGCTGTTTTTAGACCGGTAACGAAATCCTTTACCTCAACGGCGTCTCCGACCGCATAAATGTCTCTATAATTCGTTTCCATGCGTTCATTGACGATGATGTGGCCTTTGGGGCCAAGCGCAATGCCGCTATCTTTAATAAAAGCGGTGTCGGGCGACACACCGATGGCCAGCAAGACCAAATCCCCATGTTTCCTCGTGCCGCCGGCAAGTTCGACTTCCACCTGTTTTCCGTTTTCTCGAAAAGCCGCGACACCGTCTCCTAATGTAAGCTCTATTCCGTTTCGCTGCATTTCTTTTTCCACCATCATCACCATATCGGCATCAAACGGCGCTAGAACGTGAGATGCCGCCTCCACCAGATGTACCTGTATACACCTTTTTACCAGATTTTCCGCCATTTCTACGCCGATAAATCCACCGCCGATAACGACTGCCTCCTTTATCTTTTTGCCATCCGTCATCGTTTTGATGGCATCCGTGTCCGGAAGATTCCGCAGCGTCAGTATTCTTTCATGCTCTATTCCGGGAATGCCGGGTTTGATCGGTTTGGCACCGGGCGATAAAATAAGATAATCGTAATGCTCTTCATAGACGCCGGCTTTTCGGCTGTTTACCTTAACGACTTTTCTATTTGGATCCACATGCGTAACGTCACTATGGATCCGTACGTCGATGTTAAATCGCTCATTAAAGGCTTCCGGGGTTTGCACCAGCAACTTTTCTCTTTCCGTTATGACGCCGCCGATGTAATACGGCAATCCGCAATTGGCAAACGATATGTGTTCGCCCCTTTCGAACATGATGATTTCTGCCTGCTCATCCAGTCTTCTGAGTCTTGCGGCTGCAGAAGCTCCACCTGCCACGCCGCCTACGATCAGTATTTTTTTGCTCATTCAATCCTCCACTCCGGAATCGATATCTTTTGTTATGACACCTACCAGTTCGGCTGCCTGCTTGCTGGAAACACGGTAGTAAATCTCGAGTCCGCTTCTCCGGCCCTCGACAATGCCGGCAGACCGGAGCTTTTGCAAGTGTTGGGAAATGGTGGACTGAGGCGTATCCAAGCATGATTGCATATGGGTTACATTGCATTCCCCGTTCTCCGTCAAGCCTCTGACAATACAAAGCCTGACCGGATGGGCCAATACTTTCAGCACCTCAGCCGCCTTGTTGTACTTTGAATAATCACCTTCCATACTTCGCTCTTTTCATAGTAACTTATGAAGGAGGTGTTGTGTTTTCAACGTTGCCGCATACCTCCGGAACTCCGGTTTCGGTAAATGCACATATATATCTATTAATCTGTATATCTAAATACATAAATATCAAATGAGCTATTGTCAAGATTTTTTATGTAATTGATTCAATCTCGAAGGGAAAATCCCACCTCCCCCCTCGAAAGGGGAAAAGCGGACAGGAGAATGATTTGAATCGGGATGGAGAAACTGCAAGCGGCCAATACGTAGAATACCTGATTGAATCCGAAAGCGGGTTGCCCCATGCATCGGGCCGAACGGCAACCGATGCCCGGGGTTGCCCGGACATCTTGTGCGAATTGAATCCTACCACAGGCCGTATTTCTGAACTTCGGCCCTTCCGACAACCATGTGGTGCACTTCATCCGGCCCGTCTGCGAAACGCAGGTGCCGCATATCCGTGTACATGCCGGCAAGCGGTGTCCACTTGGAAATGCCGGCCGCGCCGTGTATCTGAATCGCCTCATCGATAATCCGGCACACCTTTTCGGGAACCATGGCCTTTACGGCACTGACATACACCCTTGCTTCTTTATTGCCCAGAACATCCATGGCTTTGGCGGCTTGGAGGACCATCAAGCGCATGGCGTCTATATCGATTCGCGCCCGGGATATGACCTCCAGGTTTTTGCCGAGTTTGGCCAGGGGTTTTCCGAATGCCACACGGGTGCCTGCACGCCGGACCATGAGCTCCAGCGCCTTTTCCGCCTGGCCGATAGACCTCATGCAGTGATGAATACGGCCGGGACCGAGCCGGACCTGTGAAATCTCGAAACCACGTCCTTCACCCAGCAGAACATTTTCCCGGGGAACACGAACATTATTGAAGTTGATGTGCATATGCCCCCGGGGTGCGCCGTCTTCCCCGAATACATCCATCGCACCGACAATTTCTACACCCGGTGTATCCATGGGGACGAGAATCTGGGACTGCTGTTTGGAAGGGAGAGCATCCGGATCGGTCTTGGCCATGGTGATCATCACCTTGCAACGCGGGTCCCCCGCACCGGAAATATAATATTTTTCACCGTTGATCACCCAGTCGTCACCATCGACCACCGCTGTGGTGCTGACGTTCTTTGCGTCGGACGATGCCACGTTGGGTTCGGTCATCGCATACGCAGACCGAATCTCTCCATTGAGCAGCGGCTTCAGCCATTTCTCTTTCTGTTCCGGCGTCCCGACCCGCTCGAGAACTTCCATGTTGCCCGTATCCGGTGCGCTGCAATTCAACGTCTCAGAGGCCAGGCCGAATTTTCCCAGTTCGGCCGCGATATACGCATAGTCGAGATTGGTCAATCCCCTGCCGATTTCCGAATTCGGCAGGAAAAAATTCCACAAACCGGACGCCTTGGCCTTTGCCTTTGCACCTTCGAGAAGCTCCAACTGGCGCGGGTGCCAAGTCCATCGGTCTTTTTTCTCCTTTTGGAGCAGATAAAACTCCTCGGTAATGGGCGCGACGTTTTCCGCAATATGCTTTTTGACGGCGTCCATCAAGGGCTGCGCCTGCTTCGACATCGCCAGATTGAACAACTCCGGATTTTGGGTAAAAGACATGTGATTCCTCCTGATCGAATTGCGATTATTGTGAAAACGGAAACTTCGGTGTAACATCAGCAGCGATGCCGAAGTGAATGCTGTCAGTACCCCCGATCCAGACGCTCCCAAAACTTGTCCAGCCCGAAATCTTCGGCAATAATTTTGAAGCAATTATATCCGGGGGCGCTGCTGACACCGCCGCCGGGGAACATATAGGGCCCGCAAAGGTAAAGGTTTTTGATTTCCGTCCGGTAATTCGAAGCCTCCGGAAACGGCCTGTTGTAAGCGGTTTGGTGCAGCTTGACGGCGCCGTTCATGAAATCGCCTTCCATCAAGCGCATTTCGTCCTCCTGGTCGAGCGGTGTGTAAAAGTACGAATCGATAATATTGTCGGGCGTCATGTTCGGGGCCCATTTTTGAAACCGCTCGATAAACCGGTCGTTGTAGGTGGCCCGAACCTCTTCCCACTGCTCCCGCGACTGGGTGCTCGCCTTGGGAAAGAAGAACCAGCCGGAAAGGCTGTGCTTTCCCGGTGGTGCGTAGGTGGGGTCCCACAGGCTGTTCACCCATGTGCCGGCGCCGGGAATGCTCGGTATCCGTCCGTTCACCGCGTCCATGCAGTATTCCATGATTTCATCGGGCGTATCGAAGCCGACCACCGTATAAAAGGTTTTATTGATATCGGAATTCCATACGGCACTCTTGTATGCCGGAGCTTCATGCAGGGCCAGCCCGGTGGATGCCAACACCGAACTCGGTCCGATTTCGAAATCCCGTGCCCGCTTTACCCACAACGGGCTCAGATTCTTTTCCCCTACCATTTTCAAAAGCGTCGCCTTCAAATCCGCGTTCGACGCCACCAGCTTATCGGCGGTTATTTCTGTGCCGTCTTTCAAGATGACGCCTTTTGCCGTTTGGTTTTCGACAATGATCTTCACCACCTCGCTGCTTTCATAGAATTCCAGGCCCTCACGAACACCGGCCATTTCCATGGCATGGGCGAGGGTGTGCGTTCCGCCGACCATTAGACGCCAATTCAGGTAGAGATTGAAGATGCCCAGAGCACCGGCACCGGCGCCTTCCCGCTCCAGCGGCTGGCACCATTCCACCGACATGCGAAGGAGCAGTGTCTTCAATTCCGGACTTTCAAACAGGTAGTCATAAACTTCCGGGGGGGACATTTTGGCCATAAAGCGCGGCAACCCCAGCAAGTCCAGCGCCATCTCCGCACCGAGAATGTCCGGATAAGGGATTTCGGGCGTCGGCTGAATCGGAGGGCTGTACATTCTTGCCGCCGCCAGAGGCTCGTTCGCCTGTATTGTACGCCGGATTTCCACGAATGTATCGGCATCGTGTTTGGAGTATTGGCCAATGGATTTGCGTGTTTTCTCATAGTTTTCAGGGTGCTCGACGCTGTAAAGCACCACCGGCGGCCGCCCGTCCGAAAAGGCGATGCCCGCCTGGGCATGGGGGTAAATGCATCGGGCGCCGAATTGCGGCAGGTCGAAGTCGTAAAAAATAGGCATCCAATCCATGAATTCCATGTACTGGGCGTGAAGGTTGTGCAAAAATCCGGGGGCTGTGCATTCGGAAGTAAACACCGCACTGCCCTCCTCGTGACGCCGTTCAAAAATCGCCGTTTTCATGCCCGACCGCTGCAGATAGGCCCCCAGCGTCAATCCCATGTGCCCTCCCCCGATCACGATGGCATCATATCGTTTTTTTACCATGGCTCCTCCTTTATAGTAAGGTAAATGGAATGGATGATAAAAAATATACCCGTGCTTGCGTGCGGCTTCTCGGGTGGTGCAGTGCCTGAAGTGGTCAGGTGGATTTCAGTACCGGCCTCTTTGCCATCGGAAATGAACCGGCTGATGCAATACGGCCGGTTCCCTGCTGTGCATCATTGGAAAAGCGAAAATGCACCGGCGAAGGCCTGATGCGATGAACGGGTGCCGAAGAAAGAAACCCGGTATGCGCACATGATCAATTTTACATAACCGACAGACGTCGAATTTGTCAACCGTTTCGGATCAGGCGCTTAATACCTTCGACGTCACAGTTGGCGGATGCCACACGCCACTCGCCGGAGGAATTGCGGAAGCCTTTGAGTCGACCGCTTTTCAGGAAATCGGTGACGCCTTTCTCCGTCAGATAGGTCATCCCGGCAAACTCGGCCACTGAATAGGAATCCGCCGATGGCGATGCCGTCTGCCCGGAATTGGAGGAGATCCCAGGCCGATCCCCCTCACCTTTTGAACCGCCGGCCAGTTCTTTCACAGCAGATGCATGCGCTTCGCTTTCCGGAATGATCCATCTTCCGGATTTTTTTTCTCCCCTGATCATCCCCTGCCGGAGCAGCTTGGTTATTGTAGAGCCTGGAATTCCGGTAATTTTCGAAAACTCGTTCGTATAGACAAAACGCTGTTCAGCCATTCTACCATCCTTATCGTCGGGTTCGATGCCGATCACATGAAGAGATCCCGCGATCGATTCTCCCATAAACCGGCAAATGCTTTCTTTTTATGAAAATGAATGCGGTAAAACGATGGGGGTTTTTCCACGTGACAAAAAACCGGGAATCACAATGTCAAAATGCGGCAAACCTGTCAAGAGCCTGTTGAACGCCGGCAGGTGATTCCGCCCATGGAAGGCGCCCCCGGGAGGCGGCACATGCATGTCATTTGATGTTGACAATTCGGTTGGTTTACGTTGTATGGTAATATGATTTAAATTCTAAATGCCGACATGGGTTTTCAGTCGGCGGTAAATGAAATGGTCACCGCATCCTATTGGGCAGACAGATATATCGATATCCGATCCTCGGGCAAAGAGGCGATTCGGCTGATCAAACCCGGACAGCGGGTTTTCATCGGTTCTTCATGCGGAGAACCCCAGCACTTGGTCAGAGAACTATCCATCGCATCGAATCGCTTTACGGACCTTGAAATCGTCCGGCTTATGTCCCTGGAAACAACCCCGCTGACCCTGATTGCGGAAAAAACCCACGATCAGGGAATGAATATCCGGTCTTTTTACCTTGGCTCAGCCAAACCCAAGGGATTGGCCAAAAACCTGCGGTTTATCACCCCCATTAACCTTTCAGCCGTCCCCCGACTCTTTAAATCGCGCAAACTGCCCATTCACGTAGCCCTGATTCAGGTTTCGCCACCGGATGATTTTGGATGGATGAGCCTGGGCATTGCGGTCGACGTCACCCTTTCGGCGGCTCTTTCCGCAGACCTGGTCATCGCCCAGGTCAACTCGAAAATGCCCCGTGTGCTCGGCAGAAGTTTTATTCATGTCAACGATGTCGATGTCATCGTGGAATTCGATGAACCGCTGTTGACTATCGGGAACATGCCGAAAATAGAGACGGCCAATACCATTGCACGGCACATCACCCGTCTTATCGATGACGGGTCCACCCTGCAGATCGGCCTGGGCACGACACCGCAGGCCATCCTGCTGGCCCTTGCGGACAAAAATGATCTCGGCATTCACACGCAGTTTCTGACCGATGACATCATGCACCTGGTATCCAGAGGGGTGGTGACCAACCGGCGAAAAGGATTCAACGAAGGCAAAATAGTTGCCAGCAGCGCCATCGGAACCGAAGTCTTTTACGATTTCCTTCATGACAACCCCTCTATCGAATTTTACCCGTCGGATTACGTAAACGACCCTGGAATCATTTCACGCCATTTCCGAATGGTATCCATGAATGTTGTCATGGCCGTCGACCTGACGGGCCAGGTTGCCTGCGACGCCCTGCCGTACAACCATTTCTCCGGTGTCACGGGAATGTTCGATTTTATTCGCGGATCGGCAAGAGCCGAATCCGGAAAATCCATCCTCATGCTGACGGCCACCGCCGAGGGTGGCAAAAAGAGCCGAATTGTTCCCATGCTGAACGACACCGCTATCGTGGTGCCCCGTGGCGATGTCCACTATGTGGTGACGGAATACGGCGCTGTAAACCTTTTTGGGAAGAGTTTGCAGGAAAGGGCATTGGCATTGATCAGCATTTCCCATCCGGATTTCCGGGAAAAGCTTTTTTTCGAGGCCAAAAAAATGGGTCTGCTGCCTACGGATCGGCATCTGAAGGATTCGATGTACAGCATCTATCCATTGAAACTGGAGGAAACCGTAGAAATAGAAAACCATGCTGTCGTGTTCCGTCCCGCACGGCCCGATGACGAACGCCGGATTCAGGAGCACTACTACGAAATGGAAAAGAAGGATATTATTTCACGCTTTTTTTATGAAAAATCGGCGTTCATCCGCGATGAAGTGGAAAATATCTCCCAAATCGATTATGTGAAAAATCTAACCCTTATCGCGGTTTTAGGGGAAGTGGGGTTCGAAAAAGTGATCGGCATCGGCGAATATCTCCTGGATGAAGCCCGAAACATGGCCGAAGTCGCGTTTTCCATTACCCGAGAATGGCAGCGAAAAGGAATCGGATCAATGCTTTTGAAAAAGCTTTCGGCGGCAGCATTGGAAAACGGCATTTTGGGCATCGTCGCCTACACGGTTCCGGAAAACCAGGCCATGATTCGGCTGTTCAGAAAACTGCCGTATAAAATTACGACGGGCATCGATCACGACACATTGACGTTAAGCTGTAAATTCGACGAATTGGAATGATATGAATGAATAGGTGACACTGCATCGGGTCGGAACACACGAATGTTTACGACGGCCAATTTGCAGGAAAGGTGGGCATATGAATAAGTTCGAGGTATTGTTTGTCCCCCATCAAAAGAAAGTGATGGTTGAAGAAGGGGAAACGCTGATTCGGGCGGCCCTGGAAGCAGGCGTCCACATCAATGCATCCTGCGGCGGTGAAGGCGTTTGCGGTAAGTGCCGTGTTTTAATTGAAAACGGAATCGTGGAAGGCGGCATCTCCGAAAAGCTCAGCAAAGAAGATATCGCCAATAATTACCGTTTGGCCTGCAAATCCCATGTAAAAAGCAACCTGACGGTGAGAATTCCGGTGGAGTCCGAAGTGGACGCCGCCGTTCTGAATTTACAGAGCACCGCCCGGCGGACGGCACACATCCGGCAGATGAATTTAGATGATCTAAAAGAAAGAGGGCTGTTCATCCCGCCGGTGGAAAAACGATTTCTCCAGCTGCCGATTCCCGACGCGCAGGATCATGTACCGGATGTATCCCGTCTCGTGAACCATTTGAGGCTGAATTCCGATGAACACCGGCTCGTTGTCAGCCTGCCGGTGATCCGAAAAGTGCCCGAGGTTTTCAGGGCGGCCGATTTCAATGTGACCGTCACGCTGGAGCGCCCCGTCCAGGAAGGCCGCAAAACCCACATCATCAACATACAGCCGGGTGATACGACCCGAAAGAATTACGCTATCGCCATGGACATCGGAACCACCACCATATACGGGCAAATCATCGATCTTCACACCGGGGAAGTGCCGGCCGAACAGGGTGAATTCAACAGCCAGATCAGCTATGGTGAAGATGTGATTACACGCATTATCTATGCGGAAAAACCGGCAGGACTCGAGAAGCTGCACCAGGTAGTGATTCAGACGGTGAATACCATTATCCGGAAAATGGTAAAAAAGGCCGCTATCGATCTCGAGGATATCTCCACCATCACCCTGGCGGGAAATACAACCATGACGCAACTGCTGCTGAAGGTCGATCCACGGTATATTCGACGGTCTCCTTACGTGCCGGCATCGACGCTTTATCCTCCCATTCCCGCGGTGGATCTCGGAATGGAACTTGCCGATCACGCAACGGCCCTCGTTTATCCCGTGGTGTCCAGCTATGTCGGGGGGGACATCGTGGCCGGCGTTATGGGGTCGGGCATGTACCGCACCGATGAAATAACCTTGTATCTGGACATCGGGACAAATGCGGAAATCGTGATCGGCAACAAGGAATGGCTGGCATGCGCCGCCTGTTCAGCGGGTCCGGCATTTGAAGGCGGAGGGATAACCTTCGGAATGCGGGCGGCAAAAGGCGCCATCGAGGATTTTTCTCTCGATCCGGCTACCTTCGAACCGATGATTATTACCATCGGCAATGTAAGACCCAAAGGAATCTGCGGATCGGGTCTCATCAATATCGTCGCCATCTTTCTTGAAATGGGGGTCATTGACAATCAAGGCAAATTCAACCGGGATCTGGAAACGGACCGCATCCGTGAAAACGATGGCGTTTATGAGTATGTCCTGGCATGGAAGGATCAGACACAGGTCGACAGGGATATTGTCATTTCGGAAATCGATATCGAAAACCTCATACGGGCGAAAGGCGCCATATACAGCGGCATCATGACCCTCCTTGAGGAAGTCGGCATGCAGATCGACAGCCTCGAGAGGATCATGCTCGCCGGGGGCTTCGGAAGCTATGTCGACATGGAGAAAGCCATGACCATCGGACTCCTTCCAGAGCTCGAATTGGACAAGGTCACCTTTATCGGAAACGGGTCGCTTATGGGATGCAAAATGAGCGCTCTGACAAATCGGATTCGATTCGACGTGGTGGAAGCCACCAAGCGGATGACGAATTTCGAGCTGTCGGAAACACCTTCCTACATGGATAATTATATAGCCGCATTGTTTTTGCCTCATACGGATTTGAACCAGTTTCCGACCATAAAAGCGCGATTGGATGAACGGAAAAACACAAGACAGATGAACACAATTTAAATATAAATTTAAATTCACCTCCGTTCCTCTATTGACAAAGCAAAGCACTGGATATAAAAGGTAAAATTTGGCTAAATATGATTGCCGGTTTTTATCTTTTCGTATAAAACCCGGTATGTGAACGGGAATGCCGTTTTGTATATCAATGGCATAATTACGTTTACAGTTGGCGGCCATCCGGAAATGATAACGGGATGGGCACCAGAGGCGGCTTTACCGCAGTTGCCGACGCTGGATTTTTCACGACCATTTCGGTTTTATGGTTTCAATGATAAGAAATAAACTTACAGAAAGGGGGGGGTTAAATCGATTAATCCGTTTTCACAGGTCTATCACTTCAGCAAGAATAATTCGATAAATCTTATACCGATAAGGAGGTTAAATTGGGCTTAGAATTTTTTAAGGAATCGTATAATGGCAAAATAAAAGAAATCTCCCTGGGAAAGGGGGATTCTGCCGTTGTCGTCGGTGGTGAGTCCTGCTACCCATTTTACCAGTTCGAAGGTGAAATGCCCAATAAACCTAAGATCGCTATGGAAGTTTGGGACATGGAACCCGAGGAGTGGCCCGAATCCGCAAGGATCAATTTTGAAGACGTGATATCGGATCCGGCGGCATGGGCGAAGAAATGTGTCGAACAATTCGGCGCCGACATGATTGCCCTCCAGTTGAAAAGCACCGATCCGAATGGAAAAAACACAAGCCCTGAGGATGCGGCGGCGGTTGTGAAGAAGGTTGCGGCGGCTGTAAACGTCCCCCTGATTGTTTGGGGAACCGGAAACGTCGAAAAGGACGAAGCCGTTCTCAAGAAAATCGCCGAAGAATGCCAGGGCGAAAATCTGATTCTCGGACCGGTCGAAGATAAGAATCACAAGGGCATCGGCGCCGCGGCCATGGGTTTCGGCCATACACTGATTTCATCATCACCTATCGATGTCAACCTTGCCAAACAGGTAAACATCCTGCTTGAAAACTTAGGCATGCCGATGGACCGCGTCATTATCGATCCAACCACCGGCGGATTGGGATACGGTATGGAATATTCCTATTCCGTTATGGAACGGATCAAAATGGCGGCATTGAATCAGGGCGATGACAAGCTGCAGCTTCCCATCGTGAACAACCTCGGGCTGGAGATCTGGAAATCCAAGGAAGCCAAGCAGTCTGCGGATGAAGCACCCACCCTGGGCGATCCGGAAAAGCGCGGCATCATGATGGAAGCCATTGCCGCCGTCTCCTATCTTCTCTCCGGATCGAACGTGCTGATCATGCGGCATCCGGAAGCGATTCGCCTGGTGAAATCCTATATCGATCTGGTGGCAGACGGCGGAAGCGCCAAGGATGTTCCCGCTGCAACAAAACGGTTGGATGATGTAGACATCGATCTGGTGGCCGTTTCCCCGGAACCGGACCTGACCATTGAGGAAGAAAAAGCCGCCAAACCGGCCCCGGCCAAGAAAGCGGCCCAACCGGCACCTGAAAAGCCTGCCGCACCTGCAGCAGCCGAAAAGAAAGTCGCTCCGGCTCCTGAAAAGCCGGCCGAGCCGAAAGCCGCTCCGGCGCCGAAGGAAGAAAAAGTGGACGCCGAAACCGAGGCCGAGGCCAAGGCGGAAACAGAAGCCAAGGCGGAAGCCGAAGCAAAGGCAAAGGCTGAAGCCGAGGCAAAAGAGAAAGCCGAAGCCGAAGCAAAAGCCAAGGCGGAGGCCGAAGCAAAGGCAAAAGCCGAAGCCGAAGCCAGAGAAAAGGCCGAAGCCGAAGCAAAAGCACGAGAAAAACGCGAGAAGGAAGAAGCCGAAATCGAGGAAATTCGGCAGAAACGCGCTAAGGAACGTGAAGAACTATCCGCCAAGCGGGCATCCGCCAAAACCGAAAAAGTAACGATGACCGCAGCTCCGGTTCAAAAATCCATGGTGGACAAGTTAATCGATCAAATCAACTGGGTGCATCGACGATAATCATTTATTCCGCTGATTCGTCGTGTACCGTATATCCATAATTATGAGGAGGAACCTCGTATGTCTGATAAAGAAACAAAAGTTGAAAAAAAAGTAAAGGTAGCCGATCCTGTTGCAGCTTCAATCGATACGGCCACCCAACAGATGATTCGCCGTGCGCAGGAGCTGAATATCGATACAGCTTTTGACCGCGCGGTAACCATGAAGCCCTGTAATATCGGCAATCAGGGAACCTGCTGCAAAAACTGCGGCATGGGCCCCTGCAGGCTTCCGCTGCCAAAGGATTATGACCCGGAAAACGATAACCGTAAAGGCATTTGCGGCGCTTCGGCTAACACCATTGCAGCGAGAAACTTCGTCCGCATGATCGCGGGCGGCGCTTCGGCCCATTCGGATCACGGCCGCTGCGTGGCGGAGGTGTTTATGTCGGCCGCCAGAAAAGAAACCGACGCTTACCGAATTAAAGACATCAACAAACTGCTCGAGGTGGCATCCGCTCTCGGCATTGCCACGACGGTCGAAAAAGAGGGTGAAACGGTCGACCGGGATACCGATGAAATCGCCCTGGAAGTGGCTGAGATAGCCTTGAATGAATGGGGAAAAGCCGAAGGAAGCCTTCTTTACATGAATCGCGCCCCCCAGGCACGCCAGGAGGTATGGAAAAAGCACGGCGTCATCCCCCGGAACATCGACCGGGAAGTCGTGGAAATCATGCACCGCACTCATATCGGCGTCGACCAGGATTATAAAAATCTCATGAAACAAGGCACCCGGTGCGCCCTGGCCGACGGATGGGGAGGCTCCATGCTGGCAACGGATCTGCAGGATATCCTTTTCGGCACGCCCTACCCGGTGGTATCCGAGGCAAACCTCGGCGTCATGAAGCAAGATCATGTGAATATCGTCATTCACGGCCATGAACCCGTTTTGTCCGAAATGATCGTCGCGGTCGCCCAGACCAAGGAGATGATCGATCTTGCCAAGCAGCAGGGCGCCAAGGGGATCCAGCTTTCCGGCATCTGCTGCACGGCCAATGAAATTCTCCAGCGCCACGGCGTGCCCCTGTGCGGAACGTTTTTGCAGCAGGAGATGGCCATCATTACCGGCGCCTGCGACGCCATGGTGGTTGATATTCAGTGCATTTTCCAGAATCTTGCCAATGTGGCAAAATGCTTCCATACCAAGCTGATCACCACCCATCCCATTGCCCGGATGGAACAGGAAAATGTCATCCATGTGGAATTCGACGAACATCATGCCATCGAGGACGCCAAAAAAATCGTGAAGATGGCGATCGAAAATTACAATAACAGGCGCTCCGAAGTCATGATTCCCAAACAGAAGTCTCCGCTGGTCGCAGGCTTCGGCGTGGAATCCATCAACTACCATCTCGGCGGCACCTTCCGCGGCACGTTCTACACATTGAACGACAATATCATCAACGGCCGCATTCGAGGCATCGGCGGCGTCGTGGGATGCAACAACGCCAGGACACGGCACAATGAAGGCCACCTGGAGGTGGTGAAGGAATTGATCAAAAACGATGTCATCGTATTGACCACCGGGTGCAATGCCATTGCATGCGCCATGGAAGGTCTCCTGACGCCTGAATCGGCGGCCGTCTATTGCGGCCCGGGTCTTGCCGAAATCTGCGAGACCGTGGGTATTCCGCCGGTGCTTCATCTGGGGTCATGCGTGGACAACAGCCGGATTCTGCTGGCGGCCACCGAAGTGGTAAATGCCGGCGGGTTAGGCAACGACATCAGCGATTTGCCGGCCGCCGGAAGCGCACCGGAATGGATGAGCGAGAAGGCCATCAGCATCGGCCATTATTTTGTCGCCTCCGGTGTATATACGGTTTTCGGCGTTACGCTGCCGGTATCGGGTGCCCCCGTTTTTCAAAAATATCTGTTCGAAGAGTTTGAAAAGCTATACGGCGGCATGTGGGACCTCGTGGTAGACCCCATTGAACACGCCCGGAAGATGATCGCCCATATCGACAAGAAAAGAAAAGCGCTCGGCATCGACAAGGCCCGAGAACGCGTTCTGATGGATATGGCGGACCGCCAGAAACTGGATGTGGCATAACGGAATTCAATCTGAACATCGAAAGAACCTATCAAATCCTCAACGAAGGAGGAACATATGTCGAAGTTAGTCGCATTTGCCGCCATTCAAGGTGGTTATAATATTGTCTCACAAGTGCAGGGCGAATACAAAAAAGCCCTTGAAACGTATAATGCGGACACGAAGGTGGGGTTTCCGAACACCGCTTATTATCTTCCGGTGATTTATTCCCTGCTCGGAATAAAAGTAGAAACGCTCGAAGACATAAAAAAGCCGATGGAAGTCGCCCGCAAGCTGCTTCCCCCCCATGTAAAAGGGGCGAATCATCTTCCTTACCTCGGGCCTTTGTTGGATGCAGGTATGGCCGCACTTTTCGCCTTCGAAATCAAGGAGGCCCTTCGCTACTTGAATGATCCGGATTTTTACTACTATTCGGAAGAAACGGATATCGAAAACGGCAAGCTCTGGCTGGGCCCGGCCGATGACGTCGTGTTCAGAAAACGCGGCGTCGAGTTCGTGGACGGTTCCGCTCCGGGGTTCGCCGCAATCGTCGGAGCGGCCCCGGACCCGGAAATCGCCAAGATGATTGTCGAAGAATACCAAAAACGGAACCTGTATATATTCCTGGCTGCCAGCCATAATGGAACTACGGTGGCCGAACAGCTGGTGGAAGCCGGGGTCCAGGTGGGATGGAACACTCGTATCGTCCCCTTCGGCCCGTTTATTTCATCGGCTATTTTCGCCTTGGGGTTCGCCAACCGTGCGGCCATGGCATTCGGCGGCATTCAGCCGGGTGATTACCGGCGGATGCTTATGTACAACAAGGCCCGAATTTTCGCCTTCGTGAACGCATTGGGCGATGTCGGAACCGAATGGGCGGCGGCGGCGGCGGGATGCGTCAACTGGGGCTTCCCGACCCTGGCCGATACGGATATTCCCGAAATCCTGCCCACGGGCATCTGCACCTATGAACACGTGGTGGCCAATGTTCCGCATGATGAAATCGTTCAGCGCTCCGTTGAAGTCCGCGGACTCAAGGTTCAGGTTTCCAGCATCGACATCCCCTTGGCTTTCGGGCCGGCCTACGAAGGTGAACGCGTGCGCGGCGCTGATCTGTACTGCCAGATGGGCGGCGGCAAAACCCAATGCACCGAGCTGGTGAAAATGGCCGAAATGAACGAAATCGAAGACGGCAAAGTCACGGTCGTCGGCAAAGACATCGGCGATCTGAAAGAAGGCGGCATTCTGCCTCTGGGCATCTATGTCCAGGTTGCCGGCCGTGAAATGCAGACGGATTTCGAGCCGATTCTGGAGCGCCAGATTCACCATCTGGTAAACTACATTCAGGGCATTATGCATATCGGACAGCGGGATATCTCCTGGATTCGGGTAAGCAAGCAGGCCGTGGAAAAGGGGTTTACCATCAAGGATATCGGTATTGTGCTGCATGCCAAGTTTCACCAGGATTTTTCCAACATCCTGGATAAGGTCGAGGTTACCCTGTATACCGGCAAAGAAGATGTGGACAAGCTCACCAAGAGGGCACGGGAGGAGTATAAGACGAGGGATGAGCGCGTTGACCAAATGACCGACGAGGGTGAGGAAATCTTCTACTCCTGCACGCTGTGCCAGTCTTTTGCGCCGAACCATGTATGTACGGTCAGTCCCGAGCGCACCGGACTTTGCGGCGCCTACAACTGGATGGACTGCAAGGCCTCTTATGAAATCAATCCCACCGGGCCCAACCAGCCCATCGAAAAGGGGGAGTGTTTGGATCCCAAACTGGGCCAGTGGAAAGGGGTCAACGAATTTGTCTCAAAGGCCAGCCGGGGCGCCGTCACTCATTATAATTTTTACTCCCTGGTCCATGACCCCATGACCACCTGCGGATGCTGCGAGGCGATTGCCGCCATGCTGCCGTCCTGCAACGGTGTCATGACCGTCAACCGGGAATACACGGGGGAAACACCCTGCGGCATGAAATTCACCACACTGGCCGGTGTGATGGGCGGCGGCGCGTCCTCTCCGGGCTTTGTCGGCCATTCCAAATACAACATCACCCAGCGAAAATTCATCACCGGTGATGGTGGACTTCTCAGGATGGTATGGATGCCCAAGATGCTCAAGGAAGAAATCAAGGAGCGGCTCATCGCCCGCGGCAAGGAGCTGGGGGTACCGGATCTGTATGACAAGATTGCCGATGAAACCGTCGGAACGACGGAAGAAGAAATTCTGCCGTTTCTCCAGGAGAAGGACCACCCGGCGCTTTCCATGGATCCGATCATCGGATAACCGGGTATTTACGGGTTTAAACGGCTTGCCGCTGTTTAAACCCGTTAGTAATCCATCAACCAGAAGCTATACGTGGAAACAATAAGGAGACGAAAATGGCATTAACCGGTATACAGATATTTAAACTCCTGCCGAAAACCAACTGCAAGGAATGCGGTGTTCCCACCTGCCTTGCATTCGCAATGAACCTTGCCTCCGGAAAAGCTGAACTGGACAGTTGCCCTTACGTGTCCGACGAGGCCAGGGAGAAGCTTGCCGAAGCCTCAGCCCCTCCCATACGGCCGGTCGTTATCGGAAAAGGGGTTCGCAAGGCCGCTACGGGTGGTGAAACGGTCCAATACAGGCACGAGAAAACATTTTATAATCCAACACCTCTTGCCGCACTGGTCGGCTCGGATATTTCCCGGGAGGACCTCGAAACCAAGCTCAAGATCTATAATGCGCTTCAATATGAACGCGTGGGGCTGAACCTGAGGCCCGAGCTCATTGCCCTGAAAGACGTCGGCGGCAACGGCGATGCATTTGCGGCGGCCGCAAAAACCATCGCGGAAAAATCGGAATTCAATCTCATTTTAATGACGGAAAATCTCGACGTTATGAAAGCCGGAATCGATGCCTGCGGGTTCAAACGGCCGCTGCTCTATGCGGCCAAGGAAAGCAATCTTGACGATTTCGGTGCACTGGCAAAAGAAAAGGATCTCCCGCTTGCCGTCAAAGGGGATTCCCTGGAGGCCGTGGCCGGCATGACGTCGAAACTGATGGAAATGGGGTTGAAAGACCTGGTGATCGACAGCGGTGCAAGGGATCTCAAGACGGCCTTGAGTGATTCCATTGCCGCAAGACGTGCTGCGTTGAAGGATTTGAACCGTGCCGTAGGTTTTCCGACGATTACCTTTCCTTGTGAAATGGCGGATAATCTGGATGTGGAAACGCTCCTTGCCGCTACGTTTATCGCCAAATACGGCGGCATCACGGTCCTGTCGGATTTCAAAGGAGAGAGCCTTTTCCCGCTGCTGCTCGAACGATTGAATATTTTCACCGATCCCCAGCGGCCGATGACCGTGACGGAGGGCATTTACGAAATCAACAGCCCGGATGAAAATTCACCGGTGCTGGTGACCACGAATTTTGCCTTAACCTACTTTATCGTATCCGGTGAAATCGAGGCCAGCAAAGTGCCGACATGGCTGTTGATCAAGGACTCGGAAGGCCTGTCCGTTTTGACGGCCTGGGCGGCCGGTAAATTTTCCGGCGATGATGTCGGTATGTTCGTTAAAAAATGCGGCATCGCGGATAAGGTAAAGCATCAGGAACTCGTTATTCCCGGCTATGCCGCCGCTATCGTCGGCGATGTCGAAGAAGAACTTCCTGGATGGACAATCACGGTCGGCCCCAGGGAAGCAGCCCATATCCCGGCTTTTTTGAAATCAAAATAAGCCGCCGGCTTTTCAAAAAAAAACCGCCTTGTTTTCATTGCGGCGTCCTATCCGGCGCTGCAATGAAAACAGACCACCCCGGCGGTAAGCCGATAAAATCCAACACCGGCAAATAATTCGATTGCCATTTGGCAATGAAACATTTATAAAAATCCAATCACAGGCAGGCAAGCCGGGTGTTTTCTAAAATGAACCATTCACGTACCGGGTGGATGAGACCGAATAATTAATGAACGAGGGAGGTACTATGATACTTATCGGTGAAAGCTTAAATGTCATTTCAAAAAAGATCGGGCAGGCGTTCAAGGAAAGGGATCCAAAACCCATTCAGGAAGAGGCCCTTTTCCAAAAAGAAAAAGGCATGGACTATATCGATGTCAACCTCGGCCCGGCCAAAAAGGACGGTGACGAACTGATGCCTTGGGTGGTAAAGACGATTCAAGAAGTCGTACCCGATATTCCCCTGGTCCTGGATACGTCCAATATCGATGCCATCGATGCCGGACTGGCGGCGGCAAAACCCGCCGGCAAGGCCCATATCATCAACTCCATCATGGTGCGACCCGAACGGTATGAAAAAATGATACCCGTCGCCGTAAAGCACAATGCCGATTTTATCGCGCTGATGTGGGGACCTGAAGGATTGCCGCGGGATGAAAACGAACGCGCCGCACTGTGCGTTGAATTGCTCTACACAGCCAACGAGGCCGGTATTGAAAATGAAAGAATATGGGTTGACGGCATCGTAACCCCCGTCAACATTCAGCAGCCCCAAGCCATCAGCCTGATGGAATTCAACGGCATGATAGAGGACATTGCACCCGGCGCCAAATCCACATGCGGCCTTTCCAATATCTCGAACGGACCTCCCAGCCATTTACGTCCCATTCTGAACCAGACCTATATGGTCATGCTGCAAAAGTACGGCATGATGTCCGTTATCGCGGACCCGTTGGATGACCAGTTGATTGCTATTGCCAAGGGCAAACGTCAGGATATCGTAGATTTGATCTACAGCGTCATGGAAGGGAATAAGCCGGATATGGCCTCCTTGTCAAAGGAAATGCGGGATTACGTAAAAACGACCAATGTCATTTTAGGCAAGACGCTTTATTCGGATTCATGGCTTGAAATATAACGAATGTAAACAGTAACACGCCCTGCTTATCATGCGGGGCTTTTTTTTTAACGGGATTCAGCATGGCGCGAGTTGACGATTATATCAACGCAAGAAAGCTGGCCAGGGATTCGTTGGCGGACCAATCGATCGACGATATCAGCCGACGCTCCGGGTTTGATATTATAAGCGGGAATAGTTTATTTGTCCCATTTTTGGACAGGCGATATCATATCGTGTTCCCGGATATGCAGTTTGTCGATGCATCCGATGAAACGGCCGAAATCCCGATTCAGGAGCAGGTGCTGATTCTTCATTATCTGTTGGGTGGAGAGGCGTTCGACTCTCCGCCCGACTGGGTTTCATATCGAGAAATCCCCGGTGCGTCCTTTTACTTCAGCGCGTTTGCTAAGCGTGCCGTCAATCCCTTAAAAAGTGTATTCGGTCAGAATATCCCCGGGTTGAAGCATGCCGCCGGCGTGTTGAACGCCAATCCTGTGGAACCGGGGGACGCCGCCTTCGAATTCGATGTATTTCCCCGCGTGCCCCTTCGCTTGATTGTATGGGAAGGTGATGCCGAATTTCCGGCCGAGGCCAATATTCTCTTTCGCGCCGGGGTGGAGAAGATCCTTTCGCCTGAAGACATTGCCTGGATGGCCGGCATGCTGGTTTATCGATTGATAGCCCTTTCCAAATCTTTTTCAACCGGCATGTAAAACTCGATCCACCGGGTGAGTCCTCCCGCAAAACAAGAGACCTTCTCATATCCTGCGACGCAAAGCTTTTCAGCCAGTCTCCAGGCCTGGGGACAATCCATATTATTGCAGTAGGTGATCATTGCCGTTTGCGGATCGAATCGCACCATGAATTCTTCGATTTTTTCGTCAAAATAGTATTCCGGCAGGTTTACAGCGCCTGGAATGTGCCCGGCGAAATAGCTTTCCGGCAGCCTGGCATCTACGAAGACCGCCGTTTGACCGGTGTACTTTTCAATGGCCTCATCGATATCGACAACATGCAGCGTGCACGCTTCCGTTTGCGGCTCCGGGGCTTTGCCTCGCCCAAAGAGCGGTATCCCGTCGGGTCTCAATGCGTTTGACACCAACGCCAAAACAACCGCCGCCAATACAATCATTATGGCTTCAAAAAGTGACCTTCTCAGCATTTCGAACAATTTCATGTAGTACCCCCCGGGGCGAACGGTACACCGTAAACCGGCTTGAAAGGTTTTTTGCCGCCCTGTCTGCAAATACGTCTAAATAGAGTATCAACGCGTTGCCCATGTAAGTATTCGAATCCGTATTGCCGGTCTGCAAAAGATAATGTATGTATAAGGGGAGATGTTAACTTCCCAGAACCGGCTCCGAAGGTGGACGCTTCGGCCGACTGCCTCATCGGCAAAGGGAGGTTGAGGGCCTTCACGCTAATGTGGACACCCCTTATCCTATTTCGAAAAATGGTTCAATATATCTTTTTGGTCGCACTGGGGTTGATTACGGCGATCATCGGCGTTCTCGCTTGTATTCTTCCCATTTTACCGGGTCCCCTGATCAGTTATTCATCCCTGCTGATTCTGTCATGGGCCCGGGATTGGGAAGCCTTCGGTCTGTATACCCTCATTTTTCTGGGTGGGTTAACGCTGTTTTTTTCCATCATCGACAACATTATTCCCGTAGTCGGTGCAAAAACATCCGGGGCCGGTCGGCAGGGCGTTTGGGGATCCATTCTCGGAATGGTTATCGGGATTTTTTTCATGCCGCCTTGGGGGGTCTTTTTGGGAAGCTTTGCCGGTGCCGTAGTCGGGGAGATGCTGTTCGGACTCAAGGGAAGAGATGCCCTGAGGGTCGGGTGGGGCGTTTTTTTAGGGGGAATGGTGGGAATCGGATTGAAGCTCGCGTTTAGTTTAACGCTGCTTTTTCTTTATGTATATCGCCTATTTTGACGTATTCGATGTGATCGAAAGGCTCGATAACAATTGCGGTCCGGCCTCCCATATCATCACCAGCCCCCGGGTCAAGGCGCCGCACGTCACGATGCAGGGCCTTCGAATCCCGAGATGGATCTGATTTCCCGCTGGAAAATCGAGCGATCGGATGTCGGTATCGGCTTTCCATTTGATGGCGGGGGCATGGCTGTGCCCTCGGAAAAGAATGGTATGGGTATTCTGGGCAAAGAACTTCTGAATCTCATTTTTTCCCATAACCTTTGTAATACAGGAAATGCCGAGTTCCTTGAAAAAAGGGAGAGAATGCGCAAAAATGATCTCTCCCGCAGATCGCGTCGGAGGCAGATTTCTGAGAAATGCCAGGCTGTCTTCCGAAACCGGCGTATTCACATTTCCCGTCTGATTGATCTCGAGAACATGATCGTTATTACCTTTAACCGCCCACACGCCGTTACCCTGGAGTTGCCGTATGCAAGCCTCACAGGTGTCGGGCTGAAAAGAATCACAGATGTCTCCCAAATGGATGATTTGATCACAACGACGGCGTCGCAGAAAAGCAATCGCCTTTTCTATCATTAAGGCGTTTCCGTGGCTGTCTGCCATAATTCCCAGGCGATGAAACGTGAACTCATTCATTCCGATTTTTTCCAGTGAGCAACAACCTGCTTCGGCATGAATCTTTATCATAAAACCCTGAAAAGAACAAAGCTTGGTGTGTTTTTAAGGTCGTTTATTGAAGAACCCTCAATTACCCTAAAATACCGCGATGGTTTCCGGATGCTGGACCCTGTTTCCAGGCGCTTTTCCATACCTAATTGGGAGGGATTTTTATTTTCTCGCTATATTTTTAGATTCATTAATTTTTTTTCTTGCTATTTGATATCTATTTGGTATAAATACTAAATTCAAAAATATCTGCCTTGATCATTTCGTATATGCCATTCAATTAATGAATTTCTTTACGTTGATCTATGGCTTAACGCAGGTCGGGCGCTTACTTCTATTGGGATACAGGCCTTATTTACGGCAATTTTTAAGGGCCGTTCTTTAGAAGCCGCCTGAAATTAAGTACTTTAAAGGCTTGAAAGGAGATGTATTATGGCATTAGGGATTGTGAAGTGGTTTAGTGATAAAAAAGGGTATGGATTTATCGAACAAGAAGAAGGCGGCGATATTTTTGTCCACTATTCCGCGATTAATATGCCCGGATTCCGAACCCTTGCCGAAGGAGAGCGCGTCAAATTCGATGTCGAGGTTGGAGATCGAGGACCTGCAGCAAAAAATGTTGAAAAAGTATAACCTGCATTACATCCGCTGGAAAAGGCATCTTGCCCTGAAAAAAGGGGGGAGATGCCTTTTTTTTTCGCACATCATCCGCGGCGCATGATGTTATTCTTTGCATTTTTCCGGCCTCCGTAACGCACCCCGGTTTGCATCATTGCCTGTTTTCGGATACAATGCTTACGTTGTTGCTCAGAAACAGGTCTTGAAGGAGGCGTTTTCATGTCGGAAATTCAAAAGGTCGGCGGCGTCTGCCATATCGGCGACAGTCCGGCCGATGCGATGCAGAAAGAAGAGAGCGTGCGGGAAAAGGTTGACGAACACGGGAATATTTGGTCGAAAGTGTATTTCGGAAGCGGTGCACATTTCAAAAATTGGCTATCCCAGGTTCTCGAGATATTCGGTGAGGAAAATGTAGAAGTTGAACCCGTTGAACTTGCGGGATTGAAATGTTTCGAAGAACCGGGAAACAGAGCGCATCGCATATGGGTCAAAAAGAAGCGATCGATCGTTTAATCTTTTGAAAAGCCTTTGAGGTAATCCTCCCATTCCATGGGCAGGAGGTACTTCTTTTTCGAATTGCATGCTTTGCAGCAGACCACAATGTTGCCCTTGGTCGATTTGCCACCCCGAATAATCGGGACGATATGGTCCATGGTAAGGTCCTTCGGTGGAAACGATCTTCTGCAATAATGGCAGATTCCCTTTGCAAGCCGTCTCTTCCACCATTGCGTATGCCTCAGTTCCCTAGCCTTTCTCCGCTCTTTTTTAATTTCTTCCTCGTTGGTATATGAAGAAAAAGGATCCATGGACAACGCCCTTTTCAGTCTTTTGTATCATGCACTGTGGATGAATCCAGGTCTCTGATCCAGCGATGAATTTCTCGTGTCAGCAGCTCATAATAAGCCTCGGACCCGCCAAGCCCTTGTCTTCCGAAAAAATAATTGATCTCCAAAAATAAGGGGCGGGGGCCCTTCTTATTCATCGAGAACATCAGGTCGAAACCGGCTAAATTGATGCCGGTTTTTTGGCACAGTTCAACCACCTTTTCGATGCCGGCTTGGCGAAGATCCGGATCGGATATTCTGTTAATTTCCGCTCCCTTGGACAGATTCCCATAAAAGCGATTCGAAGAATGCGTTCGCCAGTACGCAACAACCGTTTTGTAAATGACCACGACTCGAAGTGTTTGCGGTTTGCCGGGTATATAGGCCTGAATCAGAAAGCCGCTTTGGCCGGTATTTTCAAACCGGCGCGCCCGGTCAAGAAGGCTGTTCAGTTGAGATTCGGATTCAATCGGATAAACGAAATCCCCCTCTCCTCCCCAGTCGAATTTAAAGACAAACGGATAAGGCGGTAGAATATGCACCTTGTTGGTGTTGCGGAATTTTACGAAGGCCGCCGCATCGGAAAATACAAGGGACGGCGGGTGCGGTACGCCAAAATGCCTGAAAAGCCGGACTTGCCGGCATTTGCCCGAATAGGCAAACCGGGCGTCATAGTTCGGAAAAAAATGGGGACAATTCTCTTTTACGGTTCGATACAGGGACCATCTGCACCCCTGAGGCAGAATAACCGCTCGAGCGGATCGAATCGCGGCCAAATCCCGCTCATTTGGATCCCTGCCCGCGCAAATGATCTGCCGATCACCCTCGTATATGGGATTGAAGGAAAGTATCACCCTTAGTATCCGAATCTTCTCAACGCTCGGGTATCTTTACTCCAGTTTTTCTGAACCCTGACAAATAATTTCAAAAAGACTTTTTGGCCCAGGAGCCTCTCTAAATCCTTTCTGGATGCCTCGCCGATCGTTTTCAGTTTTTTTCCTGATTTTCCAATGAGCATACCCTTTTGGGAGTCACGCTCCACATGTATGGTGGCATAAATGCGGACGGTGCCGGAAGGAGGCACCTCCGAAAATTCCTCCACCGTAACGGCTACGGCATAAGGAATTTCCTGCCCGGTAAACCGAAATGCCTTTTCCCGGATCAATTCGGCCGCGAGAAACCGTTCAGAAACGTCTGTAATGCTTTCCGACGGGAAAAACGGCGGACCTTCCGGCAATAATTCTTCAACGGCATGCAACAGCACCTCGTTCTGCTCACCCGTTTTTGCACTGATGGGTATAATTTCTCTGAAAGGAAAACGATCTTTATAATAATCGATTGCTTTCAACAGGTCCTGTTTTTTGATCAAATCAATTTTATTCAGCACCAGGACAACCGGTTTATCGTGCCCTTTAATGCTGTTCATCACCGGATCTTCAGCCGGCGTTTTTTGAAAAGCGGCATCCGCCAGAATCAGAATGAGATCCACTTCACTGAATGTCGTAACTGCAGCATCCACGATACGTTTGTTCAGCGGGCTTTTGGCGGAATGAATTCCCGGTGTGTCCATAAAAATCAGCTGGGCGGACGGACGGTGCAGTATGCCGAGTATCCGATTCCGGGTCGTCTGCGGCTTTTTAGAGGTAATGGAGATTTTTTCTCCCAACAGCCGGTTCATAAGCGTGGATTTCCCCACATTCGGCGCACCGGCAATCGCAATAAAGCCTGATTTGAAGTTTTGGACTCCGGAATTATGATTGTTCATGATGATCCTTTATTTTTTCATACTCGCCGACTGCCGCCGTTTCATCGATGCGGCGCCAAACGGCATCGGTTCCCAGGCGGCTCTTGGCAGAAAAGAGAATCACCTCGGCCGTGTGGGTGGAAAGGGTGCCGGCGATTTGGGCAAGGCGTGCATTGGTCTTGTTTTTTGAAATTTTATCCGCCTTTGTGAGCACATGGATAACCGGAATACGGTAGCCGGCAAGCCAATGGATCACGTCCAGATCTTTGCGGTCCGGCATGCGCCGAATATCGAGTAATAAAACGACCCCTTTCAGATTTCCACGCGTTGTCAGGTACGTCTCAATCATGGGGCCCCAGTTTTTTCGAACCGATGCCGGCACCTTTGCATACCCATACCCCGGCAAATCGACGAAACCGATTTGTTCATTGATGACGAAAAAATTGATCAATTGCGTTCTTCCCGGGACGGCACTGGTTTTTACCAGATGTCTTCGGTTGACAAGGGTGTTGATCAGGGATGATTTGCCCACATTCGAGCGGCCGATGAAGGCGATTTCCGGATATGAATGAGCCGGGTACTGGGATGGTTTTACGGCGCTCTTGATAAATTCGGCGGATTTGACGATCATGGCTGGTTCGAACGTTTTCAAGCCGATCGGCATGTCACTCTATCGGGAGAACGCAGATACGTCTCGAGCCGATTCATGCCTTCGGCGATGTTTTCCAGGGAGTTGGCATAAGAGAACCTCAGGTATCCCTCCCCATTTTTCCCAAAATCGATGCCCGGCGTAACCCCGACATGGGCGTTTTCCAATATGTCAAACGCAAGCCGGTAAGAATCATGGTGAAACCGCCCGGCATTGGCGAATACGTAAAAGGCGCCCGTAGGGTCCACGGTAATGCCGAATCCCAGCTCTTTCAGACGCGCCAGCATCAATTTCCGGCGCTCATTGTAAATCTGTTTCATTCGGGCCACATCATCTTGTGCGTATGTCAGAGCGGCTATACCGGCTGCCTGCATCATGGCATTGGCGCAGATGAAAAAGTTTTGCTGAATCTTTTGAATCGGTCGGATAAATTCCGCAGGCGCGATGACGTAACCCAACCGGAGGCCGGTCATGGCATAAAGTTTTGAAAAGCCGTTTAAAACAAAAGCCTGATCCGTGTATTCAAGTATGGAATGCTCCTTTCCTTCATAAACAAGCCCGTGATAGATTTCATCCGAAACGATATAGGGAGGAAATCCGGCGATTTCACGCATCCTATCGGCTGAAAGAAGATTTCCCGTTGGATTTGAGGGTGAATTGATAAAAATGGCCCGTGTTTTTTGAGACAGTTTTTGTTTTATGGCCTCAGGCCGATATTGAAATCCGTCTTTTTCAAACACCGGCACCGTGACAGGCCGCCCATTTAAAAATTGAATAAAATTCGGATAGCAGGCGTAATGCGGATCGGAAATAATAACTTCGTCTCCGGGATCCAGGAGCACGGAAAGGGCCAGAAATATCGCAGGAGAAGTCCCCGACGTAATGACGACCCTGCCCGGATCGATGACCACCCCATATGTTCTTTGGTAGTAATCGCATATGGCCTCCCGAAGCTCGATCATCCCCAGACTATGCGTATAATGGGTGCGATTTTCCCTCAACGCCCGGTCGGCGGCCTCCTTCACGCACTCCGGTGCATTAAAATCAGGCTCTCCCACTTCCAGGTGGATGATATCAACCCCGCGTCTTTCCATTTCATGCGCCTTTTCAAGGACATCCATGACGATAAAAGAAGTCATTTCGTTCATTCGGCGTGCTATCTTCATACGGGATTCCAAAGCGATTAAATGACCTTGTTCAGAGGGTATTCAATGACACCTTCCGCCCCAATGTTCAGCAGCTTGGGAATGAGACCCCGTACAACGTCCGAACTGATCACGGTTTCAACGGAAAACCAGTTTTTCTGATACAGCGGTGAAACCGTGGGAGCATTCAGGCTGGGCAACAGATCGACCACCTTTTCCAGTGCGCCTTCCGGCACATTCATTTTCAGCCCCACCATCTTTTCTCCCAAAAGGGCTCCTTTGAGCAGCAGGGCCATTTGTTCGATCTTTTGCCGTTTAAACGGGTTATTCCAGGCATTGTGATTTGCGATCAACTGGGTATTGGTCTGCATTAACTCATGTATAATTTTAAGACCATGCGCTTTTATCGTGCTCCCGGTCTCCGTCACTTCCACGACAGCATCCGCCAACCCTGATACCACTTTGGCCTCGGTCGCCCCCCAGGAAAATTCCACCGACACATCAATGTTTCGGGACGCAAAATAGGCTTTTGTGAATTCGACCAACTCGGTCGCGATTTTCTTTCCCTCGAGGTCATCGAGCGTTCTGACGGAAGAATCATAGGGAACGGCCAGTACCCACCTGGCGGGCTTTGCGCTTGTCTTCGAATACACCAGATCACAAACCACATGGACATCCGACCGATTTTCAGCAATCCAATCCCTTCCGGTCAGGCCCGCATCCAATGTGCCGTTTTCAACATAACGCGACATCTCCTGAGCCCGGCAGATGGCGCATTCGATGGTCTCATCGTTTATTTCAGGAAAATAACTTCTTCCATTGACGTTGATCTTCCAACCGGACCGTCTGAACAATTCGATGGTCGCATCTTGCAGGCTTCCTTTGGGGATGCCGAGTTTGAGCGTATTCTCCATTACCTGTATACCTCCTTGGGATCAAAGTGTTTGATGCCGTCCACCGTAACGGCATTACCGTCCACCCGGTTAAAAAAACAACTTTGATATCCCTTATGGCAGGCCGCCTTGCCGATCTGTTCGACTTTCAATAGAACGGTGTCCCTATCGCAATCGATGCGAATTTCTTTTACCTGCTGCACATTCCCGGACGTTTCCCCTTTGATCCACAGCTTCTTTCGGCTGCGGCTGTAATAGGTGGCCTTTTTCGTATTCAGTGTAGCTTCCCATGCCTCGCGGTTCATGAAAGCCAGCATCAGCACTTCTCCGGTCTCATGGTCCTGAACGATAGCCGGTATCAAACCGCCGGTTTTTTCAAAATCGAGTTCGATCATGATCTTCCCTTTTATCGAATGCACGAATATACGCCGTCAATCTTCGTAGCAAAACCCTAAAAACTTTAATTCCTACCATAACTTCATAGAAAGTCAATTCAATTTTATCTCTTGATTGTTGCCTTAAAAATTGCTTAGATGCGTCAAACATTGCCAATAATGACTCAATGATTCAAGGATTTCGGTTTTTATGAAAATCAGAAAAAAAAGAACCTCCCAAATTCTAAAGAAAAGAGCAAAGAAACAAAATAAAAGCGTCCAGCGAAGGCTTTTTGGATGGGTATTAGCCGGGATTTTCATCGCCGTAATCACTGGAGCAGCGGTTCTCTTCGGCCTGTTTTTCTTTCTAAGCCGGGATTTGCCTAAAATTTCAACCCTGGCGGATTATCGACCCCCCATTATCACCACGGTGTACTCGGATGATGGGCGGAAAATCGGAGAATTTTACCGGGAAAGGCGAATCGTCGTCCCGCTTGAAGGAATACCCGAGATGTTGAAGCAGGCATTCGTCGCCGCAGAAGATGCCCGATTCTATCACCATCAGGGGGTGGATATCATCAGTATCATCAGGGCCTTCATTAAAAATCTGGAGGCGGGGGCGATCGTTCAAGGCGGCAGCACCATTACGCAACAGGTCACGAAATCGTTTTTCCTGACGCCGGAACGGAGTTATACCCGTAAAATCAAAGAAGCGATTCTCGCCTACCGGATTGACCAGGGGTTTTCCAAAGATGAAATTTTGTTTTTGTATTTAAACCAGATTTACCTGGGACACGGTGCATACGGCGTAGAGGCGGCCGCACAAAATTATTTCGGAAAATCGGTGAAAGCGTTGAGCTTGGCTGAATGCGCCCTGCTCGCCGGTCTGCCCCAGGCGCCGAGCAAATATTCCCCTTTCAGAAACCCGGAAATGGCCAAACAGCGGCAGATTTACGTACTCAATCGTATGGTCGCCGAGGGATACATCACGAATATTCAGGCAACGGAAGCGATCAATGAAGAAACGGACATCAAGCCCAGGCGAAACTGGTTTATTGAATCGGTGCCGTATTTCACGGAATATGTTCGGCAGTATATCCAAAAAAAATACGGTTCCTATTCGCTATACAATGACGGCCTGAAGGTATACACCACTGTCAATATCGAAATGCAGCAAGCTGCCAAGCGCCAAGTCCAAAAGGGACTTGCCCGATTGGACAAGCGCCGGGGATACAGGCGACCATTGCAACACCTGGAGATGGCGGAAATTGAAACGTATTCCGAAAACCTGAAAGAAACGGTCAATGACTCGACCGTGGAAAAAGGGCAAATCGTTGAAGGTGTCATAATCGATATCGATGATGAGGAAAATTTCGCCGTCGTTCGAATGGCGGAGATGCGCGGCATTCTGAAACTTTCAGATATGAATTGGGCAAGGAAACCGGACCCGGAAAAAGCGACATACGAAGACCCTGTTCGGCAAATAGGGCATGTATTGACAGTGGGAGATGTCGTTAATGTCAGACTGAAAGAAAAAAATCCGGATAACGGTACGTGGGAACTTTCACTGGAACAAACCCCGGAAGTTCAGGCGGCGCTGCTCTGTATCGAAGCGGAAACCGGCCATGTCAAAACCATGGTTGGAGGACGCGACTACAATGAAAGCCAATTTAACCGCGCAATTCAATCACGGCGCCAACCGGGCTCCGCATTTAAGCCGATCATTTATGCAGCGGCCCTGGACAGGGGGTATACACCGGCCACGATGCTCATCGACTCCCCTATCGTCTATCATAATGAAGCCGAAGATTCAAAATGGAAGCCGAAAAATTACGAAGAAACGTTTCACGGCCCCACGCTTTTACGTAAGGCATTCGCCGAATCCGTCAATGTTGTCACAATAAAGCTTCTCCAGGATATCGGAATTGACTATGTAATCGATTACGCCCGGCTGTTGGGGATTTCTTCCGAGATCGAACGGGACCTTTCCATTGCCTTGGGTTCTTCGGGTATTTCCCTGCTGGAGATGGTGCAGGCCTATTCCGTCTTCGCCAACCAGGGCTACCGCATCGAACCGGCATTTGTAACAAAAGTGGTCGATCGTGACGGCAATGTCCTCGAGGAGAACATGCCGAAAAAGGAGCGGGTGATCGAGTCGAGCACGGCCTACATTATGACCAGCCTCATGGAAAGTGTCGTCAATCATGGTACGGGCAGGCGGGTTCGCGCACTGAACCGTCCGGTAGCCGGTAAAACCGGAACGACCAACAATTTATACGATGCGTGGTTTGTCGGTTATACCCCGCGGTATATTACCGGGACCTGGGTGGGATTCGATGAAGAAAAGCCCTTGGGAAAGCATGAAACCGGCGCTCGGGCGGCCTCCCCCATTTGGCTGGGTTTTATGCAAACCGTTTTGAAAGATCTGCCTGTGCGGGTTTTTCAGGTCCCCGACGGTGTTGTTTTTTCCAAAATAGACGCCGAAACCGGCCTGCTTCCGATCCCGGAATCGGAGAGCACCCTGTTTGAATGCTTTAAGGAGGGCACTGTCCCGACAGAATATACGCCCAAACCCGATACGATATCCGCACCGGATGATTTTTTCAAATCCGGACTCTGACACGATTAACCCATAACGTGTTCCTATCGATATGATCATCCGGGATGACCCGGACCGACCCCGGCCCGAACCGACGCATCAGAATGGCAATATTTCGGTTGTTGAGGCCCCGAATCTTGGAAATGTTACTCGGGTTCGAACGGATAGTGAGATCGGCCGGACCTGTCTTGTTGTGCACCACTTCCAGGATACGGTCCAAAAACATTTCGGAGTAAACCAGGTGACCGAATGACGGATGATAAGGTCCGGCAATGAGAACGCCTTCTTTTTGCATTTCCGGCGTCGGCTGCAGACCCATTCGGATTACCGGGATATCGTTTTCTTTAAGTGAAGTGTAAATGCCCTTTACCCGGGAAACGCTCTCTTCAAGAGAAAGCGGGGTATATCGGCCGTTTTTGTACCACCGGGCCAGCAGACTGCGGGAAAAGACCAATGTCGGATAAATACGGACGAAATCCGGACGAAGGCTGATGACCGCCTTCAACGTTTTTTCCAATCGAGGTTCATCATCACCCGGAAGCCCCACCATGATTTGTAGGCCCACATTCAAGCCTTGCCGTCTCAAAAGATGAACGGCTGATACCGTGTCGGAGGGTGTATGGCCCCTGCCGGAGATTCGAAGCACTTCGTCGTCCATGGACTGGGCACCGATCTCGACGGTTGAAAACGGGTATGGTGCAATTAGTGCGAGACGGCTTTCACGGACGGTATCCGGGCGGGTGGAACATCGTATGCCGTGGACGGCCCCCGTTTTCGTAAAAGGAGCGACTGTTTCGAGCAGAAAGTGAATGGTCTGTTCCGGAAGACCCAGGAAATTGCCGCCGAAAAACGCAATTTGGGTTTCGGCTCTAAAACCGGGTCTGCCCGCAAGATGCCGGTGTATGGTTTGAAAAATGTCCGCTTTGGTCGGAAGCGTCCGGGCAATCCCTGTGATATGATGCTGATTGCAGAATACGCAATTGTGGGGGCAACCGGCCTGGGGAATGAATATCGGTATAATATACGGTTTTTTCACCTTTTCTGCAGGCTTGCTTTCAGAGCCTTATAAGCGTTCTTGGCGGCTTCCTGTTCCGCTCCTTTTTTGCTTTTACCCGAACCGGCCGCAGTGATATCATTGAATACGAGTTCTGCTGTGAATGTTTTATCATGATCCGGACCGGTTTCCCTGATGATCGTATATTCCGGCATCGAAATCTGGTGAAGCTGTACAAACTCCTGTAAACGGCTTTTATAATCGATGTTGGGGTTGATTTCGTCAATATAAGCGAACGTGTCCACAAAAAGCCGTTCGACCAGTTCAAATGCCACCCGGTACCCGCCGTCGAGATATACGGCGGCAATGAGCGCTTCTAAAGCATCCGCCAGAATAGAGGGCTTGTTGCTCCCGTCGGACATCATCTCGCCCTTGCCGAGCTGAATGAACTCGCCAAGATGAATGTCTCGCGAAATTTCCGCAAGCCGGCTTTCATTCACCAGGCTCGCCCGCATTTTCGAAAGCTTTCCTTCGTTTACCTGAGGATACCGGAGCATGAGTAAATGGCCGATGACAAGATTTAAAACAGCGTCCCCTAAAAATTCCAAACGCTCATTGCTTTTCAGCATTTTGTCATTCTGTTCGTTGACATATGAGCTGTGGCGAAAGGCTTCTTCCAACAGCGAAACATCAGTGAACCTATGCCCGATAATCTCTGATATATTCACGCTTGTGGTGCTTTCCATCGATTTCCTGTCAAGCGGCGACTCCGCTCGGGCAGACCCCGGCACATCCGGCATGCCGCTGCCAATTTTTCATAGATTTCGTAGGGAACCACCAGGTCTCCTTTCCCCTTTCCCATTTGAATATCGGGGGTCAATGTACCGTGAAAGTCCGTGCCCCCGGTCATCAACAGGTTGTTGCGCCGGGCGATATCAGCCAAAAAGTCTGTCATATCGGGGGAATGCCCTGAATAAAAGACCTCTATACCCATCAAGCCCATATCCTTTAAAACCGGTATCATGTTTTCAAGAACGGCCGGGTTGTCCGGATGTATAAGAAAGGGATGCGCAAGTACGGGGATACCGCCGGAAATCCGAATCAGACGAATAGCCTCGGCACTCGAAATGCGGTATTTGTCCACATAGGCGGGTCTGCCTCGACTGAGATATTTGTCAAACGCCTCATTGATCGATGTAACAAAATTGCGCTTCACGAGCCATTCGGCAATTTGTGGGCGGCCGACCTGATCCTGTACCGAATGGGATAAAACGTCCTCAAGGGTGATGTCGAAATTCAATGCCCTGAGCTTTTCGATTATTTGAGGATTGCGGTTTTTACGGGCATCTCCGAGCTTTCGGAGGATTTGAATCAGATATGGGTTTTCCGGATCGATGCAGTAGCCCAGGATATGGCAACTCTCTGCTGCTTCGAATACCGGTGCCATATCAGCACTGATTTCAACACCGGTCAAGAACCCGATGCGTTTTGAAATTCCGGAATTCTGAGCTTCGATAACACCGGAAACGGTATCGTGGTCGGTTATGGAAATCGCCTTGAGGCCTATTTTTTCAGCATGGTATAAAACTTCAACCGGTGAAAAGGTCCCATCCGAAGCGGTGGTGTGAATGTGCAGATCAACTGCCGGCTGATTACAATCCAAGGGCCTTTTCCATAGCCTCCTCTTTGGTTTTGCACTCAATGCACTGCGTTGTCACAGGCCGTGCCTTCAGGCGCTTTATGGAAATATCCCCCCCGCATGTCTCACAAATGCCGAAAGTATCGTTTTCAATCCTTTCCAGGGCCTTTTTGATTTTTCGAATCAATTTGCTCTCCCTGTCTCTGATGCGAAGCATGAAGTTTCTGTCCGCTTCCAGGGAGGCACGGTCCGTCGGGTCAGGGAAATTTTCCTTCTGGGACGTCATGCCCACGACGGTGTCGTCCGCTTGATTCAGCAGCTCTTCCAATCGATTTGTCAGCAGTTCTTTGAAATATTCGATATCTTTCTGTTTCATATACGTGACCCTTTTTGCTTCAGGACTAACATAAATAGAAATTCTGATAAATAACACAAGTATATGTTAATGTAAAGCATCAATTCAAATTTTTACCATTCAAGGGTAAACAAGTGCTCTATTTTTTATTGTCACATGAATACGAACAGGACGCCGTTTTTAAGAAAGTAGACGAAGACACTGTTCATGGATAAGAATCCCATCATTGGAACCGAATCTGAATAACCCGCCGTTTAAAAAGAATCAAGGTTGAAAAGCTTTCGAACGATATCCAGATATATGGACATATTGCGATGTGTTCCGGGGTTTTTTAACAGCATCGTCGGATCATGGAGAATTTTTTTTACGAGGGCGTTTACCATTCGATCCAAGGCCCGGCAATCTTCCGGTGAAAGATGGTCCATGGAATGGAGGGTCTTTTCAAGTTCGGTATTTGCGATATTTTCTATCTTTTTTCGAAGCTCGACAATTGTGGGCACGACCGACAATCCTTGAAACCATTTTCTGAATTGAATCACTGCTTCATCGACAATCCTTTCCCCCTTTTTGGCTTCATTCTGCCGATCCTGAAGATTTTCATTAATTACCCCTTTTAGGTCGTCGATATCGTATACATAGGCATTGTCAATACGGTTTATACCGGGATCGATATTTCTGGGAACAGCAATATCGATAAAAAAAATGGGGCGATTTCTCCGTCCCCGCATCAGTTTTTTGACGTCCGTCCGGTTTACGATATAATCCGTTGAAGCGGTGGAAGCGATCACGATGTCCGCGGGTTTCAGGCAATCGTGAACCTCCTCGAATGAGACGGCCTGACCGTTAAACCGCTTGGATAAATCCAACGCCCGCTCAAATGTTCTGTTTGCGATTTTAACCGCTCCGATCTTTTGCCGTGCGAGATGGCTCAGCGCCAGTTCGGCCATTTCGCCGGCCCCGATGAGCAGAACGTATTTGCCTTCCAGCGAACCAAAAATTTTTTTGCCCAGCTCGATAGCGGCGTAACTGATGGAAACCGCATGATCGCCGATGCCCGTCTCGGTCCGAATGCGTTTGGCAACCGAAAATGTTTTATGTAAAAGCCGGTTCAGAACGACCCCTGAGGTTTTCTTTGCCGTAGCGGAACGATAGGCCTCTTTTAATTGACCCAATATCTGCGGCTCACCCAGCATCATGGAATCCAGGCTTGCGGCGACCCGGAATACATGCCGAACGGCCGAATCACCCCTGTAAATATAAAGGCTTGCAACAAATCGCTCTTTATGAATGTTTTTCGATGTGGAAATAAACGTGACAACCTCTTCTACGGCGGAATCGGGTTCTTGAGAGGACAGCACAATTTCAACGCGGTTGCAGGTTGAAAGCAGCAGCACCTCATCGATATGCGGGCTTTCTATCAGCGCACCGATCCCTTTCACTGTTTCTTCAGGGGAAAACGCAATGCATTCCCTCGTTTCAACAAGTGCGGTTTTGTGATTTAATCCAATAACAATAATTTCCTGCATCGTTTTTCACTGAATTTCTACCATCGAGTAAATTCCTGGTGATGACCGTGAAGAAGGAAATTTACACCGAAAAACGTGAATAAAACAGCGGCAAACCCGATAATGGCAAGGATGGCGGATCGCCGCCCCCGCCAGCCGATCGTCAGTCGCTGATGTAGAAGTGCGGCATAAATCAACCATGTAATAGCGGACCACACTTCTTTGGGATCCCAGCTCCAAAGACTCCCCCAAAGATGCCTGGCATACACGAATCCGGTAATCAATCCCAATGTCAATAGAATAAATCCAACGGCGATACAGGCATAGCCGGTCATATCCAACATTTCCAGGGGCGGCAGGCGCTTATACGAAAAGCCGAGTGTCTTGGATTTGATGGCATGCTCCTGAACCAGGTATAAAATCCCTATACCGCAGGCCAGCGCAAAAAATGCCTCTCCCAAAAATACGCCTGCGATGTGAATCACGAACCATATGTTGTCGAAAATGGATTTCGTCTGTGCCGGCTCACCGGAAAACCGGGAGGCCGGAATCATAATGAGGGCCGCCAGCGGCGCCGCATATATCCCAAGTATTTTCAAGCGATAACGATATTGAATCCAAAGGAAAACACCCACAACCGCCCAGGATGCGATAAGCAGCGTCTGGTTCAAATTGTTGACCGGAATGTGGCCGATTGCTACAGTGCCCACTCCAATGGCGGCGGTATGGCATACGAATCCCACGGCGAGCATGCCCAACCCGAATTTCTGCATGATTCCCTTTTGGAATAACAGGTAGGCGAAATACCCGGCTGTCCCCATTACGTAAAATAATATGGTAAATTCAGCCAGCGTCTGCATCATGTTTCCGTTTCTTTCATCGTCGATTCCGGCTTGTATTTAGTGCCCATCCGGAAATGAGAAAATTCGATTCCGTTCAAGGCGCCCGGTAAATTTTAACCACAGGAATACATTAAATTAATCAGGACGACATCAACGAATCATAATCATAACCGGGGCCCAGTATTTTGCCAAGCGTTTCATTTATCGCATGATCATCACGATTTTTAATCATTTCGATAAGCCCCGCGTCAACGAGTTTTTCAAAAAGGGGTTTATTGTGGTGGGAAGCCCGGTTTTCATTCAGGAGTTTTTTCCGTATAGCCCCCATAAGCTCGAGAAACAACCGATGCTCATCGCCCAATCGTTTTTCCAGGTATTTTTTCAGTTTCCTGGCATATGCCGGACTTTTGCCCGTGGTGGATACCGCAATAACCAAATCGCCTCTTTCAACCAGGGATGGCAGAATAAAATCGCACAATTCCGGCTGATCGACAATATTGCACAGTGCACCGGCCTCTTTTGCATCCGCCTGAATCCGCCGGTTCAATGCATTATCATTCGTCGCCCCGAAAACCAGAAAAGCACCTGTGACATCGCGCGCCTCGCAGGTGCGATTTTTCCAGGTGATTTTTTTTTGATCGGCAAGCGCATGAAGGGATTCAGTAATTTCCGGACTGACCACTGTTACCGACGCGCCGCATTCGATAAGGGTCTTTGCCTTCCGGGCGGCAACATCACCGCCGCCGATGACCGTGCAACACCGCCCGGAAATATCCAGAAAAATGGGATAATATCGCATATTTTCTATTCCTCGAGTCTTAAGATCATCAGATCCTCGGCCAATACGAGGGGGCCGGAATACGCCGTTCGACATTCTTTTTCAGCCGTAAGTCTGTCACATTCCGGGTAGAAATGCGTCAAAACGAGTTTCCCGACATTTGCCAGTCGCGCTGTTTTCCCGGCCAGGCCCGGCGACATGTGGCCTTTCATTTTTCGGTCGGCCGGGGTCGAGGCATCACAAATCAGCAGATCCGCATTTTGAGCCAGGGACACCAGATCATCGCAAAAATCCGTATCACCCGAATAGACCATGGATTTACCGCCGGCATCGGTAATTCTGAAGGCAATGCTCTCGGGGTTGTGGCTAACCGGAACGGTATCCACCAAAAACGAAACGAAATCGATTCGGTCAGGTTCTGAAACACTCATTTCCACACATTTCAGGGGCCATCCATCCGCCTCGGGTTCTATCCAGCGTCCGTACACGCTTCTCAGCCGGTCGTAAAAATCGGACAAGCCCTTTCCTCCAACGATCGTAACGCCTTTTTTCTGAAAAACCGTGCGTGTGTGTTTATATGAAAAAAGAAACGAAGCCAGTTCGCCGGTATGGTCCGGATGAAAATGGCTGATAAACACATGCGAAATATCGAAAATGGTCGCACCGGCGGTCAGCAGTCGAAAAATAGTGCCCGGTCCGATATCGATCAGCAGCTTCAGTCCCGACACCTCCAAAAGGGCGGCACTGGAGCTTCGCGCAAGAGAAGGAACGCAGGTGCCCGAACCCAGAATGGTTACCGTGGTCGCTTTGTCGAAAAAGCGGACCTCATCGGGATGAGAATTATTTTTTTCCTGCATGGTGCTGTACTTGACGGATAATCCAATTTTGCAGCTTGGCGGCATCCTGGTAATCCACCTGTCCGCTCAGGTCTGAAAGCATAATTTCAGCCCTTGCCATGCTTTTATGCCCTCCTGCTGAGCCGACATGACCGAAGCTTTTTTTTACAATGTTACCGGAATTTTTTCGAATACCATCATTTCTGAATATGACGATCAGCCGATTGGACCATATCCCGGAAACGATACTCCAGTTGATATCATTCACCCGCAGAAAGAAATCGGCGATCAGGACGCACGCATCGGGGTTTGAAATGGGCCCTAAGTGAACGAACACCCGTTTTTTTCGGCGTTTCATGTTTTCGAGGGCCGTTCTGAAATGCTTCAAAAACTCCGCCGGGATTTCGGATTGTTCGATTTTTCGAATAATATAAGGATTCGAATGGTGAAACAGGAACTGAAATGCGCGGAGGTCCTCCACAAGCGTCTGACGTTCAAAATTGCTGGTATCCGTTTTAATAGCATAAAAAAGGGCGGTGGCAAGCTTTGCCGATGGTTTGATTTTAGCGGCGCGCAGGTATTCCGTGAGCATGGTGGCAGTGGCGCCGTAACTGGGGCGAATGTCCTTAAAAGCGGCCTCGGGCGCGGTGTCCGGATGATGATCGATGATCACATCGAATGTAAACCTCTGAAAATGCACATTGTGGTCCGGCTGGGAATCGACCATAACGAACCGGGCAAACCGCTCAGGCTCTATTTGCGAGACATGGGTCAAATTCACGCCCAACAGCCGAAGCATCGTCAGGTTATCCGGGCGCTTGACGATATTGATATTGGATATGACCACACCGGCCACTTTTCGCCACAACAGCCGTTTTACCGCCATCGCACACGCAATGGCATCCGGGTCTGCATTAATGAGTATCAATACGTTGTCTTCACTGGTAAAATGCGTATAAAAGCGTCTCAGCCGCTCAGATGTCGATATTTTCACGATGGTCCTTCTTTTGCCAATTATTCCTTTTTTTTAAGTCCATTCTATGACGTAAGGTCGTTAATTTCAAACCATTTTTCTCGTCTGCAGCCGTACGAAAAAAGATATGAGCTTTCTCTTGACAGTATAATGATTTTCCTGGTATTCGGCTGGTTTGGTTTAATCAATTTAGACTTCCCCTAATATAATAGGTGGCTTAATGCCGAAACAAAAAAGAGCACATAGTCGCCAGACCACTAATTGGGCCGAAGGCCTTACCATTATTATGCAGTTGGGCCTGAACATGGCGGGAAGCATCATTTTTTGTTTTTTCGTTGGATATTATATTGACAAATGGCTTTCGACAAAAGGGATTTTTACGGTGGTTTTTACTATTCTTGGCGTAATCGGTGGCGGATATACTTCATATCGGCAGATAATGGAATTCTCAGAGAAAAAAAATAATCGAAAAAACAATGAAATCGGTTAGGACGATCCAGAAAAAATACTGTTCAAGAGCCATGATGTTTTCCATTTGCATCAGCTTGGGCTTCATTCTTCTTGGAGAAAAAGCAATAGGAAAGGGAATTGTTCTTGGAACACTGTTCAGCATCATCAATTTTGTCCTTATCGGGGAAATGCTCCCTGCCCGGTTCGCCAAAGGAAAGAGAAAAACTTTCTTCATCAGTCTGGGATCGATCTTTTTCAGATACCTTCTGCTGGCGATTCCGATCGTACCTGCAGTCAAATATGACACATTCAACTTGTATGCAACGGTCGCCGCACTCTTTTCCGTTCAACTGATGATAATAGCCGAACATATATTAGGGATTCTTCCCTTAAAACGAAAACAACAGGCCTAGCCGTCATATCGATGCACAGGTGGAGTAGTCATGAAAGAATTAGGAAAAATTCACCAATTGATCGTTCCATTCTTCGGACATGACATGGTGTTTAATTTAGAAGTTATCCTCATGACGTGGATCGTTATCGCACTGCTTACCGTTTTTGGAATTTTAGCGGTTCGCAAAATGGGAATCATTCCGCATTACATACAGATGGTTGGAGAGATGTTCGTTTCACAAATGTATGGAATGACCGAAGATTCGCTGGGTAAAGAACTTGCCCGCAAGTACGCACCGATGATTTGCGCTCTATTCATGTTTTTGCTGTTGTCAAATTGGCTGGGTATCATTCCTCATCTTCATGAACCTACGAAAGATTTGAATACACCATTAGGAATGGGGATCATGGGTTTTTTTGTAGCCCACTACGTGGGCATAAAGGAGAAAGGATTCAAGGGATATTTAGGTAATTATTTCGAACCTTTTTTCTTTATGCTGCCATTGAATATCATCGATGCCCTGTCCAAGGTAATCAGCATTTCCTTCCGTCTCTTCGGCAACATCATGGGAGGCTCTATTATCATTCTGGTGGTTTCTTATCTAACTTACAGTCTTGTTCTGCCGCCGATCTTGAATGTTTTTTTCGGTCTTTTTGTCGGAACAATCCAGGCATTTGTATTTACCATGCTTACCGTTACATATATTTCATTGCAGGTAAATTAGGATATGGCAATCGATATTCAAACTTGGGTTAAGGTGGCAGCATTTGCAGGCGGCGGGCTTGCGATGGGTCTTGGGGCCATAGGAGCGGCTATCGGTGAAGGATATACGGCCGCATCCGCCAACGCCGCAATTTCGAGGAATCCTGAAATTTCCGGAGATGTATTCAAATCCATGCTGATGGGACAAGCCATTGCCGAATCCGCATCGATTTTTGCGCTTGTTATTGCGATGATACTTTTGTTTTCAGATTTTTCGGCAAATTCCTACGTAATGATTAGTGTTTTGCTTGCCGCCGGTTTGTGCATGGGCCTCGGAGCGGTAGGATCCGGTGTCGGATCGGGATTTCCGGGCGGTGCGGCTTGCGAAGGGATGGCCCGCCAACCCAGTGCATCAGGTCGATTAACAACGAATATGCTGATTGGATCCGCAGTAGCCCAAACGCCGGCCATTTTCGCTCTGGTGACGGCCTTCATTCTTTTATTCACTGATTTTTCAACCCGACCCGTATATCCTACATGGGCCGCCATTTTGGGTGCGGGATTCGCTTCCGGCTTTGGAGCAATCGGATCGGGATTGGGTGGTGGTTTGGTTGCCCAGACAAGCTGTTTGGGTGTTGCCCGTCAGCCTCTCGCCGCCACTCCGGTAACAAATGTCATGCTGCTGGGCCAAGCCGTAACTCAGACCACGGCAATTTACGGATTGTTGGTCAGTTTCATTCTTATATTCAAATTTTTCCCGGCAACGCCGGCAATCGCACCCGGCATGGCCCTCTTGGGAGCCGGACTGTGCATGGGGATCGGTGCTATCGGGTCGGGAGTTGGTGAAGGTCTGGCGGCACGCAGCGCCGTCGACTGGATTTCCAGGAATGAGGAGGCAATCCCGGATATTACGCGAGTAATGTTGGTAGGCCAGGCAGTGGCGGAATCCACCGGCATCTATTCCCTGGTTGTGGCTTTGGTTTTAATATTTGTAATCTGACGATGTATTGTTATTTCATCACTTTTGTTTACAGGAGGATATCATGGCAATCGAAGGAGCGGACATCATTCAATCGGCAGCATTTTTGGGAGCAGGATTGGCGATGGGTCTCGGTGCAATAGGCCCGGGAGTCGGCGAAGGTATGGCTGCGGCAAAAGCATGTGAAGCCATCGGAAAAAACCCCAAAGAAGCAGGACTGCTGACCCGAACCATGTTGGTGGGTCAGGCCGTATCCGAGTCAACGGGCATTTATTCCCTCGTAATCGCGTTGTTGCTTTTATTCGTAGTTTAACCACAACATCTGGATCGGTTCCATGGAGATCATCAGCAATATTGCACTCATCAGTATCAATGAAACATTGATCATACAGGTGCTTTCCTTTTTGATATTTTTATTGATCATCAATCGTTTGATGTTTCGCCCGATAATCGAGATGATTTCCCGGCGGGAAACCCATATTGATCATGTAAAAAGAGAAATCGAACAGGCCGAAGTTGAACTGGACCAAATGAACGCCAGGCTGAAAGAGCAGGAAACTGTCGTCAAGGAAGAGGCCTTCGATCTGAAGAAGGAGCTGGAAGAGGCCGGTGGCCGAAAAGCAAGCGGCATTTACCTGGCGGTCAAGGAACAAATTACCGCAAACAAAAAAAAGGCGGAAGAGGAAATAAATTTTCAGATCGAAGCGTCCAAGAATCAAATTAAACAAGAGGCCGAGACGGTGTCCCTATCCATCATCGAACGAATATTGGATCGGAGATTAACCTGATGTGCAGGTTCAGAAAAGTACTTAATCGGATCAACTGGCGGCTGCTCTTCGTATGTATTTTCTGTTTTGCCGCAAAAGCGCTTGCCCAGGAGGGCGAAAACGATTGGCGTGCCACATATGATATCTTCATGATGTGGATTAATTTTTTTATTTTGGTAATTTTGTTCATAAAATTCGGCAAAAAACCGATAAAAAATTACCTGAAAGGACAAAAAGAAGAAGTCAGTGATGAGATCACCGGATTGGAGGGGCAGCGCAATGATATGCTGCGGCGGATTAAGGACATGGGCAAAGAAATGGAGGAAAGCCGGATTCGTTTTCAGGAGATAAAAGAGAAAATCATCAGCCAGGGTGAAGCGAAAAAACAGCAAATCATTGAAGAGGCCGAACTGCAAAGCAGGGTCATGCTCGAAGATGCCCAGCGACGCATCGAAAACCGTATTTTGAGCGCAAAAAAAGATGTGCATGCGCAGCTTGTAGATGAGGCCGTGGAATTAGCCTTTCAATCGATCGGACGATATATCACCGATGAAGACAACCGGAAATTTCTTCAGCAGTTTCTGGATTCAGCGGCCTTCAAGCAGCCGCTTTAACGGTTTCAAACTCATACCAACCCCGATATCGGCGTTGAGGCTGAAGAATTAAATTGTATTCATCAGGGGTGAAGCATCAGCTTTACCCCTTTTGTTCGCTTTTACAGGCTGGAAAAAGAAATGCCTCCGGTTTCATTGACGTCGGCCAAAATCCGGTCGCCTTCCTTTATCCTGCCTTTTAAAATCTCCATGGACAGGGGGTTTTCAATATATTTTTGAATAGCCCTCTTCAAGGGCCGGGCCCCATAAACCGGATCAAACCCCTTTTCGGCCAAAAATTGCTCGGCCTCATCGGTCAGTTCCAGAGAAAGGTTCTGTTCGGAGATCCGTTCGGCAAGACGCCTCATCTGAATCTCAACGATATCCACGATTTGTTCCCGTGTCAGGTTTTCGAAAATGATGATTTCATCGATTCTGTTTAAGAACTCGGGCTTGAATCCCATGCGGAGCGCTTCCAATACCCGTTTTTCCATTTCGTTCCGGTTGGCGCTCAGCTCCTGTATCCACTGGCTTCCCACATTCGATGTCATGATAATGATCGTGTTTTTGAAATCTACGGTTCTGCCGTGTCCATCGGTCATCCGGCCGTCATCCAATATCTGCAATAATACATTGAATACTTCCGGATGTGCTTTTTCAATTTCATCGAACAAAACAACCGAATACGGGCGGCGCCGAACCGCCTCTGTCAAATACCCGCCTTCTTCGTATCCGACATACCCCGGGGGGGCGCCGATAAGCCGAGCCACGGCATGTTTTTCCATGTATTCGGACATATCCACGCGGATGATGGCCTGGTCGCTGTCGAAAATAAATTCGGCAAGGGATTTGGCCAACTCCGTTTTTCCAACACCTGTCGGGCCCAAAAAAATAAATGACCCGATCGGACGGTTGGGGTCCTGCAGCCCGGACCGGGCTCGCCGCACGGCATTGGATACGGCCGATATGGCCTGGCGCTGACCGATAACCCGTCGGCCGATACGATCTTCCATCTGCACCAGCTTCTCCCGCTCTCCTTCCATCATCTTGCTCACCGGTATACCCGTCCACCTGGAGATCACCTCGGCGATATCCTCGGCATCCACTTCCTCTTTCAGCATTTTTTTATCCGTCTGAAGGTTCAAGAGCTTTGTGTTCGCTTCATCGAGCTGCTTTTGGAGTTCGGCGGTCCTGCCGTACCGGAGTTCGGCGACTTTTGCGAGATCTCCCTCCCGTTCGGCCTGCTGCTCTTCGGTTTTAAGCCGTTCGATCTGCTCTTTTATGGAACGAATGGTCTGAATCGTTTCCTTTTCGCTTTGCCAGTGCATTTTCATGGCTCGAATTTCTTCGTTCATGGACTCGAGATCCCGCTCGATTTTGGCCAGCCTTTCCTTGGATGCAGGGTCGGTTTCCTTTTTCAACGCCTCCTTTTCGATTTCGGTTTGAAGGATTTTCCGCTGCACTTCGTCAATTTCGGTGGGCATGCTGTCGATTTCGATACGCAGCTTGGATGCACACTCGTCGATCAGGTCGATCGCCTTGTCCGGCAGAAAACGATCCGAAATATACCGATCGGAAAGAGAAGCGGCCGAGAGAATGGCTGAATCTTTAATACGAACGCCGTGATGGACTTCATACTTCTCCTTCAATCCCCGTAAAATGGAAATGGTATCTTCCACCGTCGGTTCGGACACCAATACCGGTTGGAATCGCCGCTCCAATGCTGCATCCTTCTCGATATACTTCCGGTATTCGTTCAACGTTGTGGCCCCGACACACCGAAGTGTTCCTCGCGCCAGCGCCGGCTTGAGCATGTTGGAAGCATCCACGGCGCCCTCGGCCGCACCGGCACCCACGAGGGTGTGCAGCTCGTCAATAAACAATATGACTTCACCTTCGGCGGCCTCCACTTCCTTGAGCACCGCCTTGAGCCGGTCTTCAAATTCACCGCGGTATTTGGCTCCGGCTATCAGGGCGCCCATATCCAGGGCGACAAGCCTTCTGTTTTTCAGGGTCTCGGATACGTCGCCGGACACGATTCGCTGGGCCAATCCCTCTACAATGGCCGTTTTGCCGACGCCGGGTTCACCGATCAAAACGGGATTATTCTTGGTCCTTCTCGAGAGCACCTGTACGATTCGCCGGATTTCCTCATCCCTGCCGATCACCGGATCGAGTTTTCCCATTCGTGCCAAGTCCGTCAAATTTCGGCTGTACTTGTCCAATGCCTGATACTTTTCTTCCGGGTTCGGGTCGGTTATGCGCTGAGATCCGCGAATGCTCATTAAAACCTTTAACACGGAATCCCGGACAACGCCGTACCGCGCCAAAATACTTGCGGCGTCACCGGATTTTTCGTCGATAATGGCCAGCAGAATATGCTCGATACTGACATATTCATCCTTCATCTTACCGGCTTCGGCAAACGCCGCCTCCAAGACGGACTTTGTGCGGGACGAAAGATACACCTCTCCGGCGCCGCTGATTTTGGGCAGTTTATCGATAGCCATGGCAATCTCCTGGACCACGGCATCCGGAGAAACCCCTACTTTGCGGAACACGGTCCGCGTCATGCCCTCCGGTTCACTCAACATGGCACTGAGAAGATGTTCAGGCTCGATCTGCTGATTGCTGTGACGCGTCGCCAGAGATTGGGCGTTTTGAATCAATTCCTGGGATTTTATAGTAAATTTATCGAATCTCATGATTCTCCTCCTAATGTAGGAAAATACGACAGTCTTTTTGCATGAAAGTAAGCATGCACCGTTTTTTGTCAATATTTACAGGAGCTTTTTTTTTAATTAGAACAGTTGCGCCGATCACTCGCGCAAGAAGGCGCTGTTGTCCGTCATGAACTGCTTGTAGATGCGATAATAGTCTGTCTCTTCATAAGAAACGGGGCGGATGGGGGTATGATCGAAACTGAAAATAACGGAGCCGGGACATGCCAGCAGGATGGGAGAATGAGTGGCAATAATGAACTGGGCGTGACCGGCCCTGCTCATCGCAATCAGGAGGCGCAAAAGCGCCAGTTGGCTTTTCGGGGACAGGGCGGTTTCCGGTTCGTCCAGAAGATAGATCCCTTTGATTGTAAAACGTGACCGGAAAAAGGACATCAGGGATTGTCCGTGGGACTGGTTCATGAGGCTTTTGCCTCCGAAGTAGTCAAGAACACCGGGGTCGGAAGCCGCCCATTCATCCAGCACTTTTGCAAAGCTTCGGAAAACCTGGGAGGAGAATAAACATCCGGGGACACTTCCATGGGTCCATGCCACAGTTATGGCTTTGTATAAATCCCGTTCAAACGGGCTTTTGTCGAACCGTGTTCGTTTCACCCCCTGCCACGGGTATATCCGGCATTTGTCGGCAATCGCCTCGAGAAGCGTCGATTTTCCCGTTCCGTTTTCACCGGCAAAGAAAGTGACGGGGCGGTTTAGCATGAGCGTGGTTTTTTGGTGAAAAACGCTCAGGTTGAAGGGATAATGAACACGGGTGGGGAACAGGTCAGGATGTATGGTCACATGTGATAAATGCATAATAGCTTGATGTATTTTTGCCTAAAAACAATTTAAGAAAGCGGATTACAATGGTCTTGCAATCGTTTACGAAACGCCCCAGAAAAAAATGCTCTCGCTTTGCCGCATATTTATCCCGGAACGGTAATGCTGCTATTTTCGGACCGGCACCCGCTGTTGTCGGGCGAAGGGCGAAGGCTCTCATAAAGGGCGATGCCGACGGCTGTGGACAGATTCAGGCACCGGATGTCACTGGTGGTCGGGATAAAAAAGGAGACATCGCCGTACGCACTCAAAATTTCATCCGGCAGCCCTCTGGTTTCAGATCCAAAAATCAAAAACATACGCCGGCCGGCCCTCATTTGCCGGAAGCTCTTTTTTCCATTTTTGGTGAAAATGCAGATTTCCCGCTTGAACGGCAACAAGTGAAGCAAGAAATCGTCAAAATTTTCCCAGACGGAAAGGTTAACGTGTTTCCAGTAATCCAGACCTGCCCTTTTCACCTGCCGGCTGTCCAAAGAGAATCCCAACGGTCTAATCAGATGAAGCCGGGCCCCGGTACCGATACAGGTCCTGCCGATATTCCCGGTGTTCCAGTGCACTTCCGGAGAAATCAGCACAACGTGGCGTTCGAAATTTTTCAGGTTGTCATCTGGATTCATTCGATCCTTCTGCAATTCGATTCCAATCATATCGGCAGTCACCGTAGTTATCCCATTTTACCAAACGGCCTGCGGCCGGATACAGGAGCGGCCTTTCAGTGCCCATCTATAAATGGCCATTTCGCGCGATTTCTGCGTTGGACGCAAAATCGAAATCCTCAAAATAGCACACTATTCCTGCGGTTTCGATCTTGCGCCCGCCTTGAACTCACGTGAAATTGCCTATTTCTGGATGGACACAAAGCTTAGAAGTTCCTTGGCTTGCAGACAATCTCCTTTATTTTCATATCGAAAAAATTCGACTGGTTCGCCGGTGCAAGAACCAGGGCGGTATCGGCTCCTTTGGCAGACCCTCCTACGGCAACGATATCTTTTCCGGTGAGAACCCCGGCATCAGCGGCCATAATGGATACTTCCACGGCCACTTTCGTCCCCTGGCCGAAACGCTTCAATGTATCGGCGATAAGCAGAACCGGATACAAGCCGGAATGCTTCTTGGCAATGGAACGTTCCACGCCGGATAAGGCATGAGTGGCGGAAATTACGGTGACGCCCTTGGATTCGAGATCTCTTCTTACATCGGTGGCCATCACATTTTCGAACGGCTCCCTAAACCCGCCATGATACGTCACCGCAATTAGTCGAAATCCGGAAAAGATTTCCATGGCCTTATAAGCGGTTTCCCCCGTTGTGGTAGCAAATACCGCCTCATTGAGCTCTAAATCCCTGCCCCGTTCAAATGCCGCTTTCAACGTCTGTTTCGTATTTTCCGGGCCGGGTTTTTCAAAAAACATGGCATCCTCCTTTTTTTCCGGTTCAATATCCGTGCAAGCCGCTTACTGATATCGGCTTGATTACCCAAAAATTACATTGTATAAAAAACAACCTGACAGTCAATAGATTGTATTCATTTCTGTAAACGGGACATATACGGAGGAAGCTTTGATTATCGATTTTCATACGCATGTCGTTCAGCCGGACGTCCGTCACAACAGGGGCGATTATTTTTCCGATGAACCGGAATTCAAGCTGCTGTACGAATCCCCCGGTGCAAAGCTTGCCGGAGCTGAAGATACCATCGCCGCAATGGATGAAGCCGGCGTTGACCGGTCGGTGATCTTCGGGTTTCCATGGCGAAATCCTGAAACGGTTCGGCAAAACAACGATTATGTCCTGTCGGCCGTTCAGCGATATCCCGACAGGTTGATCGGGTTCTGCTGTGTAAACCCCGCCCGGAGAGATGCGGCGGATGAGGTAAATCGCTGCCTTCGTGCCGGCTGTGCGGGTGTCGGGGAACTGGCGTTTTACGGCGGGGGAATCGATGCGGCCGCTCTGGAAATGCTGGCGCCCGTAATGGAAGCATGCCGGTCGCATAACGTCATTGCCCTCATCCATACCAATGAACCCATAGGGCACATGTACCCGGGCAAAGTTCCCATGACGCTTGGCCAGATCTATGCGATGGTTAAACGGTTTAAAGAAAATAAAATCGTCTTGGCCCACTGGGGCGGCGGACTTTTTCTGTACAGCCTTTTAAAGAGGGAAGTTCGGAAGAACCTGAAGCATGTTTGGTTCGATACTGCCGCATCCCCGTTTCTATATGAACCGAAAATTTATCACATCGCGAAAAAAACCATCGGACTGGAAAAAGTCCTCTTCGGAACGGATTATCCGCTGCTTAAACCCATTCGCTATTTTAATGAAATGCGGGACGCGGGATTGACTGAACAGGAAATATCAGCCGTTTGCGGGGATAATGCTGCGGCGCTTCTGAATGGAAACCGGCCGTTTTTTTATTCAGAAAAGGCATCTTCCGACTGAACACTTGCCGCCGGGCGCTTTCGGCATCAATCCATACCGGTGATGATCTCAGTGATGTCCCGCACCTTCATCCTGTCTTCGAGACCTTCTCCCTTTAACGCGTCCTCGAGCATCGTCAAGCAGTTGGGACATGCAACGGAAAGAATCTCTGCACCGGAGGCGGCCGCTTCACGGACCCTGATCCGTGCCGGACTTTCCTCACTGCCCCCCAAAAGATCGGTATAAAAGTTCCCGGCGCCCCCACCGCAGCATAGCGCCCCCTTTTTGTTCCGGCCCATCTCCACCAGGGTCACCCCGGGCACGGAAGCGAGTACATGTCTCGGTGCGTTGTATTCCTGATTCCAGCGGCCAAGGAAACAGGGATCATGGAAAGTGATCGTTTTGTCGATGCGTGGAAATTCGCCGAGCTGTTTGCGCTTCACCAAATCAGCCAATACCTCCGTGTAGTGCAGCACCTCGAATCGGCCCCCGAATTCCGGATATCGATTTTTAAACACGTGGTACGAATGCGGTGACAGAACGATAATTTTGCCGACCCCCAGTTCGGCAAACTGTTCGATATTTTTACGGGCGATGGATTCGAAAAGAGCGTCTTCTCCCAATAAGTCGACCTCGTTGCCGTCGGTGATTTCTTTTTCCCCCAAAACACCGAAAGATATGCCGCCTGCACTGAGGATATCCCCCAATGCCCGGGCGGCGGACTGCGCACGGGTGTCATAGGATCCTTCACACCCGACATAAAAAAGAAATTCCTGGCCCCGGTACGGTTGAAAGTCTTTTCCTTCCATCCACCCGGTCCGCCGTTTTGCGGATATGCCATAGGGATTGCCGTATTTTTGAACATTGTTTAAAAATTTCTTCACCATCGGCGGAAGAAGCCCCATATCAACCATTTCAGTTTTTGCGGCGGTCACCATATTTACGATGTCGTCGCTGAAGCTCAAGGGGCATTTTTCAACACAATTTTTACAGGCGGTACAGGCGTAGACGATCTCCGCCAAATGCTCGGACCACTCCAGTTCCCCATTGACCCAGGCCCTGATCAGCCACAACCGGCCCCCGGTCGAGTAGCTCTCCAGCCGGAACCGGGCATATGCGGGACAATTCGTAATGTCGCTCCAGTCGGTTGGGAATTTGCAGTACCCGCACCTGAAACATCGGTGGATCATATCGTGGTATTTATAGTTCGTAAGGGCCATTATTTCACCTCCCAGTTTCCAGGGTTCATGATGCCGTTGGGATCGAGCAGATGCTTTACTTTTTTCATCAGCGCAAGCGTATTGGGATCCATGCCCTTCATCATCAGTTCCTGGCCGAAGACCGCAGGTTTCCAGATAACGCCTCCAAGTTCCATCACCAGTTCATCGGTTTCATGTAAGGCTTCACGGGCATGGCGGACGGTTTCGTCGTCAGCACGGTTGAAGGCGTATGACCAGGAAAACATCATGGCATGGGCGCATCCGATGACACGGCCCAGAATTGTATATGGTATGAAATGACGTGTGGATATTTCGGCACCCCGGCGGTAGCATTCCGGGTAAGCCGAGACCGGCACGATCGATCCGACATACTCGAATCCGCCCCCTTTTTTCCAGTCGGAGGATTTGCTTACCTGAGGCCGCTGTATCTCCTGGGAGACTGCCGCAATACCGCCTTTGCCGGATTCGATATAGGGTGCAAGCTTGACATCGAATATCAGCTGCCGTTTCAGTTCCATCTCCTCTTTCGAGTCCCCGCTTATGTTGATGCTGATGTGGTGCAGCCGGTCGGAAAACGGAGGAATGGCCGCACTGAATGCCACCAGGTCCTCGGTCATGCCTAGGTGGGACAATTCAAAAAGAATCTCCGGAACGAGTGCTTCGTCTTCCACGACAAAAATATCCGTATCGCGGATCTTCTTATAGGGAAACAGCTTCAACGACACTTTCGTGATGATTCCAGTAGCACCGTTCCAGCCTAAGAACAGTCCGATGTCCGGCAGGGGATGAAGCGTGAACCAGTCGGCGCCGACCGCACAGCTCCCGAAAGTGCAGATCTCTCCCGTGGGGAGGACGACTTCCATCCCATTGATCATATCGGTGTTGAATCCGTAAGGATGGGCCAAATCCCCCTGGCCATGAATGGCCAAATTGCCGCCAATCGTGGCTGCCGGAGGTGCGCCGGGTTCTGAGTGCATGAGGTTGGGATGGTGCTTGTGCAGGTAGGCGGTCAGCTTTCCATGGGAAGCTCCGGCTTCAACCACGGCGTATCGGGCTTTTTCGTTAACCTCGAGAATGCCGTCCATACGTTTTAAATCCACAGCGATACCGCCTTTGAGCGGGAGAGCCAGTCCGGCGAGAGACATTCCCCCGCCCAGTGGAACAACAGGGATATTTGCCTCGTTGGCCAGTTTAAGGATGCGGCTGACCTGTTCGGCGGATTTCGGCGCAGCCACATAATCCGGCCACATAGGCTCGGATGTTCCCAGGTCCTTGGAATAGGTAAAGAGTTCCTCCCGCTGTTGTGACGCATACCCATCCCCGACAATCTCCACGATCGCGCGATACGTTTTATCCATTATTAACTCCCTCCACTTGCTTTTTCACCGATGGCGAGTCTGCACAAATCGCTCATAAACAGGGGCAAAATTCCGTTTTCAGCAACCTTTTTGCCCAGCGTTTCCACGCAAGCCGGGCAGTTGAAAACGCATATTTGCGCCCCGGCTTCTTTCATATCGTCGATATTTTTTTCCTGAAGCTCCATTGCCAATCGTCGGCTTCCTTTTCGTTTCTGACCCAGTATGGTCCCGCCGCAGCAAAGCGCGTTTTCGCCAATGTACTTGCGCTGAACATGCTCGACGCCGATAAGGTCGAAAATCCTGTCAACGAACACATACTTGTCCGAAGACAATCTCGAGGAGCAGGGCCGCTGATAAGCAACCTTGAGGTGCAGCGGCTTGATCTCATCTTTCAATTCGACCAGCCGGTGATAAAGATACTCGAACAAATGAATGGACGTAAAAGGCACCTCGATGCCGAAAGCCGGTGCATAGTGGGCGTAGGTTCCATAGCACTCGTCATGAAAGTGAACCACCTCTTTAACCTTATGCGCGGCAATCGTCTCGATAACTTTTTCCAGCCGTTCGTTAATAACGGAAGTCCTGGCAAAGTGCAGGTACATGAGTTGGCAGAAATAATGAAACATCTTTCGGGGATCGGTTGACATCAAGGTGAGGTTTTCGAAAAGGCGCCCCTGCGTGAATCCGGCCAGGTTGCTGAACACGCCCAGATTGAGTGCCGTCCCGCGGATTTCGGAAATCTCCGGCTCACCGCGAAACGGTATGCCGACCTGCACCCCGCGCTTCACCAGGGGATCCGGCAATGGGGGCACATTCAATTCCTCCTGGCGTTGAACGATCAGGTAAAAAGGGTGATTACCCCTTTGGCAGTATTCTTCACACGCATAGCAGGTCACACATTCGTGAAGGACAAAAGAGTCTTCTTTGTTGATGATTTTTTGGATTTCGACTTTTGCCTCAGCCGCATCGATGGAAATGTATTGGCATTTCGTCAGACAGTCATTGGTTTCACATTCCAGGCATTTATTTTCGTCAAATTTCAATGTAATCATGAACGAACCTCCTAATGGACGCTGTTTACGGTCATTGATCCCCCGGATTCAGGGCGAATCCAACGTTCCTGACCCCACACCGTTCCGGCTGCCGAAGCAATGATCCGCGGATGTCCTTTTCGGCGTCGGCGGCACTTTAAAGAGAGAGGTCGAACTGCAGCACCCTTGTGTCGGCAACGGTGCGGTTCAATCCAGGTCAAGTAAATTTTTGGCATTCCCCCCGAGGATGGCGGAAACTTCCGCATGGGAGAAGGATATCCCGTGGGGAGCTTTTTCCGGCAGATCCCGAATCAGGGCGATCCAATCCCCGGCGGGACGAATGACTCTCATAATGGGATCGTCCGTGGCGAAAAGAATCTTTTCAACACCCACAAAGTCGATGATATCACGAAGTTCCCGACAAAAAAGATCGTATTTTGCGATCGCATATGTATCCCACATGGCCAGATCACCGTATAAGTTCGGCTGGTGAGTCGCCAGCGAGGCCCATGACCGCCAGTTGATCAGCCCCATGTGCGCGGCAATCACCCTTACTTCAGGAAAATCCACCCCGATATCCGCCAGTCGCATCGGTTCGGCAAAGTGGGCTCGTGACGGCGGCCCCAATGGTCCGGTATGGGAGAGAAGAATGCCGTTCTCGGCAGCTAAAATCTCGAGCAGTCGGTAGGATTCACGGCCGGCCGGATCATATCCGTAATCGGCGTGATATTTGAGCCCTTTCATACCGAACGCTTCAAAGCATTTTTTGAGCAGGTCGGGAGCGTTCGGACGCCTCGGATCCACACCGGCCAATGCCATGACCCGTTTGGGATATTTCTGCGCAACGGCGGCGACCATTTGGTTTTGCATGAGCATCATTTCTTCGGTGATATGGCCGCTGTCCGAGTTGTCGACGGCACAGACAACGGTAAAATCGATGCCGGCGGCATCCATCGCGGCGATGAGTTTGTCGCCATCCGGGTCGGACCAGTATTCCGTCGCTTTCGCCGTGAGGTCGGCCATATCCACGTTCATGCCGATAAGCTTGGCCGATCGAATCGGATCTTTCAGCACTTCAGATATCAGTTCTTCAGGAATAAAGGGAATCTGGTGGTAATGAACATCGACAATCATGGGGTTACCTCCGGAAGAGGATTGCAGGTTCACATTTCGGGGTTCACCGCCGCGGTTTGGGCATGAGAGAAATCGAGGCCCGGCTACGGCGTCTTGGCAAGCGTTTTTTGAACCATACCACAACCAATTAAAAGATCAAGCAATTAAACATCAGCCGTATGCGTCGAATTTGACAAGACACGCATAATCACATAGCATGTAGACAGCCGATCACAAGGAGACGATTATGGCAAACGGCAATATCCATACGGAGAGATTCACGCTTGTGAGCGAGGGGCTTCGTTTAAAAGGTTTTTGGGCCCGGCCTCGAGATGCAGCCGGACCTCTGGCGACCGTGCAGGTGCATCACGGCGGAGGGGGATATGAAACGGTGTATGAAGACATGGCCGTCGAATACGCCCGCGAAGGCATGGTCGGGGTTACGCTGATTCATCGGGGCTATGCCGGATCCGAAGGAGAAATGGAGTATGGCAAAGGTGAAATACGGGATATAAAAAACCTTACCGACAAACTGATCGAACAGCCGTTTGTGGACCCCTTACGGCTGGGGATCATGGGATACTCCAGAGGAGGCCACAACGCCGTTTTGGCAATTGAACACATCGGCCGTTTCGCCGCCGGCGCGCTGTGGAGTACGCCTGTGGACATGAGGGAATTGATCCGTTCCGTTCCCTGGGTCTCCCGGATTATCGGCGGGTCATGCGACGATATACCCCACGAATACGATATCCGGTCTTCGATCAACTATGTAGACAAAATCACCTGCCCGTTGCTTATCCTGCACGGCGAACAGGACGATGTCGTTTCGGTTGAGCATGCCGTAAGGCTGGCCCGTGCACTGGAAGCACGTCACAAGCCGTACGAGTTGACCCTCTTCCCGGGTGAAGGCCATAACTGGACGCTTAGAGGATTTGAGAACAACCGCCGAATGACAACGGCCTTCTTCAAACGCTGTCTACGTGTCGAAGGATAAGATCCGCGACACAAACGCCGGCTTTCCGCTCGTCTCGTTTTTGCCCATGATGTCCCACAAGCCCCTCTCCTGATGGGACTCGATGACGAGCTCCACCTCATCCTTTTCAAATATCTCCGAAAGATAAGTCATTTGCAGGTGCCGAACCCGCCTCGGCCTCTCGGATATCAGGTGATGTGCATCGACGGCCCACCTGACACATTCCGTATTGTTTACATGACCGTTTGCGTCCAGTGAACTGTACAATACGGGGAATCGATGGACGGAGTTTCCCGAAAGCAAGGGTTTGAGGCGGTTTAATTTGTCTGCGAAGACGGTCTCGGCCGATGCGGGGATATTCAAATCGAAAGCGGTAAGCTTCATCGGTTTTCGATTTTCTGTATGCATGATAAGCCATTCCGAACCGGCTTTCAGCAGTTTTTTCCCATCCTTGAGCGATACGGCGAATTCTCTTTGGGCGATAAGCCGGTTTTGCAGGCTGGGCCATGTTCTGACTTCAAAAACATCGGAATAAACGGGAAAGTCATACACCGCCATTTTGATGTTATACAGCACCCAGCACGAATGTGAATGCTTAAGAACCGCTGCACCACAGCCCAGCGCCTCGGCATGAGACACAGCCGTCTCCTGGAGATATTTCACCATGGCATGCAAATGAATTCTACCGTCAGGCCGGCATTCATGCGATTTCACTGAATAGGAATACGAAAGTATACAATGCCTTTTCATGGTTCAGGTCCGCGACAAAATGAACGCGGCTTTCGTTTTTTCATCGAAGGACCGAGCGGCTTGGCCGTTTGCCGGCTCGGGTGACCCAAACCTACCACATGTCATCGAGATACAAAACAAAAATTCCATTTCCAGCTTCGGGCTCATGGTGCAACAGTTCAGGCATCATTATATGTCGAACGGCCCAAACCGTGTTGTCATGAAGACCGATCGTTAAATCAATAACGCTTGACACATTAAACGAAGACTCCTATATCTTTTCATTGGAAATCTAAGGGCTTTCTCGATGCATGGTTTTCCGAACGGATGGATATCGTCCGGTGCACGAAAACTTCCGGGTTTCAGCCCTCATAAGCGGAAGAACGGTAAATCCCATGTTCTTTTTACAACATTCCGACACTTTAAAATACCCGTTTACAGCATCAGGTGTGCATAGGCTCGAACATAGCCGCCGCAACCGAATCGATGGGCAACCGCAGGCCGTTTGCATTAGACGGCATATAACCTTTAGCGGAAGGAGGCCAGAATGGACTTTGATATTCCAAAAGAAATCGCCGATTACCTGAATGAACTGGACGAATTCATTGAACGTGAAATCAAGCCCTTAGAACGTCAGGATGACAATATCCGCTTTTTCGACTACCGGCGGGAAAATGAACGCACGGACTGGGACAGGGGCGGTCTGCCCAGCGAAAATTGGGAGGCCTTGCTGGCGGAAGCCCGGCGGCGGGCCGATGCCGCAGGGCATTACCGATATCCCTTCCCGGAAGAATACGGCGGCAGGAACGGGACCAATCTCGGCATGGCCATCATTCGTGAACATCTCGCTGCCAAGGGTCTGGGGCTTCACAACGATCTTCAAAACGAGCACTCCATCGTAGGCAACAATGTGGGGCTGCTCCTGATGATCGAATACGGCACCGAATCCCAGAAAGAAAAATGGATCGACGATCTGGCCGATGGAAAAACCGCCTTCGCTTTCGGCATAACCGAACCCAACCATGGTTCGGATGCAACTCATATGGAAACCGTTGCCGTCAGAGACGGTGACGACTGGGTCATCAATGGAGAAAAAACCTGGAACACCGGCGTTCACAGGGCTCCCTACGATCTGGTGTTCGCCCGCACAAGCGGAAAAGCCGGAGATGCAAAAGGCATCACGGCGTTTTTAACACCGATGAATGCCCCCGGGGTCAAGGTGGAACAGATGCTCTGGACGTTCAACATGCCGACCGACCACGGGCACGTATCGTTTACGGATGTTCGGGTCCCGGATGACGCCATTTTCGGCGGAGAAGGCCGTGGACTGATGGTGGTGCAGCATTTTTTCAACGAAAACCGCATTCGTCAGGCCGCATCCAGTCTGGGAGCCGCCCAGTACTGCATCAACGAGTCGGTCAAATATGCCAAGGAACGAAAACCTTTCGGCAAACCCCTTGCCGTGAACCAGGGGATTCAATTTCCCTTGGTCGAGCTGCAGACCCAATGCGAGATGGTCCGGGCGCTGATTCATAAGACCGCCTGGATGATGGATAAATACGGGGCCTTTTCAGTATCGGACAAGGTCTCCATGTGCAACTACTGGGCCAACCGGCTTTGCTGCCAAGCGGCGGACACCGCCATGCAGGTGCACGGCGGTATCGGGTATTCCCGGTACAAACCGTTTGAGCATATCTACCGGCATCATCGGCGCTACCGAATCACCGAAGGCGCGGAGGAAATCCAAATGCGTCGGGTTGCCGGTTACATGTTCGGCTTTATGAAACAGCAAAAACCAAAAGGCGTGGAGTAGATCTTTACATGAATGAATCGGCCGAATAAAAGGGGCCCGGTTAACCGGGGATGCCGTTGTGTTTACGAGGATGAAATAAATGAGTGAGGAAAAAAAGGCAGTCGAAATCAAACCGGATGTGACAGAGGCGGTTCAGGCAGCCCTTGCCCGAAGAATCGACGGATTTGAAGCGGTGGTCTCGTGTGACCGGTTGTCCGGCGGCGCCAGCCAGGAAACCTATCGCATTGTCATCAGGACCAGGGATGGTGAGCAGAAGCTTGCCATGCGGCGTGCACCCGCCGGCATTCCAAAACCGGCGGTGGACGGCGGGCCCGGCCTGGCTATGGAGGCGAAGCTGATGCAGCTGGCCAGAGAGGCCGGTGTTCCCGAACCGGAGGTTCTTTTTGTTGCCGAACCGGAGGACGGGCTTGGCGAAGCGTTCGTGATGGAATGGCTGGACGGCGAAACACTGGGCGCCCGAATCGTCCGCTCCGAGGAACTTGCCGGAATACGCCCCCACCTGGCATATCAATGCGGCCGGATTCTGGCAAAAATCCACGCCATCGACCTTAAGAAAACCGGGCTTGACAAAATGCTGCACACCATGGACCCCGAGGCGATGGTCGAACAAACATGGAACAATTACAAGTACTTGAATACGCCGCAGCCCATGATCGACTTCGCAGGAAGATGGCTCATGGAGAACCTTCCCAAGAACACCCGGACCACGCTGGTCCATAATGATTTCCGAAACGGCAATATCATGGTGTCCAAAGAAGGCGTGATTGCTGTTCTGGACTGGGAACTTCCCCATATCGGAGATCCCATGCGCGATTTGGGCTGGATATGCACCAATTCATGGCGGTTCGGAAACAGCGAACTGCCCGTTGGCGGCTTCGGCCGATACGAAGACCTGTTCCGCGGTTATGAAGAAGTCTCGGGCATCGAGGTTGATCCGTATCATGTCAAGTTCTGGGAAGTCTTCGGATCCTTCTGGTGGGCCGTGGGATGCCTTCTCATGGCGGAGCATTACAGAAGCGGCCCGGACAAAACCGTTGAAAGGCCGGCGATCGGCCGCCGTTCGTCGGAATGCCAGGTAGACTGCGTCAACTTGTTGATTCCGGGAGGTGTAACGCTGGTTGAACCGGCGAAAACGCCCACCTCCACGGAAATGCCTCGAATCGAGGAACTTGTTGTCAGTGTCCGCGACTTTCTGCGGGATGACATCATGGCCCAAACCAAGGGGCGAACGAATTTTATGGCACGAGTCGCATCCAATTCCCTGGATATCGTTTTACGGGATCTCACGCTGGGACCTACTCACCGGAAACGGGAGCTCGAGCGGCTCAGGCGACTCTTGTCAACCGACGGGGATTTGGACTCCCTGCGCTGGAAACTGGTAAACGGCCTTCGAGAAAAGACGATACAATTGGACCAACCGGGACTTTCCGAACACTTGCGCGAATCGGTGGTAAACCAGATTGCGATCGATCAGCCCCGCTATTCCGGTTTTAAAACAGCACTGAAAATATCCGCCGATGCCCCCCGCAGGCATCCATGAAACCGGAAGCCATGATCGATGAACCTTTTATCGAAACCGATGCCCGCATCCATTACCTGGATCCACGGCTTCGCATAATCGCTGCAACGGCCTATGCCTTTTCGGTGGCACTGCTCCAGCGGTTCGAACCTCTGACGGTTGCTGTCGTGCTGTCCCTGCTGATGATCATCGCGGCCGGTGTGGACATGCGCGCCGTATGTAAGCGCCTGTTGGTGTTCAACGGCCTTATTCTGCTGTTTTGGCTGGTGTTGCCGCTGACGTTCACCGGTGAAGCCCTTTATCGCATCGGACCTTTAACCGTTACCCGCCCGGGGGTTATCATGGCCGCCAGGATTACACTGAAAGCAAATGCAATCATGCCGGCATTCATTGTCCTGGTTTCCACACTTCCCGTGGCGGAAATAGGCCACGCCCTGGAAAAGCTCAAGGTGCCGAAAAAGATCGTGCACATCCTCCTGTTGACGTACCGGTATATTTTCGTCATCGAACAGGAATACCAGCGATTACGGCGGGCCATGCGAGCGAGGGGATTTATTCCGAAAACGAACCTTCACACCTACAAAACGTATGCTTACCTGATCGGTATGATATTCGTTCGTTCGTTGGACCGGGCCCATCGCGTTCACCAGGCCATGATCTGCAGGGGCTTTAATGGAACATTTCATTCACTGAGACGGTTTTCTTTAAAAACGTCGGATTTTGTTTTTTCAGCGGTTATGGCCGCCGCTGTCATTGGACTCGAGGTGATGGAATGGTTGCCGATCCGGTGATCCTCAAACTGGAAAAAGTCGACTTTGCTTATCCAAACGGCCGGACTGTTCTGAAAGAAGCCGATTTTTCACTTCATGCAGGCCAAAAAATCGGATTGATCGGCCACAACGGAAGTGGAAAATCGACGTTTCTCCATGTACTGGTCGGATTACTGCAAATATCCGGCGGATGCATCCGTTTTTTCGGGGAACCGGTGAAGACGGAAAAGGACTTTCAAAAAGTAAGGCGGCACATCGGCCTTGTCTTCCAGAATTCCGATGACCAGCTTTTCAGCCCCACGGTTCTGGAAGATGTCGCCTTCGGGCTTTTGAATCAAGGCACGTCGGGGGATCAGGCCCGGGAAATTTCCAGAAAGATGCTGGCGGACCTGGATCTCGAGGCTTTTGAAGACCGGGTCACCTACCGGTTGTCCGGCGGGGAAAAACGGCTCGTATCTCTGGCCACGGTGTTGGTGATGAAACCCCGGGTGCTGCTTCTCGATGAACCGTTTACCGGACTCGACGAATTTACCCGGGATCATATTATCGACATTTTGAGGCAACTCGACATCAGCTACATCATTGTCTCTCATGAATATGATTCTCTGGAACGTACCACGGACATTATCTGCAGCATGGATCAGGGCAAAATTATCTATAACGGGGATTCATCCATTCTTCACAGCCATTTCCATCGGCACCCCGGCGGCACCATCCTCCACCACCACAACAATACCGATGGCAAGCCAAATGCGGATTGAAGATCATTTTTTATTTCAGAAGGATTTTTTTCGCCGGAATTTCCGTCTTTTCGATGTCTATTTTCGAAATACCCCCGAGGCGCTTCACGGTGAAATCGAAAAAAAGATTAAAACCCTGGCAGGTTATGAAGAAACGATGACATGGCCCGTTATCCGGGGGCCTGGGTTTTGCGGCGCCACCCATCCGGGGGCCGGAAAAAGCTTTAATGCGATCATGACGGACGGCAACCCGTCATTTTACAACAGCGACTGTCTTTACATTCACCCCGGGATGGGGATTTTTGCCGTATCGGACCCACCGGGAGTCACCACTATCAGTCGCCGTCTGTTTGAAAAACTCGATTCACGATTGGCTCGAACGGCGGGAGATCACACGGATGCCGTTATCGATGAGCTTGCCGCCGAAATTCCGGCAAACCTCAATCCTACACTGGCATTAATCCGGTTTCAGAAACGGAAATTTGCAGCAAAGGCAAACCGGGCGAACGTTTATATCGCCGGCGACACCGCCGTCTATCGGGGTAATTTTCACACGAAACACATCGAACAGCTCAACGGCAGTCCGCATTTCTGGGGTACCGCATGCCGCCAATCACGATCTTGCGAATTGGAAATCGGCAGCGGAGACTTTTTCGTCATTGTCAGTGACGGCATCGGCAGCTTAAGGCAAATCGATACCTGCAGTTCAGTCGAAGAAATGTTTTTGAATCTGATTCTTTACCAACCGGACCGTTTTGCTGAAATCATAACCGGGGACTGCAACCGGGTTTACACACTGAAAACAAACGGCTCGTCTCGAACCCTTCTGGGTGGAACCGACGATATAACCGTCCTGCTCCTCATTCCGTCTCAACTGGATTACACCCCTTTGAAAAAGGGCTGCATCCTTGGAGGATTCATCGGGTGAACCCGGCAACGATACGATCGGACCCCTGATCAGCCGCACCCGGTTATGCGGCATATCGCTGCTGGATGGTATTGCGGTCTTCTTCTGAAAGCGATTTCAGATACGATTTCCATCCCGGGCACCATCCGATGTGCCATTTCCAGAATCGGCCCAAAAAAGATTTTGGATTTTGATCGTACCGGGCTCTTAACTTGCAGGATTCACAACGTGCCATATCCATTGCCTCCGTTGCTGGTGATTTCGAGGGCAAAAAAAATTGAAAGAATACATATATTATATCCTTTTTCATCATGTTGCACAAGCATTTCTGCGAGTTCGAAATCCTATGATTACGTTGATGTTCATGTACATTCGGGCTCTTCGATACCCTGCAGCCGATTTCAGTACGGATAGGGTGTATCCCCCTTGTAACCTACCGATTTCGACCAGGGGGAGAGCCTGTCGGAAAAAAAATAGATGGTAAACAGGGCTTCGACATGCTAAATATTCGGTGATTTTTTCGTCTTTTGGAAAATCGGCTCCGCCCGAAAGCTTAAGGATATTGACAATTTCATCCCTGCTGGTTATTGGGTCACATAATCCAGAAATGTCGTTTCCGGATGAACACTAAAAGGTATTGTTATGCACACATACCGAAACTGGTTTTTAGCCAGCCGACCGTGGTCATTTACGATGACGGCCATATCCGTCAGTGTCGGCACCACGGTTGCGGCGCTTGGCGGCCATTTTTCATGGACGATTTTTATGATTTCCATTTTCGCCGCCGTTTTGCTGCATGCCGCCACAAATCTGATCAACGACTACTATGATGTCAAAAACGGCGTCGATACGGTGGAGGCCTGCACCGCTCAGTACCGCCCGCATCCGTTGGTCGAAGGAAAACTGAAAGCCTCCCAGGTTGCCGTTGCCGTCTCGATCATGTACTCAATATCTGCGCTGGTCGGACTTTTTCTAATCCTGACAAGAGGCTGGCTGCTGCTTCCCATTTGTTTGACCGGCGTATTCGCCAGCTTGATGTATACGGCCCCGCCCTTGAAATATAAATACCACGCACTGGGGGAAATGTCCGTTTTCTTGATGTGGGGTCCGCTCATGGTGGAAGGAGCCTACTTCGTCCAATCCCGGACGTTGAGCCTCGATGCATTCTGGATTTCGATGCCCTTCGGCGTCTTGGTAGCTCTGGTTTTGCTGGCCAATAATATCCGCGATATTTCTCACGACCGCAGCAAGGGAATTTCGACCATCGCCATACACCTCGGACGACGAAAAGGGCTTTATCTTTATTACAGCCTTATTCTCCTGGCCTACCTGGGCATTATCGTAATGACGATAACCGGTCTGCTGCCGCCGTGGTCCTTGATCGTCTTAATTTCGGCTCCACTGGCTATGCGGCTCTTGAGCACCATGCTCAAGCAGGTTCCCAAGGATGCCGATGCAAGGACGGCTCAATTGGATACCATTTTCGGTCTGCTTCTTGTGATCTCCCTCGTTCTGGGGGGATTGTGACCACGCGGACGCCTCGGCCGACATCCATTTGGGCCACCGTACTGCTCGCCTTTTTTCTCTGGTTTATCGCCTTTTACCTGACGCTGTCGATTTTCTGGTTTAAAATTGCTGCGGCTGCGGCCATTTTGGCGGGGCTTTCTATCCTGCTTCAGCCCGGAGGTTACGATCGGGTCACGTTCAGTAGGCGAAGCATTATGATCGGCTTGGCATCGGCGGTGATCTTGTACGGGATCTTTTATCTCGGAAAAACACTATCCACAGCTATTCTGCCCTTTGCCCCGCATCAGATCGGCGGTATTTACGGCAAGGGGACGGGAACGCCTGTGTGGATTATTTTGCCGCTGCTTTTTTTCATTACCGGACCTGCGGAAGAGTTTTACTGGCGGGGCTTTTTACAAAAGAATCTCATGTTACGACACGGGCAATTCCGGGGATGGCTGCTGACAACCGCCATCTATGCAGGGGTCCACATCTGGTCCTTCAATTTCATGCTGATCGGTGCAGCCGCAGTCGCCGGTGCCTTCTGGGGCTTCATGTACTGGCGGCTCAAGGATCTTTCTCCGGTAATTATCTCCCATGCTGTTTGGAGTTCCGTGATATTTGCCGTTGTGCCCATGAACTGAAGTGCCGTGGGTAATCGGGCTCTTCGCCTTTACTCAGTGTCCATCCAGAAATAGGCAATTTCGCGTGAGTTCAAGACGTGCGCAAGATCGAAACCGCAGGAATAGTGTGATGTTTTGAGGATTTCGATTTTGCGTCCAACGCAGAAATCTCGTGAAAGGGCCATTTATGTATGAACACTACTTACACCATTTACTTCTAAAGGTGATATTATGACATTTGAACGCGTTATTCTGGAAATCAAGGACACCATCGCCGTACTTACGCTGAACCACCCGAAAGCATTGAATGCCATATCCCGACAGATGAACCGGGAAATTCAGGATGCCCTGGATCTGATCGCCCGGACCGACAGCGGGGCACGCTGCCTGCTGATCACCGGCGCCGGGCGGGGATTCTGCGCCGGCGCTAACCTCATGGATGACCCTCCGAATGATGGCCTGTCGCCGGGACAGCGGCATGTGAGCCGTTGGCTCCCTCTGTTTTTGAAGCTGCGGGACTTGCAAATGCCGACCGTCTCTGCGGTTAAGGGACCGGTCGTCGGTGTGGGCATGAGCCTCGCACTTTCCGCCGATATTATACTGGCCGGCAGAAGCGCCTATTTCCTCCAGGCATTTGCCAGAATCGGCATCGCTCCGGACGGCGGCGCCACCTTTATCCTACCCAGGCTCATCGGGAAAGCCAGGGCCATGGAACTTTCACTCTTGGCGGATCGACTGCCCGCCGATAAGGCGTATGAATGGGGGCTGATCAATCGATTATGCGATGATGAAGCACTGATGGATGAAGCCATGGACATGGCGGCCCGCCTGGCGAAAGGCCCAACCGCCGCTTTGGGGGCCACCCGGAAAGCCTATTGGATGGCGTTTGAAAACACCTATGAACGGCAGTTTTATCTCGAGGGCGACATCCTGGAAGAGCTTTCCCGGACGGAGGACAGTGTCGAGGGAATAAAGGCTTTTGTCGAAAAGCGCGAAGCCCGGTTCAAGGGGAAATAATCCTTCTCCGGAACGCCGTTTTGCGGGGCCCGGGCATCATTTCCCCTGCTCCATCGGCAGTCGATGTTCTATTGATTTTTGGCCCTGATCATGCTTATATATTTCTTTATTCCATTTCTGCGTCGGCCGGAAGCCGGTATTCCCAGAGGATCTAAAGTGTTCTTCGGATAACATTTTCCGGCCGCCTTGAATTGAACCGAACCTTCTTTTCCGGGTGGACACACGTTACCTGCGGAAAAATTCCATGCCCTTTTTCGAGATAAGGAGATTTCTTTATGCGTCAACCCCTTTCCGGTTTTCGGGTTATCGACTTCGGCCATTATATCGCCGGTCCGTATGCCGCCATGCTGCTGGCGGAACAGGGAGCAGAAGTGATCAAGGTGGAGCGCCCTTCCGGAGACCCCTATCGCAGCGAGCCCGGGTTCATGGTGTTCAACCGCAGCAAAAAAGGGATTCGGCTGGACTTGAAGAGGGAAGAAGGCCGGCATATCGCCCGGGATTTAACCCGCCATGCCGATGTGATCGTGGAAAATTTCCGGCCGGGGACGGCCCAACGCCTCGGTATCGATTATGAGACGATTTCCAAAGAAAATTCCCGTGCGGTATATTGTTCCATATCCGGATTCGGGCAATCCGGGCCCTACCGGGATATCCCCGGATGGGATCCCATCGTGGCATCCTATGCAGGTGTGTATGTCGAACAGGGTGGGGGCGAGGAAAATCCGCCTCTTTTTCTTGTGCTGCCCCTGCCCAGCTATTACGCCGCTTTCATGGCGGCATTCGCCGTGGCCACTGCTCTTGTGACCCGTGAAATCACCGGCAACGGACAGCGCGTCGACATCTCGTTGTTCAAAGCCATCATGGCAACACAGAGCACATACATGTCCGAGTTCGAGGGCAAGATCCGCATACCCGGCGCGGCCCGAAGCAATCAGCAGGGCGCCATGCCCCTTTATAAACTCTACCAGGCCGGCGACGGCAAGTGGTTTTTTCTTGCACTTGGCAACCCGACTTTTTTTACGAAGTTTGCATTGGCTATGGGCCATGAAGAATGGCTGACGGACCCGATTTTCGAAGGAGCTCCGTTTTTGATACTGCCGCCGAGAAATGTCCGGCTTATCGAGAGGTTTGAAAAGATGTTTGCAGACCGCACACGGGATGAATGGATCGCCTTTTTGCAAAAAGATGACATCCCTTGCGCTCCGGCCGATTCCGTAAAACAATTTATGTCCGATCCCCAGGTGGCGGCAAATCGAATGGTTGTTGAAATCAATCAACCGGGCATTGGCCCGGTCCGTGAAATGGGTGTGCCGGTAAACCTGGAAAACACCCCTGGAGAAGTAAAAGCGGCCTGCCCTGAAGTCGGACAACATACACGTGACGTGTTGGACGGACTGCTTGGGTATACTTCGGAAAAGATTGCAGCGCTGACCGACAAACACGTTATCTGATAAACGGGAGGAACTATGCATCCGTTGGAAAAAGTGCGTGTTGCAGATTTCACCACGATGATAAACGGCCCCTATGCCACCATGATGCTGTCCGATATGGGCGCGGATGTGATTAAAATAGAGCCCCCGTACGGCGATTCGTGGCGCGCCGTCGGAGGGGGGTTTCTCTCCTGCAACCGGGGAAAGCGGGCCGTAGCCGTGGACTTGAAAAAGGCCGAGGGAAGGCAGGTGGTGTTTGACATTATCGAAACCTCGAATATCGTCGTAGAGAATGCCCGATGGGGGGTATGGCATAAACTTGGATTGGATTATGAATCGGTTAAAGAGAAAAAGCCCGATCTGATCTATCTTTCGATTTTATCTTTCGGATCCACCGGCCCCGATGGCGAAAATCCGGGATTCGATCCCGTGCTTCAGGCAAGGAGCGGACAAATGGTGGGCCAGGGAGGCATCGGAAAGCCTCCGGTTTACCACCTGATTGCCTTGAATGATCAGGCCGCCCCCATGCTTGGGGCCTACGGGGCCGTTCTCGCCCTGCTCTCACAGATCCGCCACGGCAAAACAGCCCGGCGTGTGGAAACCTCCCTGACAAACGCCTCCATTGCACTGCAGGCAGGCGAATTCGTCGATTATGAAGGCGAAAATGTCCGTCGTCCAGGAGATACGGACCTGCGCGGTCTGAATGCCCTGATAAGGCTGTACCAGGCCGCCGACGGCCGGTGGCTTCAACTGTGTTGCCCGTATGAACGGGACTGGCAGAATTTATGCCGAATACCCGAATTTGACTTTCTTTTGTCCGACCCGAGATTTGCTTCATCCGAAAATCGCATTGAAAATGACGCCGCGCTGACCGGCCTGTTGTCGAAAACGATTACCCAAAAAACGGTAACCGACTGGATTCCCATCCTGCAGGAAAACGAAGTCCCCGCGGCACCCGCACAAAGTGCGGACGAAGTGCTCCAGGACTCGCATTGTCTGAAAGCCGGCGTCTTCGACGACCGGAAGGATTCGGTTTTCGGAATGGCGCGGCTCGTCGGGATCGGACCGCAATTTTCGGAAAGTTCGGGTATCATTCGGCGGCCTGCACCGCTTCTCGGAGAGCATACCGAAGAGGTGCTGACCGAAATCGGATACGCAAAAGAAAAAATTCGCGCCTTGAGGAAGGCGAAGGTCATTTATTACTAAACCTGCATAGCAGCGCGAAAAACCCGAACGTAAAAAATCTACAACCAAGGAGGATGCTCGTATGTACAAACGCTATATCGTGGAAATCGGCATGGGCGTCGATCAGCATGGCCACAAAAAAAACCCGACCAACGCTGCAGTCAAGGCGATAAAAAACGCCATTTCTAACAATTGCCTTGTGGGTCTGGCGGATATCGTGGGGATGAAGAGCCCCGCCGATATGCAGGTGGATGTGCTGATCGCGGTTCCCTACCCTGAAAATATCGACCGGGAAGGGGTTCTCGCCGCCATCCCCTTCGGGTCTAAAAACCTTACCGTAGTAAAGGGCGGGATGACCACCTCGGGTCTGCCGGTCCCGGCACTTGGGGATACCGACGGCGAAGTGCTGGTGGCCACGGCATCCGTTACGGTAAATGTAAAGGTGAATGAATAACCGGCATCCAAAGCATCAAAAATCAAACACCCCGGCGCCTGTATGCGCATGCCGGAGGTTCGGATACAAGAAAAAATCGTTAACACATTCAAGCCACCAGGGGAGGACGCCATGAAAGCAGCCTGTTACCATGGTTTGCGGGATATCACCTGTGAAGACATCGAAAAGCCCGCGATTATCGAACCCACCGATATTATCGTTAAAGTGGAGGCCTGTGGGATCTGCGGATCGGACCTTCACTCGTATAAGCTTGGGCTCTTTCCGGAAATCAGCATGGATACACCCAAGGGGCGGGTTCCCGGACATGAATTCGGCGGTACGGTGGTTGAAACCGGGAACCGGGTGGAAGGAATCGAAACCGGAGACCGGGTCACGTGCATCGCCATGGGCGCCATGGCGGAATATGTGCGCGTGAGCAATGCATTTCCGGATCTGACGGTATATAAGCTGCCGGATGAAGTCGATTTCGAAGAGGCTGCAACCGTAGAACCGCTGGCCACCTCGCTTCATGCCGCCCGAAAGGCCGAACCGGCCGAAGGGCAAACCGCGGTGGTGTTCGGTGCAGGAATCATCGGTTTGGGGATTATCCAATGCCTCAAGGCCATGGATATTCGACTTGAGCACATCATCGCCGTGGATGTATCCGACAGGCGCCTGGAAATCGCCCGCAAGCTCGGCGCAACGCATTGCGTCAATGCCCTTCGTGAAGATCCGTACGAAAAGGCCGTGGCGCTCACCGGCACCATTCCGTTTTCCTTGATGCCGGATGCGGGGAGCTTCCCCGCGGTAGATATCGTATATGATGCCGTCGGCTATATCGTCGAGCGCTCCGGTGTGCCGGTGTTCCAGCAGGCACTCCATATTGCCCGTGAAGGGGGCAGTGTGGTAGTCGTCGGGGTGTTCGAGCAAAACGTTACGCTGGATCTTTCCGATCTGGTAACCAAGCAGGTCAATGTATTCGGATCATTTGCCTATACGCCTGATGAGGTTAAGCAGTGCATCGAATGGATCAAAGCGAAAAAAGTCGACCGAAAAATGCTGATCAGCCATATTATGACTGTCGATCGGTGCAAGGATGCTTTTGACACGCAAGCCGATTTCGACGGATCCGTCAAAGTGCTGATCAAGCCCTGACGAAAACGGGCTTTTCCACCAGTGGATTTCTCCTTGCCGCCCTTAGTCGAAAACGGCGGCTCCGAAAGGAGGGGTTATGATGTATCACCACAGCACGTATGCACGAAAAAAACCCGACACTCCCGCTTATTATATGGCTGAAAGCGGTGAAGCAGTGACGTGGAGCATGCTCAACCGGCGCATCAATCGCCTGGTCCGGTATTTCAGAGACATCGGGCTGGCACCCAAAGACCATATCGCCATCTGCATGGAAAACAATGCCCGCTTCTTTGAAGTGACCGGCGCCGCCGGAGATGCAGGCCTGATATTCACCTGCATCAGCACCCATTTAAAAGTCAGCGAAACAGAGTATATCATCAATAACTGCGAGGCCGTGGTATTCATCACATCCTATTCCCAAAAAGAGCTTGCCGAAGCCCTGCGCGGCCGCACTCCGAATGTGCGCCATCGGCTGATGACCGGCGGCACGATCGAAGGCTATGAATCTTACGAGGATGTTACCGGCCGGTATCCCACCGATCCCCTGCCGCTCGGAATGGCCGGCCGGGCCATGCTTTACTCCTCAGGAACGACCGGCCTTCCCAAAGGAGTGCTTTCCACGGTTGAAGATCGGCCGGTCGGGGAGCTGGGACCTTCCGGAGAAATAATGATTTCGCTGTATCGAATGAATGAAGACACCGTGTACCTTTCCCCGGCTCCGCTTTATCATTCGGCCCCTCTGGTGTTTTGCGGCATAACCCTTGCCGTAGGCGGCACCGTTATCGTCATGGAAAAATTCGATGCTGAAAAATCGCTTGCACTGATCGAAAAACACCGGGCTACCCACAGTCAATGGGTTCCCACCATGTTTATCCGGATGCTGAAGCTTCCAAAAGAAGTCAGGGAAAAATACGACATTTCCAGCATGAAGCTTGCCGTTCACGCCGCAGCGCCCACACCGGTTGAAATCAAAGAGCAGATGATCGAGTGGTGGGGCCCCGTTTTTCTCGAATATTACGGCGGTACGGAAGGCAGCACCATGATTATGATTTCATCAGAGGAGTGGATGCAGCACAAAGGTTCGGTTGGAAAATGCTATATCGGCAAAATCCACATACTCGATGAGAATGAAAACGAAATGCCGGTAAGAGAACCGGGGTTGATATACATTGAAGACGGAAACCCTTTCGAGTATCACAAGGAGCCGGAGAAAACGGCGGAATCAAGGACTTCCAGGGGATGGTCCACCATGGGAGATATCGGGTACCTCGATGAAGACGGGTACCTTTATCTGACCGATCGAAAATCCAACATGATCATCTCCGGCGGTGTGAATATTTATCCCCAGGAAACGGAGAATCTCCTGACCCTCCATCCAAAGGTGCTGGATGTAGCGGTTTTCGGTATACCCCATGAAGAGTTCGGGGAGGAAGTAAAAGCGATTGTCGTTCCCGCCCGTTTAGATGAAGCAGGTTCTGAACTCGAGGAAGAGCTCCTGTCATACTGCAAGGAGAATATCTCCCATATTAAATGTCCCAAAAGCATTGAATTTCGCGAGAATCTGCCGCGGACTCCCACCGGAAAACTGCTGAAACGATTATTGAAGGAAGAATACCGGCATAACGGCCGAAGCATTTAGGTGTTATTTGGTGCATCCAGAACACTATTTGATAATTCTGAGCCGGTGGCTGTCCTTTAAAGCCTCCCACAGGTGCTGAATAATAACGTCGGACGCGTTTTCAACTCCGAGATCCTCGTCGCCTGCCACCGTACGACAGGACGTCATCAGCCGGGGATTTTCATCCCGGAGACCGAAAGAATCCCTGATGTATTTTCCCAAGGTGGCATCGAGCAGAACAAGTTCGCTGAAGCCCATATTGGCGATCACCACCTTGTCCTTCAGCGGCAGTTCGGACACCAAACGGGTTACGGCCCTTGCCACCGTGTCGGGCAGATCGGATTTCGTCAGGGGAAGTTCAAAGGAGAGTGCGGCGTCATATTCGATATGGCATAAATAAATCGCGCTCTCCAATATATCCATAGCGGCTTTGCAGATGCTGCTGTTTGGCGCCGTTTCTCCAGAAATATTGAGCACTTTGATATGGTAGGTCATCATCCATTTGCAAATCTGCGATGCGACTTCGAATCGGGAGCCGCCTTCCAGCGTGATGGCCAGAAAGGGCTTTTTCAAACGGCCGGCCCACCGGCACATGCTGCCTGCCGCATCATCGGATTGATTTTCGATAAAAAGCAGCGTGCCGTCGGAAAACCGAATATTTTTTTTCATGCAGCCCGATTCGCCTTCCGGCACTTCTCGTAAGCGGTATCTCGAGGGCAAAGCCTTTTTCGAGCCTACCGGAATCCAACCCCCGTGCGGGATATTCAATTCAATCGCGAGGTCGAGGGCCGACTGTTCGACACCCTCCCGGCCTCCGGTTAGAATTTTTTCAATCATGCATTTTTCTCAAAGTTTAGCATCGGTAAGTTAACCGGCGCCCTTTTGCACCTCTGCAGACCCTTTTCTGAATAAAAAGCCGTTGTCCATTCCATTGTATAGCTGCAAATATCCGGATCGTCAAGATCGAGGCGCGATGGGTATCGATGTCGTTTTCTGCGGAATATCTTGACTTTTTCACGAAATCATGAAGGCTTCTCTCGGGTTTCAATTTTGGCATATGAATTGAGAAAATAATCCATGTAAACGGAGGTGAATGTGAACGGATTTGCCAAACGCTTTGCTATCCCTGTGGCTGTGTCCGCGTGCCTTATCCTGTTTTTTATCCGCACCGGTTTCGCCGATACCGAATTTGTTTACCGCCCGGAAATCAACCTGGTCGGCCCGCTGACGGAAAGACTTTTCTGGATAGCCGCCATCGATCCGAGGCTTTCTGATGATGCGCAAAAAGCCGATGAGATCGGGCTAAATGCCGGAATCAAATGGAAACATTACAGATTCGCCGCATTTACAGCGGATTACAAATATATCAGCAAGGGGGGAACGGACAAGCAAAACGAATCTCGACCCCGGCTTGCCGTTGAACTGTACGCCCCTTTGGGCAACTTTGGTGTGGCCCTGCGGAACCGGTTCGAGTACCGCATGAAAGAGGGGGAAGATGATTACTGGCGATACCGGGTGCGGGTCAAACTCAAATTTCCCGCAATTGGGAACACTATCCCATTTATCTATGAAGAAGTCCTTTACGAGTTCGGGGATATCGACGCGATTGACAGAAATGAGGCCGGCCTCGGCATTGCAACGCCTTTGGCGGAAAACCTCGGCCTCACGATTGACCTTCGGTTTCGCAACAATAAATCCGACGGGGACTGGGAGACGGCAGAAAAACACCTGCTTACCGCGTTGACATACGCGTTTTAGTCATTTCTGGATGGGCACTAGGCAATCATCCGAGCAGTGACAGACGGGTTGATGCGTTCGGCTGCCGTTTGCCGCACGTGCTCTATTCAGCCGTTTCGTATCTGAACGTCTTTAGATTGGAAGCATCCGCATGAGGTCCCATCCTTTCATACAAATGCATACAAATTAATAAATAAATTATATTCAGCTAGCAGATTGCTTGACTTTGCCCTATTTATTTGGCAAAAAAAACGATTTGATGAAATTGCCTTTCGTTTCTTTTATTTAAAGGCTGATGAAGGGCTATAAAACAGGAGGAATTATGATCGTTGCGGAAAGAAAGCCTCTCGACGAAATCAAAACCCTGGTAAAGGATTATCGTAAGGTTTTGACGGTCGGCTGCGGCACCTGCGTGGCCGTATGTCTGGCAGGGGGGGAAAAAGAAGCCGGCATTTTAAATGCCGAATTGAAGTTGGCGCGCAATCGCGATTCAAATCCCATCGAGCTGGGCGGCATCACTGTCGAAAGGCAGTGTGATATGGAATTTCTGGACGAGATCGAGGGGGTGGTCGATGAATATGACGCCATCATCTCGTTGGCCTGCGGCGCAGGAATACAATTTATCGCCGAGCGTTTTCCGGATAAACCGGTATTGCCGGGAGTGAATACCACCTTTATCGGTGCAAATCGGGACGTCGGCTGGTATGAGGAAAAATGCCGGGCATGCGGCAGCTGCCTTCTCGGCTTGACCGGCGGCATATGTCCGGTCACCATGTGCGCCAAAGGCCTGTTTAACGGACCCTGCGGGGGGACCAACCAGGGCTCTTGTGAAATCAACAAAGACCAGCCCTGTGCCTGGTACCTGATCTATGAGCGGTTGGCCAAGCAAAACCGGCTGGATTTGATATTGGAAATTTGCCCGCCCAATGAATGGCGGAATACGACACCGCGCACCCTTATTCAACCGGCTTACAAGAGTCGGAATGAAGCATCAAAGGCCTGAACCGGTACTTAACGGACGATCTACCGCTGGTGAATTCAATGATAAGAGGAAGAATATGGATATGAAGTCAGGCAGTAATCTCGAAAAAATCTTGAAAGCAGGACATTTTGCATTTACCGGAGAACTTGGGCCTCCCAGGGGCGCAAATGTTGAAGTGGTCCGTGAAAAGGCCAAACACCTCGTCGGCCGTGTCGACCTGGTGAATATTACGGACAATCAGACCGCCATGGTACGAATGTCCAGCTGGGCCGCCTCTCTGATAGCTTTACAGGAGGGATTGGAACCCAATTACCAGATGGTCTGCCGGGACCGGAATCGATTGGCCATGCAGGCCGACATTCTGGGTGCGTATGCTCTGGGTATCCGGAATATCCTTTGCCTTTCCGGCGATCATATGCAATTCGGCGATCATCCCTATGCCAAAGGGGTATTTGATATCGATTCCATCCAACTTATCGGCATGGTTAAGAAAATGCGGGATGAAGGGCAGTTTCTCGGCGGAGCCGATATCGAAACGCCCCCAAAGCTGTTCATCGGCGGAGCGGCCAACCCGTTTGCCGATCCCTTCGAATGGCGTGTATATCGCCTGGCCAAAAAGGTAAAGGCCGGCGTTGACTTCATTCAAACCCAATGCATTTACAATATGGAAAAAATGAGGGAATGGATCAAGCAGGCCAATGACATGGGACTGACCGAAAAGGTATATATTCTTGCCGGAATCACCCCCATGAAAAGTCTCGGTATGGCACGGTATATGAAGCTGAAGGTGCCGGGAATGGACGTGCCCGATGATGTGATCAAACGCCTCCAAGGGGTGGATAAAAAGAAGCAGTCGGAAGAAGGCATCAAGATGGCCTGCGAACAGATCGAAGAATTAAGGGAAATGAAGGGTGTTCACGGGATACATCTGATGGCCATCGAGTGGGAGCATAAGGTACCCGAAATCGCCGAACGGGCAAAGATGCTGCCTCGGCCCCAGGTTTGATAGACGGCACCATCCAATGGGCAAACCAAAAGAGCGGCTTGCCCTTTATGAAAAAACAAATCAAGGAGTTTCCAATTGAGTACTGAAAATAAATCTATACTGGTCATCGGAGGCGGAATAGCCGGTCTAACATCGGCCTGGGAATTGTCACGATTCGGCTACAACGTTGAACTGATCGAGAAAACGTGCTTTCTGGGAGGACATGGCATCCAGTTCTGCTGCAAGGCCACGGATGAATGCGTTCAGTGCGGCGCGTGCTCAGTGGAAGACATGCTGAAAAAAGTCGTTGAAGCACCCAATATCACCATTCATCTCGCCACTGAGGTGGAAAGTATACATCGAAACGGCACATTTTCAGTTAAATTGAAAAAAAGCTCGCTACAGACAGCTGATTCGGAGCAAGGAATCATTCAAGGAATCATTAAGGGATATTCCAAAAACAACCGGCCGCTTTATGTCGTAGTCGACCCACAGAAAGCCGATCATATTCCTGAGGACGCCGTGAATGTAAAGAATCTGGGCACGGACGGCCGACTGGAAGCGGATGCCGTGATTCTGGCCAGCGGATTTGAACCCTTCAGGGCCGAAATAAAATCGACGTATGGATACGGCCGATTTAAAAATGTCATCACCGGCATGGATCTCGAGCGCCTTAAACGCAATTACGGAAGAGTGGTTCGACCATCCGATGAAAAGCCGCCGGAGCGTATCGCATTTATTCAATGCGTGGGAAGCCGGGATGAGCGGCTGGGGAATCTGTGGTGCTCCCAGGTATGCTGCCCTTATGCCATGCGAATGGCCAGAGACGTCAAATACAATAATCAAGAAGCGAAGATCACGATATTTTACATGGACATTCAAAATGCAGGAAAGAATTTTCCTGAGTTTTACGCGAAATGCAAATCCGAAATGAAATTCGTCCGCACCATTCCCGTAGATGTCTTTCCTTTGGAAAACGACCGGCTCAAAATGCGGTATCTCGATGAACCAAACGGCACGCCGGTAGAGGACGAATTCGACCTTATTGTCCTGTCGATAGGGATTACACCCGGACCCGACAACCGAGCCCTGGCCGAACTGCTGGGCCTTAGCCTGAATAAGGACGGTTTTGTGGCAAGCACTGACTCTTTAAACCGGACCACAACCGCTGCAAACGGGGTTTTCATGGCGGGAACTATTGAAGGACCGAAGACGATTGCCGCCTCTATTGCCCATGCAGGGCATGCGGCCCGCGAAGTGATGAAATTTTTGGGGGTAAGCAAATGACAGAACAGATTCAAACGGAGTGGGAAGAAATAAACATCAATACCGACGTCCTTGTGATCGGCAGCGGGTACACGGGACTTGCGGCAGCAAGGGAGATCAGTGCATCCGGGTATCCGGTGATATTGGTTTCATCCGACAGCGCCGCTGCGGATTCGAGCGAAATCCGCCCGCTCGAGGGGTTGGAAGATTCCGCCCGGAAAGAACTTGCCGGACTCGCAAAAGAAGTCGAGTCGGATTCGAACATTAAAATGCTCAAAAAAGCACGCTTAGTCGACGCAAGAGGTGTTCCCGGAGATTTTACCGTTCGTCTGGCATATCCGCAAAAGGAAGAAGTGGAAGAAAAGGTCGGTGCGATTGTCATTGCCACCGAATTCTTCAGCAAACCGGCAAACGGCGCTTACAACCTTGCGCTCTCCGATCGGATTCTCTCGCTGTCGCAATTCGAGGAAATGATCAAAGGTCCAAAGAAAGATACATTTTCTGGAAAAACCATCGCCTTTGTTTTCGGTTTTGCCGGGGAAAGCACCCCCCTGGCCATGGAAAAAATATTCAGAGCGGTATTGGCCGCGGAATCGTTGGATGACTGTACGCCGTATGTATATGCCGGAAACCTGAAAGTCGCCTCTGAAGGGTTGGAGCGGTTGTTTTTGGAAAGCAGGGACCGGGGCGCTAACTATTTTAAATTAAATCAACCTCCCGTTATCGATGCCGATGGAAGCATTATTACCTTTACGGATCCGGTAACGAATTTGGAAATGGAAGCCGCACCGGACTACATTATTATCGAGGAAGAACTCAAAGCAGATGCAGCAAATGAACGCCTCTCCAACATTCTCCGCATCGATGCGGGTCCGGGGAATTTTCTGCAGACCGAGAATGTGCATCGCTTTCCCGTCCGTTCGAACCGTGAAGGCATATTCGTCATCGGCGGTTCACGAGACATACAGGGCATGCCCGCAGCCATAATGGATGTTGACAACGCCGTTTTGGAAATCAAAAACCTGCTGAAAGACGGCCGCATTACGACCCCGAAAAATAAGGCCCTACTGGATATTGGAAAATGCACGTTCTGCATTACCTGTTACCGCTGCTGTCCGCATGGCGCGATTTACTGGGATGAGACGAATAAACCCGTAATTTCTCTTGTCGCATGCCAGGCTTGCGGCATATGCGCCAGCGAATGTCCCATGGACGCCATCCAAATCGGAAGCTACACGGATGCCGAGATCATGGATCTGCTCAAATCCACTGTCGAAGCCGAAACAGCAAACCCGCGAATCGTGGCGTTCTGTTGTCAGAATTCGGCTTATGAAGCCGGCTTGATGGCAGAATCATTCGGCTTGGAGTTGCCCGCCAACCTGCAGATCATTCGCGTGCCCTGCGCAGGCAAGGTGGACCTTGAATACATTCTGAATGCTTTTGTGGAAGGAGCCGAGGGAGTTCTTGTAATGACCTGTCATCCGGGAAATTGCCTTTCGGAAAAGGGCAACACCTATGCCAAATGGCGCGTTGAAGATGCTCAACGCAGGCTGTCTGAAATCGGCATGGAGCCGGAGCGTCTCGGGTTCGTGACCCTTGCTTCAAATATGGGAAGCGATTTTTCTTCGGCCGTGATTGAAATGCGGGATAAGCTGAATGATCTGAAAACATAATCACCCCCGGTGACCACCGAAAATCGACACTAAAGAAGACCTTTGAAAGTCCGTCCTGACAGGATCGGCTTCAAAGGTCTTTTTTTTTAAAATGTCCTTGTAAAAAATGGATCATGCCATTAATAATGAAGAAGAACCATCGCAGTGGATTTGCACAACAGGAGGTATTCATGAAAAAACATATACTGGTTGCATTTGACGATTCTGAAAACGCAAAGCGGGCGGTAAACTATTTAGCCGAAATTTTAAACCCTGACAGTCATGTTACGCTTTTAAGTATCATGTTGGACACCGAAGCTTTGTGCAATATGAACAGCCCTGAGTTAACGCCCTATTTTAAATCTCAGCAAAGCAGCTTTTGCGTATTGGAAGACAAAAAAAAAGAACTATTGCAAAATGCCCTCGATCAGGCCAAAACAGCCCTTGTGGATGCCGGGTTCAAAGCATCGAATATCAGGATTAAATTGAATCCCAAAAAGCACGGCATTGCCCGGGATATCCTGATTGAAGCACAGTCCGGATACGATCTGCTGGTAATGGGCAGAAGGGGTTTGTCCGGAATCAAGGATTTTTTCCTCGGGGGCGTATCACAGAAAGTTTTTTCACATGCAAAAGATATCTCCGTTTTGATCGTTAATTAGTATCCATCCGGAGTTAGAAGGTTTTGATCCTGATCCGGGCATGCGTTTCTTTTTGGAGCCACAGGAACAGTGAACCATTTTAAGGGCTTCAAAAAACGCCAGAACGCCGCTTCAGTCTGGTCTCCATCCGGAAATGAGAAAATTCGCTTCAGGTAGAGGCGGCCGGCAGCTCGATCTTCCCGTGACGTGCCGATAGGCCCAAACACCATTGACAATCGCCAAACATGATTATATTTTTGAAAAAATGTGTATCGGCAGCCGCTTTGTGTACTGTAATTTTTACTACAAGGCGTCTCAAAATAAAGATTTTGGTCCAAGATCAAGACCGAGACACATGTTGAACCGCAGGCATACGCTTGTATGTTGAGGATTGAACATGCGGCTCCAACGAAGAGATTCGGGCAAAAGATTATTTTGAGATGGCTTGTAAATAATGCCTATTCATCCAAAAATTCAATGGATCGAACCATAACCAATCACCTGGGACGCCCTTTTTTGATGTAGAAATCAGCAGATCCGGTTAATTTAAAATGGGCACCGAACAAAAATCGTGTAGATGCCATTCGTATTTTGGGCCGAACATAGCAGTTAGGAATTACCAGATGGAAGAATTAGATATCCCGGAAGGACTGAAATTCTCATACAAGCGGGTGATGAAGCGGGCGCCCAGCGAACTGAAAGAAGATGTGGATTTTCAAAGAAAAACGCTGATTTATCTACGGATTGGCGGAGAACGTTTGGCCAGGCAACGCATTGAAATAACAAAAAAACAATTTCGAGAAGGGTATCTATTTCTGGATCGGCTGATGCCTGAGGAATCGCAGGATGACGATTCACCGGATGAACCCGTAGACAACCCTTAGTGTTCGAGATCTTATGTCATCCCGCGAAATGAATCAACCCTGCCTTCATAAACGGGAGCCCTTATGCAAACGGATCATTTCAGAGATTATTTCCTCAAGGCCGTCGATGCATTCAAACGGAAGTTTTTCATCATCACCTCGAATTTTGAGATACTTGCCGTAAATGCCGGTGATTTCGATATGCCCGTCCAAAACCTCATCGGCAAAAAATGCCACCAGGAATTCAGCGGCCGCATATCACCCTGTGATAATTGTCCCGCACTCGAAGCGCTTTACACCCAATCGTCCGCCATATGGGAATCCCGGGCGAATTCATTGAAGGAAGACCATGGTTCATGCCTGTATGCTTATCCGCTGCTGTCCGGCAATGAAACCGAAGCCGTCGCCGTTATGGATTTTGATCTCCCCATCTTAACCGGACTTGAAGAGAAGCTGAAAAGATCCAATGCCTTCTTGAGAAACCTGATGCTCAGTTCGGTGGACGGCGTAATTGCGGCGGATCTCAACGGCAAGCTGCTGATTTTCAACGATGCCGCATCTGAAATCAGCGGCTACGAAGTAGAAGAGGCCCTTTCAAAATTGGATATAAGAGATATTTACCCGGGCCAAGGTGCAAAAGAAGTAATGAAAAAACTTCGAAGCGACGATTATGGCGGTAAAGGGAAGCTCAAATCCTACCAGGTGGATTTTTTGCGAAAAACCGGTGAAATCATCCCCATCAGCCTAAACGCCGCGATTGTTTATGAAGGAGAAAAAGAGGCCGCCACAATCGGCTTTTTCCATGATTTGCGGGAACAGATCGAAATGAAGAATGAGCTGGAAAAAACACAGGTTCAGCTGCTCCAGGCTGAAAAAATGGCTTCTCTTGGAAAACTGGCCGCCGGTGTCGCCCATCAGCTCAACAACCCGCTGGGAGGCATCACCCTTTTTACCAAGCTCGTCATGGAAGAATACGATCATGAAGAGGCGGTTATCGCGGATTTAAAGCGCATTCTGAAGGACGCTGAACGCTGCCGCGATACGGTGAAGGAGCTTCTGGAATTCGCCCGTCAAACTCGCCAGGAAACGCGCCTTCATGATATCAACCAAGCCATTTCCAGAACGCTCTTTCTTCTTGAAAATCAAGCCCTTTTTCAGAATATTGAAATTGAAAAAAAATTATCCGATGATCTCCCACCGGTTCCCGGAGACATTCAACAGCTGAACCATCTTTTCATGAATATTATATTAAATGCCGCCCAGGCCATGGAGGGAAGTGGAAAGCTGACCATTGAAACAAAACGGGCTGAACAGAAAGACAGCGTGTGCATTTCCATCTCGGATACCGGTCCCGGCATTCCCGATGATGTGATGCCCCACATATTCGACCCTTTCTTTACTACCAAAGAAGCAGGGAAAGGAACGGGGCTTGGGCTTAGCATGGCCTATGGAATTGTCCAAAATCACGGGGGAGTCATCTATGCCAAAAACTTTCCGGGCCGAGGCACCACGTTTACGGTCGAACTTTCGCTCAAGAAACAGGAAAAGTTGAATGACTGAGGATCAATTTGCCAAAACCCTTGAAGTGTTGGTCATCGATGATGAACAAAGCATCCGGGAAGGCGCCAAGAGAATTTTAGACCGCATGGGATTTCAGGTGCTGCTTGCGGCCGATGGCCGGCAAGGGCTGAATTCCATTGAACGGCACAATGTCGGCATTGTTCTGCTCGACCTGAAGATGCCTGGAATAGACGGCATGGAGGTGCTTTGCAGAATAAAACAACTGGACAGCAGTATACTCGTGATCGTCATTACCGGTTTTGCCACCCTCGAAACGGCGATCGAGGCAATGAAGGGCGGCGCCTATGACTTCGTGCCGAAGCCGTTTGAACCCGACCAGTTGAGGATTGTCGTCAATCGGGCGAAGGAAACACTTCGGCTGACCCACGAAGCCCGGAAAGCTGAATTGGAAAGGCAGCGCACGCTCAGTGACCTCGGCATGGAAAAAAGCCGGATCCGGACCATTATCGAATCCCTGCCCAGCGGATTGGTCGTAACCAATGCGAATGGGCAGGTGGTACTGATGAACCCCGCCTTCAAAAAACTCTTCGACATCGAGCCGTATCGGGCTGTCGACGAACCCATTCATAAATACATTCCGGATGAGGATTTATGCCGATTGGTCATGGACATCAGCAAGGGGAAGTATATCGATTTCGAGGATATTCCGACCTACGAATTTGCATTGGGTTCGGACAAGTACCTTCTGGCCAGAGGTCAACCGGTATTGAGGGATCGCAAGGAATGTTTGGGGGCCGTGGTCACATTTATGGACATCACCGCAATGAAGGTGCTCGACCGCCTGAAAACCGAATTCGTGGCGAAGGTTTCTCATGAACTGAGGTCGCCTTTGTCTACCATACACGAACAGATTACACAGGTGATCAAGGATACGGCTAAGGAAGAACTCGAAAAAGAGCAGGATATTCTGAGTCGAGCCAAAGAAAAGACACAGGGTTTGATCTCCCTCATCGGCGATTTGCTGGACCTGTCCCGAATCGAATCGGGCTCGACCATGATGCAGCCGAAGAGCATCAAGATCGAAGAGTTAATCAAGAGTATCGTGGATTTTTTGAATTCAAGGGCCAAAAGCAAAAACCAGGTCCTTCGGTTTATTCCTCCGGATGAACCCTTGCCCGAGTTCAATCTGGATCCGATGGCATTGGAAAGTATTTTCGGCAACCTCATCACGAATGCCATCAATTACACCCCAAACGGGGGTGACATAATCGTAGAAATCAAACGCGGCCCCGGCACGGCCAGGATAAACGTCATCGACAACGGCTTCGGCATCGAGGCCAAATATCTGGAAAAAATTTTCGACAAGTTTTACCGGGTAAAAACGGATCAAACGAGGTTCATTACAGGCACCGGACTTGGGCTTCCCATCGTAAAGGGATTGGTCGATTCTCTCGGTGGGTCCATCACGGTGGACAGTACGCCGGGTATGGGCACGACGTTTACGGTAATTTTGCCGTTCTCCACGTGATATCTTCTAAAACGGCTCATCCGGTTTCCTTCAGGGCCTTTAAAAACTCGCTGTGATCCACCTGAATGCCGGTCCAAAGGCCAAACGTTCTCTTTGCCTGGTGCGCCAGCGTTGAAAGGCCGTCCGAAAATCGGATGTTCTTAAAGCGGGCCACGTCCTGCCATATGCTGCTGGTTCGGCCATAATTCAGATCCAAAAGCAATTCACAATCCTTGACGTCCAGGTTCGAGACGATATCCACCAATTTTCCCGCTTCATGGTAATCCGAAACCGACGTGGCATTGACGATGATGTGCGCCTGTAAGGGCTCTGAAGCCAATCGATCAAGGGGTACGGCCCGGCCGCCTAGTTCGGCGGCGATTTTATCCGCCTTTTGCAGATTCCGTGCAGCAATAAGGACGGATTCGGCCCTCAGCCAGTTTAAAATGAATACAGCGGCCCTGGCCGCACCGCCGGATCCAAACACCAAAGCGGTTTTGTTGGTGGGATCGACCCCGAGCGACTCCAAGGCATCCATCATTCCGACCGCGTTTGTGTTGTACCCCTTAAGGCGTTGACCGTCACTGGCGATCGTGTTTATGGCACCGATGATTTTGGCGCTTTCCGACACGGTGTCTAAAAAGGGGATAACAGCCTCTTTATAGGGGACCGTGATATTGGCACCGGCTATATTTAAAATCTTGAGGCTGTTAACGGCTTCACCGAGGTGATTCGGCCTCACCATAAATGGAACGTATGCGCCTTTGAGCCCGATGCGTTCAAGAACACGTGTAAACATCATGGGGCTTTTCGACTGAAATACCCGCTCATCACTTATGATGCAGAACACTTTCCGGCCGATTTCAGGTTTGGCATTTCGCAGAGAAAAGATATCGCTCATAGATTTGTTTGGAATAAAAAGCCCTTACCCTGATACGGGAAGGGCGGTAATTGGCAAAGACAGAGCGACCCTAAAGAATGGATGTGAATGCTTATTCAGGTTTTTGCACCGAAGTACACGTCAAGAAACGATTTTCGGCTACGAACCGATACCCAGCAGATTTTTGACGCTTTGGGTGATTTCCTCGGCAGTGGCCGGTTTAGGCAGATAGTCGTCGGCCTCCATTGCCATACCATTATAATGCGAATACCGGGTGGAGGAAACGTGGTCGGCAACCGCCGTCAGCATTAAAATGGGAATACCGGCGTATCGTTCGTCACTTTTCACTTCCGAGCACATTTTATAGCCGTCCTTTTCAGGCATCATTACATCCAGTACAATGAGATCCGGCGGTGACTGATGCACTTTTTCCAGCCCTTCAACACCATCATATGCCACCTGCACTTCAAATCCTTCCTTTTCTAAGTTGCTTTGAACGATTGAGACAAAATCCGGCTCGTCGTCAACAACCAATATGGTTTTTTTATCAGTCATTATCCTCTCCTTTGCTGATATGGCTTTTGGGTTAAGAAAGAAACGTCCGAGAAAAACACAAACTACGGATTATTCGACAGTTGGTCTGGGGAAGAGGCCTGCTCTTTCGACAATCTCCGGGACCTTTTCCTCCCATTCGATCGCCATAATGTGAAATCCGGCAACACCTTCTATAAATTTTAACCTTTCTATGGATTCAATGCAAATGTTTATTCCGACTTCCGCCTGCTTTTCCTTTGGTGCCTCGGACATGCGCTTTACCACCTCATCCGGAACATCCATGCCCGGCACCCTGTTTTTCATATAACGGGCCATGCCGGCCGATTTCATCGGCGTCAAGCCTGCCAAAATATACACCTTTTCATGAAGACCGCGGTCCCGGACCTGGCGCATCCATTCCTCGAATCGATCCAGGTTGTAGATGCATTGGGTCTGAATGAATTCGGTGCCGCAGGCGATTTTTTTGGCAAGCCGGGGCACCCTGATGTCAAAGGGATCGGCAAATGGATTCGCCGCCGCGCCGACAAACATTTGGGGCGGCCGCTTGATGTCGTCGCCTCCCAGGAATTTGCCTTCATCCCGCATGTATCTGACGGTTTGAACCAGTTGCATCGAATCCAGATCATAAACATTCTGTCCCTGCTTGCTGTCACCGAAGCTCTGATGGTCGCCGGAAAGGCAAAGGATGTTATGAATATCGAAAGAAGCCGCCCCAAGAAGATCACTCTGAATGGCGATCCGGTTTCGGTCTCGGGTTACCATCTGCAAAACCGGCTCCAGCCCCATAAGCTTTAAGCGAATACAGGCAGCCAGGCTGGACATGCGCGCTACAGAGGTTTGATTGTCGGTCACATTGACGGCATCGACGTAATCTTTGATCACATTCGCTTTTTCGACAATGACTTCCGGATCACTTCCCCGAGGGGGACCGCACTCCGAGGTAACGGCCATGTGGCCGGCGGCGAGAATCTGTTCAAGTTTGCTCGGTGTCTTTACCTTCATATCTGCACATCCTCCCTGACAACTTTTCTGGGGCCTCCCGCCCGATCCGTGCTCCAATCCTTTATAGGCTGCACCTTTTCATAGATGTCCAGTTTTCCCAGCGCCTTCAGCCGGTCAACGATCAGCTGCCACGCGCAGTCAACATCTTTGCTGATCTCGCATTTGCCGTTTGACGATCCGCCGCAGGGCCCGTTCAACAGCCGCTTGGCGCATCGGGAAACCGGACATATCCCCCCGGTTACCGCCAAAATGCAGGAGCCGCATGCCTGGCATCGTTCGGTCCACAACCCCCGCTCCTCGGTCACTCCAAGAAAGCAGGTATTGACGCCGGGAAGAACGGGAATGGCGGGATATGCCTCTGCCGTGAACTGGACACCGACGCCGCAGGCCAATGACAGAATGGCATCGTATTGGTCGGCCACATCACGTATTTCTTCCAGGTATTCACGATCACATTGGCGTTCCAGTGTATTTTCATCGATTTTGACGTCCCTGCCCTGCTGCAAAAAATACATCCGCAACGCCGACGCCAACACACCGACTTCCTTCTTGCCTCCCGCCTCGCAGACTGTCACGCATTCGTTGCAGCCTAAAACCAGGATTGCGTTATAATCCTTGACGGTTTCGATAATTTCCTCGATCGGTTTTTTGTCAGCAACAATCATTTGCCTGCCCTTTCATCTTAATGTGTTACCCGGCCTGCATCATGCGGCGGATCTTTTCCTGGCCGTTTTTATAGGATTCGGCCCCAGTTTACGGATGCGTTCATCCATTTCCACTGCAAACTGCGCAAATCGGGTGCCTTCCCCGGAAGACAGGTTGTACATCTGTGCCCGTTCACCGCCGATGCCGATGGTGTCCAACAGGCGCTGAACCTGCTCAACCCGCTTCCGCGCCCTGAAATTGCCGTTGGTATACTGGCAGGAGCCCTCCTCGCAGCCGACCACGTAAACGCCGTCCGCACCTTTTTCAAAGGCCTTCAGCATGTGTATCACATCGACTTTTCCAGTACAGGGAACCAGAATAATCTTGATGCTTGACGGGTATTTCAATCGCATTGAACCTGCCAGGTCCGCTGCTGTATACCCTCAGAAATTGCAGCAAAACGCGATGATGATCGGTTCAAAATCTTCACTCATAACACTCCCTCCAATAGTGAATCCACTTTACACATAATCTGGTTGTCTTCGTACCAGTTCAACTCGATGGCCTTGGCCGGGCACTCCGCCGCACAAACGCCGCACCCGCGGCACAGCGCTTCATCTATTTCGCTGACGCCCTGTTCGTTGATTATTGGAACCCCGTAAGCGCAAGACCTGACACAGATAAGGCACGATGCACACTTTTCCGGGTCGACTTTAGCCGTTACCGCGGACAATGTAATCCGGTCCTGGGACAAAAACGTCGTTGCTCGTGAGGCCGCCGCAAAAGCCTGCGCAATGGCCTCCGAGATCAGATTCGGGCTGTGGGCCGTACCGCAGACAAAAATTCCCTCGGTAGCCAAATCCACCGGCCGAAGTTTAACGTGGGCTTCCATGAAGTAGCCTTCTTCGTTTCTGGCAAGCTTCATAATGCTTGCCAATTCTTCGGTGTCTTCGGGCACCATCCCTGCGCTGAGGGCAAGCAGGTCCGCGGTGACGCTGAGCTTTCGACCGAGGATATGATCCGTAAAAACGACTTCGATACCCTCATCGGTTTTACTAACCGAAGGCATGTCTTCAGGATCATAACGGAAAAAGAATATCCCTTCCCGGCGGGCCTCGGTATAATACTCCTCCAAAAATCCGTACATTCGCATATCCCGGTAAAGGATGTAGACATCGGTGTCCGGCTTTATTTTTTTAATCCGGAGTGCGTTCTTAACCGCACTCTGGCAGCATACCCTCGAACAGTTGGGGTTGTTTTCGTTTCTGGAGCCGACGCACTGAATCATGACGACCTGGTTTACGTTGATGTCATTCTCGTGGAGGTGTTTTGCCAACTCGACTTGCGTCATGACCCGGGCGTCGGTGCCGTATAAAAATTCAGTAGGTTGATATTCACCGGCACCCGTTGCCAGAACAACGGCCCCATGATCGATTTTACGCTCGTACATGCCCGGACCGACCAGTATTTCGGTCGTAAAATTGCCTTTGAATCCGGAAAATCCAACGACAAGCGACTGGGTCAACACCTGAATTTTCGGATGAGCCGACGTCATTTCTTTTAGTTCATCCAGATAGGGTGCGACGGCGACCCCTTCAATCGTCTCGATAAGGCGGTTGGCCATACCGCCGAGCTCGGCTTCCTTCTCCAGGAGAACGGTTTCGAACCCCTGGTCCGCAAGGCTTAGGGCGGCATTCATTCCGGCAACTCCGCCACCCAAGATTAGCGCCCGTTTGTTCACCGGAATCACCCTCTCATGAAGCGGATACAACGACAACGAACGGGCTACTGCCATACGGACCAGTTCCTTGGCTTTTTCCGTGGCTTTTCGGGGATTGTCCGAATGAATCCAGGAGTCCTGATTTCGTATGTTGGCCATTTCAAAGAGATACTTGTTGATGCCGCATGATATCATGGTATCCATGAATATGCCTTCATGGGTTTTGGGAGTACAGGACGCCACAACCACGCGGTTCAATCCCTCTTCGACGATCACTTCTTTCATTTTGTCCTGGGTGTCCTGAGAACAGGTAAACAGGTTCCGGCCCACGTATACCACATTCGGCAGGGTGGCCGCATAATTTGCGACTTCCTCGACATCCACAACCCCGGCGATGTTGATGCCGCATTTGCACACGAACACACCGACCCGAGGAGGCTGTTCGGAGACATCTATTTCATCCGGAATTTCAACGGTTTTGGTCAGCGTATTCCTGGCATCGGCAAGTTGACGCCCGGCACACATCGCCGCTGCACTCGCATCGATTACCGAGGACGGTATATCTTTAGGCGCCTGAAAAACACCGCAGGCGAATACGCCTTCACGCGATGTCGAGACCGGCTCAAAAAGCGGTGAATCGGCAAACCGGTGCCGGTTCAATTGAACGTTAAGCCGTTTGGCCATTTCTTTTGCCGGTTCTGAAATCCGGAGCCCTACGGAAAGAACCACCATATCGTATTCTTCCGAGATGATCTCCCCTTTTTCGTCGGCATACCGCACGATAAGGTTGCCGGTGCGTTTATCCTCATCGATCGTATGGACCCGGGCCTTTTCGAACCGGACCCCCTCCTGATGCTTGGCCCGATTGTAATATTTCTCATAATCTTTTCCGAAAGACCTGATATCCATATTGAAGATGACGCAATCCAACTCCTCATCCGAATGCTCCTTGGCGATCATGGCTTCTTTAATCGCATACATGCAGCAGACCGAAGAGCAGTATTCATTTCCGCAACGGTTGGTATCACGTGATCCGATGCACTGCAGCCAGGCGATTTTGCGCGGCTCCTTATTATCCGAAGGCCTGATCAGATGCCCCAGTGTGGGGCCGGAAGCACTTAAAATACGTTCGAATTCAGCGCTGGTCAGAACATTGGGACTGCTTATATAATGGTACTGATCTTCCAGTACGGATGGATCATAAGTCTCGCTGCCCGGGCACAACACCACGGATCCGACTTCAATCGCCCGCTCGACAGCGGCATCGTCATGAATAATCGCTTCGGCGATGCAGGCGTGAACACATTGGTAACACTCCGAACAAATGCCGCATCTCAAGCATCGGGAAGCTTCCGCCAGGGCTTCTTCCTTATCGTATCCCATGGTAACTTCGTTGAAATTCCCTTCCCTTTGTGCCACAGAAAGCTTGCTGAGCGGGATTCTGGCTTTCGTTGCCTCCCCGGCGGTTTCCGGTTTTTCGAAAGACCACTCCTGTTCTCTGCCGGCCGCTAAATCCTCGCCGTTAAGGTAGCGCCGGATGCTTTCGGCCGCAGCCTTTCCGCACTCAACGGCCTCTACAACCGATTTCGGACCGTATACGGCATCACCGCCGGCGAATACCCACTCGATCGGTGTTTGGAACGTGATCGGATCGGCTCGAAGCCCACCCGGAGGCGTTGTTTCGATCGCTTGGGTTTTTGCAAACGCCAAATCCGCCATTTGTCCAATGGCGACAATCACCGTGTCCGCAGAGAGTTTCATGAGATCGTGTTCATCATATTGCGGAGAAAACCGCCCGTTTTCATCAAAAACCCGTGTGCATTTTTTGAATTCCACCTCGGAGAGTTTTCCGTCTCTGCTGATGAACCGCTTGGGCCCGTAAGAATTGACGATGTCGACATTTTCTTCCACGGCCTCTTCGACTTCATAATCCCAGGCCGGCATTTCATTGCGGGCCTCCAGGCACACCATGTGAACCTGGTCGGCCCCAAGGCGCCTTGCGGTCAGGGAGACATCCACGGCCACATTTCCACCGCCGATGACCACGACATTTTTGCCGATTTCCGCATGCTTCCCCAATGCAGCATCCCGGAGAAACGGAACACCGGGCAAGACGCCGTTCATGTCTTCCCCCTCGATGCCCAGCTTGCGGCTTTCGTGAAGCCCCGTGGCCAGGTAGACGGCCGAATATCCGTCCTGCTTTAAGCTGTCCAGGGTAATATCCGTTCCAAATGACACCCCGGTTTTGATGGAAACCCCCATCGTTTCGATCATGCCGATTTCAGCTTTAAGAATATCCCTGGGCAGGCGGTATTCGGGAATCCCGACCGCCATCATTCCTCCTGCAACGGACAATTTCTCGAAAACGGTCACCTTATAGCCTTCCAGTGAAAGGTAATAAGCCGCCGTCAGTCCCGACGGACCGGAACCAACGATGGCGATGCTTTCCTGTTTGGCTTCTCCGATCTCCGGAATATAGGGGTTTTCGGATCTTACATCCTCATCGGCCAAAAATCGATGGAGGGCCTGAATGGAGAGTGCCTGGTCCACATCATTTCGAGTACATTCCCCTTCGCACGGATGATGGCAGATTCTGCCGCATACGCCGGGAAAGGGATGCTCTTCTTTGAACAGCGCCAGGCCTTCCCGGTATCTACCTTCATTGATCAATGCAACGAAGCCCTGGATACTGACGTGCGCCGGGCAGGTTGCCTTGCAGGGGGCCGTCCCGCGCTTGCTGATGGCATATGCACCCGGGATCGCCTGGGCATATTTTTTGTAAATCGCCTTTCGCTCCGAAAGGCCCTTATCATACTCGTTCGGGACGGAAATGGGGCAGACTTCGGCACATTCACCGCAGCTGGTACACTTGGCCGGATCGATGAATCGCGGCTCCTGCCTGATTTTTGCTGTAAATCGCCCCGGAATCCCGGTTAGATCCATCAGTTCGGTATTTGTCAATAATTCGATGTTCAAGTGCCGGCCGACCTCGACCAGTTTGGGCGAGATCACTCACATGGCACAGTCGTTGGTGGGAAATGTTTTGTCCAGTTCGGACATCATTCCGCCGATGGCCGACGACTTTTCCACCAGATAAACGTAGTAGCCTGAATTTGCGAGATCCAGGGCCGACTGCATACCGGCTATACCGCCGCCGACAACCATGACCGATCCGGTATGGCCGTTGTTTGCGCCATCCACTGAGCGGCTGTTTTTTTCTCTTTCCATTTAAACTACCTCATTTTTTCTTCATTGTTCTTACATGAAAGGGCCTAAACGGGAAAACCGTATGGATTATACGTGATCAAGGATATCGTGAATTTTATTTTCCCAGCCGATGGTTGAAACAGCTGCCCCGCTGAATCCATTTTCTTTCAACAGCAAAATAGTATCAGCGGCAATTCGAATGCATTCACGCACCTTGTCCGGGGCCTTCTGGAGCTGCTGGATCAAGTGATCCGGAATATGGACATGCTTTACATTTCGAGCCATATACCGGGCCATACCGATGGACTTGAGAAGCAGTACCGTCGGTACAATCGGCGTTTTCGAATGATCCACACGATCCAGAAACGGTTTTATGGAGGATAAATCAAATACAGGGGGGGTTATAAAAAAAGAAACTCCCTTTTTTATTTTTTCGTTCATCTCCCTTATTTCCGCTTCAAGGGCGTCGCCTGTAAGGCCGGTATTCACGACGGCACAGGTAGTAAATTTCGGACTTCCCAACAGTTCGATTCCCGCCATATCCCGTCCATTGGCAAGTTGTTCGATGACGTCAAGCAGATCCGGCAACTGAAGGTCGTAAACCGCTTTGGCTTCGTGATGGTCACCATAACTCGGATCCTCACCGGTAACCACCATGAGGGTATCTACACCGGCTGCGCCCGCCGCCAATAAATCCGCTTGAAGAGCCAACCTGTTTCGGTCACGGCAGTTCACCTGCATGATGGTAGGCATACCTGCCTTTTGAAGCAGCAGCGATCCGCCAAGGGAACTCATCCGCATGACGGCATTGCTCATCTCAGGCACGATAAAGGCATCCACCCGGCCCTTGACCCGGTTGGCATTTCGAAGCATTGCCGACACATCCACGCCCTTGGGGGGCTCCATTTCAGCGAGGATAACAAATTGACCGGAATCGATTTTCGACTTTAGCTGCACAGAAAACCTCCAGAAGAATTTTCCATTTTCCACAACAATTGATGATTGTATGGTTTATGAATTCGATTCATCAATACCAAGAATAAATTATTATAGTCAAGTAAAACAATTTTAAAAAATGAGTTGCAATCATTTACCGTATATCATGAAAGAAATGGTCTTTACTTTGTACAGCAGAAAAGCCGGCGCGCCGTTTGGCGGTTTTAGACAAACGGTCGATACGCATATGGAGATCGGTATCAACCTTTTTGGAGTGGAACAGAAAAAAGCGGGAGGTGCGGCATAACGGTCAGAAGCCCATGTAAAGCATTTTATTTTTTCAGGCCTTTCGTAAAAATATCGAAGGCTATTTCCAGCGTATTTTTCAAATAATCCTTTTCCTGGTTCAATATATTTTTGCTGGCTTCCCACAATATAACACCGGAAAACAAGGACCAGAAAATATCGGCAAGTGCAATGGGATGACGGTTGACAAACACCCCTTTTTTTATGCCTTCCTCGATTACAGTTGCAATGCCGCCGATTGATTTTCTCGATAATTCATTAATCTCATCGAGGAATTCCGGAGATAAATTTTTCAGGGTTTCACTGGATTGAAGATGGAACAGATTAATGATGGTCAAAGGATCGAAATTATAGACATCGAACATGGCCTCTCGAAGGGCCGTCATCTTTTGTTCGGGATCCAATCGTTTCTCGTCATTGACATGCTGAACCCGAATATTGAGGTACTGCAAAATCCGCAAGGAAAGGGAGGCGTACAGCTCCTCCTTGTTTTTGAAATAGAGATAGAGGGTTCCAGGGCTTAGTTCGGCTTCGCTGGCAATGTCTTCCATTGTAGCTTTGTTAAAACCCTTTTCGGAAAACACACGCTTGGCCGCTACGATAATCTGCTGTCTGCGTCTTTCCCGCTCCCGTTCTTTTCTTTCCTGAATTCCCATTTTTGATGTCCTGAATTTAATTTATTTACAATATGACTTTTTAATTTAATTTTAAAATTTAATCAAGAAAGATGTTCCTTAAAATTGAAAAAAAATCATCTATTTATTTTAATAATAAAAAATAATTATCATTTTGCAAAAATCATCTGCTCTCAGCGTTCTTCCCCCAAAACGTTCTAAAAAAATAAAGCTAAGCAATTATTTGATTTTCTGCCAATCCCGAAGAAAACCCGAAGAAAATGAGTTAAGCCGACAAAAAAGGGGATTACATAATCCATTTTAGTTCCGGAATCAACAGAAATTTGAAGACGAATCAGATAGGACGGGTTCTTTCAATTTCCTCAGCGGCACCGGCCATGAGATGTTGGATGGTTGTTTTAAATGCCCCGAATCGATTGTCCCGGGTTAAGCCGTGAAAAAATCGATAATAGATTTGCTGCAGGATAACGCCCAAACGAAAAAAATTGAAGCCCATGTAAAATGACAGATTTTCAATCGGCCGCCCCGCCAGTCTTTCGTAATATGCCGCTAATTCTTCCCGGCAAACCGCCCGGCTCAAGAGGGGAGGCAGGGACCCCACCGCCGCTGTTTCCGGAGTATTGCGCCGGGGCCACCAGATCAGTGTATACGCCAAGTCGGCGGCCGGATCTCCAATGGTGGCCATTTCCCAATCCAGTATGCCGGAAATGGTGACCGGGTCTGCGGGGTCCACCAGGACGTTGTCAAATTTATAATCGCCGTGTACGATTCCGGGATGCTCCGTATCAGGCGGAACGTGATGCGCGAGCCATTCCATTACGTCCTGACAATCAGGGGCATCCGGTGTCTTGGATCCTTCCCAGCGCTTGGACCAGCCCGTAACCTGCCGCCCCATATATCCCCGGGGTTTTCCAAAATCGCCCAAGCCGATGCGGCGATAGTCGATCGAATGCAGCTCATACTGGGTCTCGATCAGATTATAACAGAGCCGTTCGGCCTGATCGGCGTCAATGTGAATCCCTTGGGGAATGTCACCCCGTATGACAATGCCGTTTAGCCGCTCCATGATCAAAAACGGACAACCGATAATGGAGACATCTTCCGTGTAGACAAGCGGTTTTGGTGCACATGGAAACACGGGAGCCAATGCATTCAAAACTTTATATTCCCTGCCCATGTCATGCGCGGATTTGACCTTGGTTCCGAACGGCGGCCTTCGCATCACCATCTCATAATTGCCGAACTTCAACAAATACGTCAAATTGGAATGGCCACCGGGAAATTGTTTAACTTCCATACTCCCCGCTGCTTCGGGGATTCTGCTTTTAACATAAGCCTCCAGATCGTTTACCGGGATTTCTTCGCCGGTTCGAACGTTGCCGGCCTCTTCATTAACCGCCATTTTTATCTCCTCTAGCCAAACTGAAGCTGCAATGTTGAAACAGCCGTTAACACAAAAAAAGGGAAAACAGGTTCTTTTTCGCATCGACATGCTGGATTTTCACATCGATGACATCCCCCGGTTTGAGCTTGACGCCGCCCGGCACGCTTATCTCGGCTTCAATCATGAACTCGGGAAGCAGAACCTGCCGGCTGTTTTTCCTCTTCATCAGCACAAAGGCTTGATGCTTCTCACCGATTTTGCCTTCAAGATGCTTCAAGGTCCAATATCGGTTTCGGGACTGTTGAATGCGGAAAACCTGCTGCAGCCGCACCTCCAGTATTTGTATCATACGGTTGATTTCGTCGCTCCCATAGGGCGTCTCAAGACCGAACACCGCCCGTAACTGGCGCTGTGTTACCAGATCGTAATATTTCCGAATCGGTGATGTCGCCGTCACATAAGCGTCCAGTCCAAGCCCGGAATGGCTCTCCGGCATATCCGACAGCTTAAACCGGCTGAGCAGACGGCGCTGCATGTAATTTTGAAAGAGGGAACCCTCCTCATTTTTGTAAAGACGCTCTTTGGGCTGCTGCTGTGTCCTGTAAACAGCGGGCATGGCTTTTTCCGAGAGATATTTCGCCTGCAGCCAATTGGCCATGATCATCATTTCGGCAATCAGCATTCTTCCCGGACTTTCCCGGTCGATTCGTTGAAAATGGAGTTCACCACGGTCATCCAGCCACAACTGTGTTTCGGGAAGAGAAATATGCACGGCGCCCTGCATCAACCGCTGTTGCCGGAATTTTGAGGCGATTTCGACGAGGCAGGCGATTTTTTCGTTTTCGGAGGCCATGGCGTCCACATCTGCATAGGTCATTTGCCGTTTTACCTGAATGATGCTGGGGACCACGTTATATTCGATGATTTTAGCCGCCGCGGTCAGTTTCACCAATACACTGATGGCCGGCCTGGGCGAATCGATCAGCAGGCTGCACACTTCTTCCGACAAGACCGCAGGAATCATGGGGATTTTACGATCCGGCATGTAAATGGAACTTCCCCGGTTCATTGCTTCTTCGTCAACGGGGTCGCCTTTTTTCACGTAATGAGCCACATCGGAAATGTGAATGCCGACCCAAAAAAAGTCACCGTCCCGCTCAAGGCTTACGGCATCATCGAAATCCCGGGTTTCGGGGCCGTCTATTGTCACGATTTCATGATCGGTAAGGTCCTTGCGGCTTTCCTTTAAACGATCCGGGTCTGCATACCGGGAAATGTGTCGGGCGGCGTTTACAACGGGTTTTGGAAAGTCTACGGGTATTTCCATCCTCAGCAGTTCAATATTCTCATTTTCATCGAAAATGTTGAACATGACAAGAATAGGGAACAGATCCTCGTAGGCGGAAATGCCCGCTCTTTTCAGCATTTCTTTACCTATGGCATAATGCGGGCTGTCTTTTTCGTAAAGATAAAGAGACTTGATAATTTCGAGTAAGTCGTCACAAAAATCTTCATCAGCCGGTTTTTGCCGCCCGGAAACCCTTTTCAGCCATTGTCCGCCCTCGTCGATGATGCGCCTCTTCCTGTCTTCCCCCTTCTTTTGCGCTGATAACTGCTCGACCTGCTCTTCCGTATAGGGAAAAAATCGATTCTGATCGAATTTAAAATACAGCCTGTTTTGAAAAAAAGCACGGATCACGGCCGCTTCATAATCATTATCATCGTCATCCGGAAACCACAGGTCGGCGACAAGCTCGGCGCTCAGCCATTCCTTTTCTTCATGAAGCAATTCCCAGAGCTCTTTTACGTTTACCTGATCAGCCAAACCGGCACGGCGACGGGCGGTATCCTTCAGAAGGTCCACAAGACCGTCTCTGGGCATGGCGGTATCCACCCGTTTTTCACCGGCAGTCAGAATGCGGCCGGGTGAAAGACTCACTTCCCGGTTGGATTCGTTCAGAAGATGAAGTTTCTGTTTCTTATTTTCCAAAACGACTGCACTCAGGATTTTTTGACGATCGATATAATCGACGATTTGCCCCGGTTCCATGGTACGACTTATAACAACCCCCAAATGTAAAGTCAATGTGATCAAACCGGCCGGATGTCGACTGAAATTGTTAGTGGCAGTGAATGTTCAATGCGTTTTTAAGTAGAACTAACTAATTGATTTTACAATATTTTATGATTGACATAAACATTTGGAACCGATAGGATGTGTTTAAAAAAGAGATTGATGGTGGTTTTAATACTACACATACGAAAAGTCCTCTCAAAACGATCACGGCGGCATATTGTTTTTGAGATGACCTTAAAATACAAGGATATAAAATGGCTGCACAAACCACACACACCAACACAGAATTTTCTTTAACAGCTATTGACACGATCATCCATAGGATCGAAAAGAAAATCCGGGAAGGTGAACTGCTGTTAAAAAACGGCTCCATCAATCGGGAATCGCTTGAATGCTGGGAACATTCTGCGTGCCTGCTGCTAAAAAAGTCCGCACATATGGATCCCGTAGTCGTAAACCGATTCTTGTACTGCGGCACCTTCAGCGACACTACCGGATATACCGGCAAATCCTTCCCAAAAACCCGGTGCGCAATGAGCCTCTATGATAAAATCAGGATTCTGGATTATCATATCGGCATGCTGAAAAGAGAAAAAAAATTCGCCTCCCGATAGTACGTGCCCACCTGAAAACGGATGGACACCGGTACGTTTTTCCCCTTGACCTATACGTCATGCCTACAGGATTGTAACGATCACCCTTACTGACCATGCGGTTCTTCGCTGCGGGATCGGCTGAAAGCTCGACCCTGCGGTTACGTGCGCCCTGCCCACGAACATCCCGCCGCGGCACGGCCGGAAGTCACTGATGATGCCCATTCAGAAATGAAAAAACTCGCTTCAGGTAAAGGCGGCCGGGTAATTTTAACCGCAGGAATACGCCGAGTTTTTGAGGAATAAAAATGTTCGGTCAACGCAGAAATCGAGTGAATCAGCCATTTCCGGATGGGCACTGATTATGCTTGACATGCACTATGTTCTTGATTATAGGTTCGTTTTTGAGTTTGTCCCTGAAAAAAATCACATTAATGATTTAAGATGCATAACGATTCATCATGAGAATTAGCGATATTTTAGCAAGGAAAAAATCTCGTATTCTGGAGGAGTGGTTTAAGACCGTTATCGAAACCTACGCTCAGGATACGGCCCATTTTTTAAAAAACCAGAAAGACCCGTTTGCAAATCCGGTCGGCAGCAATATTGTATCCGGCTTGACATCTCTGTTGGAATTTTTGATCAACCCGGCGGACAACCCCGATGTGGATGCATTTATAGACAAGATCATCCGCATCCGTGCGGTTCAAACCATGTTTTCCCCTTCCCAGGCTACAAAATTCATTTTCGACGTGAAAAAAATCATCAGAAATACCCTCGAGAAGGAACTTCATACAACGGACGAATATAAGCAATTGGCGGCCCTTGAGGACCATATCGATTTTCTTGCTCTGAAAGCATTCGATATATTTGTCGGATGCCGCGAAAAAATTTATGAGCTCAAGGCAAACCAGGAAAAAAGAAGGATGTACACGGCACTTGAACGTGCAGGGTTGATAACCGGGGTTCAAGGTGGTGAATCCCAAGAAATCTAACGCATTTTTCAGAAATCGGCTGAATACCGAAGCGAATGATCTCCATTTTTTCGCCTATCGGTTTAGCGCCAAAAAGTGAGGTGTTGGTAAATGAATGTAAATTATTTCTTTTCCCTCATAGCGGTGGTTGTGCTGTTTCTTCTGGCCTATGTGGGCGTAGAGGTGTTCGGCCTTCATATGGTTTTCGGGGTGGTGATTCCTTATACCGCATTTTTGCTGTTTGTCGGCGGCTTTATCTATCGAGTAATGGATTGGGCGAAATCGCCCGTACCGTACAGAATTCCGACCACCTCCGGACAGCAGGCCACCCTCCCCTGGATCAAGCAGAACAAAATCGACAATCCTTCCACCACACGAGGCGTTATCGCCCGAATGGCATTGGAAGTCTTGCTGTTTCGGTCTCTTTTCAGAAACACCCGCATGCAGCTCAGGGATGGAAAACTCAGTTATAAATGGGAAATTTGGCTCTGGGTGTTTGCTCTCGCGTTTCATTATGCGTTTCTTGTGGTTTTGATTCGCCATTTGCGGTTTTTCCTCGAACCGATTCCGTTTTTCGTTCAGGCGGTGGAAACGGTGGATGGATTTTTCCGGGTTGAATTTTTCAGCACGATTTTTCAAGTAGGCCTGCCGGCGATATATTTATCCGGCCTCGTTTTATTGGCCGCCGTCACCTTTCTCCTGTTGAGAAGAATCGTCAACCCGCAAATGAGATATATTTCACTGGCCTCCGACTATTTCCCCCTTTTCCTCATCATCGGAATTGCGATCACCGGCGTCATGCTGCGGTACTTTACGAAAACGGATATCGTCGGTGTTAAAGAACTGACGATGGGACTGGCCACCTTTCACCCGACGATACCGGAAGGCGTGGGAGGCCTTTTTTATGGTCACCTGTTCTTTGTCAGTATTCTGCTGGCCTATTTTCCCTTCAGCAAGCTGATGCATTTGGGCGGTGTTTTCTTGAGTCCTACGCGGAACCTGGCCAACAACAATCGTGCGGCAAGACACGTCAATCCTTGGAATTACCCCGTGCCGGTCCACACATACGAAGAATACGAAGATGAATTCAGGGAAAAAATGATTGAAGCCGGTCTGCCGGTGGAAAAGGAGTAACTCAATGAAAGATCTTCCGAAATCAGAAGAATTTTTATCGAATATCAAACACACGCCCCCGAAAAAGGGATGGATGGACACGCCGGTTGAGATTCGAAAGGGCATGTATTGCTACGCGTCGAACCCCAAAAGCGTGGAATATGTGGGACTTCCCTATGCCAGGGAGTGGAACCCTTTAGATGAAGATTGGAAGCTGCCCGACAACTGGCAGCAGATTATCCATGAAGGGTTCAAGGAGCGTCTCGAACGATTCAGGACTTTCAAGGTTTTCATGGACATTTGTGTGCGTTGCGGCGCCTGTGCGGATAAATGCCATTTTTATATCGGGACCGGCGATCCGAAAAACATGCCGGTGCTGAGAGCAGAGCTTCTGCGTTCCGTCTACCGCAACGATTTTACCACCGCCGGAAAAATTCTGGGGCGCCTTTCCGGAGGCCGAAAGATGACGCTCGAAGTCCTCAAGGAGTGGTGGTATTACATGTTTCAATGCACGGAATGCCGGCGCTGTTCGGTTTTCTGCCCCTACGGGATCGACACCGCGGAAATTACCATCATGGGCCGGGAATTGCTGAATTTACTCGGATTGAATATCGACTGGATCGCCACACCGGTCGCCAATTGCTACCGGACCGGGAACCACTTGGGAATTCAACCCCATGCCTACAAAGACATGCTGGACTTTTTTGTCGAGGACATCGAAGAGGTGACCGGCGTCCCAATGGAGCCAAGCTTCAATAAAAAGGGGGCCGACATTCTCTTTATCACCCCCTCAGGTGATGTGTTTGCCGATCCGGGAACATACACCTGCATGGGATACCTGATTCTTTTTCACTACCTGAGAGAAAAATACGGCTTCGATATTACCTGGAGTACGTATGCCTCGGAGGGAGGCAATTTCGGCTTCTTCACCTCCCATGAGACGGCGAAGCGGTTGAACGCAAAAATGTATATGGAGGCGAAACGGCTCGGGGTCAAATGGATTCTTGGCGGTGAGTGCGGCCACATGTGGCGGGTGATTCATCAATATATGGATACCATGAACGGACCGGCGGATTTCCTGGAAGAGCCGGTCAACCCGATTACCGGAACCAAGTTTGAAAACGCGAAATCCACCAAGATGGTACATATCGCCGAATTTACCGCCGATTTGATCAAACACGGCAAGCTGGAGATGGACACCTCCCGCAACGATCATATCGTGGTGACGTACCACGATTCCTGCAACCCGGCGCGGGGCATGGGCCTGCTGGAAGAGCCCCGGTATGTGCTCAAGCATGTGTGCCGTAATTTTTACGAAATGCCCCCCAACACCATTCGCGAACAGACGTTCTGCTGCGGCGGCGGCTCAGGGCTGAATGCCGGTGAGGATATGGAACTGAGAACGGCCGGCGGTCTGCCGAGAGCCAATGCCGTCAGGCATGTCCATGAAAAGCACGGCGTCAATATGCTGGCCTGCGTTTGCGCCGTGGATCGTGCCGTATTTCCGGATCTGATGAGTTATTGGGTCCCGGAAGTGGATGTCACAGGACTTCATGAATTGGTGGGCAACGCCCTGATTCTGTCGGGCGAAAAGAAACGAACCACGGACCTGCGCAGTGAACCGCTGCCGGGAATGGAGGATGAAGCGGATGAATGATCGGAATAAAATCATTGCGGGATTAATTATCTTTGTCGCTATAATTACGTTTCCCCTCTGGTTCAACATGGGCAAAGCCGCGCCTGTTCCGGAACCGGAGTTGACGGCCAAGGCCAAGGCCGCAGAAAGATGCGTGGAGGAAACCGACTTCATGACCGCCGAACATATGACGCTTCTGGACCTGTGGCGGGAATCGGTCGTTCGTGAAGGCAGACGGCTCTACACCAACAGCAGCGGCAAGTCATTCGACATGAGCCTTTCCAACACCTGTCTGGATTGCCACTCGAACAAGGCGGAATTTTGCGACAGGTGCCACACATACGCTTCGGCGGATCCTTACTGCTGGGATTGCCATATCGATAATCCGAAGGAGAATGAGTAATGGAACGCAGCAAACGAAAGTTCTTGAAAATTGCCGGAATCTCGGCCGTGGGCCTGGGAATGTCACCCGCGTTAAAAGGCTTTGCCGAGCAGGCCGGACCGAAAGCCGTGCTCGGCCGGGCTGAAAAAGCATTGACGGCCAGGCACTGGGGCATGGTTATCGATACCCGAAGGCTGAAAACGTATCGGGATATCAAGCCGCTCATCGAGGCATGCCACAGGATACACAACGTTCCGGAAATAGCCAACGAAGACCACGAAATTAAATGGCTATGGGCGGAACCTTACGAACATGCTTTTCCCTCCAAGGAAAATAAATATCTGGATGAACGCATGGAACTTCAGTTGTTTCCGGTTCTGTGCAACCACTGCGAAGACCCGCCCTGCGTTCGGGTATGTCCGACAAAGGCGACATTTAAAAGGGAGGAAGACGGCATCGTGATGATGGACATGCATCGATGCATCGGTTGCCGATTCTGCATGGCCGGCTGCCCGTACGGATCGCGAAGCTTTAATTTCAGGGATCCGAGGCCGTTTATCCCGGAAATCAATAAGGAATATCCCACCCGGATGAAAGGTGTTGTGGAAAAATGCAACTTTTGTGCAGAAAGACTCGCCCAAGGCAAGATGCCGGGATGCGTCGAAGCATCCAATGGTGCGCTCGTATTCGGCGACTTGGACGATCCAAACTCTGAAATTCGAAAAGTCCTTAGGGAAAATTACACGATCAGACGCAAACAGGCCCTGGGTACCGGTCCATCGGTCTATTACATAGTGTGAGGTGGTTATGCTTGAATTAGCAATCAAAGGCGATAAAAAGTATTGGGGTTGGATCATCGCGCTGCTGGGATTGATCGGCATCGGATTTGCCTTTTACCTGTGGCAGCTGCATTTCGGTCTTGGAATCACCGGAATGAGCCGCGATGTATCCTGGGGATTTTATATTGCAAACTTTACTTTCCTTGTCGGGGTCGCCGCCGGAGGCGTCATGGTGGTCCTCCCGTACTATCTTCACAATTATAAGGCCTTCGGCAAGGTTACCATTCTCGGCGAATTTTTGGCCATCGGATCGGTGGTCATGTGCATCCTGTTTATCCTGGTGGATCTGGGGCAGCCTATGCGTATTTTCAACGTGCTTCTCCATCCCACTCCGAACTCCGTTTTGTTCTGGGATACAGTGGTGCTGAGCGGTTACCTGTTGTTGAACGTAGTAATCGGCTGGAACGTGCTCGAAGCCGAACGGAACGGAACGGCGCCTCCAAAGTGGGTCAAGCCGCTTATTTACATCTCCATTCCATGGGCGGTGAGCATCCATACGGTAACGGCCTTTCTATATGCCGGTCTTCCGGGAAGGGGCTTTTGGATGACCGCTATTCTGGCGCCGCGTTTTTTGGCTTCAGCGTTTGCCGCCGGACCGGCACTGCTCATTCTTCTCTGCATGGTCATTCGGAAAATTACGAAGTTCGATCCGGGCAGGGAACAAATACAGGCACTGGCCAAAATTGTGGCTTATGCCATATGCATTAACGTCTTTTTCTTTCTCTGCGAGGTATTCGTGGTGTTTTACAGTAACATTCCGGAGCACACGGCACACCTGCAGTACCTGTTTGCGGGTTTTCACGGCTATGATGCCTATGTGCCCTGGATGTGGGCGTCCATGATATTGATGGTCCTGGGGATTATTCTATTGGTCAATCCATCGACCCGCAAAAACGAAAGCGTTCTGGCCGTCGCCTGCGTCGTGGTATTCGCCGGGACATGGATCGACAAGGGCCTGGGCATGATCTCGGGTGGATTTGTCCCCAACCCGCTTCATCATGTAAACGAATATATTCCAACGGTCCCGGAAATCATTATCGCCCTTGGCGTATACGGCATCGGTGCGCTGGTTATCACATTGCTGTATAAGATCGCCGTTTCCGTTAAACTCGAAGTAAAAGCCTGATATCATTACCATCGTATGTAAAAAGGGCATCTGATTCCGGATGCCCTTTTTTATGTGGTCAGTCTTTCTTTACCACAAAAAATATCCAGACCCGATCTCTTGGACAGGCATGCCAGTGTCATATTCAGTTTGTCGGCCAGGTCCACGGCAAGGCTTGTGGGTCTGGATACCGCTACTATGAGAGAAATTTTCGCCCGGGCGGCTTTTTGCACCAATTCATAGCTGATTCGAGAAGAAAGCACCAGGATGTCGGCCTGATGCAACCGGTGCTCCAAAAAGAGTTTACCGATCGTCTTATCGAGAGCGTTGTGCCTGCCAACGTCCTCGGCGGCGCTTAGCACGTCACCTTGCATTGTATGAAGTGCGGCGGCATGGGTCGAGCGGGTTCTTCGACGAAGGGGCTGAAGGAGAGGCAGATCACTTACCAGCTTTTCAACCCGCCGCGCCTCGATCACAACGTCATCCGACAGGGGCTCAATCCATTGAAAGAAATCCTCCACCACCTCTTTTCCGCATATACCGCAGCTCGTCCGGCTCAAAAACAATTGGCGGTCCATGATTTGAGGAAAGGCTTTGCGCCTGGCTTCACTCAAGGTAACCGCCACTACATTGGTGTCGGCACCGTCACAGAACGCCAACGTCCCCACATCCTGTGGAGCATCGATGATGCCCTCGCTAAGGCATAAACCGGCCGCGTGGGCGATTTCCTCACCGGGCGTCCGCATAACCACCACATAAGGCTTACCCTCCACCTGTATAGAAAGAGGCTCTTCAGCAACAAGCCGATCAGAAATGGATGTCATCCGGTGGCCGTCCCAGCGGCATATCGTTCGTTCTTTACATCTGTCCAAAATCCTCTTCCTCCTTATCCTTAAAAATCTTAGGTATAACTCGCGTTAAAAATGTTTCGTCCGCCTTGAAACGATCGAATTTTCGCATTTCCCGATGGACGCTAACGACAGATTTCTCTTGACAAAAGATGCATTTATATTAAGTATAAGTGTTTTTGAATTATAGGTGATATGTAGCGTTTTACGATCTGATATTATAGTGTTTAGAGAGGTTTTCAACAGTTTTCGTTAACTAGTCCATCCAGAAATAGGCGATTTCGCGTGGGTTCAAGGCGGGCGCGAGATCGAAACCGCAGGAATAGTGTGCTATTTTGAGGATTTCGATTTTGCGTTAAACGCAGAAATCGCGTGAAAGGGCCATTTATGGATTGACACTAACTATCGGGATTCCGGTCGACAGTATCGAAGGGAGAATTTATATGTACGCTATCGTGAATACCGGCGGAAAACAATATAAGGTTCGCGAAGGGGATACGCTGCGGATTGAAAAAATCAATGGGGAATTAGGCTCTGAAATATTATTCGACCAGGTCCTGATGGTTTCGGACGGTGATAGTGTCAGCATTGGGCGGCCTGTACTTGAAAACGCAGCGGTCAGTGGCCATGTCGTCGAACAGGGAAAAGCAAAGAAGATTATCGTTTTCAAGTACAAGCGACGAAAACGATATCGCAGAAAACAGGGCCACCGGCAGCAGTTCACGGCGGTAAAGATCGACAAAATTACCATTTAGCGGCCTCAATAACAGCGCCGAGGCATCTTCGGCCCCGGAGACACCGTTTTATCTGGTTTGAAACCGCAAATTATCTGACATTAATTGCGGTTTCTACAAAGGCCGAATTCTTGCTCCGTCCGGAAATCGCCGTTTCAGGGTGGGCATTCTATCATCGTTTATCCATATTTTTTTAGGGAGTTATATAATGGCACATAAAAAAGCGGGCGGAAGCTCAAAAAATGGACGAGACAGCAACGCGCAGCGAAGGGGCGTTAAGCGGTTTGGCGGACAAAGTGTAAAAGCGGGCAATATACTCGTTCGACAGCTCGGAACCGTCATTCACCCCGGCGCCAATGTAGGCATGGGCCGCGATTATACCATTTTCGCCAAGATAGACGGCATTGTCGCTTATGAACGGCTTGGACGTTCACGCAAAAAAGTCAGCGTATATGAAGCGTGAAATTTATAGATGAAGCGATGATCACCGTTGAATCCGGCAGCGGCGGCAGCGGGTGCGTCAGTTTCAGGCGGGAAAAATATATACCCCGCGGCGGACCGGATGGTGGGGACGGCGGTAAAGGCGGTGATGTCGTTCTTCGCTCCACTACCCGAAAACGCACCCTTTACCAATTTCGGTTTAAACGGCAATTCAAGGCCCAAAACGGTGCGAACGGTCAGGGCAACCGGAAATCCGGCAAACGCGGCAATGATCTTGTCATCGAAGTGCCGCCCGGAACGGTCGTGATGGACACCGAAAGCGGTGAGATGGTCAAGGATTTCACCGATGCCGAAGAAACCTTCATCGTTGCCCGGGGCGGCAGAGGCGGGCAAGGCAATTCACGGTTTAAATCAGCCACTCATCGAGCCCCTCGGTTTGCCCAGAACGGGGAATCCGGTGAAAAAAGGGTACTCAAACTCGAATTAAAGCTGCTGGCCGATGTCGGCATCATCGGACTGCCCAATGCCGGCAAATCCACGCTGATCAGCACCATATCATCGGCAAAACCAAAAATCGCCGACTACCCATTCACCACCCTGATTCCCAATCTCGGCGTGGTCAAAACGGATTGGGCCGAACCGTTTATCGTGGCTGATATCCCGGGGTTGATTGAAGGCGCCCATCGGGGGGCGGGCCTCGGCACCCGTTTTTTGCGGCATATTGAAAGAACCCGCATTATTTTGCACCTGATCGATGCCTCGGCAATCGATGCCGAAAATCCTCTGAAGGATTTTCAAACGATCACGAACGAACTTGTCATGCATAACCCCCTTCTGGCCCAAAAACCCCAAATTGTCGTTCTCAATAAAATGGATTTGCCCGGAACCGATAAACAGGCCGACCGCTTTTCATCGGCCATGTCCGGAAAAATGGTGTTCCGGATTTCTGCGGCAACCGGTGAAGGGGTAAATCGGCTGTTATCGAAGGTAGTCCGCTTACTGGATATGGAACATGGTTAATCTACGACAAAACGCCTTTACTCATGCCAAACGCATCGTTGTAAAAGTGGGGAGCAATGTACTGACATGGGATTCCGGTCTGAATTTAGATGCCATTCAGTCGCTCAGTGAACAAATCTCCGGTTTGCATGACAAGGAAAAGGAAATCATTTTGGTCAGTTCCGGAGCAATGGCCTCCGGGATCAAGAAAATTGGACTAAAGAAACGTCCGGATCTGATTCCTCAGCGGCAGGCGGCGGCGGCGGTCGGTCAAGCCGGTTTGATTATGGAATATGAAAAAGCATTTGCGCGCTACGGCAAAAAGGTGGCCCAGATACTGCTGACCAGAGACGATCTTTCAAATCGTCGCCGCTATTTAAATGCCAGAAATACGCTGTGCACACTGCTCGCCTGGAAAGTGGTGCCCATTATCAATGAAAATGATACGGTCATGATCGAGGAAATCAAATTCGGAGACAACGATCAATTATCCGCCATGATCACGCTCCTGCTTGACGCGGACCTGTTGATCAACCTCACCGATATCGATGGGTTGTTTGACAAAGACCCCAGGACCCATAAGGATGCCGTCCTCATTCCGGAGATTACCCGCTATAACAAAACGATTGAGCAGTATGCCGGTAAAATTCCCGGAGCCCTCGGAACGGGCGGCATGTTGAGCAAAATCAAAGCTGCAAAAAAAGTCACTACCGCCGGAGTGCCGATGATTATCGCAAACGGAAAGAAAGAAGGCCTTCTTTTCGACTTGTTTGCCGGGGAAAAAACAGGCACATTTTTTTTGCCGAATCGTGTCAAAATGACCTCGCGTAAATGCTGGATCGGCTTTAACGTTAAACCGAAAGGTACCCTGATTATCGATGACGGGGCGGCAACGGCCATTCTAAAACGAGGCAAAAGCCTGCTTCCCAGTGGAATCGTCGGCGTAACAGGCGATTTCGCCGTAGGATCGGCAGTAAAAATCCGAAAAGCGGAAACCGAGGATTTGGGCATCGGCCTCGTGAATTACAGCGCGGCGGATATTCGCAAAATCATGGGGCTGAAGACCACCATGATACGTGAGCGGCTCGGCGAAAAAACCTATGACGAAATTATACATCGGAATAACCTGACGGTAACGGATGAGTTTGCATTAGAAGAGAAATGATCCATCCGGAATCGGCAGGTTCCAACCCGGAAAAAAGCAGGGGGATTCATCACCAATGGAAATCGAAAAAACCATTTTAAACATGGCCGTAAACGCTCGAGAAGCGGCCCGGGAAATGGCGCACTGCAAAACATCGGCAAAAAATAACGTGCTTCTCGAAATTGCCGAGAACCTGACCAAGCGCCGCGATTTTCTTCAAGCGGAAAATCGCAAGGACCTGGAACGTGCAAAAACATCAGGCCTCTCGGATGCCATGCTGGACCGTCTTACCATCAGAAATCAGACCATTCAGTCGATGGCCGACGGCCTCGTGCAGGTTGCGGCCATGGATGACCCTGTCGGCGCTACAGGCAAAACGTGGATCAGACCGAACGGCCTCGAAGTTTCGAAAATGAGAATTCCACTGGGAGTTATCGGCATCATTTATGAGTCCCGCCCCAACGTTACGATAGATGCTGCAGGGCTTTGTTTGAAAGCCGGTAATGCCGTTATTTTACGCGGGGGATCAGAAGCGCTTTTCTCGAACCAGGCACTGGCGGGCATCATCCATAAAGCGCTCGAAAAAGAAGGGCTGCCCGGAACCGCAGTACAGGTCATTCCCGTCCGGGACCGTGCCGCGGTAAACGCCATGCTGGCCCAGGAAGAATATATCGATTTGATCATCCCCCGCGGCGGAGAGGGCCTGATTCGTTTTGTGGTGGAAAATTCAACAATTCCGGTTCTCAAACATTACAAGGGCGTCTGCCATGTGTATGTGGATAAGGGGGCGGACCTGGACATGGCCCAGGAAATCAGTATTAACGCCAAGGTTCAGCGGCCGGGGGTATGCAATGCCATGGAAACCCTTCTCGTTCATAAGGATGCGGCTCATGAATTTCTTCCCCGGGTCGCCCGTCAATTCGCATCGGCCAAGGTGACGTTGAGGGGATGCGAGAAAACGCTTGATCTGCTGCCCGACATCGAACCGGCTGCGGAATCGGATTGGGCCGAGGAATATCTCGACCTGATTCTCGCGGTCAAGATTGTTTCCTCCATGGACGAGGCTATGGCGCACATCGCCCGTTACGGTTCCGACCATACGGAGTCGATCGTTACATCGGATTACGAGCGGGCAAGACGGTTTTTAAGGGAAGTCGATTCTTCCGTTGTTCTCGTAAACGCCTCGACGCGATTTAACGACGGCGGCGAACTGGGGTTAGGGGCGGAAATCGGAATCAGCACCTCCAAACTGCATGCTTTCGGCCCCATGGGAATCGAAGAGTTAACGACAACAAAGTTCGTTGTTTTGGGCGACGGACAAATTCGGGTTTAAAAGGAGCTTCGTTGAAGAAAATAGGGCTTTTCGGCGGCACGTTCAATCCCATTCATTTTGCCCATTTGAGAACGGCACTGGAAGTGAAGGAAGAATTCAGCCTGGACAGCATCGTACTGATTCCTTCCGCCATTCCACCGCATAAAAAGCCCGATCATATCGCTGAAGCCGAACAGAGGCTTCATATGATCCGGTTGGCCATCGCGGATGATCCGGACTTTTCCTTCTCTGATATAGAACTGCAGCGAACAGGCCCCTCATTTACCATAGAGACGGTTCACTATTTCAGCAAAATGAGCGATCCGGCCGCCGAACTATTTTTCGTCATCGGATCGGATGCCTTTTGCGAACTCGACACCTGGAAATCGTATGTTGAACTTTTAGCCTCCATTCCCTTTATCGTCATGATCAGGCCGGAAACGCCCTGTCCGGATCCGGAATCCAAATCCGGCCAAATTGAAAATTTCCTGCATGACAAAATATCGAAGGACTATGTCCTCCACCGTTCGAAAAACGGGTATTTTCATCCGGAGCTTCAGCCCGTGTATATTCAGAAAGTGACAGCCATGGATATTTCTTCAACCCGGATCAGAACGATTATCCGTCGGCACGGCTCCATACGATACCTCGTACCCCAGACGGTGGAAACATTCATTTTAACCAAAGGACTCTATAGATGACACAAAAAACGGAGCCCGCACTCGATCTTTTTTTAAATATCATCCAAGAGCGAAAAGCCTTGGATATCGTAGTGCTGGACGTATCCGGGCTGTCTTCGGTAGCAGACACATTCATTATCTGCAGCGGCCGCTCCACCCGCCAGGTGAGCGCCATTGCAGATCACATACAATCCGAAATGAGAAAGATCGGCGTCAAGCCTCTGGGAATCGAGGGAAAGACCGCCGGGCACTGGATACTGATGGACTACGGGCATATCGTAATTCACATATTTTTTACCGAAACGCGTGAGTTCTTTAATCTGGAAGGACTGTGGAGCGATGCCGAACGCATTGATATTCCTGCACCGGCTCAAAAGCCTGCGCCGCATGAAAATGACACTACGGCATTCGTTTTCAATGATGACGATTAGTTGGTGTCCATACAGCGAAGCTGGGAGCTTTTGCGAATGTTGACCAAACCCGTATGCCTTTTGATGATTTTAGATGGATGGGGAATAGGTGAGAACGATGAAACAAATGCTATTTACATGGCCCGCACACCGAATCTGGACCGCCTCGAACACGCTTACCCCCACACACGGCTTGCCTGTTCGGGAGAAGCCGTCGGGCTGCCCTCGGGCATCATGGGAAACTCCGAAGTCGGCCACCTGAATATCGGGGCCGGCAGAATCGTCTACCAGGATCTTCTGAGAATCGACAAATCCATCGAAGACGGGTCTTTTTTCCAGAATCCGGTCCTTTGCAAGGTTATGGAAGATGTGCGTGCCTGTAGAGGAGCCCTTCATTTGATGGGTTTGGTGTCGGATGGCGGCGTTCATAGCCAATTGTCACACGTGTTCGCACTGCTCGATATGGCCCGGAAAAAGGGCCTTACCCGTGTGTTTATCCATGCCGTGTTGGACGGGCGGGACACGCCGCCCGACAGCGGCATAACGTATATACGCCGTCTGGTAAAACATTTGCAGCAGAATGGTATAGGTCGGATTGCAGACATTTGCGGGCGTTTTTACGCCATGGATAGGGATACACGCTGGGAAAGGACCCGGAAAGCCTATGAAATGGTTGTAAATGGAATCGGGCTTGCCGAAACCGATCCTGTCGAGGCTGTAAAAAATGCCTATACCCGTGGTGAAACCGACGAATTCGTTCGACCCGTGGTGATGGTGGATAGCTACGACCGCCCATTGGCAACGGAACAAAACGGGGATGGCATGATTTTTTTCAATTTTCGGGCTGATCGGGCACGTCAAATTACCCGGGCCTTCACTGAAACCGAATTTGATCGATTCGTGCGAGGACCGAAACCGGCTTTTTGCACTTACGCCTGCATGACGGTTTATGACGAAACATTCGATCTGCCGGCGGCGTTTCCTCCGGAACACTTGAAAGACATACTGGGAGAGGTCGTGAGCCAAAACGGCTTATCCCAACTCCGAATCGCCGAAACCGAAAAATATGCCCATGTCACCTATTTTTTCAACGGCGGAGAGGAAAAATCGTTTCCCGGTGAGGATCGATGCCTCATTCCCTCTCCCAGGGACATTGAAACCTATGATAAAAAACCCCAAATGAGTGCGCCGGAAGTGACTAAAGAACTGATAAGGCGAATAAGAACCGATAAATATGATCTCATCGTGCTGAACTTCGCCAATATGGATATGGTCGGCCACACGGGAAACATGCAGGCGGCCGTTTCGGCCTGCGAAACGCTGGATATCTGTGTAGGCGAAATCGTTGCCTCTGTTTTGGATAGAAAGGGTACGGTCCTGATTACCGCAGACCACGGAAATGCTGAAAAGATGATCAGTCAAAACGCATCGCCGCATACCGCGCATACGCTGAATAAGGTGCCGTTTTTCCTTGTAGACGATCGCCATCGGCAAAGGCAATTGAAATCCGGTGGGGCCCTATGTGATATCGCCCCCACCCTTCTGAAGGTCCTCAACCTTCCTAAGCCCGGCATCATGACGGGCAAGTCTTTGATTATGTAAAAGACGGTGAATACAATGTCTGAAAACAAAGATATTACTTTTATAAGGGATTTTGCCACAGGCAAAGAAATACCATTGATCGGATCGGAAGAAAATCGCCAGGCGGTTGAAAAAATGCTCATCAATGATAAAGGGTACGATTCATCCGATATCGATATCGATGTCGAGATCGCTTTTAACGTAAAAAATATGCCCTACAAATCCAAAGTGGACCTTATCGTGACCGTCGACAAAACACGATTTATGCTGGTCAAGTGTGTTGCCGGTTCCATCGGTTCGTGGGAACGCGAAGCATTGGCCGCGGCTCGGATTATCGCGCCCTACCCGATTCCGTTCACCTTGGTATCCGACGGCAATGACGCAACCGTTATAAATACGATTACGGGGAAGGTCATTGGAAATACGGCGGTTGACATTCCAACAAAGAACGGCGCCTTGCAATACCTGGCAAATTTTACTCCGAATCCTTTGCCGGACGAACGGTTTGAGAAGGAGCGGCTTATTTTCAGAACCTATGATACCATGAATGTCAATGTCCTCCGAGATGAATAGCTCGAAAAGACTGCCTCGGCAATGTGCCCATACCTGTTCGATTCTCCAGGCAGGCTCATGTCAGCGGTATCCGACATCTCGGAGCAAAACGTCTTGAGACACCAAGGCGGTCGCCGAAAAGGCCACAAAGGTCTTGACATTGCGATAAGTATCACTTAATTAATTGCATCGTCAAATTCTATGACCCTGTAAACGGTTCAGGCTGACCATTCCCGCATCTCGGTTTTTTTGTTGTATAAAACCCGCTCTGAACAACCTGTCAGCCCATTAGGAGAAACATTATTGAAAGAAAATTCAATGCCTTATTTTGATGAGCCAAATGGGGACGAAGAGATGTTCAACAAGGCATCTCTGCCGCCGGGAGGGGTTAAACTCATCGATACGTTGAAAATTCTGCTCAAGGATAAGGAATTCAACGCCATTACCACGGCAGAAATAGCAAAAATGGCCGGCGTCAATGAAGCCCTGATTTACAAGTATTTCAGGAGCAAACGGGGATTGTTGCACGCGGTTCAAACCGATTTCACAAATCACTTTTTTAAACATATTGCTTCAAATCTCAAGGGAATACAAGGCGCTTCCAATAAGTTAAAGAAAATCCTGTGGGCGCATATCAATTACTATCTCGAAGATCCCGTATTTGCGAGAATTCTCGTTTTGGAGGTCAGAACATACCCGGGCTACTTTAAAAGTGAAAGCTATTACTGGATTAAGCGATATACCCGTCTGGTGCGTCAAATCATTGAAGAAGGCATCCAAGAACAGGAAATCAGGAGCGATTTGCCCAGTTGGGCGATTATGCAGATCATTATGGGGGGAATAGAGCACTTGATCATGCCCAACGTTTTGTTTAAACGAGAACTGGATACGGATGAATTGACCGAATATCTATGGGAAGTCATTTTCAAAGGTATAAAAAAATCTTGAACCCATTGCGTATAAACATGCCGTTCGCCTGCCGTGCCTTTTTCTGAAATTAAATAGTTCCCATTGGAAATGAGAAAATCCGCTTCAGTTCAAGGCGGCCTGAAATTTTTAACCGCAGGAATACGATACGTAATTTGAGGATTAGAATTTTCCGGCAAACGCGGAAATGGAGTGGATCAGCCGTTTCCGGGCGGGCACTCAAATGTATATGATCCTTGTGAGGATAACGACATGACCGTCAAACAGGTTCTGTTGTCGAAAATGGATGTATTTTGTTATATCATTGGAGATGACGACACGGGAAAATGCGCCTTGATCGACCCTGCTTTCGATACGGAAACCATATTGGATGAGGTTGATGGTTTTGGATTTCGGGTAGCAGCCGTTATCAATACCCACGGGCATTCGGATCACAGCGCCGGAAATTCGGCAATCATAGAGGCTACCGGAGCAAAACTTTACATCCATCAAGCCGATGCCAAAAAGCTTTCCGGATTGGCAGGCAGTGCCTTTTCCCGGTTGCTGGGCGGCAAGCGATCTCCTGAAGCCAATGTTTTTCTTGAGGATGGCGATACGATACCCATTGGAAATACGGCATTGAACGTGATTCATACACCCGGACATACACCCGGTGGCATTTGCATCCATATACCGGGCCATGTTTTTACCGGAGATACCCTGTTTGTAGGCGCTGTGGGTAGAACCGATCTTCCCGGAGGATCTATGAAGCAGCTGTTGGATTCGATTCATCGAAAACTTTACACACTGCCGGGAAATACGCGGGTGTGGCCCGGTCATGATTATGGCGAGTTTCCTTACTCCACTATCGAAACGGAAAAAAAGACAAACCCTTTTACACTCGGTGACTGACCGGGATGCGATCAGGCCAATGATATAAAGGAGCCCATTCAGGACCGGCTGATTCGCTCTATTTCGATGTGGGCCGAAAAAATTTTTATCCTAAAAAGTATATTTCTGCGGTTAAAATACACCGGCCACCCTGGACTCAATCGAATCTCATTTCTGAATGGACACAAATCAGGAGCATTATCGGTTTACGACATGAAAGATAAAAACGGCTATTATTATTATCCGTTTCCCATGAATAAAAAAGTGCGCATGTATGTCAAACGACATAAAAATGAAATCTTTTTTAGGATGTGGAATCAGGATGACCCTCAACTATGGGAAGAGCATGGATGGGTTCCCCATGAAGCCATCGAAAAAGCGACCAAGTTATACAAGGGGAAAACTTTTAACCCGCATGAGGCATATGACGTTCGTTTGGCAAAAGCCCTTCTGGATGGTGCCGTTGACGACTGAGCGATTACCTTTACATTTTACCCGTGATAAGATAACGTTGAAAAAAAGCGTTTTTCGGACTGCATGGCTTTTGGCGGCTTTGGGGCTGAGCAGATTCGCTCTTTTTTTATGAACCGCGAGCACGTAGAGGCATCCCATGTTCAAACGTATTCTCGTTCCAACCGATTTTTCGGAAAAAAGCAAGCATGCTTTTGATATAGCATTGAACATCGCGAGGATGGGTGAGGGAAAAGTGGTACTTTTGCATGTTATAGAAATGATTGCAGATTCGACTTTCGAGGAATTTGAATCATTTTACACCCGGCTCGAACACAAGGCCGAAAGCTCGATGAATGCATGGATAAAGGCACATCCGTCCGGTGCCGATTTCGTGGAAAAAGAAATCATATATGGTAACAGGGCCTTAGAGATCGTCAAATTCTCGGAAGACCACGAAATGGACCTTATTGTGTTGAATTCCCACAAAATCAATGTCGAAGACCCCGGCGGGGGATGGGGAACCATCAGCTACAAGGTCAGCATATTGGCCGACTGCCCGGTGATGCTCGTTAAGTAAGTAACCCCGATTTTGAACCCCACGAATAACAGAACCGATGGTTTTTGGATGTTCCCGTAGGGGCGAAAAATTTTTCGCCCCTGCGGAAACATTCGAAACTGAATCGAGATGGCTCATTTCAATGGACGCCGCGTATAGGTCTGATTGGGATTGGAAAGCCGTTTCGGTACCGCGCAAATTTATTGAGATTCTGAACGGAACAAATCTCTTCTTCGATTCGGCAGAAAATAATGCATCCTGTTTTTTCTGACCGATGACAAATCATCTTTTTTTAAATCAACCACCAGCATTCCTTCCCCATTGCAAAATTTTTCACTGAGAAGTTGTCCGGATGGAGCGATGACCATGGCCAGACCGGGGAACACCAGTCCACTGCCGTTCTGCTCATTATCCAATCACTTCTTACTGGAACTTGGAGAAAGCCATTGTTTTTCTCAAAATTGCAAAATGGTCGGGCGCCAAAACACTCGGGCATCTTCATGGAGGCTCCTTTGATGTATTCTGGACGAATCTCTCTGCAAGGAGAAAGGCGTTTGCCCAAAAAGAATTGAACAAGCTTGATGCCCTGATTGTGCTCAGCGATTACTGGAGGTACTGGGTCTGCGAAC
>JAWODC010000067.1:0-193668 GCA_046483495.1 Desulfobacterales bacterium
GTCGGAAATGTCCAGCTGCGCCTGGCCATAACGAATGGCCCCCTGTGCGCGATGGGCCAGGTTGAATCCGCGCAGCGCGGCCAGGGACGCCACCGGTCTGATCAATAAAGCGATACTCAATCGCTCCGGAACCGGTTGTTCTTAAAGAACCGGTTGAAGTGTTCGATTCGTGTTTGGAGCGCGCGGGAACGTTGTCATCATATTCCATTGCCAGACTGATATAGGGATTCCATCTTGTACTATCCGCAACCGGTCGATTTGCAGCTTCCACGGAGCGTAGCCGCGGCATTATTTCCCAGGCTCTATTCGCATACGGGGAATCCGACGCCATATTTTGAATTGAAACCAGTAAATCAATCGATTCAAGGACGCTTCCCCTTTGCGCCAAAGCTTTAGCCAGATAAAACCGGGCTGCTACACTGGAAGGGTTTATTTCCACAGCCCTGCGCAATACCCGCTCAGCCTGATCAGTTTTTCCGAGACCAATAAAACAAATCCCCTTGAGTCTTAAAAGAAGAGTGTCTTCCGGCCTTTCAAAAAGGAGCCGGTCGAGCTCCTTGACTGCCGAATTTAAATCGCCCGCTATCATCAGATCTCCGGCTTTTTGCCAATAAGCATATTCTTCGGCTGAAGAAGGATGAAAAGGTAAGAATACAGAAAGGAAGGATAGAATGACAAACCAACTGAAGTTCTTATATACCGATCGTTTCATGGTATTTGCGGCAAGATGGAAGATATTTCCTCGCTTTGAGTGGGCTATCAACCGGTGGGACGACTTAAATGGAAGTACATTGGCGGATAACCCTGGTGAATATGATTTAAATTGCCAGCTACCCATAGATCATTTTTAAAAATTTAGCAAGCTTTTCCAATAATGTCATTGATTTCTGTATCTGTTAGCTTCATGATCCATGGTTACCCTATCCTTATAAGCCTGAAAATGGATTGGACCATCACCGCAATGGCTCTTGATCTAAACCGGGCTTCTAATAATTTGCCGGTTTTTAAGGAGTATCTCAACTCTTTTCTTTTAAACCAAAGCTGGAGATCTGCAGGTACTTTCATCCGAAAGCAATACGAATGAGCGTTTCTGACAAGGTAACCGGGGGAGAGGGTAATGCGGTTCATCGTAAACTCCATCTGTAAAGTGTGTAAGAAATGTGTGTAACAGATGGAATCGAGTGGAATTTGAGGCCTTAAAATAAAAAAACCTGCCGAAAAATCAGCAGGTTAGTTTATCCATGGTGCCGAAGGCCGGACTTGAACCGGCACGGGGTTACCCACTACCCCCTCAAGATAGCGTGTCTACCAATTCCACCACTTCGGCATTATCATTCGAATGGCCACCAGGGCGGTTAGCTGCCTTGCATTACTCTGCCGGTTCGGCGGGCGCCGGTGCCGGGGTTTGTTCCGGTGCGGGAATTCCCGGAGTTTCCGGAATCGTCTCCTCGACCGGTGCAACATCCGTCATTACCGAACTTTCGGGTTTTCGGGTGGATACATAAGCGAGAGACAGGGAGGTCAACATAAAAATGACGGCTATCGCCGTGGTTGCTTTTCCAAAGAATGTCCCCGCCCCGGAGCTGCCGAACAATGTCTGGCTCGATCCACCGCCGAAGGCCGCGCCCATATCCGCACCTTTGCCCGTTTGCAGCAGAACGATCATAATCAGAGCAATACAGGCTATCACATGCACTATAATCAGTAAAACGGTCATAATTTTCGGTTCACTTATAATGAGCTATGGCGCTGAATGTTTCCGCATCCAGACTGGCACCGCCGATGAGCGCACCGTCCACATCCGGCATTTCCATCAAACCGCTGATGTTGTCGGGTTTTACGCTTCCGCCGTATAGGATCCGAACGCTTTCGGCAAAGGATTCATCATACAATTTTTTCAACTGTATTCTGAGATAGTGATGAACCTCCTGGGCCTGTTCCCGGGTTGCCGTTTTGCCGGTTCCAATGGCCCAAACCGGCTCGTAAGCGACCACCAGTTTTTTCACCTGATTTAAAGAAAGGCTTTTTAACCCGTTTTGGATCTGTTTGTCAAGTACAGAAAATGTTTCTCCGGCCTCCCGCTGGGATTCCGATTCACCGATGCAAAAAACAGGCGTCAGATCATTTTCTACGGCGGCGTGCATTTTTTTATTCACGGATTCATCGGTTTCACCGAAATGTTGCCGCCTTTCGGAATGCCCGATGATTGCGTAGCTGCATCCGACGGAAACAATCATCGGCGGCGATATTTCTCCCGTGTAAGCCCCTTCATTTTCCCAAAACATGTTCTGTGCACCGAGAGCGACCTGTGTCTTCGAGACGATTCGGGATAGTGCGGACAAGGCGATAAAGGGCGGGGCGATCATCAAATCGATTCCCTGGATGTCCGCTGTCAACCGAACCACGTCGCTGGCCGTGATTTCAGCCTCCGAACACGTTTTGTGCATCTTCCAGTTGCCCGCGATCAGCGGTTTTCGATTAGGCTTCATGATGATATTTCCTCAAAGCTGAGCACCGATCATGGCGGCGAGGTCGACCATTCGGCTTGAATACCCGAATTCATTGTCGTACCAGGCCAGGACTTTTACCATCTGATCCACAACATACGTTGTGGGGCCGTCCACAACGGACGAAAGCGAGCAGCCGTTGAAATCGGCGGACACCAGGGGGTCATCGGTGTAGCCCAAGATGCCTTTTAAGGATGTTTCGGATGCCGACTTCATCGCTTCATTGACTTCGGACACCGTGATGCCGGCTTTTTCAACGGTCACCACCAGGTCCACCAGAGAAACATTGGGCGTGGGGACGCGAACGGCCAATCCATTGAGCTTGTCGGCAAGTTCAGGCAAAACGAGTGACACCGCTTTGGCCGCCCCGGTTGAGGTCGGAATCATGGAAAGGGCCGCCGCTCTTGCCCGTCTCAAATCTTTATGGGGAAAATCCAACAGGCGCTGATCACCGGTATAGGAATGAATGGTCGTCATCAGGCCGGCCCGAATACCGAAATGCTCCAGCAGAACCTTGGCTACCGGTGCCAGACAATTCGTTGTGCAGGATGCATTGGAAACGATATGGTGGGACCTTGGATTATAATGCGTGTCATTAACACCCATGACGATGGTGGTGTCCGGATCTTTTGCCGGTGCGGAAATAATTACTTTTCGGGCACCGGCGGTAAGATGACCTGAAGCGCCGGCCTTGTCGCGGAAAATGCCGGTGCATTCTGCGACGATATCTACAGCATGGTCCCCCCAGGGGATATCGGCGGGGTTTTTGGCCATGGTGACGGCAATGGCGGTTTTATCGACGATGACGGCATCGTTTGTCGCGGTAATTTCGTTTTCCAATTTCCCATGCACCGAGTCGTACTTCAACAGATGGGCAAGAGTCGATGGGGCGGTGAGATCGTTTATCGCCGCAATTTCAATTTCGGGGTGGTTCAACGCCGCTCTGAACAAAAGCCGTCCAATTCTACCAAAACCATTGATACCGATCCTAACGCCCATACATCCTCTCCTGAAGCTTTGGTTTCATATTATCCCTCCCGCTTATTTCCCTTTAAGATGTTGCTTGCAAGAGAGATGCTTTTTTTCCCGTATATTTCCAAACGATTTGCGAGCATCGGCAGGTCCATGTTTTCGCGGGATTCAACCGCCTTGAATAATATCGGCAGATTCACGCCGGATATCACATCGACACGACCTTCTTCCAAAAAGGAATAGCTCAGGTTGGAGGGTGTTCCCCCGAACATATCCGTTAAAATGAGAATGCCCTGATTTTGATCCACCTTTTTTATGCCTTCTTCGATTTTTTTTCGAAGATGATCCGCATTCTCTTTGATATTCACCGAAACAGAAACCATGGATTCAGGCTGCGATCCTACAATGGAGGTAATCGCTTCGATCATGGCGTCTCCCAGTCGTTCGTGTGTTACAATGACGATTCCAATCATTTGCCACCTTTTTTCAGCGCCGTCCGCAAATAAGTGTGTGTTTGATCCTCAAGTCTGTAAAAGGATGTCGGCTCTCATATGTCACGGTTCGTCAGGTTGACGGATTTGCCTTTCTCGCGCAGGTGCTCCGCTATGCGAAAGGCAATGGTTACCGATCGATGCTGCCCTCCGGTACATCCTATGCCGATGGTGAAATATGATTTCCCCTCTTTTTCGTATAATGGAATTAAATAGTCAAGCAAGTCTAAAAATTTAATTAGAAATTGTTGGGTTTCTTCATTTCGCAGAATAAATTCCTGAATATCCGGTGATTCTCCTGTCAGTTCCTTTAAGGACGGTTCAAAATACGGATTAACCAAAAATCGAACATCCATGGTGAGATCGGCATTTAAGGGAACGCCGTTTTTGTATCCAAAGGAGATGATATTGATCTGCATCATGGAACGTAAAAGACGTTTCTGGGCGAGATCGAATATCACGGACTTGAGATCGTGAACGGTGTAACGCGATGTATTGATAACGGTATCTGCTTCATTTCTCAAGTCGTCGAGAAGTTCGATTTCATAGGCAATAGCTTCAGGCAAATTTTTGCCCTGGGCCAGTGGGTGGTTTCGCCTGGTTTGTGAATAACGGTTTATCAGGATGTCGGGATCCGCTTCCAGGAAAAGGACATTGAACCTGTAGCCGTTTTTCCGCAGTAATTGGAATATGCTGTTGTATTTGGAAACGAACCCTTTTTCGCGAATATCCATGACAAATGCAATACCCGTGAACTCGGTATTGCTTTCGATCGGAAGCTCCATGAATTTAGGAAGCAGGTCAACAGGCATATTATCGACGCAATAGTATCCGGCGTCTTCGAACGAAGCGATCGCCGTGCTTTTACCGGACCCGGATAACCCCGTAATGATTGTAAATTTAAGATTTTTCACATTGAAATAACGGCACGCCGGAAATTCACAAGTCGAAAACAGCTGTTCGACATGAATCGCAGGTGCGGCGCGCGAGAAGGATCAGGTGTCAGCGTTTGATTGCCATCAAAAATCCTCGTCGACTTCATCAATAATAGAATAGATCTCATCCTGGCTGCCTGCATTCATCAGTTTTTCCTTGAAGAGATCATTTTTCAGAATTCTCGATATGCGGGCGAGCAGTTTGAGATGCAAACCCGTTGAATTTTCAGGCGTGATCAGCAGGAAGAAGATGTAGGTCGGACGACCGTCCATGGATTCGAAATCGACGCCCTTTTTGCTTAACCCAAACCCAAGAATCAGTTTCTCGAGATCTTTTAATTTTCCGTGTGGAATGCCGATGCCGCCCCCGATTCCGGTGCTCCCCAGCCTTTCCCTTTCCATAAGAACTTTTACAAGGGTTTCTTGTTTGATATGTGAAATCTGAGAAACGGGTTCGGTTAATTCTTCAAGAATACCCTTCTTGTCCTTGGATTTAAGGTTGGAGAGAATCGCATCTTTATCTAAGACCTCTAAAATTTTCATGACATACCCACCCGGATTACCTTTACTACGGCATTAGAGAGCCCCCGCCATTCAACCTGTGGGCTGAATAAGGCCTAAATCACCGTTATTTTTTCGATAAAGGACATTGACCCGGTCTGTTCTCGCGTTGGTAAACACGAGAAAGCTGTCCGTGATCAAGTCCATCTGAAGGATCGCTTCTTCAATATCCATCGGTTTATATTCGATATGTTCTATCGTAAGATTTTTTTCCGGTGTCTCGTCGTCCCGGTTTATGCCGATTGCATGGCCCGCCTTTGGCTTGCCTTTACCGTAACGATTTTCTCTGCTTTTTTGCTTGTTTTTTTTAATTTGTTTTTCAAGTTTGTCAAGCGCCATGTCGATGGCGGAATACATGTCGTTGGTTTCTTCCTTGCCGATGATGTTCAGCCGATCCCCTAAAATATTGATTTCTGCGATGTGCCTGAATTTTTGAACCGTCAGAACGACATTTGCTTCGGCTGTGTTGTAAATGTATTTATCGAATCGGTCAAGTTTGTCCTTTACATAGGATTTAAGGTTTTCAGAAGGATCCAGATTCTTGAATGTGACGCTTGTTTGCATGAAAAACCTCCTGTAATCCGATCAGAACCTGCATTCCCAATTCATGCCGGTCCGTGGCCGATGGTTCGCTGTCGAAAACTTATCACATCTTTCGCCGAAGAAAAGGCGTCTCCGGCAATCATTATTCCATCAACCCGCGCCGAACTCATTTTGCCCGAGGGAACACAGAATCCGGGTGATCGCTCCTAATATTGTTTTCTTTTATTCGAGGGCAAAATTTTCATTATTTCGCGATATTTTGCGACGGTTCTCCTGGCAATCGTGATATCCAGCTGCTGGTTTAACATTTTTGAAATCTTCTGGTCACTCAAGGGTTTTTTGGGGTTTTCGGCATCAATCAACTGCCTGATCCTATTTTGAACACTGGCGGACGACATCGACTCGCCCAATAATCCCTTGATCGAACTGTTGAAAAAATATTTTAATTCAAAAATCCCCTGGGGGGTGTGGACATATTTATTCGTTGTCACGCGGCTTATCGTGGATTCATGCATGCCGATATCTTCCGCCACATCCCTTAATACCATCGGTTTCAGATCTTCCACACCATTTTCGAAAAACGTTCTCTGGAATTTTAGAATGCTTTCCATTACTTTATATATCGTTTTCTGGCGCTGGTGAATACTCCTGATCAACCATGCCGCCGAGCGCATTTTATCTTGGAGATAAGACCGGACATGGTCCTGAATGACCTCATTTCGCTTTACGGCGTTCTTGTAGTAAGAATTTATCTGAAGTCTGGGCATGCCGTCTTCATTGAGCATAATAACGAATTCATTTTCCAGTTTATAGACATAAATATCCGGAACGATGTAGTGGGGCTCTTCATCACTGAATTCCCGACCGGGCCTGGGTTCGAGGTCTTTTATAATATTGACGGCTTTCACCACTTCATCAATGCTGATTTTCAGGGCCCTGGCTACTGCCTTATAGTTTTTGTTTTCAAGATGATTCAGGTGATCGGTAATGATGCGTGAAACGATTGTATTTTCCAGATTGAAGTGGGAGGACTGAATCAGGAGACATTCTTTTAAATCACGGGCGCATACCCCGATGGGATCGAACGTCTGCATTTTTTTCAAAACGGCGGTTACCGCTTCGGCATCTGCTTCGCTGATTTCAACGAGTTCTTCAAAGGCGATGTCAAGATAGCCATCAGCATTCAAATTCCCGATAATGCTGCTGCCGATCCTTTCTTCAACAGGTGAGGGGTTCGTCATCAGCAGTTGCCACAACAGGTGGTCTTTTAATGATTCCTTTTTAGTCAGAAAGGATTCGAAACTCGGAATATCCCCCCGCTTTTCGGATTCATAGTTCATTCTGCCGGGGGAATTGTATTCATCCAGATAATTGTTCCAATCCGCCTGGTCGTCAGGAATTTTCTCATTGATGGTAACCTCCGGCAGCACCGATGATTCGTTCGGTGCCGAATCAGGTGCTGTCGGGTCTTCATGATGATCATCAGGCGGGTCCAGGGACTCTTCGAGAGTCGGGTTTTGTTCGAGCTCCTGGTTTATGGCCTCCACTAATTCCAGTCGGGACATTTGGAGCAGCTTGATCGCCATCTGGAGCTGTGGCGTCATCACCAGTTGCTGCGTAAGTTTGAGTTGTTGTCTAAGTCCTAAGCCCATGGTTATAAATAAAACTCTTTTCCCAAATAAAACCGCCGCGCCGTTTCGCTGGCGGCTATCTTTTCCGGTGCACCCGATTCTATAATTTCTCCGTTATTTAATATATAAGCTTTATCACAGACTTCAAGAGTTTCCCTCACATTGTGATCCGAAATCAATACGCCGATGCCCCGTTTTTTCAGGTGAATGATTATTTTTTTGATGTCGGTTACCGCAAGCGGGTCAATTCCGGCAAACGGTTCATCGAGCAGAATGAACGACGGATCGGTGGCTAGAGCACGGGAAATTTCAAGTCGACGTCTTTCCCCACCCGACAGTACCCCCGCACGCCGGTCGGCCAGACGTCGAATGCCCAATTCCTCCAACAAACGGTTGGTTTTCTTTTTCTGCTCGGTTTTGCCGATCGGCAGCATCTCGAGAATCGCACGTATATTTTGCTCGACCGTCAGTTTTTTAAAGACGGAAGCTTCTTGAGGCAGATATCCCACCCCTCTTCTTGCCCGCCGGTGCATGGGCATATCCGTGACATTCTCCTGGTCGATCAGAACCGTACCATTGTCTGGTTTTATCAATCCCACCGTCATATAAAAGGTTGTCGTTTTGCCGGCGCCGTTCGGTCCGAGCAGCCCTACGACCGAACCGCTCCGAGTTGAAATGGAAACAGAATCGACCACCCGTTTTCCATGATAGCTTTTTACCAGGTTGTGCAGGGATAAAACGCTCATCTCATTCTCGATCCTGTTTCTGATGAAAAACCGCTTCAACCTGCCCGCTGCCGGCGCTTTCCACCCTGTACGTTCCGTTCGCTCGATCCAGAATAATTTTTTTCCCCGTGATGTAATCATCACCGCTTGAAATTTTCGTTGATTCGCCTGTCAGCATCAGGGTGTCGGTATCCGGCGTATAAACGGCCGAGCCTGCTTTGGCCACCTTATCGTCGAATCGTATGACGACATTGCCTTTGGCAACAATCTCATGAATTGAATCCCTGTCCATTGAAAGGCCTGATTCGTTGTTTCGGCCGGCTTTGAAATTAATCCTCATTCGGTCCGCCGTTATGGTCGTATCGTCGATGTCGACGTTTACGTTGCCGATAAAATCGGTGTGGCCGGCCCGGCTGTCCATAACGGCTTCATCCGTAACAACGCGAATCGCCTGAAATGGGTGTTTTTTGTCCTGATGGTCTTCTCCGAATACCGGGGGTTGGAAGAAAAAACCGCATATCACTGAAAAGAGGATCATAGCAAGCAGATTTGAGCTTCGGCACAAATTACGATGAAGTTTCATGAAACGTTCCTTTAACATGCCCTTTAAAGCGTGTTCGATGCGTATCTAAATCCATTTGAAGGCTGTCGGACACGATAGCGAGTCCATCACCCGTCAGGTTGACCGGCGTGCGGGCATAAACCATCCGGTTATCATGACGATACTGCAACTGCTCGGTCTCGAGGCGATATCCTTCATTCTCCATTTTTACGTTGCCGAATACCTCAATGTCGTATGTTTTCGTATCCAATACACCTTTTTGTGCTGTTACGAATGCCCTGCCGTTTTCTTCTAAAAAAAACGTCACGGTCAGATCCTCGAAAACAGCACGATCTCCATCAAGGGCATATTCGGCCGAACGGGCTTCCAATTTCCATTCGGTAACGCCGTTCCGGGTGGCGGTATGTTGAATATTTCCGATTTTAATTCCCGGATTGGAGGAAATCGGTTCGTTGGGTTGGGATGCGCCGTCGTTGAAGGTTCGTGAATTGAGAAAAACCAGAATGATCACGGTCGAAAAAACCAAGGCCAAGCTCAGCAACCCAAGCCGAATTCGATGATAAATCGGTTTCTTAAAAATTTTCATGTATCGTTGCCCCATGCCTTGCCGGGGGCGCCTGCGCCGGTGTATAACATAATGATTTCAATTATCCCGAATCCTGTCATATTACAATGAAAACCGTTTGAGAATGTCGGGCCACAGGTTTTTCGCTTTAAGGACGGCATCCGCAATTTCCCTGACAGCCCCATGCCCGCCTGTTTTCTGCGTAATGATTTTGGCGGCTTTCTTGACTTCATCATGGGCATCGGAAACCGCAATCGGTAGGCCGACTTTTTTCATTACGGGTATATCGGGAAGATCATCCCCCATATATGCCGTTCGGCCGTATGATACACCCGTGGACTTCAGAACGGCATCGAGAGCATCGACTTTATCCGTTACATTCTGATACAGGATCGAAATTCCCAGATTACGGCATCGGTGCTCCAGAGCATCCGAGGTTCTGCCGGTGAGGATTCCCACCCCGACTCCGGATTCCATTAAAAGCCTTATTCCCAAACCGTCTTTCGTACTGAATGCTTTTATCTGAATGCCGCGGTCATCATATATAATGCTTCCGTCGGTTAGAACCCCGTCCACGTCCAGGAGCAAAAGATCGATCGAACCGAGCGCCTCCATGTTCATCCCTTAACCGCCCTTCGAATGGCCGTTAATGTGGTGAGAAGATTCTCCAACTCGCCGAGTTTCAGGGAATTCGGACCGTCGCAAAGGGCTTTTTCCGGATCGATGTGCACCTCTATGAAAATGCCGTCCGCACCGGCGGCCACCGCCGACCGGGCCAGTATCGGAGCAAATTCCCGTTGGCCGCCTGAACGCTTTCCGGCGCCTCCGGGAAGCTGGACGCTGTGGGTTGCATCGAACACCACCGGATATCCGAAACGGCGCATTATGCCGATGCTGCGAAAATCGACGACCAGATTATTATAGCCGAAGGTGCTGCCGCGCTCGGTCAACATGATTTTGCGATTGCCGGTTGATTCGACTTTTTTTACGGCGTTCTCCATATCCCAGGGCGCCAGAAACTGTCCTTTTTTCAGATTGACGGGTTTCCCGGTGCCTGCCGCTGCCAGGATCAGATCGGTCTGGCGGCAAAGAAAGGCCGGAATTTGAATCACGTCCAATACTTCGGCCGCCTTGTGCACTTCATCGACCTGATGGACATCCGACAAAACGGCGATCCCGAATTCTCTTTTAATGTGCTGCAGCATCATCAAGCCATTTGTGATGCCGGGTCCCCTGTAAGAATCGAGGGCCGTCCGATTGGCCTTGTCATATGACGCTTTAAAAATAAACGGGATGTCCAGCTTTTCGGTAAGCCCTGTTAAATATGACGCAATGGAAAACGTCGTTTCACTGTCTTCGATTACACACGGACCGGCGATCAGCACGAATGGCGCATCTTCGCCGATCCAGATTCCGTCTATGTCAATCCGGTTTCCCATGGCGGTATGTTTATCCCTGTTTTCCGATCTGTTCGTATTCCCTAATAATCCGGTACCTGTCGATCCAATATGGATGTCGAATTGCATGCAAAACCCGGGCCGGAATCGCATATATTCTTCATTTATCCCGCGGCCGGCCAAAAGTCAAGAAACGAAAACATGCCTTGATTAGAAACCTCATTATTGTTATTATCCTCCGGATTTATCGGGCTGAATGGTGCGGTAGAGGCTGCCGGTTCAATGAAAAACAGGATTGAAGACATACGTGTTCGTCTGGTGAAAAAATGCGGCGGCGAATGAAACCAAAAATTCCATGGAAGGGCTGTTGTCTTGAAAAAAAATGCGTCTTCGAAATACAAACTCTGGCTGCTTGTGGGTCTTGTCGTGCTTGCCGTTGTTCCCTCGATCTGGATTATCGTTTCCCGGTTGGAGGGTCAACCGCCGGCCATTACCATCGAGCCGACGATTCTTTCCATCGGCGAAACGCAAACGCTGACGTTTACGCTTGGCGATAAAAGCGGTATTCGCAAGGTTCGGGTGGACCTGGTGCAGGATGGAAAAAGCGTGGTATTGGTTGAAAAGGAATTCCCCTCAGCGGGATTCGGTCGAAAAGGAGCGGTTCTTCAGGAGTCTTTCGAAATCCAGGTGGAGCCGAAGAAAATGGGTTTCAGCGACGGCAGATCCGTGCTGCAGTCCGTTGCGCGGGATTATTCATGGCGGGATTGGTTTCGTGGCAATTCGAACTATATTGAAAAGCCGGTGCTGATCGACACCCGGCCGCCCGGCATCGATGTGTTAACGCGGATGAATTACGTGAATCAGGGTGGTTGCGGCCTGGTCCTTTATCAGCTTTCGGAATCCTGCCCCGAGAGCGGTGTCCGGGTGGGAAATAACTTTTTCCCCGGGTATTCGGGATATTTGGACGACGCCGATACGTATGTGGCGTTCTTTGCAATCTCGCATGAACAGGGTCCGGACACGCCGATTCTGATCGAGGCCGTAGACCGGGCGGGTAACACATCCCGCTCCGGGTTTCCCCATGTGATCCGAAAAAAAACATTTAGAAAGGACCGGTTGTCCATATCGGACGGTTTTTTACATATGAAAATGCCGGAATTTCATCTGGAGGTGCCGGGGAACCCGTCGCCTACGAATCTTGAAAAATACCTTTTCGTCAATAGCAACCTTCGCGATGCGAACAACGAAAAAATCTTGAGCATTACCAAAAGCTCTGAGAATACAATGCTGTGGGAAGGTCCGTTTTTGAGGTTTCCCAATTCCGCTCCCCGGGCGGGATTCGCGGATTTCAGGGAATATTACTATAAAGGCAAAAAAATTGACGAACAGGTTCATATGGGGGTCGATCTTGCCTCTCTCGAGAATTCGCCGGTGCCGGCGGGCAATACGGGCAAGGTCGTTTACGCGGATGCGATCGGCATATACGGCAAAACCGTTATCATCGACCATGGCCTTGGATTGTTCAGCATGTATTCTCATTTAAGTTATATCGGGGTCACCGTCGGAGATCGTGTGGAAAAGGGGGATATCATCGGAAAGAGCGGCGTCACCGGACTGGCGGCCGGTGATCACCTCCACTATTCCGTGCTGGTTCACAATACCTTCGTCAATCCCATTGAATGGTGGGATCATCATTGGATAACAGACAATATCACACGAAAAATTGCAAAAGTGAAATCCGGGCTGAACCAGGAATGATCAGCTCTTGTGGAAAAAAGGTGTATGAAAAAATCAAGCGTTCAAAAAACCTACCGGGAAATCAATGATAAGATCAAGTCGGGCGATGTCGTTGTCGTGACGGCAGAGGAAATCATCGATATCGTGGACAAGAAGGGGCCTTCCGAAGCGGCCCGAACAGTCGACGTTGTGACGACCGGGACATTTTCGCCGATGTGCTCCTCCGGTGCCTTTATCAATTTCGGGCAAATGACGCCGGTGATTAAGGCCTCACAGGTTTGGCTGAACAATGTACCGGCATATGCCGGACTTGCTGCGGTGGATTGTTACCTCGGGGCTACGGAACCCCGTATCGACGATCCGTTGAATAAGGTGCATCCCGGGGAATTCAAGTACGGCGGCGGCCATGTTATCCAGGATCTGGTCGCCGGCAAACCCGTGCACTTGAAGGCCGCCTCATACGGGACGGACTGCTATCCGAATCAGATGGCCGAACGGGAGATTACCCTGAAACATCTGCCCTATGCCGTGCTGTGCAACCCCAGAAACGGTTACCAGAATTATAACTGCGCCGTTAACATGACCAACACGACGAAGTACACGTACATGGGAATATTGAAGCCCAGGGCGGGAAATGCCAACTACTGCTCCGCCGGGCAGCTAAGCCCGCTCTTCAATGATCCCTATTATAAAACGATCGGATTGGGAACACGGATTTTCCTCGGCGGTGGTGTCGGATATGTAACTTGGTTCGGAACCCAGCATAATCCCGCCGTACGGCGAACGCCGGGGGGAGCGCCGGTCAAGCCGGCGGGGACTCTTTTTGCCATGGGGAATTTGAATCAAATGAGCCGGGAATGGTTGATCGGCGTCAGTATCCTTGGATACGGATGTTCGCTTGCAGTCGGACTGGGGGTGCCGATTCCCATACTAAACGAGGAAATTGTCCGGTATACGGCGGTTGCGGATGACGGGCTGTTTACCCAAATCGTGGATTATGGAAATGATTATCCAAACGGTGTTTCAAAAAGTCTTGGAAAGGTAAGCTACGCTCAACTTAAGAGCGGCACGATTCATCTCGATGGGAAACCGGTGAAAACGGTTCCGCTTTCGAGTATGGTAAAGGCCCGCAAAATCGCTGACATTATGAAGCAGTGGATTCGAGAAGGGAAATTTTTCCTGGGGGAACCCCAGTTCACCCTGCCGGTATAAAGGTTGAAACGCGTGAATGCTCCACCAAAAATCAGGACGTTTATCGCTATCGATCTGCCGGACCACGTTCGCACGATGCTGGCTCGAATACAGGAGCAGCTTAAAACGGAAGTCTCGGGCATTACCTGGACACCACCGCAGAACATTCACTTGACATTGAAGTTTCCGGGCTATGTGCTTCAGGAAGATTTGGCAGGATTGGAAAAAGCCGTTTCGGCGGCGGCTTCATGCGTTCGGCCGTTTGAATTATGCACGGCGAAAATCGGCGCATTTCCGGGGCTGAATCGTCCCCGTGTCATTTGGGTAGGCGTTGCCGGGAATACCGTTGATCTGAATACGCTTTACCAGGGCGTCGAAGACCGGATGGCATCGGCCGGTTTTGAAAAGGAAGACAAGAAATTCGCCGGGCATTTGACGATCGGACGAGTGAAGGGAAAAGCAAAAATCGACCCCGTTCAGATGGTTGAGGGAATCGGCCGAATAAAGATGCCGGTCCCCGAGCATTTTTTCGTGGATCGGATTGTCGTATACAGAAGCGATTTGCGATCGACCGGGGCGGTGTATACGGAGCTGTTTCATAAAGCATTGGCATAGACATGAGAGCTAAGCGGTTTGGAGCCTCGTCAAGGGAAATTCGCCTTATTCGACGGCTGAACCGCCTCATTTTTCAATACAAAGCCTGGAGGGACCCATGAGTACACCTGAGAAGGAGAAGGCCGTTGAATCGGCTATGACACAAATTGAACGCCAGTTTGGAAAAGGCTCTATCATGAAACTGGGCAGCCGAAAGGTGATCAGCGTCCCTGCTATTCGAACCGGTTCACTGGCACTTGACAAGGCGCTTGGTGTGGGCGGCCTGCCTCGGGGCAGGGTGATCGAGATTTACGGGCCGGAGTCTTCCGGAAAAACCACGCTTGCCTTGCATGCGGTTGCCGAAGCCCAGCGCAACGGCGGAATCGCCGCTTTTATCGATGCGGAACATGCCTTAGACACTGTTTATGCAAAAAAGCTGGGGGTCAACTGTGACGAGTTGCTGGTGGCGCAGCCGGATACCGGGGAGCAGGCCCTTGAAATCGCCGATATGCTGGTAAGAAGCGGGGCCATCGATATCGTAATTATCGATTCCGTGGCGGCACTGGTCCCCAGGGCTGAAATTGAAGGTGAAATGGGGGATTCCCATATGGGGCTGCAGGCCCGGCTCATGTCCCAGGCGTTGAGGAAGCTTACCGGAACGATCAGCAAAACCATGACCGCCTTAATCTTTATCAACCAGATTCGAATGAAGATCGGCGTTGTTTTTGGAAATCCTGAAACCACCACCGGCGGCAACGCCTTGAAGTTCTATTCATCCGTACGGCTCGATATCCGGCGCATTGGAGCCATCAAAGAGGGTCAGGAAATCGTGGGCAACCGGACGAAGGTAAGAGTGGTTAAAAATAAAATGGCGCCGCCTTTTCAGGAAGCCGAGTTCGACATCCTTTACGGGGAGGGCATCTCGCGAACCGGCGATCTTCTCGACGTGGGGGTCAATGCGGGCATTATCGAAAAGAGCGGGTCATGGTATTCATATGGAAACGAGAGGATCGGCCAGGGCCGCAACAATGTAAAAAGTTTTTTCATGGACCATCCGGACATCCTGGATGAAATTGAATTAAAAATCAGGGAATCTTTGGGGCTTGTGAAGCACCCTGAAGAGGAGAACACGGAAAAGGAAGCACGGAATTGAACCGATGATCAGCCTTTTATGTGGTGGCGAAAATGACCGGAGACGAAATTCGCAGTAAATTTTTAAATTATTTTAAACAGAAGGGGCATCGTGTGGTCCGGAGCTCCTCACTGGTCCCCCAGGATGATCCCACACTGCTGTTCACCAATGCGGGCATGGTTCAATTCAAGCGGGTCTTTATCGGGGAAGAGAAAAAAGATTTCTCGACGGCGGCGACTTCGCAAAAGTGCGTTCGGGCCGGCGGCAAGCACAATGATCTGGAGAATGTCGGCTATACGGCCCGGCACCACACCTTTTTTGAAATGCTGGGAAAATTTTCTTTTGGCGATTATTTCAAGGAAAAGGCCATCGAATACGCATGGGATCTGCTGGTCAACGGATATCGGCTTCCGAAAGAAAAGCTCTGGGTTTCTGTTTTCCGGGATGATGACGAAGCATACGACATATGGCGCGGGCGCATCGGCGTAGCGGAAGAGCGAATTGTTCGGCTGGGAGAAAAAGACAATTTCTGGGCGATGGGGGACACGGGACCTTGCGGCCCCTGTTCGGAAATTTTGATCGACAGAGGGGAAAAATACGCCTGTGACAGGCCGGATTGTACAGCCGGATGTGACTGCGACCGATACCTGGAAATTTGGAATCTGGTGTTTATGCAGTACAACCGGGATGCTTCCGGCAATATGACGCCGCTGCCGAAGCCCAGCATCGACACGGGCATGGGCCTGGAACGAGTTGCCGCCGTTATTCAGAATGCGCCGACCAACTATGAGACGGATTTGATATTGCCGATTATTCGAAAAATCGAGTCGTTGTCCGGCGCGGCTTACGGCATAAACGCGATGTCCGACATTGCCATGAAGGTGATTGCCGATCACAGCCGGTCTGCGGCCTTTCTGATCGGTGACGGCGTTTTGCCGTCGAATGAGGGACGAGGCTACGTGCTGCGCCGCATCATGAGAAGGGCTATTCGTTACGGACGGAACCTGGGGCTTTCAGATCCTTTTTTGTCGAAAACCGTCGAAGTGGTAATGGAAATAATGGCCTTCGCTTACCCGGAGTTGGTGGAGAACCGGGCGTTCATTTTAAATATTGTCACCAATGAAGAAACGCGGTTCATCGAAACGCTGGACAACGGTTTGAAGCTCTTAAACGACAGCATCGTCCGGTTGGAGTCCGAGGGCAAAGACGAAATGCCGGGAGAAATTATTTTCAAGCTTTACGACACCTATGGTTTTCCCACGGATATCGTAAGGGACGTGCTCCGCGACAAAGGAATGCGGCTTGACATGGAGGGGTTCGACAGGGCCATGGAGCGTCAACGCGATCAATCCCGGTCCGTGGCGGCCTTTTCAGAAATCAGCGACGCCTATAAAAAACTGACATCAGCCGGTTTCAAGCCGGAATTTGTCGGATATGATGCCTTATCCTGCAATGCCCGGATCATGATGATCGTCCGGAAGGGCACGGATGTAACGGAAGCCTCCACCGGTGACGTTATCGAACTGGTTACGGATAAGACCCCGTTTTACGGGGAAGCCGGCGGGCAGGTGGGAGACCGGGGTGAGGCATCCGGCCCCGGATTCGAAATCACGATAAACAATACCATAAAAGACCCTACAGGCATCATCGTCCATCAGGGAGAGGTGACTGCCGGGACTGTAAAAAAAGGCGATCCGGTACAGCTTTCAGTCGATAAACGCAACAGGGATGCCGTCGCCCGAAATCACACGGCGACCCATGTCCTTCACGCCGTTTTGAGAAAGGTCCTCGGTGATCATGTCAAACAGTCCGGATCGTTGGTTTCTCCGGACCGGCTTCGGTTTGATTTCACCCATTTTTCCGGGGTGGATCGAAAAACGTTGAATCGCATCGAAACGCTGGTCAATGAGCATATCCGTCGCAATGTACCGGTTGTGCTCCAAGAAATGGAAGCCGAAGAGGCATTTCGGTCCGGCGCCACCGCCTTGTTCGAGGAAAAATACGGCGACCGTGTGCGCGTCATTTCGCTTCAGGATTTCTCAAAAGAGCTTTGCGGAGGAACCCACACGAAAAGGACAGGCGATATCGGCATGTTTAAAATAACGGGCGAGTCCAGTGTTGCGGCAGGCATCCGAAGAATCGAAGCGCTGACCGGGAACGCCGCTTTGGACTATACGCAGCAGCAGTCCGATCTGCTGCAAAAAACGGCCGAAATATTAAGGGAAAAACCGGAAGGCGTACTGCCGCGGTTGGAACGCATACTGGCGGATTACAAAAATCTGGAGAGGCAGGTGGATTCCCTTAAATCCGCTCTTGCGGCCAAATCCGCGGAAGTCGAAGAAGACCAAATCCGCCGGGTAAACGGTGTCGATCTTCTTATCAAGAGAGTATCGGTTGAGAAGCCGGCCATGTTGAGGGAGCTTGCGGACCGTTTTAAAAACAGCATCAAATCCGGCATCGTGATCCTGGGAAGTGTATCCGATGACAAAGTGATGCTCATTGCCGGCGTGACAAAGGACCTTACGGAGCGTTTTCAGGCGGGAAAAATCATCAAGCAGTTGGCGGCCGAGGTCGGCGGCGGCGGCGGGGGGAGACCCGATATGGCTCAGGCCGGCGGCACCCAGCCGGAAAATCTGGACAAGGCATTGGAAAAAGCCGAGGAGATTGTCAAGAACATGTAGCTGAGAACGGGGCCCGGGCAAGCCGGGTTCCGTGAACGATATCACACCTTCTTCAACACGTCCATCATGTCATACACCTTTCCCGATTCACCACTGCCGACTTTCCTGTGCAAAAACGATACGGCATCCAGGGTTCCCTTGGCGTAGATGTCTCTGCCGTTTACGTTGTGTGTAAATTCGAAAACCACGGTGTTGTCCTCGGATACGAGTCGATAGGTATGCCAGGCGTGTCCGGAAAGGTATTCTTCCGGAATACCCCATTGATTTTTCTGGATTTGAGGATCTCTTTCCTTTTTCACGGCGTCGATTGAAAAAGGAATACCCATGGCATTGAAATAATTTATCATGGCGATGGCGGTTCCGCTGGTGTCGGCTTTTCCTTTTTGATGGCTTTCCCTGACTTCGAGGGTATAGCCGGAAAAGAGATCGGGAAAGTTGTCCGCCGCATATGCCATCATGGCCTGAAGTCCGACGATTTGCTTGGCCATATTGGGTGCGATAACGGCGCAATTATCGGATTGAATCACTTCTGTTTCAAGGCCTTTCCGGTCTCCGCCGGTGGTTCCCATCACGAAGGGCAAATTGTTCCGGCAATAGAGTCGGGCATTTTGGCGGACAGCCGTCGGGTGCGTGAAGTCTACGGTAATGAAGGCTTCTTGAGTCTTTATTACATGTGCAATTTCCCGGTCGGCACGCTCCGACCCGATCAGCCGGACACGGCTGCCTTCGACGGTATGATCCGGTTGAGAAATTTCCGGGCCGGTAAGCGAGTAGGGGACAAGCCGAAAATGCGGATCACGGGCGGCATGAACCGCTACCTGTTCGGCCATTTTGCCGGGAAGTCCGTTTACCATCACTGTAATCTTTTCCATATGTAAACCCTTTCTTGCATTACTTTGCCATCGGCATGCATTGCGCGAATACGGCAGCAACTGATGAACCGGCACCTTGAACCACGCTAAACCGTGATGCTGTTTACCAGCGCGGTCAACCGGGGAACCGTTGGATTCCAATTTTCCAGGTTTGATTTCAGGGTGGCAACCGCTTGCGGTATGTATGCCTCGAACCCGGTTTTCCCCTTTTGCCGGCTCAAGAATCCAAAGGCTCCGAGCATTTGGAGATTCCTCGTAAGTGAACAGGCATCATACCCGGCATAAAAGAAATCGCATGAAATCGGCACGATTTTGGAAATTGCATCGAAAGCGTATTTCAGCAGATGGGACCGGACAGTGTCTTCAAGGGCTACGTAGGGATCAATCAGCAGCGAGGCCAGGTCATACTGAAAAGGGCCGGTTCTTCCACCCTGGAAATCGATAAAGTAACATTTTCCGGCGTTCACCATGATGTTTCGAGACTGCATATCCCGGTGCATAAACCCCCAAACGGCGTGCTCGAGAGCGGCCTTCGCCAGGAGCGTGTACTCAGGCAGTAAATCATCGAAGTGAATATCCAATCCCATGTATGCGTTGAGAAAGGCGTCGGTAAAGTACCGGCATTCCTTTTCCAGGATCAGGTCGATGTTATAGCGGGCACTCTGGTATGTCCAGGCCGGATCGAACCCCGCGGATCCATGGATGCATAATCGGACGAGATCCGTGATGACTTTTTTGTACCAATTGAGGATATCGTTGTCGTTTCGGTGTGCGAGAATGGTGTCCTGGAGACTGGTATTTCCTAAATCCTCGACGAACACCAGACCGGAAAAGGGATCGGAAAGAATAATTTTCGGAACAGGGATTCGTTTTTCGTACAGGTGGCGTCCGATGGCGATAAATGCATCGATTTCCGAAACCCTGTTTATATCCTCGGGTCGGCGCAGGCCATGATCCGCCAGAATCAGTGAATTCTCAGATGACGTCAACCGGTACCAGGCCCTATCGGAGCCGTCTCCTTTTAAAGGCTCATATCGGATAGGGGCTGTCGGGAAATGAGAGAATGCCTGTTTAAATGCGGCCGGGGCCGTCCTGTCGAGAACAGCCTGCCGGTACCGTTCAGGGCTGCCGATGTCTTTCCAGTAAAATTTCTCCGGCTTGTACGCCCGCAGCTTGAGGCGGCATTGCAGCATGCGGCTGTAGGCGTCAATGCTGGAGTAAAACCGGTTTTCGGGGATGAAATCCAAAACGGACGGATCCACCGCCTGAATGCCGGTAAAGGTGACATGCTGCAAATTGGTAGTCGATGTGCCACCTTCGGATAGAGAAAATGACACGATATCGAACTTTTCATCTACGGCCACGGTATTGAACTCCGGATCATCGCAGATGACCAGGGTCGCCGGATGGGGATGGGTTAAATGGAATCGGTAAAGGGCGGCAAAATCGATATCCGCAACGATGTCGCCGTTGACGACCAAAAAAGGGTCGTTTGCCCACACATGGGCCAGGCTTTTCATGGCCCCGCCGGTCCCCAGGATTTCAGGTTCGTAGTGAGCCGTCACCGGGACCGGATATCTGCGGTGCTGCAGGAACCGTTCTATCTCCCCGTGGAGATGATGGGTGTTGATGACAATCGTATCGCAGCCGGCGCCAATAAGGGCCTGGACGGTGATGTCAATTATCGGCCGGCCGTCGCCAATCGGGAAGAGCGGTTTGGGAATCGTGTCGGTATACGGTCTGAGCCGGGTTCCAAAACCGGCCGCCAGGATTAAGGCTTTCATTTTCTGCGATTTTCTATCTTCTCAGGACATCGAGGAACCGTTGTATTTCTCCGGCATATATCGCCAGCTGTTCATCAGTTTCCGATTTTTTAAATCCATTGGTCAAAAAAGCTTCTGCAGCATTAGTAAAGTTCATTCGAGACAGCGATTCCTTGCGTTCAATTTCACGATTTTTGTACATGGCCGCCCCGACAGTGTGCAATTTCTTGACGCGATCTTTTGCAGATATGCCGTTTTCCTTGTTCTCGAGAAAGTAGTGAACGGCAACCAGATAGGATTCCATGTAGGACGCAAGGAATTGAGAGAATGCCTCCAGGCTTCTCAATCCTGCCGATGTAATATTATAGGTGTCCGGTAATGTAGGGTGAGGAACAAGTGCGGCTTCATCGATAAACGCCTTTATCGATTTTCGGACCGTATATTCAGGCGGGCGACTGATGTCGCTGAAAAACTCGTTTCTGAAAAGGTTCTGGATAAACAGGTAATCATCATAAATATTCGATGCGCTGAACTGGAAGGAATCCCGTTTGAGAATGGCCAGTGCCGTATAGGCCAACGGAACAAAATACGTAACGCAACTGTTTTTATAATATTCAAGCCCCGGCCTGCGGGATTCGTTGACAAGGTATTGGGCATCCTCGAGGGGGACGTTTTTTTCACTTGAAATCTTCTCGATCATCTTCCGCTGCTCGTAATCCTCGAGGACGCTTTTGATGGCATATCGATAGTCGATAAGGAGTGTGTCGGCCAAATCGGCGCCTTGATAACCGAGATAGTTTATGTACATCCTGATCTGCTTCATCAGGGTATCAAATGCAAAATAATTCGACTTCATATTTAGAATTGCGCATGCAACCAAGGCGTGAGGCGTCACGATCGTGTTTCGATCGATTGCATTGACGACCCGGTGGCCGAGTTCCCTGCAGAAGGCATTTTGTTCTTTTGGCGTCATGTCGTTCAATCGGGCATGTTTCTCGTTTAAAAGGGCATTCAACGACATGGGTTCATGAAAACGAACATATATTTTTCCGTACCTTTTTTTCAGAAATTTCCGGGCCCTGATCAACTGGGACAAGTCTTCGGATTTTTTTTGAGCCCCTTCGAGTTCGTTTAAATACGAACTTTCCTCCAGGACGCGGTCATAGCCGACATAAACCGGAACAAATATAAGGTCGTCGCAGGCCCCGTTTTTATAGGCATTGAGCAGTATGGATAAAAAACCGAGCTTGGGGGGCAGCAGTTTCCCGGTTCGGCTTCGTGTACCCTCGATGAAAAATTCGACGGTGAACCCTTCTTCAAGCATTTTGTACACGTATTCGGCAAAAATTTTGGAGTAAAGAACAGCCCCCTTGAATGTCCTTCGAATGAAAAAGGCGCCGCCGCTTCTGAAAATCGGGCCCAGCGGCCAAAAGGAAAGGTTTTTTCCGGCTGCGACATGCGGGCACTGCATATTGTTTTGGTACAAAATATAAGAAAGAATAAGGTAGTCTATATGGCTTTTATGGCAGGGAACCAAAACCAAGGGGCCGTTGAGTGACATCAATTTGACCTTGTTCAGTTCATCTTCATTTATGGTGACACCGTCGAACATCAGGCGAATCATCCACCGGACCACTTTTTCCAATATCAATATCATCGTGGGCCTGTAATTGGCTGCGATTTCCTCCAAATATTCATCGGCTTCTTTGTGGATTTTTTGAAGGGGGATATTCCTGCTTTCTGAGAAATGGCCCATGAAATCCCGCATGCGTTCATGGGTTAGAATCCCTTCCTTGATTTCCTGCCGACTCTTCAATATCGGCCCGGTAATGCTCTGGCGATGACGGTTGATTTGAAGCAGGAGGTTTCGCCGCAAGATTAAGGAGAGATATTCATTCGGGGTCGATTCATTTTCGTATCGGGCTAAAAATTGTCTCAGGTCGACCGGTTTGGAAATCTCGATGAAAATTTTTTCGGGTTTTTTGAACAGGGTGGATGACTTCCGAATGATTCCGGGAACTTCACTGGCTCGAAATACCTTTTGCTTGCTGGGTTTTTTATTGAAAAACATCAGTTGGGGAACGATGTAAACCGGGCGGTCGGTGTTTCTTTGGAGTTCTATGAGGTAATGTATGGGATCGGTTTTTTCTTTGACGAAACGCCTGTAAAACCCTTTTTTTTCCACGAGGGAAAGGAAACCGATTTTTCCGGATAAGAGCTCCCTGTGGATATAGCCATCCGAATACGGATCCTGAAAACGTCCATGTTTGATAACAAAATCCGCATGTGAAAGGCCGATTCGGATGATCCGCATCAGCGGCTGCCAGGCATAAATATGATAATCCAGCCCGATTTGAGGAAAAGGAAGTTTTTCTTTTTTATATCGTGAATAATAGAACAGGTAATCAAAGCGGCTTTTAAATTTATTGGCATAAACGATTACGGCTTCTTTGGGGATGTCGTTCAACGCCGCCCGTTGATTCGGTTTGATATCGATGCCCGAATAAAACAGATCGAGTATAAAGTCCGAGAGAATGCCGATTCTCTCCGGTAAAAATATGCTGTAATGATCATGGGTGTGCCTGAGAACGGCATCGATCCAGGACCTGACTTTTCCGGTAATTCTCCTCCATGAAAGTATTCTGGTTCTAAGCATGATTCGGATATCCCCTTAGAAGTGGTTTCAAAACCTCCCCTCAGGCCCAATATCGGCGTTGGGATGAAGGATTCAATACTCAAAATACGCTATGTATTCCTGCGCTTGAATCCTTCCTCCCGCCTTGATCTTGGACCTGACTGAAGGTTTTGAAACCACTTCTATATACATGGTGCCATTCGTTGCATGGTGCCCGTCCGAAGACGGCTGATTCACTCCATTTCTGCGATGGACGGAAAATTGTTAATACGTAAAATGCCTTGAGTACTCCTGCGATTGAAATTTCCCGGCCGCCTTGAAATGAAGCGAATTTTCTCATTTTTGGATGGAAACTACACAAACGCGTACCGGTCCCCTTGGAAGGGCCCCCGCTTTGTAAAATCCTCGGATACGGAAAACCTGAAGATGAAAAAAATAAAAGCTATCAGACCGACAAATTCAAAGCAACAACAATTTGTGATATTTTTATATCAACCATAAAAAAAAATAAAAACAACTAGTTGTTATGTAGAATGGCTCTTTGGTGCCCTCGACATCCAAATAAAAAACTTGCGTTGTCAACCATCATATGTTAATTAAATTTTGTTTTAGAGATATTTAACCCTTTGAAAATGAATGAAAAAATCCTCTTTTTACATGGGGTGGTTAAAACGAAGCAGGATCTGGGAAGTAGGATCTGGTAAGCAGGATCTGGGAAGTAGGATCTTGATAGATTAGAAAATAAGTAGGTGTCGGCATTTGATAACATTAAAGGAGGGATTTTTTTATGAAGACGTTAATCGGTGGCGCAATAGCGGCTGTTTTGGGTGTGATCGGTCTGGCGGTATGGTTCGAGGCCTTTTTGCAGTTGCTTGCCGGTGTCATTCCGGCGATGCTCTTGTTGGGAGGCGGATTGGCCCTATATCTCGGGTTCGATGAACTGAAAGATACGTGGAAAAAAGACGAACCGGCCGTTGGCGTGGATGTCGATGAAACGGAAAAATACAAACAAGAAATCGACGACCTCAAACAAGAAATCGAAACCCTTAAAAAAGAAAAATAATCATTTGAAGATTTAATAAATTAAGCAAGAGCATAAGAGCCCCCGTTTAAAAAACGTCAGGGCTCTTGTTTTTTTATGCCCGCCTTGCCACCGCCTCCACCGCCAAACGATCCGCGATTTCATTTTCCCGGTGACCCGCATGCCCCTTAACCTTGACAAAGGCGATATCGTTATAAGCGGCAATCAGGTCTTTCAGGGACTGGACGAGCCGGACATTTTTTCTCGGTTTCCACCCCAACGCCAGAACGCCGACAGCATATGTACTGTCCGTATATACTCGTACCGGGATCGCTTTATTTTTAATTTCCGATAATCCCGCTTTAATGGCCTCGAGTTCGGCGATATTATTGGTGGCATTTCCGATGTATTTCGAAATGTATTTCTCCCTGCCCTTGTATTTCAGCAACACCCCGATTCCTGAAGGACCGGGATTGCCGGAAGATGCGCCGTCCGTATAAACGAAAATCGTATTTTCCGGGAGGGGTTCACCTTTTGGTTTAACCGGTTTTGGTGCGTCTGTTTTCTTTTTTCGGGGTGTTTTCTTCGATGCTTCGCCTTCGATTCGAGAAACGGCATCGAGAGAATGGATATCGTTTTCGTTGACCCGGTATTCATAATCGTGATCGAGCCGATACTTGATGATGACTTTGCCGTTTTCCAAAACAGGCCTTCCGTCGGGATCGGTTTTCACCCATATTTTGTTTGTCCTGAATCCCATTCTCTTCCAGTGCCTGCCGTCTTCTGTCTTTTTCATCTGCATTCGGATCACCTGTCAATATCTCGTGTTTCCGGTAAAACCATCGATCGTGTTCGGTTTACCATTTGCGGTGGGAGGTTGCGGGTTCGGATATGTCGACAGGCTCTCCATTGAGGACTGCTCTGGGTACGGCATTGACCATTCTGTCGGCTTCTTCCCTATTTCTCAAGATTTTTCCGGCAATTTCAATCGCTCGGGAAAGAACGGGAGGCCGTCCGTATGCCGAATGGGCGTCGGAAGCGATAATATGCACGAGCCTTTTGTTCAACAGGTCATGGACGCACTTCATGACATCGTCTCCAAACCCGCCGGTGATGCTGGTGCTGTTTACCTGAATCAAACAGCCGGTTTTGATCAATTCAATAAGGATGTCGTTGTGCATATGAACCATCGGATTTCTCTCGGGGTGGGCGATTACGGGGGTGACACCGTTGATCAACAGGTGGAACAGCTCTTCCTTGAACCCGAACGGAACCTGCTGAAACGGAAATTCAATCAGGGCATAGCGCCTGTTCTCATCCAGGAAAACGGCTTCGCCGTTGATAATCCGTTTCGCCAGTTCCGGGCAGATATGAATTTCCATGCCGGCGTAAAGGATCAGTGGGATGGTTTCGATTTCGATTATCCGTCGAAATTCCGAAACCGCTCTTTCGATGGTATCCGGCATATTTGCAAAAGAACTCCCAAGCCCATGGGGCGTTGCGATTATGGTATGGATACCGTCTTCTATCGCCCGGCGTGCCATTGCAAGACTTTCAACGATATTTTCCGGCCCGTCGTCAAGGCCGGGGAGCAGGTGGCAGTGCAAATCAATCAAATGAAAAAGTCCCTTTCATACGCTCCGACTGTACAATAAACCAGGGGTTTAGAAGATTTTCTTTGTTGTAGACCAACGGTTTTTGGGTATTGCGGTCCAATACACACATGCCGGCATTTTCCGCAATCGCCTGACCGGCTGCCGTATCCCATTCCATTGTGGGGCCGAACCGTGGATAAATATCCGCCGATCCTTCCGCCACCAGGCAGAATTTCATTGAACTGCCTGCCGATATAAACGTCACTTTTTCTTTTTGTCGTTTGATGGTTTGCACAAAGGATTCGAGTTCAGCCGATGCATGGGAACGACTGCCCACGATCGTGAATGCATCGCTGCCGGTTTTTTCAAGCGGCAGTCTCGATGCCGTTTTCAACAGGGCGTCTACCGCCTTCCCGGAAAACGGAGAAAGCCGTGCGCTTCTTAAAAAAGCATCGGCATCAACCCGTTTAAAAGACCCCGTGGATTGAAACCCGAAGAACAGCAAATCCCTTATCGGAATGTACACGACGCCCATTATCGGGGTGTGATGTTCAACCAGTGCGATGTTGACCGTGAATTCACCGTTTCGGTTGACAAACTCTTTTGTTCCGTCCAGCGGATCGACAATCCATAGCCTGTGCCATTTTCGGCGAACCCTGTAAGAGAAGCTTTTCCCTTCTTCACTCAGCAGAGGAATATGAAACGGTCTCAGGCTCCTTACGATAATATCGTGGGAAAGACGGTCGGCTTGCGTTAACGGTGAACGGTCCGCCTTGCGGTGAACCGTAAAATCGCTTCGATAGATTTCCAGGATGGCTTTTCCCGCTTCTACGGCCGCATTTGCCGCTGCGACGAGGTATGGATCGATGATGAACGACATTCTATAAAAATACGGATTCAAAGTAGGTTTGTGCCCTCACTAATGCAGGTAGGTCGTCGATGCCCATGGATTCCATTTCATTTTTCGCGGTTGTATATCTGACACGCAGGCCGTCGTTGACCATGTATTCCACTATATCGGTGATAAAGTACTCGGAAATCTCGGTTTTTTCCCCATCGATTTCTTTTACCACCTTGCGGGGGGTCGCAGCCAGTCGAGGCATATAACGGATCAGCGTTTCCCGTCTGGCGGCGTAGATTCCTGAGTTGCACGTGGTCATGCGAAGTCGGTCTTCTGCTGGAAATGCGCGCCAGTATTTCCATTCGATTATCTTTTCAACACAGCCATTCGAGATCTGCAACAGGCCGTATTGTTTTTTGTCCATGGGGGTAAATCCTAAAACGGCAAGGCCGGCGGTTTCCAACCGGGTGATCAGGTGCATATAGGATGAATTGCTGACAAAGGGGACGTCACCCATTGTGATGATAATGTAAGGGCAATCCGTTGTCTCGATGAATTTCCTCGCCGCCAGCAGCGCTCCGCCGGTACCGTTCAATTGGGGCTGTTCGCAATATGTCAGACCGAACCCCCGCGTCTGCTCGAAAATGTCCTCCTTGCCGTGATTCACCACGACGGCTTTGGGTCCCGGGGGCAGGCTTTTCAAAATATTGAGCAGTATCGGATGCCTTCCCTGAAACGGCGAACTTTCCGGCATCAGCGGCAAGAGGGCTTTGCTCCCGTCGTAACCTTTCATGCGGCTTCCGCGGCCGGCGGCCATGATGATGGAGGCTGTCTTCATTGCTTCACACCTCCGCGGTCTTCAGGTCGGCCGATGCAAAAATAGGAAAACCCGAGGGAGGCGACAAGGGGGGGTGAATAAAGATTCCGCCCGTCGAAAATCACGGGAGCGGAAAGTGTTTGCCTGATCCTGGTAAAATCCGGATTTCGAAACTGGTTCCACTCCGTGACAACGGCAAGCGCATCCGCTCCTTCGAGTGCCGCATATTGGTCCTGGTGAATCGATACGGTACAATCGCTGAGTTCTGTTTCCGCCTTTTTGCCGGCCGCCGGGTCATACGCCTGGACCCTGATGTTTTGGCTGCAGACATCCCGTATAATGGCCAGTGCAGGCGACTCGCGGATATCATCCGTATTTGCCTTGAAGGAAAGCCCCCAAACCGCGAGAACTTTGCCGTCCGTGCCGCCGTTTTCGGCGAAATAGGACGTTATCTTCCGGGCGAGTACCAGCTTCTGGCGTGTATTGACCACATCGACCGCTTTGAGCAATGAAGGGCTGTATGCGTGCATTTCGGAGGTGTTGATCAAGGCTCTGACATCCTTTGGAAAGCAGGATCCGCCGTATCCTACTCCCGGATAGATAAAGTGATATCCGATTCGATGATCGGAACCGATGCCGAGCCGCACATCATGTATGTCCGCACCCACCTGGTCACAGATGTTGGCGATTTCGTTGATATAGGAAATTTTGGCGGCCAGCATGCAATTGGCGGCATACTTGGTCAATTCGGCGCTTTTGATACTCATAACGATCATTTTATCCCGACTTCGAGCGAACGGCGCATACAGCGCTTCAAGAAGTTTGGCGGTCCGGATGTTGTCCGTTCCTACGATTACCCGGTCCGGTTTCATGAAATCGGTAACCGCATCACCCTCCTTGAGAAATTCCGGATTGGACACGACGTCGAACTCCACGTGAAGGCCCCGTTTGTCGATTTCCTTTTGTATGATCCCGCGAACCATATCTGCGGTTCCCACAGGTACCGTGGACTTGTTAATGACTATTTTGTAGTCCATGATATGTCTTCCGATTTCTTCGGCCACCCTGCAAACGTAGGATAAATTGCAGGAGCCGTCCGGACCGGACGGCGTCCCGACGCAATTGATCACAAATAACGCGTCCTGAAGGCCGTCTGGAAGACGGGTCGTGAAGGAAAGCCGGCCTTCTTCGACATTTCGGCGGACCATAGGCTCCAAACCCGGTTCGAATATATGTATTTCCCCACGGTTCAACGTCTCGATAACGCCGTCATCGATATCGACGCAACACACGTCATTTCCGGTTTCCGCAAAACAGGCCGCGGTCACCAGTCCGACGTATCCTGTTCCGACGATGCAAATGTTCATGAGTCAATCTCCTCCAAATGGATCAGCAGCTGTTGCGGCCAGGTTGCAACAGCTGCTGCATGAAAATGGAATACGGCCTTCACAACAGGGTCTTTTGCTTTTGTTATGCAAAAACAACGGCTTATTCATAAAGAAAACATTTTTCTGCAACGGATTTGAAATCGGTCAAATCAGCCGCCCAAGTCTCTTCAAGCCGATCAATATCGTCCAATGCTTCGATGCGTTCACGCAGACGGCGGTCCCCGAGAATCAGGTCTATGGGGAGTCGATGATACTCATATTCATAAGGCGGCTGTTTCCAGCAAAAATCATCAGGGTGAACGTGCAGGACAGCGGACAGCAATTTCAGAGAGGTGGTGTACGGTTTGTACTTGCAAGGATCCGTAACATGAATCTGAAAGCCCTTGCAGGGTACTTCGGCCCATTTGTTTGCGGTGGGTTCGAACCGGCAGGGGCGGAGCAGCGCACCCGGAAATTCCGGCCCTTCGAGGATGTCGATCATTCTATCGGTATTCAGAAACGGAGCGCCGAACAACTCGAAGGGTTGCGTGGTGCCCCTTCCTTCCGACATATTGGTCCCCTCCCAAATCACCTGGCCGGGGTACACCACTGCCGTTTCCGATGTGGGCATGTTTGGAGACGGGGCCACCCACGGCAGACCGGTCTCTTCAAAATACATGTGCCTGCGCCATCCTCGCATGGGTATGATCTCCAAGTCGCATCCAATGCCGAAATGGTCGTTGAACAGACGGCATAGCTCTCCGACGGTCAACCCGTGGCGCATGGGAACAGCATACCGCCCGACAAACGAGGCATAATCCGGATGGAGGCAATTCCCCTCCATCTGCAAACCGCCGACGGGGTTCGGCCTGTCCAGTACAACCACCGTCTTGTTCAATGCCCCGGCAACTTCCATGCAGTAGCTGGCCGTATAAATAAAGGTGTAAACCCGCGTGCCCACATCCTGAAGATCGATGAGCAGGGCGTCGATAGCCTCGAACATTGCCTGCGTCGGGATTCGGGTGTTTCCGTACAAACTGAATACCGGCAGTTCGAGCATCGGGTCGGTCATGTCATCGGATTCGATCATATTATCCTGCTTTTCGGCGAAGAACCCGTGCTGCGGAGAAAACAGGGTTTTGAGTTTGCCCGGGAAGGACGTTTCGATCAGACGGCGCGCATGATGAAGCCCGGCATCAACCGAGGCGGGGTTGCACAGCAGCCCGAGGCGGGCTTTCCCGATCCACCCGGGCGGATCGGTTACCAATCGTTCGAGACCGGTTTGTACCCTTTCTTTCATTTCATTTCCTGCTGCCGACCGACGTTTAGAACTTCGCGTGATTCGCTGCACATGAGGGTTCATTTCCTGCTGCATCCGCCGTCCGTTACGATTTTCTCATTTTCTACCAAATTGCATGGAAAAACACAATTCCATTCATCTTTTTTGAAAAAGCTTGACACTCGCAAAAATAAAAAATACTAAAGTTAATTTTGCGTGAAGTATAAAAATTCAGGTAATTTATTGAATCTAATTCAGTGTTAAAGGATTTGGTTTGCGGCTCGATCTTAATGGAATTTTTGTAATTGTCGGGAATTATGGAAGCGGTAAAACCGAAGTGGCCGTAAACTTGGCATTTCATGAACGAAAGGCCGGAAAAGAAGTTCGGATTGCCGATCTCGATCTGGTCAATCCCTATTTCAGGACCCGTGAGGCGCAGCATGCACTGGTGAAAGAAGGTATCGATGTGGTTTTGCCGCCGAAACAATATTTACAGGCGGACCTGCCCATATTGTCCCCCATGGTTTCCGGCATGATTCGGAATCCTTCCCAGTTGACGATTATCGATGCGGGCGGCGACGATGTCGGGGCTACGGTTCTGGCGGCATTGGCCGATTCATTCAAAGGCCGGGAATTCAGCGTCGTTCAGGTGGTGAACCCCTTTCGGCCGTTTACGGAAACGATCGAAGGGTGTTTGAAGATAAAAGCTGAAATTGAATCGGCGTCAAAACTGCGTATTACCGGAATTGCCGGGAATGCCAATTTGATGGATGACACCACTCCCGAACATGTTTACGAGGGCTACGGGTTCGCCAGGCGGCTGGCCGGAGAAAGCGGACTGCCCCTGCTGTTCGTGACGGTGGCTCGACGCTTGCTTGACCGGATTGAAACCCGAAGGTTTGACTGCCCGCTGTTGATTTTGGACCGGCTGCTCGTTTTTCCCTGGATGAAGTAACCGATGCATGCGGCTTCAGTCGAGAGTTGCCGTTTATGAACTCAATAAGTGTTCATCCAGAAATAGGCAATTTCGCGTGAGTTCAAGGCGGGCGCAAGATCGAAACCGCAGGAATCGTGTGCTGTTTTGAGAATTTCGATCTTGCGTCCAACGCAGAAATCCCGTGAAAGGGCCATTTATGGATGGACACTGATAAACAGGAGATATGTATTCGATGGCATACCAATTGAAAATCGATGTGGAACGATGCAAAGGATGCGGTTTATGCGTGTCCGTATGCCCGAAAGGCGCTCTGGAACTATCCGACGAAGTAAACCCCATGGGGTATTTCCCGGTGGTCCATGCCCGCCCGGAAGATTGCAATTATTGTGCACTGTGCTGCATGATGTGCCCGGATGTGGCGATTGAAATTTCGCAAACCGAAGATGCGGCTGAGGAAAAATAACGGAGGTAGCATATGGCCAAAGTGTTGATGAAAGGGAACGAAGCAATCGGCGAAGCAGCCATACGCGCCGGTTGCCTGAATTATTTTGCATATCCGATTACACCGCAATCCGAGGTTGCCGAATATCTTTCCAAGCGGATGAAAGAAGTCGGCGGAATGTTTCTTCAGGGGGAAAGCGAAGTGGCTGTTTCGTACATGCTTTTCGGTGCAGCGGGCTGTGGTGAACGCGTATTTACCACCTCCTCCAGTCCCGGCATCAGCCTGATGAGCGAGGGAATCAGTTATATTGCATGCGCCCAACTTCCCGTCGTATTTGTCAATATCGTCAGGGGCGGTCCCGGCCTGGGCGGCATTCTTCCCTCCCAGGGAGACTATTTCCAGGCGACCAAGGGCGGTGGACATGGTGATTACCGGCTGTTGGTCCTGGCGCCGGCCAGTGTTCAGGAGGCCGTAGAAATGGTTATGGAAGCCTTTCCGCTGGCCGAGAAATATCGCAACCCGGTAATGGTGATCGGAGACGGGCTCATCGGCCAGATGATGGAGCCCGTGGAATTTCCCGAAGACCTGAAGACGAGTCCGAGCAAAAAGGATGCATGGGCGACCAGCGGTATGGACACCCGTAAGAGCGGCACCCGGAATATCGTAAAATCCCTTCACCTGGATTCGAAAATATTAAACGAGCTGAACCTTACCCTGAGGGCCAAGTATCAACAAATGAAAAAAGAAGAAGTTCGATACGAGGCATATAATACGGAAGGCGATTATCAGGTGCTCATCGTGAGTTTCGGGACCATGAGCAGAGTCTGCCGGACTGCTGTGGATAATCTGAAAGAAAGCGGCCTGGAAGTCGGCATGATTCGGCCGAAAACGCTTTTTCCGTTTCCGGAAGAGGCGGTGCGGCGGGCTGCCGACAAGAAAAGCTGTAAGGTCGTTATCAGCATCGAATTGAATATGGGCCAGATGGTGGAGGATGTAGAACGCTCCGTTCTCGGGAGCCGGCCTGTGGAGTGGTACGGCATGTGCGGCGGAGATATCCCGACACCTGAAGAGGTCATGGAAGCCGTCACCGCGTTGGTCTAGCTTAACCGTTCAGGGACAACATAAAAACGCAATGACAAATGCTTTTCGAAGCCGAAGATTCCTTAGGGCGGTATTTCCGGCCGCGGAGGGCATTTTAAGGAGCGATAACAATGCCGAAGACATTCAAAAGGCCCGAAGCCCTTTGCGATCAACCCACCCATTATTGTCCGGGATGTACCCATGGGGTCATTCATCGGTTGATCGCGGAGGTTGTCGATGAGCTTGGCATCAGGGGAAGGACCGTGGGCATCGCACCCGTGGGATGTGCCGTTTTGGCGTATAACTATTTTACCTTTGATTTTCAGGAAGCGGCACACGGACGCGCCCCGGCCATGGCAACCGGCATAAAACGAGTGCGGCCGGACCTTATGGTTTTCACGTACCAGGGAGACGGCGATCTGGCCAGCATCGGCATGGGGGAAATCGTCCATGCCGCCAACCGGGGTGAAAAATTCACCACTATTTTCGTCAACAATGCGGTATACGGAATGACCGGCGGCCAAATGGCCCCCACGACCATGCCCGACCAGAAAACCACCACCTCCCCCTTCGGTCGGAATGTGGCCGATGTGGGCATGCCTGTCAAGATGGCCGAGCTGCTGGCCGCCTTGCAGACGCCGGGGTTCATCAGCCGTCAGACGGTGATCAAACCCAAATACATTACCAGGGCCAAGAAATCGTTCAAGCAGGCTTTCGAATACCAGATGGCGGGAAAATGCTTCAGCTTCGTTGAGGTGGTCAGTACCTGCCCCACCAATTGGGGGATGACGCCGGTCGATGCCGTCACCTGGACCGAGGAAACCCTGCTGCCGTATTACCGGCTGGGAGATGTAAAAACGCCGGAGTGATTCGGTTAATTCCGATTAGAGGAGGATCAATGCAAAATGACGTGATGTTCGCCGGATTCGGCGGCCAAGGGATATTGCTGATGGGAAGTATTCTGGCACATGCTGCCATGGATTTGGGCTATGAGGTGGCCTGGGTCCCCTCCTACGGCGCGGAAATGCGCGGGGGTACGGCAAACTGCACGGTCGTTATCGGCGACAGGCCGATCGGGTCTCCGATCATCAGAAATCCCCAGCACCTAGTCGCAATGAACCTGCCGTCTTTAGAGAAGTTTATCCCCAAGGTAAAGCCCCATGGGGTTGTACTTATCAACAGTTCACTGATTTCCATCGGGGCCGGTCGTGAGGATGTCGATGAACTCAAGGTTCCGGCAAATGATATCGCCGTAAAAATCGGAACGGTTAAAGCCGCCAATATCGTGGCTCTGGCTGCATTCGTCGAAAGAAGTAAAATCATCGATATGGATGTTTTCAAGGATTGTGTCCGGAGCCAATTCAAAAAGAATGAAAAACTCCTTGAATTGAACATCAAGGCCATGGAAGAGGGGATAAAGGCCGCAATACAATAGCCTTTTTCTTCCGCTCCTGAACATGACGCAAGTGGACGGATAAGTGAAAAACGATAAATCGACATTGCCGTTGGATGTTTCCGATTCCATTCGATCCATCAAACCCTATGTTCCCGGAAAGCCCCTCGAAGAACTCGAGCGGGAGTACGGGATAGCGGATTCCATTAAGCTGGCGTCCAACGAGAATCCGTTGGGACCTTCTCCCAAGGCTGTCGAAGCCGTCATGGGCGCCTTGTCCCGATTGAATCGTTACCCCGAGGGCAGCGCTCGCGAATTGATCCGAAAGCTCGCCGGAAAACACGGCATCGATCCCGGTAATATCATCGTGGGAAACGGGTCTGATGACATCATCGGAATGCTGGCCGTGACGTTTCTGGGACCCGGAACCGAGGTTATTCTGCCGCGCCCCTCTTTTCTGATGTATGAAATCGCGGCCCGGAGCGTGGATGCCGTGCCGGTCTTCGCGTCCTTGGATGCCGAGATGGGCATCGATCTCGAAAAAATCGTAAGCTGCATTACATCCGCCACCCGCATGATTTTTTTGTGCAATCCGAACAATCCGACAGGCACCGTCATTACGGACACCCGAATGGAAGCGTTTTTTCGGGAAATCCCGACGCGTATCATTATTGTGGTGGATGAGGCCTATATTGAATTCGTACGTGATAAAGCCTGCACGAGCACCATCTGCCGCCTCGATGAATCGCGGCCTGTCGTTGCATTGAGAACCTTTTCGAAGGCATACGGTCTTGCAGGATTAAGGGCCGGGTACGGCGTCATGCCCCGGGAGATCGCCGGGTTCTTAAACCGGGTACGACAGCCGTTCAACATGAATGCGTTGGCCCAGGCAGGTGCCGCAGCAGCCTTGGAAGATGCGGCGTTTTTTGAAAAAACATTGAAAACAATCCATGACGGACTGGACGATCTCTACCGGAATCTGGAAAGGCTTGGGCTTCGGTATTTCCCCACGCAGGCCAATTTCTTCTTAATCGATGTGGGAAGAAATGCGGATGAGGTTTTCGAGCGGCTGTTGAGAAAGGGAGTTATTGTCAGATCCATGACGGCCTATGGATTTCCCACCTGCATTCGGGTCAATGTAGGGCTTCCTCAAGAGAATAAACGGCTGATCCAAACCCTTGAAAACGTGCTTGCATGATCGACAAAAAGCTTGTCATTACCATTGACGGGCCCGCGGGCGCCGGTAAAACGACCGTCAGCAGAATTCTTGCAGAACGGTTGGAATACACGTATGTGGATACCGGCGCGCTATATCGTGGAATCGCGCTGAAGGCGGCTGAAAGAGACATCGATCCGGAAGATGATGACGCCCTTTTTGACCTGTGTGCCGACCTGAACATGGAATTGAAACGCGTTGGAAATGAAACCCGTCTGGTAGTGGACGGCCGTGATGTGACATCCGACATCAGGACGCCTCGGATTACCATGCTTGCATCCGCCGTTTCCGCCCGTGCGCCGGTCAGGCGGCACCTTTTGGAAATTCAGCGCGAAATGGGCAGAAAAAGGGAGGTGGTGTTTGAAGGTCGTGATATGGGCACCGTGGTCTTTCCGGAAGCAGATGCTAAATTTTATCTGGATGCTTCCCCCGGCGAAAGGGCCGCGCGACGCTACAACGACCTGCGCCATGATGCGTCTGTGACGCTGGAAACGGTGGAAAGGCAAATGGCGAAACGGGATAGAGATGACAGCACCCGAGTCATGGCTCCTTTGAAGCCTGCGGATGATGCCATGGTGATCGATTCTTCAGACAAGTCGATCGAAGAGGTGGTGAGCCTTATGCAGTCCCACATCATTCGACTGTTCGGCGCCAACGTATCGCCTCGAATCGATGGGGCATAGATAAATTAAAAAAACGTTGTATTTTTTTATTCTATTTGGTAAAAATTTCGGGATATGCCGATATCGATTATCGGCAAAAAAAAGGTTTAGGGGGTATTTTATTTAATGGACATTTCAACAAACAACAATTCCAACCGTGGTTCAGACCACAATCAACCGCTCGGAGAACCGGACCGGGCGCAATCACCTTCCGCCGCGCCAGGCGATTCACAACCGCAGACTCAGGCAGCTCAGGATACCCAATCGGAAATCAAGGATGTATCAGGGGAAGAGGATATGGCATCCCTGATGGCCATGTATGAAGAAAGTTTCAAGCGATTTGCCGAAGGGGAGGTTGTCAACGGCAGGATCATTTCCGTTGACAAGGACCATGTGCTCGTGGATATCGGGTACAAATCCGAAGGGCAAATCAGGATTAATGAATTCAAGGATGAGAACGGCGCTGTTCATGCCGAGGTCGGGGACACCGTAGAGGTGATGGTGGAATGGTGGGATGACGAAAATGAAGTCGTGGTATTGTCCAAAGAAAAGGCTGAAAAGGTCAAGGTTTGGGATGATATCAAAAAATCCTATGAAAACGAGGAGCCCGTTGAAGGGATCATCGTCAATCGTGTAAAGGGCGGTTTTTCAGTGGATATCGGCATTCAGGCATTTTTGCCCGGATCCCAGGCCGGTTTACGACCGATTCGGGATCTGGATGAAATGGTCGGAAAGACATTTTTGTTTAAAATCTTGAAGTACAACCGGAAAAGAAGCAACATCGTCCTATCCCGCCGGGTCATTCTCGAAGAGGAGCGTGAAGCCAAGCGTGCCGAAACGCTGGCGAATCTCCACGAAGGCGCCGTTGTGGAGGGGGTGGTGAAGAATATAACGGAGTACGGGGTCTTCGTCGATTTAGGGGGGGTTGACGGCCTCCTTCATATCACGGACATATCCTGGGGACGTGTTAAACATCCATCCGAAATATTTACGGTAGGTGATCACATCACGGTCAAAGTGCTTAGTTTCGATGAAGAAAAAGAGCGCGTTTCCCTCGGTATCAAACAGCTTACCGAAGATCCATGGGTTGCGGCGAGTGAAAAATACCCGGTCGGTTCCCGGGTCAACGGCGTCATTGTCAGCCTGACGGATTATGGTGCTTTTGTTGAACTGGAAGAGGGCATCGAAGGCTTGATTCATGTGTCTGAAATGTCGTGGACGCGAAAAATCAGGCATCCCTCCAAGATCGTATCGGTAGGGGAAGAGGTGGAAGCGGTGGTCCTGGATATCAAACCGGAGAGCCGTCGAATATCCCTGGGCATGAAACAGGTCAGGCCGAATCCATGGGATGTCATCAGTGAAAAATATCCGGTCGGAACAACCATTGAGGGAAAAATCAAGAACATTACCGACTTCGGTCTTTTTATCGGAATTGATGAAGGCATCGACGGATTGGTTCACATATCCGATATTTCGTGGACCAAACGGATTAAGCACCCCTCCGATGTGTACAAAAAGGGAGATGTCGTTCAGGCCATCGTTCTGGATATCGAAAAAGACCAGGAACGGTTTTCGCTGGGAATTAAGCAGCTGCAGCCGGATCCATGGAAAACCGTCGAGGATCGGTATGCGGTGGGAACCGAAATCACCGGAACCATAACCAACATCACCGATTTCGGTATTTTCGTTGAATTGGAAGAGGGTATCGAGGGTCTGATCCATATTTCGGAAGTAAGCAAGGGAAAAGTCAAAAATCCTCTCGAAAGCTATAACGTCGGTGACGAAATCACCGCCGGCGTGATGAACATTAACAGCGAGGAAAGGCGGATCGGTCTTTCCGTCAAACGCTTGGAGATTGAAAGCGAGCAGGAATTGCTCAGCGAATACATCAGCAATGCCGGCCCAAATACATCCACCTTGGGTGAATTGCTGCGCGAGAACCTTCAGGGCAAGCTGAAGGAAGATTGATACCCATTGCCGGGCCGCTTTTCAGGCAAGGCATTCGAATTCGGCTTCATACATTTATCCGGTGGGATTCCGCCGGATAAATGCATCGTTAAGTACGTACACTTTAGGGCGCGGTTCAGAAATGCAGGCGCAGCAGTTTAACCGAAGCTTGTAAACGCCATGTTTAGTCGTAGACATCCCTATTTATTTTTTCTCCTGTGTGTCCTTTCATTGATCATGACGGGGATGGTGATCATTTCCCTCGTTATCGCCGCGGGCATCAGGCGCGCCGGAATGGCCGAATGGGTGGACGGCGGCGGACAGCGCGTCGGCATTATCGAAATCGAAGGGGTCATCACCGATGCGGGCGATATATTGGAGAACATCCAGCGCTTCAGAGATGATGATACAATAAAAGCTATCGTGATGCGGATCGAATCCCCCGGGGGCGGTGTGGCGTCCTCCCAGGAAATTTATCGTGAAATCATAAAAACCGTGGAAAAAAAGACGGTTGTCGCTTCATTGGGATCGGTGGCCGCATCCGGTGGATATTACGTGGCAGCCGGGGCCGATAAGATTATGGCCAATCCGGGAACGATCACGGGCAGCATCGGCGTTATCATTGGTTATACGAATTTTGAGGCACTCCTGGATAAAATCGGATTGAGGCCGGTGGTGATCAAGAGCGGCAAGTACAAGGATATCGGTTCGCCGGTACGGGAAATGTCCGCCGAAGAAAAGGAAATCCTTCAACAATTCATCGACCAGGTACACCGGCAGTTCATCGATGCCGTCATCGAAGGGCGTGGATTGGAGCGGACGGTTGTCGAGCCGTTGGCCGACGGCAGGATCATGACCGGTGAAACCGCCCGCAGGTTAGAGTTGATCGACCGACTTGGAAACTTCGAGGACGCCGTGGCGCTTGCGGGGGAACTCGCGGGCATCGAGGGCAGAATCACAAAAGTGTATCCTCCTGAAAAACGGCTTTCGTTCATGAAGTACCTTGCAGGTGAAAGTCTGAATCATTTGAAAGATAAAATGATCCATTCGGATTTTTCGGCGGGATATCTCATGAAATGACCCGCATTGAAGCCCGCCTTACTCGAATTCACTCACGTCACCCAACCCCTCTCGGATTACCACGGGCGTGTCCTGTATGAGTGAAATGACGCTTGAAGGACGGCCGGGAACGGGCCCCCCGTCAATGACCACGTCGATCTGATTTGCAACATGATCATGCAGCAAAGAAGGTTCGTTCAATATATCACCATTGGGCAGCTTGGCAGAGGTGGATATGATGGGGTTTCCCAATGCGACTACAAGCTCGATGCAAATCCTGTGATCCGGAACCCGGATGCCGGCTGTTTTTCGTTTGGTCAGCATGATTTTCGGCACCAGTTTCGATCCTTCGAGAATGAATGTATACGGTCCCGGTAGAAGCCGCTTCATGGTTTTATACGCATAATTGCTGACTTTGGCATAATCGCTGATATTCTTGAGATCGGAACATATAAAGCTGAAAGGCTTGTTTTTGTTCCTCTGGCGAAGGAGATACACTTTTTCGATCGCCTTTTTGTTCATGATGTCGCAGCCGAAGCCATAATTGGTATCGGTGGGGTAGGCGATCAGACCGCCTTCTTTGAGTATTTCAACAACGCGCTCGATATGACGCTGCTGCGGGTTGACGGGATTGATTTTAAGAAGCATGGCCGTTTCTCGTTTTACATGAACTTTCGGCTTTCACATTGAAATGGCAGAGCGGTTCGGGCCATGAACTCCGAAAGACATAATGGTTGAATAAATAATAAAATACTATACTTGGAAAAATCGCATGTTTTGGTTTCGATGTCAATAGCATCCGGCTGCCAAAATAATATTGTCAAAGATCCGACCTTTTGTTATCGAGTGTCTCACCGCCCCGTGAAAGGCGGTTTTGTTTTTCTTGAACGGGGGATGCAGCTTTTTTATAGGCTTTTGCCGACTCAATTCGTCACTGCCGGGCACTATGCCCATTGTCATTTTAAGCCGGTTTGAGTATAATCAATTATTTTAATTCGACCGGCTTCAATTGTGATATAAGACCCCTTTTTTCGGAGGAATATGAATGATTAATTTACCGCCCGAAGAAGCCTACTCATTTGATGATGTTTTATTGATTCCGAGTTATTCCGATGTATTGCCTAAAGATGTGGATACATCGACAAGCCTGACAAGAAATTTGTCCTTAAGCATTCCCATCGTCAGTGCGGCAATGGATACCGTCACCGAATCGAGAACCGCCATTACCATGGCCCGTGAAGGGGGGATCGGCTTTATCCATCGCAACATGAACATCAAAAATCAGGTGATGGAGGTGGATAAGGTCAAAAAGTCCGAAAGCGGTATGATCGTGGACCCGGTGACGATTCATCCCGAACAAAAAGTCCATGAGGTAATGGAATTAATGCAGAAATATCACATTTCAGGCGTGCCCGTGACCCAAGGCGAAAAGCTTGTGGGAATCGTGACGAACCGGGATTTGCGGTTCGAAACGGACATGGAAAAATCAGTGGCCGATGTCATGACAAAAGACAACCTGATCAAGGTCTCTGAAGGCATTTCCCTGGAAGAATCCAAGAAACTGCTTCACCGGCATCGCATCGAAAAGCTTCTCGTCGTAGACGGAAAAGATAAACTGATCGGCATGATCACCATCAAGGATATCGAAAAAATCAAAAAATTTCCCAGGGCATGCAAGGATGATCGCGGCAGGTTGCGTGTAGGCGGGGCTGTCGGCGTCGGTGAGGATATGGAAGAACGGACGGAACAGTTGCTGAATGCCGGTGCTGATGTCATTCTCATCGATACCTCTCATGGACATTCAAAAAACGTTATCGATGCAGTGAGGATTTTGAAGAAAAATTTTAAAAACCTCGAGCTGATCGCCGGAAATGTAGGGACCGGCAAAGGGGCTGAAGACCTGATCAAGGCGGGCGTAGATGCCGTCAAAATAGGCATCGGTCCGGGATCCATCTGCACCACCCGTATCGTCGCCGGGGTGGGCGTTCCCCAGTTGACCGCAATCCTGAATTGCCGATCCGTATGCATCAAGTCCGATGTGCCGATGATCGCCGACGGGGGCATCAAGTTTTCCGGAGACCTTACCAAGGCGATCGGTGCCGGCGCGGATTCCGTGATGATCGGCGGGCTTTTCGCCGGAACCGATGAAAGCCCGGGAGAATCCATTTTTTACCAGGGCAGAAGCTACAAAGTTTATCGTGGAATGGGATCTCTGGAAGCCATGAAGCAGGGCAGCAAGGATCGCTACTATCAAGTGGAAGTGGAAGAAGACAACAAGCTGGTTCCCGAGGGCATTGTGGGGCGTGTTCCCTACCGGGGCAGTCTTTCCGCAAATATTTTACAATTGATCGGAGGACTGAAAGCGGGTATGGGATACGTGGGATGCCGCACCCTGGCGGAGCTTCGGGAAAAAGCCAGGTTCATGAAAATAAGCGCTGCCGGTATGCGGGAAAGCCATGTACACGATGTGATTATCACCAAAGAAGCACCGAATTATCGACTGGATTAAACACGCATCATTTCCGGAGCGCGTGTTTTTCGGCCAAAATATATATATCATTCCTCGATTCGCAGGAGGTCCTGCGGCCAAGCACATACGCAGGCGTTCCAGGCACAGCCGGTTATCGAAACCGGAGTGCCGCATCCGACTAACCTAAAGCTTAAAAACAAGTGAATCATGACCGACCGTAAGAGCGATACATCCAATCCGAAAGCCGGGTTTGTCCATCTTCATGTACACACACAATACAGCCTTCTGGACGGTGCCATCAGAATCGATGCATTGTTGAAGCGGGTCGCCGAATACAACATGGAGGCCGTGGCGATTACGGACCATGGCACCATGTTCGGTGCAATTGAATTCTATCAGAAGGCGATATCCGCGGGGATAAAGCCGGTCATCGGCTGTGAATGCTATGTGGCGCCCCGAACCATCGAAGACAAGACGGTGGACGACAACCGGGGGCTCACCCACCTCGTCCTTTTGGCGCAGAATATGGAGGGATACCGAAACCTGTGCAAGCTGGTCTCCATGGCCCAATTAAAAGGATTCTATTATAAGCCCCGCATCGATAAGCAGATGCTGCAGGCCCACAGCAAGGGGCTTATCGGACTGTCCGCCTGCCTTCACGGTGAAATCGCCGTAAAGCTCAAGGAAGGAAAACAAAAAAAGGCGGATGAAGCGGCCCGATTTTTTCAGAAGGTGTTTGGCGAAGAAAACTTTTATCTCGAGGTCCAGGACAACGGCATGGATGTCCAGTACCGGGTAAATGAAGGGTTGAGTGACATGAGCCGCCGCCTCTCCATTCCAATGGTTGCGACAAATGATTGCCACTATTTGGACCAAAAGGACGCCCGGGCCCATGATGTCCTGCTTTGTGTTCAAACCGGGAAAACCGTCAAGGATCAAGAGAGGTTCAGGTTCAGTACGGATCAGCTGTATTTCAAATCGGCGGATATCATGGAAAAGACCCTGGGGCGTTATACGGGGGCCATATCGAATAGCGTCGATATCGCCCGCCGCTGTGATATTGAATTCGATTTCAATGCCTATCACTTTCCCAGGTTCAACGTAAAAGGCGGCAAGTCCGTGGAAGACGTTTTCGAGGAAACGACGCAAAAGGGATTTTCAAAACGTTTCGAAAGACTGATGGAAGCCGATGCGGGCCTCGACGAAAAAGTATACCAGGACAGGCTGGCCTACGAAATTTCCATGATAAAGGATATGGGCTTTCCAGGCTATTTTCTAATCGTTGCGGATTTTATTCAGTGGGCCAAGGAAAACAATATCCCGGTAGGGCCGGGCCGGGGATCCGCCGCGGGCAGCATTGTCGCTTATTCGCTGGGCATCACGGACCTCGACCCGATAAAAAACGGGCTTATTTTTGAACGGTTTTTAAACCCGGCCAGAAAAAGCATGCCCGATATCGATGTCGACTTCTGTATTAACGGCAGAGAGGATGTTTACAAATATGTCGTTGAAAAATACGGTGGCGGCGATTACGTGGCCCAGATCATCACGTTTGGAAAATTGAAGACGCGTGCTGTCATTCGTGATGTGGGCAGAGCTTTGGATATTCCCCTTGCCGAGGTGGACAAGATCGCCAAAACCGTTCCGGATGTTTTGAACATCGGTTTGGACGACGCCCTGGCCCGTGAACCCAAGCTGCGGGAAATGGCGGAAGAAAACCCCCGTTACAGTGAACTGATCGATATATGCCGCGTTTTGGAGGGACTGCCCCGCCATGCTTCTACGCACGCCGCAGGCGTGGTGATTTCGGACAAGCCGCTCGTGGAATATCTTCCCCTTTATCGAGGAAAAAAGGGGGAGGTCGTTACCCAGTACGATATGAAATGTGTCGAGAAAATCGGGTTGGTAAAGTTCGATTTTTTGGGTTTACGAAACCTGACGGTCATTGCGGAGACCCTCGCCCTGGTCGAGAAACAGAAGAAGCCTCTCCCCGATATGACCAATTTGGGTCTCACCGACAAAAAGACATATGCGCTGTTGGCATCCGGGGAGACGAACGGGGTTTTCCAGCTGGAAAGCTCAGGCATGAAAGATCTCCTGGTTCGAATGAAACCCGAGAGTTTTGAAGATATTACGGCACTGGTGGCTCTTTACAGGCCCGGCCCTCTCGAAAGCGGCATGGTGGATGATTTCGTTGACCGAAAGCACGGCAGAAAACCCGTCACCTATCTGGTGCCCAATCTCGAGCCCGTCTTGAAGGAGACTTACGGCGTTATCGTCTACCAGGAACAGGTCATGAAAATCGCCGGTCGATTGGCCGACTATTCCATGTCTGAAGCCGATGATTTGCGAAAAGCCATGGGCAAAAAGATCCCTGAAATTCTGGCTCAGCACAAGCAGCGGTTCATTCAGGGCGCCGTCAAAAACACGATCGAATCAACGAAAGCGGAAAACCTTTTTGACCTGATCGAAAAATTCGGGGGGTATGGCTTCAACAAATCGCACAGCGCCGCCTATGCCCTGATCGCCTATCAGACCGCTTATTTGAAGGCCCATTTTCCGGTGGAATTTCTGGCGGCACTGTTGACCAGTGAAATGCATTCCATTGACGGGGTGGTCAAATACATCGCCGAGGCGAGGCGCCGGGAAATAACCGTTCTTCCGCCCGACATCAACAAGAGTGAAAAAACGTTTATCGCCAGGGGGGATGAAATCATCTTTGGGTTGGTGGCCGTTAAAAATGTGGGGGAGGGAGCGATCGAGGCCATTATCGAGGAAAGAACCGCCCGTGGTCCGTTCGGTTCTCTTTTTGAGTTTTGTGAGCGGGTGGACCTGAGGAAAATCAATAAACGGGTTATCGAAAGCCTGATAAAGTGTGGGGCATTTGATGCTACCGGTCATCACAGGTCTCAAATGGCCGCCGCCTTAGAGGACGCGCTGGATTACGGCCAACGGATTCAACGGGAAAAAAATGATCCCCAGATGGGGCTTTTTGATATGGGTGGGGCGCCTGTAACCCTCAATCCTCCCGAATGGCCGACACTGGATGAATGGGATGATCGTGATCTGCTCGCTTTCGAAAAGGATGCCTTGGGCTTTTACATGACCGGACACCCCCTGGATCGCTATGAGCCGCTCCTGGACAAATTCGCCACCGTGACCTCCATCTCGGTTCGGGACGAGTCGGATCAGGCAGGCGCGCGCATCGGCGGAATCATTCGGGAAGTCAAGACAATCCAGACGAAAAAAGGCGATACCATGGCATTTGTTTCGCTGGAAGACCGTCACGGCGCCATGGAAGTAACCGTTTTTACGTCTGTGTACATGGAATGCAGTCATCTGCTTGTCGAAGATGCCCCTGTTTTTGTTCAGGGCCGGATTCAGAAGGATGAAAACAGCATCAAAATGCTCGCTGATGCCGTGATCTCGATGGATGAGGCGGAGGAAAAGTGGACGGCCGAGGTTTATGTCAACCTCGATGTAAACCGAACGGACAAGGACACGCTGGTTCGGCTGCGGGACGTTTTGCAGGATCATCGCGGTGAGAGCAAAGCATTTATTTGCCTGAATGACTCCAATCAAACCCGTACAATCATCGCCCTGCCGGATGAATTAAAGCTCGCCGCCGGAAAAAAACTGGCTCGACAGATCAATGCGCTCGTAGGCTATGGCGCTTATGAAAGCCGGTGCGCCGGCGTTGCGGCATTTCAGCACCTGAATGGAAACGGTCGGAACTCAAAAAGGAAACGGTTCAGGCATGCATGATACGAAGCTGTTCAGTGTTCTTTTGGCGGGTGGTGCGGGAACCCGGCTGTGGCCGGTATCCCGTCAGCTGTATCCGAAGCAGTTGGCCCGATTTATCGGCAACGATTCCCTTATTCAAAGCACGATTCACCGGATGACCCCGTTTGTTTTGCCTGATAATATTCGAATCGTATGCGGGCTCGAGCATTTTTACGAAATCGGAAGGCATATGAAGGACGCGGGCATACCGCCGGAAGGCAAAATTCTCTCGGAACCCTGCGGGAGGAATACGGCGCCGGCGATTCTGCTGGCCTTGTTCCATATTTCTCAACTGGAGCCCGATGCGGTGGTGTGCGTTTTTCCGGCGGATCACGTGATAAAAAACATCCAATTATTTCAAGAGAAGGTATTGTTCGCGGCGGACCTCGCAAGAGAAGGCCATATCGTTACCTTCGGAATTATGCCGCATTATCCGGAGACCGGTTACGGCTATATCGAAGGGGCGGAACCGATCTCCAATGGTGCGCTTCGTGTGAAGCGTTTCGTGGAAAAACCAAACAAATCGATGGCCGAAAATTATGTAGCATCCGGCAATTTTTTCTGGAACAGCGGCATGTTCGTTTTCAGCACTTCCGTAATGATCGCCGAATTCGAGCGCCATGGACCGGAATTGGTTTCGAAAATGGCGGATATGCTTGCCGGACAAGTAGTACCGGATCTGGAAGCCTATGAACAGATGCCGAATATTTCTATCGATTACGCCGTGATGGAGAAGACGGACAAGGCGGTGGTGCTGCCGGTCGATTTCGGCTGGAGCGATATTGGATCATGGAAATCCCTGTTCGATTTTATGCCGAAGGACGCCGACAACAATGTCATTGTAGGCGATGTGATGACCCATGATGCGCAGGGCTGCCTCATACTCGGCCGGGACCGTTTGATCGCCGTCAATCTGTTGAAAAATGCGGTGGTTGTGGACACCCCGGATTCCGTGTTCATTTCCGATATCGAAAACAGCCGGGATGTCAAATGCATTGTCGACCGCCTGAAGCTTGAAGGCAGAAAGGAATGTTACCAGCATCGAACGATGTATCATCCCTGGGGAACGGACACGCTTCTCGAGGATGCCGGGGTATTCACGGTGGACCGGCTCACAATCTTTCCCCGGCAGTCGGTGACGTTTTCGCCCGGCACCGGCGCCATCCGGCATGTGATTGTGGCCGCGGGGGCGATTATCGTTTCCGCCGGCGATGAAAGCAGGACCGTTGCCAAAGGGGAGACGTTCGTGTTCGGGATGGATGAGACAACCCTCTACAATCCGGATGATCAGCCTGCTGAAATCGTCAGGATAACGATTCAGTGCCCATCCGGACAATAAAGAGTCTCCTTTTAAGAGGTTAATTTACCCCACCAATATCCCTTGCATTTTTCTCATTTTCAGATATAAATAGCAACTACTCCTCACTTCTAAATGAGTATAATTACTCATTGCAAAAATAACCGTACCATAATAAAAAACAAAACCATAACTAAGCGCGATGTGTGCTGAATTTCCTTGCGTTTAACTTACAGAGATTAAAGGGAATCAGCATGGACTGAATTGGGGGGGCCATGAAGGCGACACATCCTAAGCACGGTTTTACAGTCATTGAAATGCTCGTGGCGATCGCGATTATCGGCATAATATCCGCAATCGCCATACCCAATCTACTTTCCTTCTTCCCGAAATCCAGGCTAAGTGGTGCAACCCGAGTACTTGCGGGCGATCTCATGGCGACCCGGATGGAGGCGGTCAAACGCAACCAGACGGCATATATGGCGTATATGGGAGCAGCTGAATACCAAATCGCCTATATGGGAACGCTTATCAAGGCCCGGGATTTAAGCAGCGAGTATCCGGATGTAACCTTTGCCGACTTTGATCGAGTGTCATTCAATTCAAGAGGAGCGGCTCTCGGTACAAAAACGATCACCCTTTCGAACCCAAGCGGCAGCAAAACGATCGATGTGACCATAGCCGGCAGGGTAAAGATAAATTAGCGGACGAATCTTCCGGCGGAAGCCGGTTTTGTTTTTCTGATCGTGAGGAATTTACTTTCGCACGCATCTACCCAGGCGGACGGGCACGGTGAATTTTAAAAAAAGAAGATCAGCCATGAAAACACTGCAGAAAAACACGATGGGATTTACCTTGTTGGAGATATTGATTGCGATTCTCATTATAACAACCGGCCTGGTGGGGACGGCAGGGCTTTTGGTCTCGATCATCAAGACAAATGACCTCAGCAGTGAAATGACAAAGGCGACCGCATTGGCTCAATCCACCATGGAGCAGATCCGCCAGGCGGGGTATATCGGCGCCCTGGAAGTCGGTGAATCCACAACCGATTCGCCCATGGAAGGATTCAACAGGACTGTCGCGGTTTCGTCTACCGGAACAAGCGGAGCCAAGGCGGTCAATGTGACGGTTACGTTCAGGTCGTTCGGTCAACACACAGTTCAACTCGATACGATTCTTGCAAGGTGAGGAAAATGGCCAATCGAAAAGAAAAAAAGCGTAAGGGGTTTACTCTTCTGGAACTGGTGCTGTCTGTGGCGCTCGGGCTGATTATCATCACGGCCCTTGTGAGCACCTTTACCATGCAGAGAAAGACTTACGATGCCCAGGAACAGGGCGCGGAAATGATTCAGACGGCGCGCGCGGCATTGGATATGATCGGCAGGGAGTTGATTATGGCCGGGTACAATCCCGATCCCGCCAGTACGCTCCAGAAGGAGGACGCCGCATTGTCGACATTCACGGGCGTCTCCTGCAGCGGAGGACAGCTGGATATCCGTGCCGATTTGGACGGGGACGGCGCCATATCGAACGCCGTCAACGACAACGAGTGGATTATTTACAAGCTCGACGGTGATGTCATCAAACGAAAAGTCGGCAACGGCTCGTTTGAAAATTTTGCTGAAAATATAACGGCATTTACATTCGAGTGCCAGGATGTTAACGGCAATTCAACGTCCAATACGGCCGATGTGAGAAGGGTGAATATCATTCTGTCCGCCCAGACGGAAAAACCCGGGATCGGGACGGGATACGGCACCGAAACCCTGGAATCCGTATTCAAAATCCGCAATATGGGGTTGGCCGCGCCGTCCTCCACTACGGGTTCGACCTCGACGACTGTGCCGACCACGACAACGACCTCGAGTTCCTCAACGACAACGACGTCATCCACATCGAGCACTTCGACGACCACGACCACAACGACATCGACAACAACGACTACTGCCGACTACTATATTCCACCGGATGATGAAATCGATGATATGGTTTTAGAAGGAGATGAATGCGATCCGCAGCGAATGGGCATCAATGTCGAGCAATGCACCAAGAACTACAATGATTCCGTATTAATCAGGGTATTTTTTCAGGACGATTACGGTTTGCCGATGGATAGCATACCTGATGGGAGCTTGAAGTGGTTTATCAACGGCGTCGAGCAAATCAATCACAAGCTTACGGCGAGTTCCACGCAGCCCGGATGGTATGGAAGCACCGGTCTGTGCAATTGCGGTACCTTCCTGAATTCATACAGTTGCGCAGTATCGGATGGAAAGCATAAAGAATATACCATAACAGTGGAATATCACCTCGATAACGGATGTGTTTATACATATGAAACGGAAACGTTCGGCAGTAAATAATAGTATATCAAAACGGCCGTACGATTACGAGGGAGAGGGAAAATGGAGAGGTTCGAAAAATTGGCGAATAAGGATGGAATTGTCCTGGTTTCCGGCCTGATGATACTGGCGCTGCTGCTCATCATCGGTGCCACCGCCTATATGCTCTCATCGTCGGATGTCATGATCAGCGCAAATTACAAGCACTCGGAAGCCGCCTTCGCCGACGCGGAAGCCGGGATCGATTTTGCAAAAGCGGCTATTGAAAATCATCTCGAGGGCGGGGGAAACCTGCCGGCCAACGTCGGTGATGTTATGGCTATACCGGCCACCGCACCGAGCGGCTTTTTATTTTCCTACTCCAATTTGGAAAAAACCGGGAATAATGCCTATACGTTTACGAGCACGGGAAATGGTCCTCAGGGGGCCACGGCATCGATCATTACCTCGATTAAACGAAAACCGGTATTCGATTATGCAGTGTTCGGCGATGAGCAGGTGGATTTAAAAAGCAGCACCGGTGTTTTCAGCTACAACTCATCAGACGGGTTGCCGGACCCGGACGACGCTTCCTGGGACGACATGACCACGAGCACGGGCAACGGGGACGTGGGGTCCAACGGCGATGCGGATGCAAAGAATGACATTATTCTGAACAGCAGTTGTTATGTGGATGGCGATTTGGCCCAGGGTGCCGACGGCAGTCCACTTGTCGAAGCGGTGGTCAAGAACTCGGGGGGGGTGTTTACCGGGGAAACAACGTCTGTCGGACCGGTGGACACGGACCCGCTGGATATCGTAAATGACAGTGATTTTTTAAATAAATTTGCCGACTATGAAGCTGCAAATGATAACGCATCCATTACTGAGCCGGAAACAGGTGCGGCGTTGGATACGACCATTGCAGATGATGGTGTCGTTCTTACAGGGCCGGGTGATTATTATTTCGATTCCATTCAATTGGGTAATGGTGATACCTTGACGATCGATGCCTCATCCGGTCCCATCAACATCTGGGTCAGGGGACCCGTGCTCGGTGATAACGGCTCCGAGTTCGCCATTCAAAACACCTCGGACACCAACAAAGTAAATATCAATGTTACCGAACCCTCCGGTTACGCCGGCTCAACGATTATCGATTTGAAAAACGGCGGTGATTTCAACCCGGGTGGACATCCCTCGCATGTTATGATCAAGACGGATTCGGATGCAACGGTTTCGATTCACAATGGAAACGATACCCGGGCGGTGATTTACGCCCCGTTCGCTCATGTGGATTTTGACAACGGCAGTGCATTTTATGGGGCTGTCCTGGGAAAGACCATCGCACTTAGAAATTCCATGAAGGTGTATTATGATGAAACCATCAAGGATTTGGCGGTTTCAAAAAAAGTGGAATTGACGTCATGGTACCAGAAGCTTGAATAGAAAAATCCGTTTTAATCGTCTTCAAGCGACGAAGTCCACCAACTCGGGATCGATCCGTTGCTCCTGTTCTTGATAGTTTTCACCAGAGCCGTCTCCCTGTGGCGCAATTTCAAAAGCTCCTGGGTAACTGATTCGATGTCTTTTTTTGTTCCATTATTTTTGGCCTCCATGAATCGTTCACCGGCCTGCCGGTACAACTGTTCCAACTCGTGTTTTTCAGCCAGGAAAAGAGCTTTTTCCTCAGGCGTGATCGAGGGCGCAGCGTCGGAAGTAACATCTGCTTTGCCATCTGCTTGTTCTTCCGGATCGATCTTTGTGGAAGCATCTGAAGCATTTAATTCGCTATTCGCATCGCTACTACTTATGTTTTCTTCCCATGTGCAAGGGTCGGAACTTTTGCGGATGACCTTCACCGTCTGCTTGTTAAAGGCGGCAACCCCCCCGTATAGAGTGCAGTGGACCTTGCCGTCTTCTTCCCAGTACTGGTCTGTCAAAAAGCGACTGCCGGTTTCCAATTCGATGATATAGGAAGAAAAACCGAATGACGGGATGAACATCACTATCGTCCATAGGATAAACGCTTTTTTCATATACATCCTCTCGTGTCGGTCAAAGGGTGGTTAGAAGCGGTTTAGATGCCCGAAAGGCTTTTAAGCCGGGCTGAATACCTGTATTCTGCGGCATGCGTCTTGGTGAACTGCGCATAATATTGAATTTTAGGGGAAGTTTTAAACTGCTTCTACCATGTTAAATCGGATATGTCAATAAAACGGCCCCGAAAAACACATCCATTGGAAACGGCTGTTCAGCAAAATACAAACGATGCATGGCAAGTTATGCCGCATGGAATTGTCCCCCATCGATGTAGCGGGAAGTAAATTGAAGACGGATGCAGCACATGTTTGGGCGAACCGATGGATTACCGATTCGGGTCGGTCTCGTTATGGTTTTGCATGCGGCGGGTATGAAGGGCGAACCGAAACAAGTGCTTGAATTTATAAACAGCTTCTGATGCCAGGCTAAAATGGCTGGCTCGATTGTCACTGCATGCCACAGGTATTTCCAGAATCCGCCGTTTTTCTTCGATAGCATGAAAAAACAATTCGAGGACATAAGCCGTCCATGGATCGAGATGATGTGCATGCTGCAAAACAAAACTGCGTCTATATGCTTTGGCGCCGATCGAAAAATCAGCGGCTGCGGCCCCCAAAACCATGGCAGTCGTAAAGATGAAAATATTGCTTCCCAAGGTTCTGAAAAATGTACGATCTTGATACTGCATCCGCTTGCAGCCGATTACCATATCGCATTTTTCTAAAAAATCGAGCGCAAGGGGTATAAAATCCAGTTCGACGGACAAGTCGGCGTCACAGGAGATGATAAATTCGCTGGAAGCCATGTCGGCCCCCTGAACGAAGGCGAGTCCGGGCCCTTTTCCGGGCAGATGAAATGATTTAATATTGCGGTTCTTGTTTTCCAGGGTCGAAATAATTTTCGGGGTGGCATCTGTGGAGCCGTTGCTGCCTAAGATGATATCTGCCTCGATCTCATGCTTTTTGAGATAATCCATCAGCCGATACGTATTTTTTTCGATGAGGTCTTCCTCATTATATAACGGAATAAAAATCGAGCAGGTGGAATTCATGGCGTTTTCTTTTCCTGGATATACGTTCGTGCGTAATGCGTCCAGTTACTGTTTGGGAATCGACTAAAAAGCCGATCGGCAGCCTCCCGCGCTTTTTCCCGGTCACCCAAATTCATATGACTTTTCAATACATGGAAAAGCGCCTCCGGCGCAAAACGGCTGTCCGGGTAATCTTCTTTCAGGCGTGTAAAACTTGCAATCGTATTTGTATAATCCTTTTTCCGCCAGAAAGACAGACCCAAGTAATAAGCGGCATCATCCCCGTATCCGGAATCGGGGGCAATGCTCAAGATCTTCTTAAAAACAGGAATGGCGCGGTCGAACTTTTCTGAGGAATAGTAACGAAGTCCGGTTTGCTTCAGTCTTTCCGGACTGTTGTTTCGTTTTTCATAAATACCATAGACCATTACGGTAATAATTATGGCCCAGCAGGCGGAGAATACAATCCTGCGTTTTTGGTTGGAAATAGGTGTCCGGGTGATTTTCCAGTCACTATTGATCAGCCGGTTGACCGGTTTGGTCCATTTCAGCAGGCATACCATGATCGTCAATGCCGTAGCAGACAGACCGACCCACCCGGCGCCGCCTCTCTGGAAGACCATTTCGACATTTTCCCGGAAGGGGATGATCATCATAAAAGAGGGGGAAATGAGAAAGGGTCCCAGAGCTCCACTGCAGCGCCAGTTCGGATGATAGGAAACTTTAACGAGCAGGGGAATTCCAGGCTCTGATGTGGTGATGTCGATGCCGTTTCGAGTGATGCGGCTTTTTACGCGGACCGCTTGGCTGTTCAGCCCGATCCCGGGTATTTTTGCAAAGGTCGTAAATTCAGGTAGAGTGAGGATTTCAGGCCGTTTTTTTTCGGCGTCGTTCGGGTAAACGATAAATGGCATATCTCTGTCGTATTTACGAAACCATTCGTAGGCATTTATTCGCCAGTTGCGGCGATCATGTTTGACCGGCCTGTATTTCAAGGGTGCCACGTAACCCTCATCAACGGTTTGAAGGCTGAAGATGTCAATGTCTCCAAATCGCGCAACATGCTGAAGATCCTGGTGATCCCGTGCCGCTGATTTAATGGTGTCGCTGACGGCGATAAAATGGCCGATATGCATTAAATTAAAATGGTCGACCGCCCTGTCGAGGTTCGGAGTGGTATAGTTAAATTGGGGCAGCGGTGTGGAACTGACATCCGATATTTCGGATTGAAGGAAAAAAATGAACGGCGAGGATATCGAGGACTGAACGTAAAGCCCTTCAAGTGTCGATCGTCCGGAAAAATGAGGAAGATTTTCGAAGGCACGGGTTGTACCGAAACGGTTTAAACTGGGGGAGTGTTCATAGGCAACCCTTGGATCGTTTTCATCTCCCTTAAGAAAAAAGTTGATGTGAAAAAATGTGGGCCATTCGCGCTTGTTTTCGAATCCCGAGTAGTTCCACCTGGACCAGCTCTCGGTGGATTGCTCATGGAGTTCGATCCAGGAACCGGTTCCCAGCAGTACGACGACAATGAAAACCGAGGATTTTTTGAGATATCGGGCTCCCCATCCGGCGGCTGAAGCTGAAATCAGCATCGGGAGATACTCTACATAAGGAAGAAAGCGGATATCCACGACATTGAGTTCATATGCGGTTTCATAAAGAATAACGGCAATGCCGATTCCAAACCACATATAAAGCATCAGGCGTAAACTGTCCGAAAAAGGGGCTTTTTCCTTTTTTCTTTTGTAAATATTCAGTCCGGCGATAAAGAGCGTGCCGACGATCGAAAATATCAGAAACGGCCATAGGATTGCCGGAAAAACCTCCTGAATTCCGGAAAATTGCCATAAAAAATTAAATTTGGTGGACCACCCGGAACCGGCCAGAAAAGGGAAAAACCAAAACGCCATAAACCCCAAAGCCAGTCCGTATATGCGCAATAGATACAGCATCCTTTTTCGAATTCCCGGCGCCGGGTTGAATAGAAAAAAGGAGGGCGTCAATACGGCGAACATCAACCCCACACCGTGACACAGCCCGATAATCCCCAGCAGCAGGCCGTTTGCAATCGTGTATCGAGAGCTATGGATATGACGGAACACTGAAAACAAAAATATAATGCTGAGACAGAAGGACAGCTGGAAACCGAACTCTCCCGCCATGTTGCTGAGGATATTGCCGCCCCACATTGAATTGCCTTCTGAAAACAGAAAAGCCAGGCTGAAAGCCGCACCCAAAATGGGTGCGGGAAAATTCTGCCGGCCGATTCGCAGCCCCAGATAACTGCATATCGGCAGAAGAAAAATGCCGACCACCGATATCAGCTTAAAGCTGATCTGCATGGGCATCGCAAAACTCAGTAAGACCATGCCTAAGAAAGGGAGGGGAAAATAAAACTGAAACAATGGAAATCCGCAGAAGTTTCCGGGGTACCAGCCGATCAGCCTGCCGGTTTTAAACAGCATTTCTTTTAAATATACCGCGGTCGGGTAATGGGAGGCCATATCGCCTCCGGCGGTAGTTGTTTTTTCAAACAGCAAAGGCCACTGCAGCTTGTCCGCGATGTAGAGAAGAATCAACAGCAGGAAGACGGCATCCAGAATTTCGGTCCAGTACTTTTCGACGGCCGTTTTCATTGAACTTTTTTTCGATGGATAAGCGTATATAACTGAAAACCGATGTATACCAGCAAAAGCCCGGCGACGCCCCAGGCAAAAAACGGGTATGACAGAACGTCAAACACTGTTTTCTCATGAATAATGGATACTTTTCCGGTATAACCATGTTCATACCTGCCTGTCGGCCGCTCTTCGGAGATAACGGCCAGAACCGTATAAATGCTGGGCGGCAGGGCGGAAAAGTTCTGCACTTCAAAGGACTCATAAATCGTCGTATCCGCCGGGATGGAAAGGATTTTTACCGGGGTGCGGACGGTCAGCTCTTGGGGGGCAACGATACGCAACCGAATACGGTGGTCCTTTTGATCGAAACTCTTCATTTTTAAAACAAGCGATCCGTTTTGTGTCATTTGCACGTCTTCAATTTTACAGAATACGCGCGGCGAATCGGATGCAAATGAAACGGTTGCATATGAAACTGCGCTGAACGGATAACGGTTCTGATCTTTATACCGGGCGATTAACGGAACCACCATTTGGGAGCATTCAAAACCCCGTCTATACTCGAATCGTTTTGTCATACAACTCCCGGCCGGTAATCGATCCTGCCGAACAATTGTTTTCTTTTCCTCAAAATCTGCTTCGATTTCAACATCATGGGCTGTTTCATCGCCGTTGTTATATAACTTGAAAGTGATCACCGCCGATCCGTCCCGAATGCTGCTGGAAACTGTTGAATCGATTGAAATGATACCGGCGGCACCGAACCGGGGAAGAAAAACCAGGACGATCACAAAAACGAAGTAAGACAGGCGGCTTTTTATCACGATTTGGTTCATTTTCCTAATGCCATTGGGAGCTTACATGTCGAATAGAGCAATAAAATTAAATGGTTGGAAAAAGTTCGCGTATTATGTCCGAACGTGCTGAAATTGTCAACAGATTCATTTTTATATCAAGCCATTGTCTTTCATTTCTTCCGCTCTTGTCTTCCGCTTTTTACTTGTCATTCATGAACACAAATTCTATCATCGATCAGAATGCCGTTGTTTTTTATACGCGGTCCAAATGAAGGAGGATGCCCATGGTAAGCCCCATATATCTGGATTACAACGCAACCACCCCCCATGATCCCGAAGTCATTGCCGCCATGATGCCGTTTTTGAATGAAGCATTCGGCAATCCCTCCAGCAGCCACTGGTACGGCATCACACCCAAACGGGCCGTAGAGGCCGCCCGAGCCCGGGTGGCGGGCCTGCTCAATTGCACCACCGATGAGATTATTTTCACCAGCGGCGGAACCGAATCGAACAATCATGCCGTTTCAGGCATCGCGTGGGCCCGGAAGGACCGGGGAAATCACATTATCACCAGCACTGTCGAACACCCGGCGGTTTTCGAAGTGTGCGGAGCGCTTGAAAAACACGGGTTTGAAACCACATATGTCAATGTGGACGGGAACGGTCGCGTTAACATTGATGAGCTCGAGCAAGCGGTCCGGAAAGATACGGTTTTGATCACCATCATGCATGCCAACAACGAGGTGGGCACCATGCAGCCCATTGAAGACATTTCGGCTGTCGCTAAGAAAAACAACATCGTCATGCATACCGATGCGGCTCAATCCGTGGGAAAGATACCGGTGGACGTGTGCAGATTGGGTGTCGATCTGCTCTCCATTGCCGGCCACAAGGTGTATGCCCCCAAAGGCGTCGGCGCTCTGTTTATCCGCAGGGGTCTGGCACTGGAAAAATTCTGCCACGGGGCCGGGCAGGAAATGGGAAAAAGGGCGGGAACGGAAAACGTCCTGGAAATCGTTGGGCTTGGCAAGGCCTGTGAAATCGCCGAACGAGATATGGAAAGGAGTATGCGGCATATGAAACATATGCGCGACCGGCTTTATGAAGGCCTGCAAAAAGCCGGCACCGTCACTCGACTGAACGGACATTTACACGATCGCCTGCCCAACACATTGAGCCTCTCGTTTAAAAACCTCGAAGCTAATCGTATTCTCGAAGAAATCGGGCTGGAAGTGGCGGCATCGGCCGGTGCGGCCTGTCATGCGGATGCAGTTGAGATTTCCCATGTCCTGTCGGCCATGAAGGTCCCCCTGGATTTTGCAAAAGGGACCCTGCGGTTCAGTGTCGGAAGAATGACGACTGCAGAGGAAATCGATCAAGCCATCGATGTGGTGCTGCAGGCCGTAGAAAGTTTGTCGAGACAACGTGATTAGAGGGTTTAGAGCGTTTTGATCGTTACGAGCGTTGTGAACGACGATCCCAACGACCCATAACCCATCACCCATAACCCCTAACCCATCCCCTTTTTTTCATATATTGATCACCTTATCAGCAACCTGCATAGCGGTGACGATGTCCAGCATATTCGTCGTTTCGCCGACCTGCTTGTGGCCCAGCAGATTGAAATGATCGAGACATGTTCCACATACGAGAATCGAAAGCCCCTCGTCCGCCATTTTTTGCAAATCGGCCAAGACCTCGGAGCCGTCCACCGCAAGCTTGACGCCGTTGTTTACCAGTACAAGCCGCCACAGGTCCGGTTTCATTTCCGGTAAGGTTCTGATGAAATTCATCATTAATTTAAGCCCCAACCGGTCATCCCCGAAGCCGAGGCGGTCCGTAGACACCATGACCATGATCCGTTTCGGCAGGGTTTCTTCGGTTTCAACCGGCTGTTCCGGAAGGCTTTCCAGCGATTCACTCTGCCCGGAAATAACGAAATCCTCCCCCCTTCGATCAAATGCAACGCGGTATCCCCGGGATGAGAGAAATCGCGAAATATTTTCCTTTGCGGCAGAATTGTCCACAAGAACGGTAATTTCCGAGGGATGATGATGTTCGATCTCCACCTTGGTTTGAAGGACCGGCGTTGGACAGGCCAATCCCCTGGCGTCTATCTCCGGCATATCGTTTTCTCCTTATTGCCTGTCCAAAAACGGCTGATGCACTCCATTTCTGTGTCGGCCTGAATATAATCCTCAAGTTAATGATTTTCTTCGAGATTGTCTAATTGGAAATTTGAATGTCCTATATGGTGACCTATAGATGTTTTCAATGGCCGAGAAGGCCTGATCGTCTTCTTCGAAGTTAAAGGCTTGCAAACAACGAAAAGAATCCTATATTTTGAGTGTTGAAATTTCCTTATTTGATTTGCCTGTGTTAAGGTATAGTTCACGAGTCTTCAGCCGGAAAGATGATCGCTTTAACGGTTGATGATAACCAGCCTCCTCCCGTCTCGTTTAAGAAGCTGTACATTCTTCTTTTTCATAAGCCGGCGTGATGGCGCAGAAATGCGGCAAGGAGGCCTAACTAGTGTCAATCCATTTATGGATGGACACTGACTACAGATCTGATAACGAAAAATGGAATTTGAAGGCATTAACGTAGAGGATGCCCCCCGGCTTAAAAATCCGGTTTTCATTGTCGGGTTCGATGGGTGGGGGAATGCATTGAACACGTCGAAGGGAATGGTCGATTACATTATCCGCACCCTTAGAGGGCGTTTTATCGCCCAACTGGATACGGACATGTTTTACCGCTATGATGCCGTGCGTCCCATAGTTGCGGTGGAGGACGGGGTCTTAAAAAAACATCGGCCGCCGGGTGCGAGCTTCTTTGCCATTGAAACCGAATCCGATGCCCACGACCTCGTGGTCTTGTCGGGGGATGAACCGAACCTTGCCTGGAGCCTGTTGGTTCGCAATCTTTACGGGTATTTGCAGGCTTTGGGGGTCAAAACCGTCATATCCCTTGGGGGGTTATTCGATAATGTTCTCCATACGGACAGGGTGATATCGGGAGTTGTTTCCAATGAAGGGCTGAAAGCGCTGTTGCGCCAAAAAGGCGTTTCGCCGATTACTTATCACGGCCCGAGTACCATCCATGCCACGATTCAGTGGGAGGGCCGGAAAAGGGGATTTGAATGCTTGAACCTTTGGTGCCACTGCCCCTACTACCTTCAGGGCCTTACCCACTTCGGGCTTTTATCGACACTCGGCCGGTTGCTTTCCTATTTGGGCCATTTCAACATCGATATGGATGTACTGGAAGATAATTGGGAACGACTGCAACCGGAAATACAGGAATTAATCGAAAAAAACCCGCAAATCAAATCCGCTGTCGAGAGACTTATGAAGCAGCGGTCACGAGAAGCGGCGGCCTTGCATAAGTCCGTCGACCCGAAAGAAAAGATAATCGATTTGTCGGATTTTTTAGAACCCAAGTAACCATTCGGATGAGAACCTGGAGGGGTTGCTGTACATAGGGCTGTAATGGGAGACGATTTTTATCACATATTGGGTGTGGATCAAAACGCCGGGGACAAGGAAATCAAAGATGCCTACCGCAAACTGGCATTTTCGTATCACCCCGACCGAAACAGGGATAACTCCGATGCCGCGGAAAAAATGAAAAAAGTCAATGAGGCCTACGCCGTGCTTTCAAATGCGGACAAAAGACGGCAGTATGACGCCATGCGGCGTCAATACGGTTCACATGCTTACAGCCGTTTTCGGCAGAATTATTCGGAACAGGACATTTTCAGCGGCTCTGACATCAATTCGATTTTGGATGAAATGGCCAAAGCATTCGGATTCAGGGGGGTCGATGAAATATTCCGGGAATTTTACGGTCGGGGGTATCGCTCATTCGAGTTCCGACGACCCGGGATGACCGCGCGCGGGTTTGTATTCCAAGGTCCTTTAAGGCGAACGAAACCGGGATCGGCAGCCCCGGGTCTTAAGACCGGCTTGGCGACCGGTCTGTCCAAAAAGATTTTAGGCAAATTGAGCCGTTTGGCCATCGAAAAGATCAGCGGAGTCGTATTCCCCCAAACCGGATCGGACATGATGGACGATATCTATTTGGCGCCTGAAAAGGCCGAAAAAGGCGGGCCGTATGCATACCATCATCGACGAAGAAACAAAAAACTTGTGGTCAAGGTGCCTCGAGGCATCAAAGAAGGCCAGAAAATCCGGTTGCCGGGAATGGGTGGTGAGGGAACAGCCGGCGGCGGCTCCGGGGACCTGTATTTAAAGGTAAATTTCAAGAAACCGGTTCTTGAAAAAATAAAAGATGTCATTCATGAGCTACGGTCTAAATAGTGCCCACCCGGAAATGGCTGATTCGCTCCATTTCGGCGTTGGCCGGTAAATTTTAATCCTCAAAATACTCAATGTACTCCTGCAGTTACAATTTACCGGCTGCCTTGAACTGAATCGAATTCTCATTTCCGGATGGACGCTGATTGGTTTAACGTTAATGTTTTTCATTAGAAAATAAAGGATAACCTGTGTATTTAGCTAAACATATAGTTAACGGCAAACCTCGTTTTTACATACGCGAATCCTATTTTGATGGGGCCTGTTTCCGTAGCCGGACCCTGTTCGATCTGGATTCGAACCCGGAAAAATATATCATTTATCCCGGCGGAAACGGCTACTATATCGACGAGGTGGTTTGCGATGAAATCAGAAAATACGGTGTAAAGAATATAACCGATAAACTCGATGACGTCTTTTGGCCCTTTTTGGATCCCCGCATCAAGCGTGTTCTCGAAGGCTTTTCGCGAAAACGGACAAGCGGGCGCGGCCGTTTGGATTGCGACAGCAGCAAACACACAGACGATTTTCATATTTTCGACAAGCGCCGCGTTCATTTTATGCGATTCGGGCGCATGGATCAGGGGAATATCGGCGCCGTTTCACCGAAGCTTATGCGCCGCCTGCAGAATCGGTCCAGGGATGAAATCGAACAATATTTTATGCGGTCGGAAGCGATTCTTCGGCCCCATGAAATAAAAAATTATGTTTTTGTCATATTCAATCTGCAGCGACATTTTCAGCGTCTTAACGTCAAAACGATGCCTCAGATTCTGGATCCGGACGAACTGGATGCATTCTTTCTGGAGGACATCTGCCGGTTAAACGGGGATGAAGCCTTTTGGTACGGCAGTGAAAAAAATGAATCGTTGAACGACTACCTGGTGCGATACCTTATCATGTATTTCGATTATGAATTCGGTCAATCCACCTTTTTGAACGATTACATCCGCCGGTTCATGGATGACAGAAGACGCTTCCGTTTTCCCGCACCCCAAACCACCGTCGGCCTGGATGAAGCCAGTGACAGGTTCAGGGTGGAGAAGTCGGTGCTGAAAAAAATGACCCGTCGCGAGTTGACATCCCGATATCGAAAACTCGCCTTGAAATTGCATCCCGACCAGGGCGGTGACCACGAACGATTTATCAAGTTGACCGAAGCATACAAGGCAATGATCAGGAAAAAAACATAAGCGATCAACACAACACCGGGACCACTTCCGTGTACATGGTGAAAAGTCGATAAAATACAACGGTTTGAATGAAAATTGTTATAGATTCAGCAAATCCTTGACCAGATAAATGCCTGTAATGGTTTTCGCATCCGCTATTCGTCCCGAACGAATCATTTCCATCGCAGCATCGAAATCGATCCGGTGAACATCCAGAATTTCGTTGCGGTCCAGTTTTTGCGAAGCGGGCATTAAGTCACGGGCGAGGTACAGATGGATTCTTTCATCCGTGTAACCGGGCGCCGGTGTAATATCGCCCAGCTTTTTCCAGGATGCGGCATTCATGCCCGTTTCCTCGATGAGTTCTCTCTTGGCGCAGTCCAGAGGCGCCTCACCCGGGTCAAGGGTGCCGGCGGGTATTTCCCAGATATATCCTCCGACAACATAACGGTACTGTTTCAGCATTAAAATGGTGTTGTTGTCGGCCGTTATGGCCACCATGGCGGCCGCACCGGGATGACGCACCACGTCCATATTTACCGTTGAACCATTTTCCAGAGTGATGTTATCCCTGAAAACATGAAACGCCCTGCCTTGATAGATGCATTCACGGCGGTTCAATTTTGCCGTCATCAGCGAATTTCCTTTTTCAATTGATTCGGGAAGATGTAATCTGCTACAGAAAGACTGACACAAACAGGTGGAAAAAACAAGGACGGAAAATTACGATCAATCGTGAGGAAGCAAAGATGCAGTGGAAAACGCCTGTCACAGACCTGCTGGGATGCCGCTATCCAATTCTTGAAGGCGCCTATGGCGGGATCGGCACCTGGAAATTTGCCGCGGCCGTTGCCGAAACGGGGGCTTTCGGTTTGATTACCGCCTCCGTCTACAAAACCCCGGAGAAACTGGAGGATGCCATAAAACAGTGCCGCGATGCGACCGGCGGTGCCTTTGGCGTAAACATCAGCATCGGCATATGCCCCCGCATCGATGAGATGCTGGATGTGTGCATTTCCCAGCGCGTTCCCGTGGAAACAGCCGCCTATAAGCCGGATGCCCTTGCCGGCCGGATCAGGGAATCAGGCATTGCGTGGGTCCATAAATCCGCCCGGATCAAAGATGCTCTTCATGCCGAACGCCTGGGCGCCCACGCAGCCATCATCGTCGGTCTCGAAGGGGTCGGATTCAAGAATCCCGAGCAGTTGCCGACCCTGATCACCACCACCCTCGCCAAAAAAATGCTCCACATTCCGCTGATCGCCGCAGGGGGGATCGCCGATGCATCGGGGTTTATGGGGGTCCTTGGAATGGGTGCCGATGCGTTAATGATGGGCACCGCCTTTATGGCCACAGATGAGTGTCCCCTGGGAAAAACAGCCAAGGAAAAAATTATCGGATCGTCACCGATGGATCCGCGGCTTCGGCACCAGGTGCTGTCGCCGCCGGACCCGCAAGCCTATCGAGAGGTGATGGCGCTGCGCGGGGAGCTTCCGGTAGACAAATGGCTCCGCATGCTGGAGCGTGTCAATTTAAAATACGATGCCTGGCGGACGGATGTCGAGGCTGATGGTGAATATTCGTTTGACGAAGAATGGGGACGTGAAGGCCCCAGCAAAATCGTCTCACTGGCGGCCGGTGTGCTGGAACGGGTGATGCCGGTAAAGGAATTCATCGGAAAAATGGTTCACGATGCCGAAACCAGGCTCGAGAAAATGGCCCTGTTAAGGGCATCGTGAGCCTGTCGGAATGACCTCGAAGAACAAGCAAATACGTGTTGCGAGGACACGAATTCAAGCCGATTCAGGAAGGAACCCTATATGGAAGAACGCATGCTTGACGGCTACCGAGTGCTGGACCTGACCGAAGGCGGGTACCTGCTCGGAGGCCAGATTCTCGGTGATTTAGGTGCTGATGTTCTAAAAATCGAACCCCCGGGAGGAAGTCCCAGCAGAAACAGGGGGCCTTTTTACAAGGACATACCGCACCTTGAAAAAAGCCTGTTCTGGTTTGCCTACAACCGAAACAAACGCGGCATTACGCTGAACCTCGAATGCACCGGCGGGCGGCGGATTTTTCGACAGCTTGTCCAAACGGCGGACATCGTGCTCTCTTCCCATGATCCGGGTTATCTGGACGGCCTCGGTTTGGGATATCCAGACTTCGCTGAAATAAAAAGCGATATCATCCTCACATCCATTTCCCCATACGGCCTGGAAGGGCCGAAAGCACACTATAAAATGTCCGACCTTACGACGTGGGCCTCCGGGATGGTGCATGCCATCACCGGAGATCCCGATCGGGCGCCCACATGGATGAGTTATCCGACCGCCGGGTTGGTGGGCGGCATTCTCGGGGCAATCGGATCGTTGTTCGCCCTCTGGCATCGGGAAATCACCGGAGAAGGGCAGCATGTGGATGCACCGGTGCAGCAGTACCTGCTCCATTACACCACCGGGGCTCACTGGTTCTGGGAATGCATGCAGTTTGATTTTCCCCGTCTGGGCCGGTTTATGACATCCGGATTCACGAAAACCGCCAATATACGGCCCTGCAAAGACGGTTATGTCCATTGCGTGGTGGGATGGGGTGCCGCTGCCGGGTTCTCGGACAGCACCGCGCGACTGGTCGAATGGATGAACGAAGAGAACATGGCACCCGATTGGCTGACGGCGATCGACTGGTTCAATCTGGGCTCTGATGTTTCCAAAATGACGCAGGAGGAAATGGATCGCATTCAGAAACCCTTCGATGACTTTTTGCTGACCAAAACAACACAGGAATTTTCTGAAGAGGCAGCCCGGCGGGGAATCATGGGATGTCCTGTCTCCAACAGCCAGGATATCTGCCGGGACCCTCATCTTGAAGCCAGGGGTTTCTGGGAATCGGTGAGACATCCGGAACTTGATGATACACTGACCTATTGCGGCCCGTTCGTGAAACTTTCCGAGGCGCCCATGCGGGTGCAGCGCCGGGCGCCGCTGATCGGCGAGCACAACGCCGAAATTTACAATGAGCTGAGAATATCGAAAGAAGAAATACTTCTATTAAAGCAGGCCGGAACGATTTAGCCGGAGTTTTAATTTCTCGATGGAAACCGGTCAACATCCGATTCGATTTGGAGAACGACTTGTGGAACAGCAAACACATACATCGATTTTCAGCGGCATACGAATCCTGGATTTCGGAATGGCGGCGACGGTTCCGCTTGCCATGACCTGGATGGGCGATTTCGGGGCTACCGTCATAAAGATCGAGAGCCATTTAAGGCCCGATATTTCCCGAGCGGGGGGGCCGTTCTATCAGGCGCGGATGGGGGAACTCGAGCAAAACGGATGGCAGCAGTGGCTCAATTCCAGCAAATACAGCATGACCCTGAATCTTTCCAAACCTGAGGGAAGAGAACTGGTTCTTCGCATAATCCGGGATTGGCGGCCTCACATTATAGCAGAATCTTTCAGACCCGGCGTGATGAAAAAATTCGGGCTCGATTACGAAAGCATTTGCCGCATCAAACCGGACATCATTTATTGGAGCACCTGTCTGGAAGGGCAGTACGGTCCACATTCCCGTCGGCTGGGGTACGGAACGGTAAGTACAAACCTGTCGGGTGCCAGTTACCTGGCCGGATGGCCGGATCGGCCTCCCGCGGGTATGCCTCTTGCTTACGGCGATTTTTCGGCCACCGGAACCGGTCTGTTGACTCTGGTGAGCGCCCTGATCCGCTGGAAAAAAACAGGTAAAGGCGTGCACATCGACCAGTCACAATACGAGGTCAATGTGCATGTCCTCGCCGGAGTGATCATGGAATATCTTGTGAACGGCAGGGTCATGAATCGGAACGGCAACCGTCTCCCATATGCCGCTCCCCACGGTGTGTTCCCCTGCCGGGGTGAAGACCGGTGGGTGGCCGTTTCCGTATTTACAGAAGATGAATGGCGCCGATTCGGTGATGTTCTGGGAAACCCCGAGTGGGTGAAAGACCCAAAATTTTCGACACTTTTTCTGCGCAAACGCCATGAAGACGATCTGGAGGATCATATTTCCCAGTGGACTGCCGGCTATGATGCCCATACGGTCGAGAAGATGATGCAGGAGAACGGAATTGCCGCAAACGTGGTGGAGACGGGAAAGGATATTTACGAAGACCCCCAGTTGGCGCACTACGGCCACTTTCGGGAATTGGACCATCCGGAAATCGGAAAAATCAGAAGCGAGATTCCTCCCTTCAAGTTCTCGAAATCCGCGGACCGGCATTTCAGAGCCCCATTGCTTGGAGAGCACAATCATTATGTCCTTTCCGAGCTTCTCGGGATGTCTGATGACGAGATATCCGACTTGTATGCCGACGGCGTGATTACGACGGATGCGGATCTCCCGGGCCAGGGCTGATTCCGGGCATCGATGATCGGATCATTTACTCGGCCAGGTAGTATGCAAGCTCCTTGGTCAGCGCGGCAAGATCGTCCAGATAAACGAATTCATCGGATGAATGCGCGGTGAGGTCCGACCCCCTGCTGCCGGCCCCAAAGCACGCGATATCCGCGGACTGCGGCTTCAGCGCTTCGATTACGAATCCCAAATCGCTGGAGCCGCTGAAGCCCCCGAAAATAAATTCATCATACCCGTACACAGCCTTAGCCGCCGCCAGTTTCTTTTTTACGGCAAAGCTGTCCGGGTTTATAACAACCGGTGGATAGCAGTGCACCGTTTCGATTTTCATATCGATGAGCCGCGTTTTACGTTGGCTGTTTTTTACCGCGTTTTCCACTTCCGAGATGACATCTTCCAAGCGTTCGTCCGGCAAATACCTCCGGTTGATGGTGAGCGTACATTCGCTGGGAACGATGTTTTCCTTGACACCCCCGTGCATCATGTTCAGGTTGAACATGGGGGTCATCCTTTCGAACGGGCATCCGGGAATCGGCAGGGCCGGAATTCCGGACAGGCGCTGCTCAACCTGCTTCTTCAGCGCAATCAGTTCGTTTAAAACAGGAACGAACTCTTCAATGGCGTTCACACCCAGGTAGTTGAGCCCGGAATGGCAGCTTCTGCCCACGCTCGTGATATCGAACCGAATGGCACCGGCCAATCCCGTAAAAACGGCCGGATCCAGGGATCCGATCTCGAGCCACAAGATATGCGGTGAGAAATACCCCTCTTCTGCAAGATAACGCGCTCCCGGATACACGCCGATTTCCTCATCGGTGCACAGGCAGCACCGTACGGAATAGGCGGGTTCGGTTCCCGTCTCGTGCAGGGCCTTTAGTGCGCCCAAAAAACAGGCGGTCGCCCCCTTCATATCCACTGCACCCCGGCCGTACAGTTTGCCGTCGACGATTTCTCCACCGAAGGGATCGCGGGTCCATGGCTCTTCGACAGGTACGACATCCATATGGGCATACGCCGTAACCGGCGGTTTGCCGTTTTGACGGGTGGCCACCAGGTTCACCCGTTCACCGGAGAGATTCCATGGCATCAGGTTCACCTTTTCTTCCGGTACAATAATTTTTTGGGTGGTGAAGCCGAATTTTTCGAATTCCGGCGCCACAAGGTCGACAAAGTCGCCGTAATGCCGACCCGGCGGCACGGACGTGTCAACGGCGATCATGCGTTTTAGAACATCGATGACATACGGGAGATTGCGGTCGATATGGGAGAATAACGTCTTATGATCCATCCTGGTTTTCCTTTTTTTTGAATCAAACCTTCTTCTTGACGGCCTGGGGTATGCCGCCGGGGTCAACGGGAATACCGAACAGCTTTTCATTGTGGCTATGGCATACCTGATGCAGCCCGAATACGGCATCGATAGCCTGCTGCTGTCCTGCAATATCCTGGGAATAATTGACTGCTTTTTTGGCCGTTTTCAAGGCAAATAGCGGCTTTTCAGCAATTTTTTTGGCCATATCCAGTGTAACGTTCTCCAGGTCGTCGTTGGCGACCACATGGTTGACCATCCCAAGCCGGTAGGCTTCCTGTGCCGTCCACCAGTCGGCCGTAAACAGGAACTCCTTGGCTTTGCGGGGACCGAGCTCATAAGGGTGCATAAAAAATTCAACGCCGCATACCCCCATATTGACCACCGGGTCACAGAAAAGGGCATCTTCCCCGGCAATGATGATGTCGCAGGCCCATGCAAGCATCAGCCCACCGGCCATGCATTTGCCGAAAACCTGAGCAATGGTGGGCTTAGCAAGGTTGCGCCAACGCCGTACCATCTCCAGGTAAATTTCGTTTTCACGGGAATAGCGTCCGTGGGCTCCCCCGTTATCGAAACCGGCCCAGGTTCCGACAACCGGAAAATCGTTTTTGAGCGCCTTGCCCCCGTCCCCTGCGAGATCATGACCCGACGAAAAATGGGGCGGGCTGCCTGTGAGGATGATGACCTTGATCTCATCATCCAGGTTGGCCCGGCCAAACGCCTCGTTCAGTTCATAGGTCATCTGCAGATTCTGGGCGTTCCGCGTCTTCGGGCGGTTCATTACAACCCTTGCGACACCCGGGGTTGGATTTTCGTAAATGATCGTTTCAAATTCCTCCATTTTGTGCTCCTCTTATTTGGAATGCTGCTGTCCTGAAAGCTGATAGGAAAACCATTCCGACATAACCAGGGCGGGCTTTTCGCCGTTGCCCGATGGTGCGTCTTTTTGCCAGAATCGGACCCTCATGGTCAGCTCGTTCATGTCATATACCACCTGCCATAAGGGCCTGTAGGTCATGGATGGTCCGTCCGGATCGGCCAGCGGCCCTCTTGGAAAAACCCGTTCGGTTGCCGCGACCATCTCCGATTCCGAATATTCACCGTCATGATCGGCAATGATGCCGGAAAGAATGCGGTACCGGTTCATCGAATCATAGGGATCGTCATACGTCTTGGGAAACTCAGAAAGGGGGGGAAGCGACCAAACCGGGCTGTTGGTCATGATATGCGGTTTGCCTTCACCGTTCTGAATGTAGGCTTGACTGTCCAATGGGTTGATTTCAAAAATAAATGAATTTCCTTTTGCATCTCCGACCAGGTAGTGAATGCCGGCCACGAAATCGTAGACCTTGTTGGTCAGCAGCGCGATTTTGGCTTCTTCACAATCCCGAGCGGTTTCCAGAACCATCCGCATCGTCTGAGTCGGGTGCAGGCCGATGACCCGGTTTCCTGAAGGCGGGATCAGGGCTTTGGGGCGACCCTGATCCACCAACCCGTATATGGTCAGGCCGTGTTCATTCATGCCGTCCCAGGGCCCGCTCAAAATCTCGGCGGCGCCGATGTAAATGGCGGCATACCCGTCATCGGGATAGGATTCGACAATGTATATGTCGCCGAAAATATCGGGTTCACCGTCTTGCCGGGGTTTTCCAAGAAGTTGACTGATGCTGCCGGTGGAAAAATCCATATTGCGGACGGCCATGCAGTTTCCGGACGAGGTATGTTCGCCCGGAAAGTATATCATGGAGCAGCCGAATTCTCCCACACTGTACGCGATGGAGGTGGGGTCCACCCCGGGCTCATCGGTCTGCCTGCCATAAGCTTCCAATGCACCCCTGGAGCGTTCCAGCAGTTGGGGATAGTTCTTTTCCAGATAGGCATATCGGGCCTTGCCGTATATCGGGTCCGGGTTTTCCGCCAGGCTGACCTGATAGCGCTCCTTGGCGATCTGCGCGAGTTTTTGACCGATTTCCCGCTGTGTTCCCGTCAGTCGGAGGTGTCGAACGCAGGGAAAGCTTTCCGGACTTTTTTCCATAACAGTGGTTTCATAACAAGTCGAGCCCGTGTGAGTGCCTTTTTCCAGGGCCGGCACCGTTGCCGGAAAGATAAGCCCGGCAAACAGAATCAACGAGAACATGAAAATGCGTATTCTGGGGATCATGGTATTCCTCCTGCTGATGGTTGATGAAAAAGGTCTGCCGTTTCAATTGGATAAACGGGCAAAATAGAAGGAAACGACACCATGTTTTATACCATCGATTTGCGGAGTTGACCACTTTTTTGGCTGAAAGAATCGATTTTTGCGAAATAATCCCCAAAAGAGAACCAGGCAAATTTTTAAGGCATCATTGACATTAGGGAACATTTCAGTAGATATAAAGGCTGCGAGCGGATGAGGATATGAAAGGAAGGGCGAGACAGTGAATCTGGAAAACGTAAAGAAAATGTTAGGCGATCGATTCAGCTTTGCGGCCGATGATGTATACACCGCAATCCAATCGGTGAAATTGCCGGAATCCGCGTATGTTTTGGACGTCGGGACGGGAATCGGGAATATGGCCATTATGCTGGCCCTGCATGGTTATCAGGTTGTGACCGGAGAACCGGCAGGCGATGATTCGGTCTATGCGGGGCAGGACTGGCAGGCCAACGCCGTCAAGGCCGGTGTTCGCCGGCTGATCCGGTTTGAGCCGTTCGATGCCGTGAATATGCCCTTCGAGAAAAACGCGTTCGACGGCGTTTTCGCTTTAGGTTCTCTCCACCATGTCTTGCCGGAAAACCGTTTCGACGTCATGCGGGAGTGTGTTCGGACGGCAAAAGCCGGGGCTTGCATATGTTTCCTGGAGCCCCGGGAAAAACTGATTCGAATGATACAGCAGCGGGATCCGGCACATCCTCCTGCAGCGGATCCCTCCGATTACATCAAGGGGCTTCACCTGAATTCCATGTCAACAACCGGCAAACTGTTTCACATGTATTTTTTTAAAACAAATAATGCGTGAGGCGGGAAGGAGGGCAACCGTGATTATCGGCATCAATATCGGGAGAACGACAACCTATCTTGTGGGTTACGACGGCAAGCGAATGATTCACCCGATAATGGTAAAATCGGATGATCCTGTCGCTTCCGCAGCCGGCGCACTGGGAAAGTTTTTATTCGAGAACGATTTCAAACCCTCGGATCTCGAACGGATTGCGTTGACAGGAATAGGTGCCGAGAAGATCGGTGATACCCTGCTTGGCCTTCCGGTCGAGTATATCAATGAGTTCGAGGCCATCGGCCGCGGCGGTACATTTCTTTCAAAAATTCCCAAAGCCATCGTCGTGGGTATGGGAACCGGAACGGCAATGGTGGAGGTGGATTCGGATAAAACGATCAACCACTGGGGCGGTTCAGGAATCGGTGGCGGAACGCTGGTCGGATTATCGAAGTACATGTTGGGTATTACAGACATTTCGCTGTTGATGAAGAAGGCGGAAAAGGGCAGATTGGATAGGGTGGACCTCAGTGTGGGCGATATCGCCACGTCGGAAATCATCGGCCTTCCCGATACATTGACGGCTTCCAATTTCGGCAAATGTTCGGATGATGCTACGGAAAATGACCGGGCTCTGGCCATCATTTTTCTCGTTTACCAGACGATCGGCATCGTGTCCGCCGGAGCGGCGAGGGCTACAAACAACACCAAAATTATTCTTACCGGAAGGCTGGCCATTCTGCCGCCTGCGAGGCGCATTTTCGATGATATGGCGCGATTTTCAGGCATGAATTATATTATACCGCGGTTGGCTGAGTATGCGACGGCTGTAGGGGCTTCCATATCCATATAATGTCCATCCAGAAGCGGCATCTTTCGGCCCGGAGCGGCGTTTTCGCCTTTTTGGAATCCTCAAAATAGTAGACTATTCCTGCGGTTCACGAACAACTGCGAAACAACGGAATTGCAAAGATGAATGATTCAATCGAAGCCAAGTTGAAGCAGGAAATCGATAAAATAGCAGCGGATGTAAAACAGATCATGGCGAGGGTGGAGGAAATCTATCCATCCCGAAAACCCGAAGCGGTATCCGATGCAAGCGAGACCGAGCGTGATGACGAAAATGCGGACGGCCCCGAATCGGGTGAAGAAAGCGTTGAAAAATCAAATACTTCCGATTGAACCCTGAGCAAGTCCAAAGCAATAGTGTGAGCCGGTTATCGAGCGAAACGGCTCTTTTTCCGAATCGCAACAAACTCTCCATAATTGCAGGCCATCTCAAAATAAGGCAAAACCGCATGCTTTTCGGCCAATGCAGAAATGATTGGTGCCAACCGGTTTCGGACTTCCGGTCAGGCACCCTGCACCTCTAAATTATTGCAGGATAAAGCTGCTTGTGCTATCAGGCCTCTATTTGCCCAATCGGTATGAATATAAAGGAGCAGCAGATGAAAGCGATCATAACGGGCATCAGTCATTTTGTCCCGGAACATACATTGACGAACCATGATCTGGAACACATGGTCGAGACCAATGACGAATGGATCAGAACGAGGACCGGCATTAAGGAAAGAAGAATCCTCCCGAAGGATCTCGGTACATCCTACATGGCGGCGAATGCCGCACAATCGGTTTTACGCAAAACAGGCACATCGCCTGATGATCTGGACCTGATTATCGTCGCAACCGTAACTCCGGATATGATGTTCCCCAATACGGCGGCACTGGTGCAAAAGGAAATCAAGGCCGGTAACTGCTGGGGGTTCGATTTGAGCGCCGGATGTTCGGGATTCGTATATGCAATGGCAACAGGATCGCAGTTTATCGAAAGCGGACGGCACAGAAAAGTCATGGTGATCGGTGCGGATAAAATGAGTGCGATTGTCAATTACGAGGATCGCAACACCTGTGTGCTGTTCGGAGATGCCGCCGGTGCCGTATTGCTTGAACCTTCATCGGATGATGAATACGGAATAACCGACTTTTCACTCCGACTGGATGGCGAAGGCGCTGATTCGTTGAACATGCCGGCAGGGGGCAGTTTGATGCCCGCCTCTTACGAAACGGTAAAGAACAAACTGCATTTTCTTTATCAGGACGGCAGGACCGTTTTTAAACACGCGGTTACACGTATGGCCGGCATAACCGCCTCTTTGCTGGAAAAAAATCGGATAAACAGACAAAATATTAAAGCGTTCATTCCCCATCAGGCAAACCTTCGCATCATCGACGCCGTTGCCAAAAAAATCGATCTCGATTCGGATCAGGTTATCATCAATATCGAGAAATACGGAAACACCACGGCCGCAACGATTCCTCTGGCAATGTCCGAGGCCCATGAAAACGGCGTGTTTCAACCGGGCGATTGGGTGATCATGGCGGCATTCGGCGCCGGATATACCTCCGGAAGCCTGCTGCTGAAATGGGCGATATAGAAGATGCAGCGATCGTCAATAATAATACCAGATCGATTTGTAGTCATCCGGATTTTCGCCGATCTCCCGCAATCGTTGTAAGTAATTGTAAATCGGCACATCCTCATGAAGATAGGTCTGGGCCAGTTCGAGTTTTTTCTCCCACGGATGGAATTCATAAACCCGGCGGCCGTTGGGAAGGATCGATATGATATCATGATGCTGACCGGCGCGCAGATAATTTTTTCCCAGACGGGGGAGGTTGAACACGATTTCATCGGTGCGCACCGTGCCGGGGAATAAACGGGCTTCTTCTTTTTGCTCCTGCAGCAGCCGGGCGATGGGGACCCTGAAGTCGTCTGTTTCCTCTTTGCCCTTGGTGCTGAATGTGTAATACGGTGTAACGCCGATCAGCCGTAAGGTCTGCCGGAGGAGGCACGCTTCGAATTTTCGCGAGTTAAAGAACGTATAGACGAGCTGATTATAAACATCTATGCCGCAAAGGCGGAATTTCTGAACCGCCTGCATGGCTTCCGGCGTAATTTCGTACGGATGTTCAAAATGGGTGACGATAACCACTTCACGTTTTCCGGGGACATGATAACGAGCGATATCGCCGGCCAGTTTATCGGTGATCCTCATGGGAAGGGTGACCGGTGTTCTGGTGCCGATTCGAACCCGTTGAACGTGGTCGATTTCCGAAATATGTTTCATCATGTCCCTGAGTCTGTTGTCGGACAGGATAAACGGGTCTCCACCCGTGATCAATACTTCATGAATCTCAGGCGTTTCACTGATCCAGGCGATGGCTTTTTGAAGCTTGTCCTTTGAAATAGCCACATCCGGGGCGGTGACATCTTTAATTTCCCAGTTTCTCTGGCAATAAACACAAATTTGAGGACAGGAGATCACCGGCTTCAAAATAACGATGCCTGGATAACGCCTCGTAATGCCGTCGATCGGAGAAGTGTCATGCTCCTGCATGAAATCCATCAAATGGCGGTTTTCGCGAAGCGCTTTCATTTTTCGGACATAATGCATTGTCGGGATAACCTGAGCCCTGACGGCGTAATCGTTGACCCTTTTCGAGTCCCGATCCATCAATGACAGGTAATAAGGGGTTATGCCGAACGGGATTTTAAATTCGGAAGCCGATTTTACGGCCCGGTATTCGTCCTCTGTGAGATCGATGAGGTCGGCAAGTGCTTCGGCGTTTCGAACGGCATGCCCCATTTGCCAGTTCCAGCTTTCCCACTGGGCGGCATCGGCATTGAAATAACTCAGGATGCGGCGCTTATTTCGTCGTCTGCGGGCAATGACATGCTTTTCCAGTCCATTCGAGTAGGTCCCCATTCGTTTGTCTGCAGCCCGCATCATTCGGGAGAGATCCTCGGAACGCAGTTTTGCCGCTTTTCGGCCTGAGTGTTTTTGGAATGTGAGGGTTTTGCCGGAATAAATTCCTGATTTTAGAAAAATTCCTTTGATCAAGTGGTACACTTCAGCCAAGAATCCCGGTGAAGGTTCCGGCAGATCCTTTGAATCCGGTCGGTTTAACAAGTCATCGATGTACTGCAAAAAACTGTAGCCCGCCGCCTCCTCGTTTCGAACCGTCAGTATATTTTTCAAGACATTGATGGCATCCCGCGCCAGGATCCATTCCAATCGGGGAGTATCCATTTCTCGATCGTACGTTTTTAACGATATTCTATCCAGCAGGTGCATGATTTGAATTCTCTTCGAATCCAGCGAATCGGTGGATAGGAATATATGCTTCAGCTCTGGAGAAAGCTCCAATACATCCAATATCCGCCTTCCGGCTCTGTCTGTTTTCATCGCTTTATCCTCTAATTATAATGTTTCATTCTTACTCATAAAGCGCAGAATCAGGGGACGGTATGGTCCGACAACCTAAACCGGCGCAGCACCCGGCTCAATGTGTTTATAAGGACTGTGCCGTAACCTTTTGTCATGTCCCGGTGGGGATTTTGCACACGGTACAAAACCACCGCTCATTTTGGGCGTTATAAACCAAACCCAATCAAAAGGTTTCCCGTAAAAGGTGGGAAAATAAAATTGAATTCCAGTGCCTGTCAAAAAAGCACCATTTTCGGGTCCGGACATGCGAAAATCCGAAAGCAACCGATTCCGGCGTCGGTTCGCCAAGTAGGAACTATTAAACCAAAAAAGCTGTGTTGAGTCAAATCGATAGACAGTGCCCATCCAGAAATGGCTAATTCGCTCCATTTCGGCGTTGGCCGGTAAATTTTAATCCTCAAAATACTCAATGTATTCCTGTGGTTAAAATTTACCGGCCGCCTTGAACGGAATCGAATTTTCTCATTTCCGGATGGGCACTGATAATATGGATAATATGTAGTCCATTACGAATCGTTAAAAGGCGGGGAAACGGAGGGCGGCAGCCCATCCTGCTTTAAAACAGGAAGTCACATGTCAATGCCGTATACCTTCATCTTGCTGAGTAAGGAAGGATGGCTGATTTCCAACAATTTCGACGCTTTGGTGCGATTGCCGGCGGTTGCCTCCAAGGCACGGTGAATCAGGCGCTTTTCGATTTCTTTCTGTGCCTCCTTAATGGAAAACCCTTCGAGAAAATCGTCGATCCGTTTGTTGCCCGCTTTAATGCCCAAGGTCTCCGGCAGGTATTCGGGCAGCAGGATATTTTTTTCACAGAGAATGACGGCCCTTTCGATGACATTTTCCAGTTCGCGGACATTTCCGGGCCATGAATGTTTCATAAGACGGGCCATGGCGGAGGGCGAAATGACATCTATGGACCTGCCGATATCTTTGTTGAACTTCCGAACGAAAAGGCGGGCCAAAACGGGGATATCCTCGGGACGCTCGCGCAGAGGGGGCAATGTGATCGACATTACGTTCAATCGATAATACAGGTCTTCTCTAAAGCGATGGTCGGCGATTTCTTCTTCCAGGTTTTTGGCGGTAGCGGCGATTACCCGGACATCGATCTTCTGAAATTTGGCGTCTCCGACCGCCCTGACCTCCTTATCTTGAAGAACACGCAGGAGTTTGACCTGTAGAGAAAGGGGCATTTCCCCGATTTCATCGAGAAAAATCGTTCCGCCGTCCGCTTCCTGAAACAGACCGGCTCTGTCGGAATGCGCGCCGGTAAAGGCCCCTTTTTTGTATCCGAACAGCTCACTTTCCAGCAGGCTTTCCGGGATGCCGCCGCAATTTACCGGTATAAACGGGTTGCCGGCACGGTTGCCGTTATGGTGAATCCCCCTGGCTATAAGATCTTTGCCGGTGCCGCTCTCGCCTGAAATCAGCACGGTCGTATTCAACTGGGCAAGTTTTCGGGAAAGGACAAAAACATTTTCCATTTGCTTGCTTTTGGCCACCATATTTCCGAACCGGTAATTTTCTTCAATCTGTTTTACGCGTTGTTTTAACTTTACATTTTCTTGGCGAAGGCTCTCTCTTTCTTCGGCCTTTTTTAAGGCCAATATGATTTCATCGGCATTAAAAGGCTTCGATATGTAATCATAAGCTCCTAGCTTCATAGCGGAAATGGCTGTTTCAATCGTGCCGTACGCGGACATCATAATCACGGTAGTCCCGCCGATATGATCCTGTATCCGGTTTAAAAATTCCATACCGTCCATATTCGGCATAATGACATCACACAGTACAAAATCGTACGGCGTTTCGGTCAGTTTGCTGATTCCGGAGTGCCCGTCGGCGGCCGTACACACCTCGTATCCCGCTTTGGTCAGCAAGCGGGAAAGCATGTGCCGCATATTTTCCTCATCATCGATGATGAGAATCCGATGGGGTGAGGCTTTTTTCATCGTGATTATCCTCCTCTTTCCGTGTTGAAATCAGCGGCAACCGGACCGTAATTTCTGCTCCCATCTCTTTTTTCCTGACAGCTTCCAGCCTTCCTCCTAAATTTTCGACCATCATATAACTTACCCACAATCCTAATCCCGTTCCCTTTCCCGGACTTTTTGTCGTAAAAAATGAATCGAAAATAGCATGTATATCGTGTTCGGAGATGCCGCAACCGTTGTCTTCGATGGTGACGACCACCCATTCTCTGCAGGACCTTTCGGCGCCGGGCCCTTCTTCATTCCTTGTGGTGATGCTGATTTTTCCCGTGTCCATCGGGCATGCGGCCGAAACGGCATCTGCGGCGTTGATCAGAAGGTTCAGCAAAATCTGCCTCAAGGTGCTTTCATCCCCCATGATCATGTCCCGAGGGGCATCAGCCGAAAAATCGATATCGATTTGCCGCATCAAGGGAAGGATCCGGGCTACATCCACCATGTCGCCGATGACGTGATGAACGGAAACCGGTTCGGATTTTTCCATCCCCGGTCTTGAAAAGTCAAGCAATTGCCGAATGATGGTGTTGATTCGGTTGATTTCCTGTTCCAGGCGATCGAGAAACTCCAATTTTTCCGATTCAGTGAAATCTTTCTGCTTCAGCAGATCGAGATACCCCAGAATAATGCCGAGGGGATTTCCGATCTCGTGGGCAATGCCGGAAGAAAGCCTGCCTACCGTTGCCGCTTTCTCACATCGAATCACTTCTCTCTGCGCCTGTTTTAATTCGGCATTGGCATTTTCCAGGGAACTAATGGTTTCGTTGAGCCTGGCTTTATCCGCCGATATGCGCAGAAGCATTCGATGCAAGGCGGCCGACAACCTCCCGAATTCATCGGTTCTCGAATCATCCAGAAAAACCGTTTCCTCATCTTCCCTGAACGTTTCAGCCCGTTTCAGAATGCGCTTGAGCGGATTGATCGTAATCCGCCGGATTTGAAAATAGCCGATGAGCGTCAGCAGCGCCAAATTGATGAACATATACGTCAACAGAACTTTCTGAATGTTTTGCAGCGGCTGATAGACCTGCTCCAAATGAAACACGATTCCCACTCCCCCGGAAGGCGGTGATCCGTCATTCAGCGGGTACGCCACAGCAAGGTATCGATGACGCTTCCAGAAAACGCCCCGTGTGGACCCGGTGAATCGGCGGATTTTCATGTTTTGTGCAATCGATTGATGCAGGAGGTGTTCTATCCCTGTGATATCGGGGCATAGGGCATTGGAAAAGACCGTCTTAACGTTTTCATTCATCAGCACCAGGCATTGCACCCCGGCTTCTCGGGAAAGCGCGATCATGTACTCTTCTGCAGTGCCGAAAGGCGTTGCCGGACCGATATCCCCGGACGGTCCGGCCTGCAGTGCCGAAAACAAGAGGTCGCCTTTGTCCGACAGGTTTTTGGTGACCAAGCTGGTAAAGCCGGTCATCAGCACCAGATTCACCAGCAGCATCGCAACGGCGACCATAACCAGAATGGAAACGATGATGTTGAATTTCAACCCTTTGAAAAACAAGATGCGTCCTCTCGAATAACCGCCCAACCGGAAGTGGCGTTCGTGCCGCACCGGCTCGTCGTGTCGGTTCTTTACATTCAGGGATTCGGCCCCGGATTTTCGAGAAAAAGGGCAATTTGCATTTAAGATCGCTGTTCGATGGGAATATACGTCTTCTCCGGCGATCCTGTATAGACCTGGCGGGGCCGGCCGAGCTTCCATTGCGGGTCGTCAAACCCCTCTTTCCATTGGGCGATCCAACCGGGAAGTCTCCCAATGGCAAACATCACCGTAAACATGTTCGTCGGGATGCCGATGGCGCGCAGCACGATACCGCTGTAAAAATCGATATTGGGATATAGATTGTGTTCAATAAAATACTCATCTTTCAGGGCGGCTTTTTCAAGCTCTACGGCCAGGTCAAGCAGCGGGTCCGATGTCTTTGTTTTTGCAAGAACTTTGTCGCACATGGTTTTCATGATCTTCGCACGGGGGTCATACGTCTTATAGACCCTATGGCCGAACCCCATCAACCTGAACGGATCATGTTTGTCCTTGGCCCGGCGAATGAGATCATTCACTTTTCCGCCGCTGTCCCTCAAGTTTTGAAGCATTTCGATCACCGCCTGGTTGGCCCCGCCGTGCAACGGCCCCCATAGGGCGGCGATGCCTGCGGATATGGAGGCATACAGATTGGCCCGGCTGCTTCCCACCATTCGAACCGTGGCGGTCGAACAGTTCTGTTCGTGGTCTGCATGAAGAATCCAAAATGTATTCAATGAGTTAACAACATCATTATCGATTTGATAAGACCTTACGGGGGAATCGAACATCATGTTCAGAAAATTGGCGCAGTATGAAAGATCCGGTCTGGGGTAAACCACCTTGTGCCCTTTTGAAATTTTATAGGACAAGGCAGCCAGCGTACGGACTTTGGAAAGGAGCCGGGTGACCGTTAGGTTTATTTCTTCTTCGATGATCGGAAGCTCCGGGTAAAAGCTTCTCAAGGCCGTCACCATGGACGAAAGAATGCCCATTGGATGGGATGCCCTGGGGAAATTCTGGAAAAAAAACTGGAGATCTTCATGAACCAGTGACTGGTCATTTAATAGAACAGAAAAACGCGTGAGTTCGGAAGAGGTGGGAAGTCTGCCGTTTATCAAAAGGTACGCGGTTTCCACAAAGCTTGAATGTTCGGCCAATTGTTCGATCGGAATGCCACGATAGCGCAAAATGCCTTTTTCACCATCCATGTACGTGATCTTGCTGGTGCAGCTGCCGGTATTGGCAAACCCCGGGTCCAGCGTTATCAGCCCGGTTTTTTTCCGCAGCTGCGAAATGTCGATCGCTTTTTCATTTTCAGATCCTCTGATGAGGGGAAATGTAAATGTTTTACCCCGGTAAGTCATCGTAACAAATTCTTCTTCCATTGCCGTTCTCCCGTTAGATGCCGGTTTTCAAAAAATCCTGCGGCATTTCGTTGCTGAAAACAAAAACTGATCACTTATACCCAAAAAGAAGGAAGGGGTCAAGAAAGCCCCCTTAACGACCGGGTGAACTTCCATATTTACTTCTTATTGCGCATGTGATAAAAAAACAAATAAATTGCAATGGATACAGCCGTTTTTGAAAAACTCTTTTGACGAAACGGTTTGCGAGCATCTGAAGACAGGGTTTTTCCTGTTTTATCCACACGCAAATGCACATCGATATGCCCTGTTTTTCTTTCAAAATGACGCCGATGGCGGCCTGTGCCTTTGCCCCCGGCGTAATCGGGCGATTGACGACACCTTTAAACGGGAAGCATGGGGAAGGTCATGACGTTTAAACAGAATTTGTTGAAAAAAATAGAAATCGATCAGATGAGCCGCCATATTCTGAATACCATCGGGCCTTTCGAAAGCGGGCTGAAGCTGGATAAGGAAACCATGCGCCGGCTGTTGGAATTCGGCCGTTATGATTATCAGCATCAGCGTGATCTGGATTTATACATCGATGCAACAGACCCGGCAGCGAATTGGATACTGGTGTTGGACAACGAGATCCCCATCTACCGCAGCACGATCAAAGATGTCGTCATGCGGAAAAGCCCGACCCTCAAGGAAATGTTGAGCATCCGCAACGCCGTTAAAATTTTAAGCACATCGGATATTCTGGTGAGCAAAAAGGAAGATTCCGTAAAAATCGTTAGACGGAAATGCATCGATCTGCTGGATCTTTCGTTCGATCGTTCCGACATTTCCCAAATCGAAAACGAGGGAATCCAATCTCTGGAAAGGGATTATGCCGACGGCGTCCTGGAATCGCTTTTACTCTTCAGTGAATTGCTGGGATACGGCCCTGTGCCCAAAAAACTGGAACTGCCGCATCACGTCATATTCGGAATGCTCGACACAGGCGAAGCAGGCCTCCTTCGGCTGGGGCCGGTGGTTATGTACAATAAAATCGAGGGTACACTGAAACTGAACCAGGATCGTTTCGAGGGCACTGAAAAAGAAATCGAATATGTCTTGGAAGAAGTTTCTTCCGGTCATAAGGAGGCATCTTTCGAAGGGCCGGATGTTTTTAAACACCTTTCCGGGTCTGTGGAAATCCAGCCCCTAAACCTTGCCGATTCGTTTTAAATCATGCCGTTTCTTTATTTCAGGCTTACCAAACGGATGGTTCTCTCGCTTACTCCGAGGTCTCTCATTTCATCGGGTCGAACCCAGCGTGCATCCACGGCATCGTCACCGGCCTTTATTTCTCCTGAAAGGTAATCAGCCGAAACATCCACGATAACGAAATGGTATTCAATCGCGGCGTTTTCATCACGTGATATCATATCGAAGACGTAGACAGGGTCCCCGGCCTTAACCGAAATGCCTGTTTCCTCCAGGACTTCCCGTTCCGCCGCTTCCTGCAGGGTTTCGCCAAGCTCCACTCGACCGCCTGGAACGGACCATATCCCTTTTGAGGGAGATTTCCCCCGCTTGATCAAAAGGATGCGATTATCCCTGCATACCAGCGCGCCTACAGCCACCCGCGGTGCATCCGGGTATCTCGATGTAGTCATTTTTGGTTTTTCTCCGGTAATAAGAAACAGATTTCACCGATGGTGTTGCTCAGCCGAACGAATTCCTGGATGGAAAGGGATTCGGCTCTTCTTCCCGGATCGATTCCGGACCGCGTCAAGGCTGATGATGCGGCGGCGGGAGAAAGATGCAGTTCGCTTCCCGCCAGTGCGTTTTTCAACGTCTTCCGGCGTTGACCGAACGCCGCCTTGATGACCCGGAAGAAAAACGCCTCATCATCCGCAGGAAAATCGGGCTCCTGCTTGAACTCGATGAGAAGAACGGCGGAATCGATTGCCGGTTTGGGATAGAACCGGTCCGAGGACACTTGAAGCACCTTTTTTACGACCGCGCAATACTGAAGCATTACGGATATTCTGCCATAGGATCGACTCCCCGGTGGTTCGATTACCCGCTCCGCCAGTTCATCCTGAAGCATCACCACCGCCCTTGAAAGAACGCTGCGGGAGGCAACCAAACGAATCAGTATCTGGGAGGAAATATTGTAGGGAAGGTTTCCGGCGACAACGATGCCGCCCGGCTGGTTTTTAAACATCTTGGGTATATCGATGGAAAGAATATTTTCAGTGAGAATATGGATATTGGTCAGCCGGTTCAGCAAGGTTTCCGTTTGCAGAAGTCCGGCAATGTCAGGGTCCTTTTCAACGGCATAAACCTGTTTTCCGGCTCTTGCCAGGGGAACCGTAAGGGCGCCCAATCCCGCCCCGATCTCGAGAATGGTGTCATCCGGTGAAATCCGGGTGTGACGAACGATCGCCTCGGCCGTTCGCGGGTCGGTTAGAAAATGCTGCCCCAAGGATTTGCTGGGTCTTAAATTCCAGGCTTTCAGTAATGTTTTTGGAGATGTCATAAAAAATGTTCTGCGGTGAACGGCCGTCGAGGAAACGGCTTGATCGGTATCCGAGGTCGGCGAATGGTCCAAACCGCTTTGCCCTTCGATATAAAGTCCGAAAGTTCAATGATCATTCAAGCACAAACAAGCGCGGTGCGCAAAATGTTTTTTAAACAGACTCGATGCCGGCTGACGGGTATGCGCTTGATATTATTATCTGCAATGATGCAAGCCGTATTGTAGTGACGATGTTCATCCCGGTCTTTGTCTTGACTTTTCATATGTAATTCAATATGTTTAAATTTTTAAATAAATCTTAGGGTTATCTTTTTCGAAGAAGTTGAATCCTCAATTGTAGGGAGCCTGCCATGACGCGAAAAAAAAGCAAGCCCGTGAGTTATGATGCGATGGTAAAATTCTTTATGCAGTATCATAACATCCCGACCAAAAAGGATATTGAAAAGCTTCAGGATCAACTTGACCGGATCGAGCAAATGATTAAAGGCCTTTTCGGGACCGGGGCACTGCAAAAAGGACTCGACGGACGTTCTTCCAGGGGCCGGAAAACGGGATCGAGCGCCGCGGATATGGTGCTGAAGGCCGTCCAATCCGCGGAAAACGGCATCGGTATTCCAGGAATTCAGAAAAAAACCGGATTTGATGAAAAAAAGCTTCGAAATATTATTTACCGGCTCAACAAAACAGGTAAAATACGAAGGAAAAGCCGGGGTATTTACACTGCTTGAACCTTATCGGAAGGAATAACCATGAACACGAATCCGGACAAACTGAATCCGGCGCTGGGCCGCGATGAGGTCCTTGGCAATCATGCCGTTCGCCGGGATGTATATCTCGAAAATCTCAAGGCTCACTTGTATGAGCTCGAACACCTGCCGACCGGCGCACAGCATATCCATATCAGCAGGGATGATGCCGAAAATACATTTGCCGTCGGCTTTAAAACCGTGCCGGCCGATTCAACCGGGGTTGCTCATATCCTGGAACATACGGTTTTATGCGGATCCAGAAAGTTCCCGGTCCGGGATCCATTCTTTTCAATGTTGAAACGAAGCCTCAACACCTTCATGAATGCCTTCACTGCATCCGATTGGACCCTTTATCCCTATGCAACGCAGAACAAGAAGGATTACTACAACCTGATGGATGTCTACCTGGACGCCGCCTTTTTCCCCATTATCGGTGAACTGAGCTTTAAACAGGAAGGCCACCGGTTGGAAGTGGAACATCATGAAGAGGCACCGGAGGGGTTTTCTCTCCTGCGCAAGGGCGTGGTCTATAATGAGATGAAGGGGGCCATGTCTTCACCACAACAGGTGATGTTCCGCTCGTTAATGAACGCGCTGTATCCGGATACGACCTATCAATTCAATTCAGGGGGAGATCCGGCTGAAATACCCAAATTGACGCATGAACAGCTCGTAGCGTTTCATCGGCGTCACTACCACCCCGGCAATGCCTTCTTTTATACGTATGGGAACCTCCCCCTGGTGGACCACCTTCGGTTTATCGAGGAAAAAGTGCTGCATCATTTTGATAAGATCGATCCGGATACGGAGGTGCCGAGTCAGCCGCGCTGGAGAGAAGAGCGGACCGCGACGTATGCTTATCCGCTCAGCAAGTCGGAAGATCCCGAAACAAAGAACCAGGTTTGCATGGGCTGGTTATGCAATGACATAAAAGACACCTTCGATGTATTGAGCCTTTCTCTGCTGGAGCGTATCCTGTTGGGAAATGCCGCTTCCCCGCTTCGGAAGGCACTGATTGAATCGGGGCTCGGCAGTTCCTTGAGTGATGGAACCGGATATGAACGGGACCACCGGGACACCATGTTCGCCTGCGGATTGAAGGATACCGCCGTTTCCGATGCTCCGGCGATCAGGGATATCATTTTTGATACCCTCACCTCCCTGTGCACCGACGGCATTGACAAGGAAATGATTGATTCGGCGATTCATCAAATGGAGTTTCGCAGAAAGGAGGTCACCAATACACCGTATCCCTACGGCATCAAACTGCTGCTTACGTTTGGGGGCAGCTGGTTCCATGGAGCCGACCCGGTGCGGGTGCTGCTTTTCGATGAAGATATACAAAAAATAAAAGCCCGTGTATCCCAAGGGCCCTTTTTCGAAAATCTGATCCGCCGGTATTTTTTGGACAATCACCACCGCGTATTCTTTACGTTGACGCCTGATTCCGAAATGGAGGAAAACGAATCGCGAAGGGTTGCGTCGGAACTCGATCAGATACGGAAAACATTGACGGACGAGGATATTCAAAAGATCCGGTCCGACCAGGAGGCGTTGGCCCGCCTACAGAATGCCGAGGAAGATCCGTCAAGCCTGCCGACATTGGCAATTGAAGATATACCGCCCGAGATCAAAATGGTCTCGGAAACGCCGGCGCCGCCGAAGGTGCCGGTGACCGCTTACAATCAGCCGACGTCCGGGATCTTATACAACACAACCGTATTTCATACGCACGGCGTCGATCGGAAATTTATTCCCCTGATGCCGGTTTTCAGCATGATCTTTTCTAAAGCCGGGACCCGAAAACACGATTACATGGAGATGGCCCGTCTTATCGACGCCCATACGGGGGGAATCGGTATGGCGGCTCATGCCAGGATGGGGTTTACAAACAGTGAATGCATATCCTTCGTATCTTTAAGGGGAAAGTGCCTGAATCGCAATATTGCCGAAATGTTCGACCTGCTGGGGGAATTACTGGTTGAATTCGAACCTTCGAACCTCGACCGCATCAGAGTGTTATTGAAGCAGTACAGGGCATCGATGGAAAGCAGCATCGTTCAAAACGGCCACCGGCTGGCCCTGTCCCTGGCATCTCGAAACTTTTCTCCGGCCCGATGGATGGAGGAAATATGGCACGGCATAACCCAGCTGTTGAGCGCCAAAAAGATCACCGGCGATTTGGGCGAGGGGGCAATCAGGCATTTGTGTGATGAGCTGGTTGAACTCGGCAAACAGCTGCTTGCCGCCGGCAACATGGAAACCGCCGTCACCGGTGAGGAAGAAGTGCTGGAGAATTCCCGGCTGAAGGCTGCTGCACTCGGCGCCGAACTGCCTTACGGCCGGTCGGGCGATGAAGCCCCGAAGGGCTTCGAGGAGATGAACGGCCTTCCGTTCGAAGGCTGGCACACCTCATCGGCTGTTTCCTTTGTTGCCGGTTGTTTCCAAACCGTTCGCATGACGCATGCCGATGCGCCGGCGCTGTTCGTCATCAGCAAGATGCTGCGGTCGTTGTACCTTCACCGGGAAATTCGGGAAAAGGGCGGGGCATATGGCGGTTTTGCCGTTTACAATCTGGAGGACGGCATTTTCGGCCTGGCTTCATACCGGGATCCTCATATCGTCCAGACCCTTAAGGTGTATGATGGGGTCGAGGATTTTTTGAAGTCCGGCCGATATCATGATGAAGATATCAAGGAAGCCATACTGCAGTGCTGCTCGGAAATCGACAAACCGGATGCTCCGGGTGAGGCGGGACTGAAGGCATTTTACAGAAGATTAATAGGGATGGGAGATGAACAGCGACGCTCCTTTAAACAAGGCCTGCTTGCGGTGACACGCGAACAGGTTGCGGCGGCAGGCGAAGCGTATTTCAACAAGGATCGCAACCAGCGGGCCGTAGCGGTGATTTCCAGCCTTTCGCGGCTCGAGGAGGCGGCGAAGAAATTGGATCGGCCGTTGAGTCTGCATCGGATATGAAAGGTTAGGATGGGTTGTGGATTAGGGGGGGAATAAAATGTGGTTCCCATCCGTTTTGACAATTCTTTACGAACTGCGCTTCACGATTTACGATTCACGATTCACCGGCAATGATCTTTATCCGCAAATTCAATTCATCCAGCTGCTCCCGGGTGGCGGAAGACGGGGCATCCGTCATCAGGCAGCTGGCCTTTTGCGTTTTAGGAAATGCGATCACGTCCCGAATCGATGATTGGCCGCACAATATCATAACAAGCCGGTCAAAACCGAACGCCAGTCCGCCATGGGGAGGCGCGCCGGATTCCAGGGCGGACAGCAGGAAGCCGAATTTTTCCTCGGCCTCTTCCGGCGATATGCCAAGGGATTTGAATACCCGATCCTGCAGCGTTTTCTGATGAATACGGATGCTTCCACCCCCGATTTCCGATCCGTTCAACACGAGGTCATAAGCACGGGAACGGACATTCAGCGGATCTGTTTCAAGCTTATCGATATCTTCAGGAAGGGGTGCGGTAAACGGATGATGCAAGGCCTGATTCCGCTTTTCGGTATCATCATAAGCCATTAAAGGGAAATGTGTGATCCACACAAACCGGTGCCGGCTTTCATCGATGAGGCCGAGTTTGCCGCCGAGATGGTTACGCAAATGGCCCAGTGCTTCATTTGCGATTTTGGCCTGATCCGCCACGAAGAAAACCAGATCTCCCGGTTCCATGTCGATGCGTTCGATCATCTTTTTCTTTTCGTCATCCGAGAAGTACTTGGCTATGGGTGACTGCCATGCGTCTTCTTTCACCTTGATCCAGGCCAATCCCCTTGCCCTGTAAATAGCCGCAAATTCGGTCAGATCATCGATTTCCTTTCGCGATAAATCAATGCAACCCTTGGCATTCATGGCTTTGACAATGCCGCCTTTTTTAACCACCTCGGAAAACACCTTGAATTGGGATGCACTCACGATGTCGGACACATCCCGCAACTCCATCCCGAAACGCAAATCCGGTTTATCCAGCCCGTAGCGGTCCATGGCTTCGGCGTAGGTCAGCCTGGGAAACGGCACGTCGAGTCGCGTGCCGAGAACGTCATCGAACACCGCCGCCATCATGCCCTCGGCCACCGACATGACGTCTTCTTCCACCACGAACGACATTTCGAGGTCGATTTGGGTGAATTCCGGCTGTCGATCCGCACGAAGATCCTCATCCCTGAAGCATCGTACAATCTGGTAATACCGGTCGAACCCCGAAATCATCAACAGCTGTTTGAACAATTGGGGGGATTGGGGCAGGGCGTAAAAACAGCCTGGATTCACCCGGCTTGGGACCAGGTAATCCCTTGCGCCTTCCGGTGTGCTTCGGGTCAGAAACGGGGTTTCAATATCGATGAATCCCAGAGCGTTCAGGAAGCGGCGGACAATACGGCCCACCTCATGGCGTGTGATGATATTTTTCTGAAGCCTGCTGCGCCGAAGATCCAGGTGGCGGTATTTCAACCGGACCGGTTCCGACACATCGATATCATCCTCGATCAAAAAGGGCGGGGTTGCGGCCGTGTTGAGAATTCTAAGCTCGATAACGGTTACCTCGATGTCACCGGTTTTCAGATTGGAATTCACCATTCCCGGGGGGCGCAAATCGACGTGCCCGCGAACGGCGATTACAAATTCGTTCCGCATCGCATGAGCCTTTTCATGAATCTGCTGATCGACCTCGGGGTTAAACACGACCTGCGTAATGCCTTCCCGATCCCGTAAATCCACGAAGATAACACCACCGTGATCCCGTCTGCGTTGAACCCACCCCATCAGCACCACTTCCTCACCCAGATTCGTTTTGTCAAGCTGTCGGCAATGGTGGGTTCTTCGCATATTATTCAAAAAATCCGTCAAATCAACGCTCCTTTCACACCCCGTTTTCCATTGAATTCGTCGGGTGGGCACTACTGTCGCCTTTTAATGTTTCCTCGATGACACGGACCACTTCGGCCAGCGGAATTTCTTCCTGAGATTTGGTGGACATGTTTCTCAGGACGGCTTTGCCTTTTAGTAATTCGTTTTCTCCTAAAATCAGAACATAGGCCGCTTTGAGCCGGTCGGCCCGCTTCATCTGGCTTTTTAAGCTTCTGCCGTCGTAATCCATATCGGTCTGAATGCCTGCCTCGGACAGCGTACAAAGCCATTCATAGGCCAACTCCCGGCTGTTTTCGTCCAGCGCTGCAATATAACATCCCGGATGCCGGACATGATCTTCTGTTTCATGCTGCAGCAGTTCGGCAAGCCGGTCAAAACCCACGGCAAATCCTACGGCCGGCTGATCCGGTCCGCCAAGGGCGCCTACCAATCCATCGTATCGGCCGCCGCCTGCGACGGCGCTTTGTGCTCCCAGCCGCCCGGTTTGAATTTCAAAGGTCGTGCGGGTGTAGTAATCGAGTCCGCGAACCAGTCTACGATTCAGGACAAAGGGGATGTCCTGTTTTGCCAGCTGGGTCTTTACCGCATCGAAATGCCGGAAACAATCATGGCATAAATGGTCCGATATTGTCGGCGCATTCTGCATGGCTTCGATGCAGCCCGGAACCTTGCAGTCCAGTACCCTCAGCGGATTTTTTTGGCTGCGGATTTTGCAGTCTTCACAGAGCCCCTGAACCTTATCCGTCAGGTATTCGCTTAATAAAGCCCGATATCCGGGCCGGCACCGGGGGCATCCCAGTGAATTCAGTTGTAAATAAAGGTCCGAAACCCGCAGCCGGTTGAAAAACGTCATCAGCATGAAGATGATTTGGGCGTCGATCAGCGGCGAGGCAATGCCGAACACCTCCGCATTGATTTGGTAAAACTGCCGATAGCGCCCTTTCTGGGGCCTTTCCCGGCGGAACATCGGGCCGAGGGTATAGAGTTTTTTCACCGGATCGCCGGCATAGAGTTTATGCTGGATATAGGCTCTGACCACCGATGCGGTTGCTTCCGGCCGCATCGTGATCATCTCGCCTTTGCGGTCGGGAAACGTATACATCTCTTTTTCCACAATATCCGTATGCTCGCCGATACTTCGGGCAAAAAGTTCCGTATGCTCCAGTACCGGAATTCGGATTTCTTTGAATCCGAAGTCCTGAAAAAGCGTTACGGCGGTTTTTTCGATATAATGCCACAAATCGGATTCCGGCGGCAGAATATCTTTAAATCCCCTGATAAGCTGAATCATTACTCATCTCCGGCCCTGTTTCCTCCGGCATTCTTCGAACCGAGACCGGAATTCGAATCACCGGCAGGCTGCAGCCGCAAGAGGTCGGCCGTTTCTAATCATTCGTAATTACACGTTTTTATTTTAAGATTTCACGCTATAAACAAATATTTTTATCCTAATTCTGTTCGGTAAGTCAATATCATTATGCAGTAAATTGAAAAGACCCTCAAGAAGCCCGGCAGTTGCTGCACCGTTTTCATGGGTTTTCGTTTGACAGTGCAAGCAGGGTCATAATAATATATAATTTTAGTGCCGTAAAAGGGCTGAGCGGCCTGTATATTTGGAGGCAAATCCATGCATGGCGAAACGAATTCCACCGGTGAATTTACCAAAAAACAGGGACGGGTTTTGGTTGATTTGGCCCGAAATACGATTGCAAACCGATTGGGTAAAACCGGGAGTTCGGAACAACCGGAGACCGCTCTTTCGTCTGACGCCTTTCAGCGGCGCCGGGGTACCTTCGTGACCTTGAAGAAACAGGGGCAGTTGCGAGGCTGTATCGGAAGTCTTTCAGCCGACGAATCGGTTGCGGAGGGGGTTCGCCGGAATGCGATCAATGCGGCTTTCCATGACCCGCGTTTTAATCCGCTTTCGGAAGATGAACTTGAACAGGTTACGGTGGAAGTCAGTATTTTATCGGAACCAAAATCCCTTCACTATGAGGATGCAAACGACCTAGTCGCAAAATTACGGCCGAATATCGATGGCGTTATTCTTCGAAAAGGCTATCACAGCGCGACTTTTTTGCCTCAGGTATGGGAACAGCTGAAAAACCCCGAAGACTTCTTGCTTCACCTCTGCAGGAAGGCAGGTTTGGCCGGTGATGCCTGGCGAACGTCCAAGCTGGAAATTTTGACTTACCAGGTCGAATATTTCGAGGAGCATTAGCCCGGCGTTTTGTGAAATACGGATCAGTCCACCGCGATCATTACGCTGGAGGCCTTAATCATGGCGTTGGCCTTTTTGCCGACTTCCAATCCGAGCCTTTTCACCGAATTAATCGTGATAATGGATACGATTTTCTGCCCGTCAGGCAGTTCGAGCTCCACTTCGGCATTCACGGCTCCCATGGTAATGTCGGAAACCTTACCCGAAATTAAATTTCTGGCGCTTAGTTTCATGTGCTGCCTCCTCTCGTTTATACCGGCGGGTATCCGGAGTGCATCGTGTTTTATTTCCGATGGTCGCGGCGTTTGCCTTTCTAATCGGTCTCATCTGAAAAGCGTGCCTGGATCTGTCGAAATGATGCATTTACCGCATCCCAATCGACAATGTTCCACCATGCGTCGATAAACCTGCCGCGATTGTTTTCATACTGCAGATAATAGGCATGCTCCCAGACATCGAGCGGCAGAAGGGGGTGAATGCCCGGACTCACTTTTAAATCGTGATCGTTTACCTGAAAAACAAGAAGTTGATTACCGATGGGCTCATATCCCAACAGGGCCCACCCGCTGCCTTTGACGCCGCCGGCCACTTTTGAAAAATAGGTTTTAAAAACATCGAAAGATTCAAAATGCCGCTTGATGGCATCGGCGATTTCGTTTTTCGGGGTTCCGCCGGCATTCGGCCCCATGGTGGCCCAGAAAAGTGTATGCAGCACGTGTCCGCCGGCATTGAAGCTCAGGTCTTTTTCCAGTCCGTGCAACCGGGCCATATCGATGCTTTTCGCATTCCGCAGATCTTCCAGGGCGGAAAGGGTTTTATTCAATCCGTCGACATAGCCCTGGTGATGCTTATCATGATGAATTTTCATGATTTTTGAAGAAATATGCGGCTCTAAGGCGTCATAATCATAAGGAAGCTCCGGCAGCCGGTATTCACCATTCTGATAGGCTTGCGCCAACATCTTCTCCACGACCGGCTTGTTTTTCGGCGCCTTTTTCTCTGCTGCGCCGCCCGTTGTTGTCTTTTCCTGAGCGAAAGCATTCGTGGCGATCAGACCCAATCCGGCCAGGGCGGCGCCCGGAAAAACTTTGGTGAGAACGGAACGCCGGCTTAAATTTAACTCGTTCATGAAGGTCTCCTTTCTTTCGGAATTCGGGTATCGCTTTTTTTGTATCAGAGCGGGGGCAAATGCATATAAGGCCGATCATTTATTTTTCTTGCCCATCTGCAGTAATGCGATCTGCATCTGCCGCGGCATGGACTAGTCGGTGATGACTTATGATGCTCTTCTGCCGAAGAAACCATCATCTATAAGCAACGGCTTTGTCTTGAGGTTTCATGCAGAGTCTGGCATAAAATGCATGAAATGGAATGCGATTCATTCGTATTGCGTTAAGGGCCGGAATGAACAGAAAGCCGGGGATTTTAAATGGATCGGCATTGCACGTTAAACCGTTTGAAGAACCCCGAGGAGGCGGATCATGGAAAAACCGAACTTTACCATCGTCGGGTGCGGCAGACTGGGAACCGCTTTAGGGAAACACTTGTCCATGGCGGGATATCCCTTAAAGGGGCTTACCGGCGGTTCTCTTCGCTCGATACAGGAGACCGCGCGCATTATTGGAACGGACAAAATTTATGAAGTGCCGTGGGAAATATCCCGCACATCCGATGTGGTATTCATCACGACTCCGGATGGCGTCATCACCCGGGCATGCAGGACACTTGCGGAAAATAACGGTTTCAAGGAAGGTGCAATCGTTTTGCATTGCAGCGGAGCCCATCCGTCCACAATCCTGCAGCCGGCGCAAAAGGCCAAAGCAATGATCGGGTCCATGCATCCGCTTCAGAGTTTTGCTTCCAAGACGACGGCGGGCAATCCGTTTGCCGGCATCATCATTTCCGTCGAAGGGGTGGACACCGCCGTAAATGTCGCCCGGCGGATGGCGGATGACCTGGGCGCCAAATGCCTGACCATCCCAACGGCGTCGAAAACCCTGTACCATGCATCTGCCGTGGTTGCTTCCAACTACCTGGTGACACTCCTGGAATTGGCTTTCAAGCTTATCGGCACGGCCGGCATATCTCCCGATGAGGCGTTTGGCGTGCTGAAACCTCTTGTGGACGGGACATTGGCCAATATCCGGAAAACGGGCATTCCCGAGGCGCTCACCGGCCCTATCGCCCGGGGCGACATGGAAACGGTCGGTCGACACGTGACGGAAATCATGGAAAAGATTCCGGAGACAGCGCCGCTGTATGGCCTTTTAGGCATTTACACGATCAATATAGCCCTTGAAAAGGGGACGCTTAACAAGGATGCCGCAAAGGCCCTTCAAAAAGTTTTGAAAGAAGCTGTGAATACAATGCCTCCGGGGCCTTAGGCCGATATCGTCAGGCTTGATCCGAGTCCTCTGTGGCGGCAGGCAAATTCGCCAGCGCCCGATATAATGCGCCGACCGCCAGTTCGGCGCAATGGGTAGAATCCTCGGGCAATGTTTCAAGGAATTCGACTACGGCTTCCGATGTAATACGCCAGGCCTCCCTTATGTTTTTCCCTTCCGCAAAATGCCCCACCGCATTTGCGCAGGCATGGGTATTCAGGCATCCATCGGCAACGTATGAAACCCGGTGAATGCGGCCGCCGCATGCCATTACAAAGAACTCGACCGTGTCGCCGCATTCCCCTGTATTTTTCCCATATCCATCCGGGGCGAGTACTTTTTCGGTACGATCCCGACGAAAAGCCATTTCGAGATAACGGGCGGAATGGGCCGTAAAAAAATTAAATCCTGATCGCGTCATGCGCCAAAAATCTCCTCTTACAAAAACTGCATAAGCTCTAATCTTTATACTTCAGGACGACCGATTTCAATACATATTCCGTTTTGCGAACATTTTCCGCCGACGTTTTAAACAAGGAGGAATGTGCGCCTGCAGGCTCATGAATACATTTTGGGAAATCTTCCCGGGGGTGCGGATTTTCGTCCTCGAAAATGAAGCGGATGCCCTATAGACAAGGAGGGTGCAGCCGTTTTTTACAGTGTGAAAAAAAAAGCTACACCACAACCACCCATTTTTGCACTTTTCGGACTACCAAAGATGCACAATTGCAACCCGCATCCCGGATCATGGGTGCAGGGTATCCGGGGTGAAATCCAGTGTGGCGAAATAATCGTGCAGCGTCTCCTCCCGACGAATCAATTCAACCGATCCATCGGTTTTCAATAAAAGTTCCTTGGGCCGGAGTCGCCCGTTGTAATTGAAACCCATGGCATGGCCGTGGGCACCGGTGTCGTGGATAACGAGAATATCGTCTTCCTCGATCGGAGGAAGCCGTCGCTCAACGGCGAACTTGTCATTGTTTTCACAAAGAGCGCCCACGACATCCGCCACCAGGGTTTTGGGCTCGTCCTTCTTGGCGGGCACACTGATGTGGTGGTATGCCCCGTAAAGCGCCGGCCGCATCAAGGCGGACATGCAGGCATCCACGCCGATATAGGTTCGATAGATGTCCTTCCGGTTGATTGCCGTTGTCACCAGGGCTCCGTGGGGGCCTGTCATGAATCGGCCGCTCTCCATTAAAAGTCGCGGCGCATAGCCGAATTTTTTTTCAAACCGTCGGAAAATTTCAGAAATCGCGCTTCCCATGGCATTCAGGTCAAGGGGTGTTTCATTCGGCTGGTACGGAATTCCAAGCCCGCCGCCGATGTTTATGAAATCAAACCGGATATTCAAGGCATTGGAAATACGCACCACCTCATTTAGCAGCATCTCGGCCGTCATTACCATGTAGGTGTGGTCTATTTCATTCGACGCCAGCATGGTATGGAGCCCGAAATGGGATGCACCCCGATCGATTGCGGCCCGGTAAGCATCGATCAGCTGATCGTGGCTGACGCCGTATTTCGCCTCGATGGGATTGCCGATGATACGGCTGCCTGTTCTTCGGGGACCGGGATTGTATCGAAAGCAAATGGTTTCCGGCATATCCGGGACTTTGCGAACCAGGGTGATGTCATCGAGATTTAAAAGGCATCCGCCGTCTGCGGCCGCAGTTTCAAATTCTTCTTTTGAGGTGTTGTTGGATGTGAACATGATATCGTCACCGCGCCCCCCGATGCTGCGGCTTAATTCGAGCTCCGGTATGCTGCTGCAGTCGAATCCAAATCCCATATGTTTCATGATGCTGAGGATTCTCGGGTTGGGAAGCGCTTTTACCGCGTAGTATTCCCGGAATCCCTCGATTGAGGAAAAGGCGGTTTTCAGCCTCTCTCCGGTCTCCCGTATGCCCGTTTCATCGTAGATGTGAAAAGGCGTTTTGAAATGGCTTGTGATATCCGCCAGTTTTGGAAACAATCGATCCATAAATGAGGAAGACATCGGCATGCGTCATACTCCTTTCAGCGCGGTCTTTATGCGGACAAGCGCTTCCTCGACATTTTTGCGGCTGTTGAAGGCACTGATTCGAATATAACCCCCGCCGCATTTCCCGAATCCGACACCCGGAGTGCAAACTACGCCGGCTCGGTTCAGCAGCAGATCGAAAAAATCCCAGGAATCCCGTTCACCGTCGATCCAGATATAGGGGGAATGTATGCCGCCTGTGCATGCAAAACCCAGGGAACCCATTTCGTTTCGGATCATGGCGGCATTTTTCATGTAGTAATCCGTGAGTTCACGGATCTGCTTTTTGCCGTCATCGCTGTAGACCGCTTCCGCGGCCCGTTGAACAGGATAAGAGACGCCGTTGAATTTTGTGGTCTGCCTTCGATGCCACATTCGGTGAAGGGAGTGGGGCTTGTCGTCATGGTCATAGGCCACGCAGGATTTGGGCACCACCGTATAGGCGCACCGTGTTCCGGTGAAACCGGCTGTTTTGGAGAAGCTTCTGAACTCCACCGCGACCGAATCGGCTCCTGGTATTTCATAAATGGTTTTGGGAATGGCATCATCCCGAATAAACGCTTCGTAGGCAGCGTCGAAAAGGATGAGTGCACGGTGTTCAACGGCGTAATCGACCCAGGTTTTCAAACGCTCCCGCGTAATAACGGCGCCGGTGGGATTATTGGGAAAACAAAGATAAATCAAGTCAACGGCCGATTCGGGGAGATCCGGAACAAACCCGTTTTCCCGCGCGCACGGCAAATACGTAATGCCGCCATACCGTCCATCCTGAAAAATGCCGGTGCGGCCGGCCATTACATTGGTGTCCAGGTAAACCGGATAAACGGGGTCCGGAATCGCGATTTGAATACATGTATCGAACAGTTCCTGGAAGTTTCCGGTGTCGCACTTGGCACCGTCGCTGATAAAAATTTCTTCCGCCGAAATGTCGGCATCCCTGGCTTGAAAATCCTCCAGCGCTATTTTATTCCGCAAAAAGTCGTATCCCTGCTCCGGACCGTATCCCCTGAAGGTCGCGTCACCCCTCATTTCATCGACCGCTGCGTGAAATGCCGTGATGCAGGCTTGGGGCAGGGCACGGGTGACGTCTCCGATTCCCAGGCGAATGATTTTCTTTTCCGGATTTTCGTTTTGAAATGCCGTCACCCGCTGGGCGATTTCGGAAAATAGGTAGGATGTCTGAAGCTTCAGATAGTGCTCATTGATTCTGATCATTTACCGCACTCTCCTGTCATATTTTCATTTTATCCTCGAGAGGAATTCGAGCCGTTTCCTTGAATGTCCCCAGCACGATACTGCTTTGAGTGGCAATGACGCCCTTAATGGACCGGATTTTATTTTGGATGATGCGGTTTAACTCCGTGGTATCGGAAACCCGGACCTTCACCAGGTGACCGTCACCGCCGGTTGTATAATGAACTTCCTGAATTTCCGGTACCTCTGCAAGCATCCTGCCAATCGCATCCGAGTCGGCCTTTTCATCGGTTTTGATACTGATGAAGGCGACGAGGCTTTTCCCGAAACGTTTCGGGTTTAACCGGACTTCATACCCGTCGATAAACCCCTGTTTCTCCAGTTTTCGGATTCTTTCCAGCACGGCGGATGGGGCCATGCCCACCTGCCGGGCCACTTCGACGTTGGGTATTCGGGCTTTTTCCTGAAGAATCTTCAGAATTTTAAAGCTAATATCGTCTATCATTCGGAAATATCCCTAATTATCAGAATTAGTACAGGAAGCATCACTCAAAGTCAAGCATTTTATGTTCAAGAGGCCTTACGGCTAATCTCCGGTGAATTTCGGCTCACGTTTTTCAAGAAATGCCGTGATGCCTTCCTTGTAGTCCCGGGTCGTGGCGGTCAGGGCAAGCTGATCCATATCCATATGCATGATCGCCTGATCGAGGGCCGAGGAGACCGCATTGATGCTGCGCTTTATCATTTGGGCGGGGATGGGGGGCATTGCAGCGTAACCGCGTGCCATGGCCATGGCTTGGTCCATCAGCTCCTCTTTCGGTGCAACGGCGTCCAGAAATCCCCACTCCATAAGTGTTTCTGCGGTTTCCTGCCGAGCGAGAATGATAAACCGCTTGGCACGGGCCGGTCCGATCAGGTGAACGCACAACGGCACGGAGACCCAGGAAAGACTCATTCCCAACCGGCATTCCGGGTAAGCGACAAAACAGTCGTCTGCACCGATGCGAAAGTCCATGGCCGAAACCATGCAGGCCGCTCCCCCCAAAGCGCCGCCGTTTATCGCTGCAATAGTGATCTGATTGATGTCCAATACCTTTTTCAGCATACGCGGGCCGATATGGGATTCCCGAATCCGCTGCAGCAGCGGTGCCTGTGCGGAATCGATGCGCTTGGGATCGGTGAGGTCCACACCGGCGCTGAAGTGTTTGCCGGCCCCTGTAAAAATCACGGCGCGCGTTCGGGTGTCCTCGTGAAGCTCTGCCGTCAATGATTCAATTTCCTCCATCAGGTCCAAACTTAACGCGTTGAGCTTCTCCGGGCGATTCAGTGTGACCACGGCGACACTACCGGTCCGATCGATCGTGAGGTAAGAATAGGGCACGTTTCTTCTCCTTTCTGAGGCACTCGTTGGGTATGGATGGGGCATAAAACCGTCAATAAATGAATTGACCTTATAATTTAAATTTGGATATATACACCATGTCTTCCAGGAAATCTCAACCGATTTCGAGAAAATCCGGTGATTCGAAAACATTCCATTCAAAAGTGAGGTGACGCATGAAACAGGCTGTCTTCGAGAGTGCCAGGAATTTTGTCATCAGGGATGTGCCCCGGCCCGAACCCCTCGATGGGCAGGTGCTCGTGGATGTTGAATACTGTTCGATTTGCGGGTCTGATCTGCACTTGTATCAATGGGACTGGGAGCCGACGGATCCAAAGGGGGCCTCCTCACTGAACGTTGTCAGTGAAGCCTTTGGGGGGATTCCCGCCCATTTTATTCTGGGGCACCAGTTTTGCGGCAAGGTGGCGGCCGTCGGTCCGGGCGTTTCCTATTGCAGCACGGGCGACCGGGTGGCCGCTCGTGGGGTGGGCGCTTATGGCGAATTCGCTCTTTCGGATCAGGTGTATCTGCTGCCGAAAGAAATTTCCTATGAACAGGCGGCCTTCATCGAACCCCTGTCCGTTTCGGTGGATGCCGTTCGACGCGCCCGATTGTTGCTTGGGGACAGGGTGGTGATTCAAGGGGCGGGAACGATCGGTCTGTTTACGATGCAATGTGCAAAAGCCGCCGGGGCGAAAAAAACGATTGTCACGGAAATTTCCGATTCGCGTCTGAAAACGGCCGAAGATTTGGGCGCCGATGAAGTTGTCGACGCCAAAACAACGGACGTATTGCAGCGTGTCGGCGAACTCACCGAGGGGTTCGGCCCGGACATCGTTTTTGACTGCACGGGAAATCCGGAAGCAAACCGGCTGATGCTGGATATGCTCCCCAAATGGGGCAGGGCGGTGATTATGTCGACATACACGGATCACTTCGAAATCGATTTCAACAGAATTATGTTAAAGTGCCTGGATGTCATCGGTTGGCTTTCCGGCACGCCGGACAGCTGGCAGCCTCGTTCCGATCCGTTTGTCATCGCCATTGATTTGATCAAAAAGAAAAAGGTGCTGATCGACCCGCTGATCTCCGCCGTTGTGCCCTTAGATGAGATTAACGAGGCATTTGCCGGACTCGAAAGCGGCAGGGAGATGGCGGTGCTGGTGAAGCCTAAATAGTGTCCATCCATAAATGGCCCTTTCACGCGATTTCTGCGTTGGACGCAAGATCGAAATCCTCAAAATAGCACACTATTCCTGCAGTTTCGATCTTGCGCCCGCCTTGAACTCACGCGAAATTGCCTATTTCTGGATGGGCACTAAATAAAAATGAATCGGCGTTTCGGTTTTCTATCGATCGAATCTGTCGTATAAAGGAACCGGTCAAGAAACGTTTTATTCGCAGCCTTTTTGGTCATCGAGGCTGAAGCGTTTGCTCGCTCAATCAAAAAAGGACGCTGTCGGAAAGGAAGAGTTACTGCACATGACGAAATCGGAGCATTTCTTAAAAAAATTCGTGGAACCTGAAAGTGTAGCCATCATCGGAGCATCGAATAACCCCGCTCGCAACAACTATCACCTTGTGGGCAACCTCATCAATTTGGGTTATGGTGGAAGAATTTACCCCGTTAATCCAAGAGAAAGCGAAATTTCAGGGCTGAAAACCTATTCGAATGTCGAGGACATCGAAGAGATTGTCGATCTGGCCGTAATCGGCGTTTCCGCCGTTGTAACCCCAAGTGTCCTCGAGGCGTGCGCGAAGAAGGGAATTAAGCGGGTTACCCTGATCGCTGGGGGATTTTCGGAGATTGGTTCCGAGGGCAAAAAAATACAGAGGAGAATGCATGAGCTTTTGAATCATTACGGCATGCGGGCCATCGGCCCGAACGCGCTAAGTCCCATAAACGTTCACGGAAAATTCGCCGTAAGTTTTCATGAACTGAAAAAGATCGAACCCGGCCGTTTGTCTCTGATTTTTCAGTCCGGCCTGTATGAACCGGCATTTGAATGGCTTTTGTCGGATTTTAATTTTCATTTCAGTAAGCTCATCGACCTGGGCAACAAAATGGATATCAATGAGGTGGATGCGCTGGAGTATTATATTTCCGATCCATTTACCTCCGTAATCGGCATTCATATGGAGAGCATCGCCGGCGACGGCAGGCGCTTTTACGACCTGCTTCATGCGGCGGCACGGGAAAAAAAGCAGGTGGTCGTGCTGAAGACCGGAAGAACACCGGCCGGTGCTGAAGCGGCCGCAAGCCATACAGGTGCCATGGTTCGGGGCAATGATCGGGTGTTTGACGGCGCCCTGAAGCAGGCAGGTGCCATTCGTGTGGATACAACTGAAGATTTTTTCGATGTGACCCGCGCATTAGACCGCTTTTACGGGGTTGTCCCCAAGGGAAACCGGGTGGCCGTTGCCATGCTTCCGGGCGGCCTTGGCGTCATGGTGACCGACCTGTGCGAGCGGTCCGGCCTGTCCATGGCCCGAACCGAAAAGGCTACCGTTGAAAAGCTGGAAAAGGCCTTTCCCTCCTGGGAAATCGCTCCCAATCCCTGGGACTTGGGCGTGACCATGCAGTTCAAGGATCCCGTCACCGTCTACGGCACGTGGATACAGGCTATGGCGACGGACCCCAATGTGGATATGCTTGCGTTTCAACTTCACAGCAAAATGCTGCTCATGCCCGAGGAGTTTTTCAGCCTGTTTACCGCCGCCGCTAAAGTCGGCAAACCCACAGCGGTTTGGATAAACGGTATAGAACCCGGCGAAAACGACGCGTTGAAATGGCTGGAAGAAAACCAGGTCGCCGTGTTCCGCTTTCCGGAAAAGGCCATCGCCGGTCTGGTTGCATTATACCGGTTGACGCGACGTTTTGACCATTTTGATCGTTGAAATCGTTAAAAGGTTCCGAGCCATCCAAAAGAGATCATAACGATCGAAATGAGGAAGCCGAAACCTTTCTGAAGATCCGACCTGAAGACAAAGGAAAACGATGATGAAAGATGCCCGAAAAGTGTTAGTGGCCGTCGACGGCTCGGAAAACGCCATGGATGCGGTCCGCTATGCCGGAGAAATACTATCCCCCAAAAACATCCGTATTTGTCTGTGCCACATCCATCAGGAAATCCCGGAAGCCATGTTGGATTTAAAAAACATGCCCGGATTCCATCATCAGTTGGCGGAAATCGGTTCATGGAGAATTCAGAACAAGCAGAAGATGGACGCATTTATGACCCAGGCCAAAGAAACACTTGCGGATGTCGGCTTCACATCTAAAGAAGTAAAAACCATCATTCGCAAAAAGCGCACCGGCATCGCCGGGGATATCCTTGAGGAGGCCAAAGATGGTTACCACGCCGTTTTCGCAGGACGAAGGGGTCTCAGCAGGATAAAGGACCTGCTTATCGGGGGCACGGCCAATAAATTGGTGGGGAAGGCCATGCGGATTCCTGTCGTTGTCGTGGGGCGATTGGCCAACGCGTCGAAGGTCATCGTGGCGTTTGACGGCAGCAAGAATGCCTTTAAAGCGGTTGACCGCCTGGCCGGTCTGGCAAACCCGGACAAATGCGAAGTCGAAATATGCCACGTCATTCGATCGATTTCATCCGCAACTTCCCTGGGAGATGTGAATGTCCTGCCGGTGGAAGTGGAAGACACCTGGATGAAGGAAAGCATCCGGAATATAAAACCGCTGATTGCCGATGCAAAGAAACGCCTGATCAAATCCGGTTTTGAACCTGAAAAAGTAAGCGTCAAGATTCTTACCCATAAACCCAGCAGGGCATTTGCCATTGTAGAAGAAGCCGAAGCAGGTGAATTTGGAACAATTGTTGTCGGACGTCGAGGACTTACGCTTGTTCAGGAATTCACAATGGGGCGCGTAGGGAAAAAGATCGTACATGCGGCGACTGATCATTCCGTATGGGTCGTCGGGTGAGGGCCGGTTTTTTTCTTTATTGGATTTGCGAATATCGAGCCCGAGCCCTTACAGCTGTCGCAACCGGGGCTTTATTCGAAAACACCTTCGGCCATGCATTCCACGAGCTCCTCATCCGACATGTTCAAAATTTCGGAGCAGATAAATTCCACGTGCTGGCCCAGCAGGGGGGACGGCATTCGCGGCCGGCTGGGCGTCTTTGAAAGCATGTATGCCGGACTGTCATAGGTTGTTTTCCCCATAACAGGGTGATCCATAACCCAATAATGGTTTCGATGCTTTAGTTGCGGATCTGCATGCAGGTCCTTCGCGTTCTGGATAACACCGCAGGCAATGCCGTTTGCCTGCATTATGGCCATAACGTCTTCCGGGGTGTGGTTCACCGTCCATTCGGCCACCAGTATATCGAGTTCTTCAGCGTTCTCGACTCTTCCGGCCGGACTTTGAAAGCGCTCTTCATTCCCCCATTCCGGATTTCCCAGGACGGCAAGAAAATGTTCCCATTCCTCATCCGTAAACACCGCGATGGCGCACCATCGGTCTTCCCCTTTGCACGGATAGGCGCCGTGAGGGGATGCATAGGGGTGGCGGTTGCCCTGGCGTTGCTGCACCCGGCCGTTTACCGTGTAGTCGATAATTGCCGTGTCCAGGCAGTGGATGGCCGTTTCCAATTGAGACAATTCGATGTACTGCCCGATCCCCGTTCTTCGCCGGTAGTCCAGAGCAGCGATAACGGCCGCTGCCGCCATATGCGGAACGAAAAAATCCGTATAAGGACCATAGGCTCCGATCGGATCACCGTCAGGCCAGCCCGTCAGATGATTGACGCCGGCCAATGCCTGGAGAACATGGCCGTAACTGGGATGATTGGAATAGGGGCCGTTTCTGCCCTGAGCCGACATGCTGATCATGATGATGTCCGGTTTGACTGCTTTGAGATCATCGTAGGAAAGCCCGAATTTCTCGATAATGCCCGGCGTGAAACTTTCCAGCACCACATCCGAAACAGCGACAAGGCGCTTGGCGATTTCAACGGCCTTCGGCTTTTTGAGATTGAGCGTAAAACTGTATTTATTGGCGTTTTGGTTGGCGAAATACCCGCTGTTGTCCTCCCCCCATACACCGTCTTTGAACGGTCCGACCACACGTAAAAGATCAATATTAGCGGATGATTCCACTCGAATGACTTCAGCGCCGTTGTCGGCCAGATGCCTGGCGGTCTGCGGCCCAACGGCGTACCATGAAAAATCGACGACTCTTATGCCTTTAAATACCCGTGTCCCATGCATGCCTCATTCCCCCTTATATTATTGCGGCTTTTTTCATCGCCTGCATGTCATTTTTTGTGAATCCGAGTTCCTCCCGGTAAATTTCCTGATTGTGTTCACCCATCAGCGGTGCCCGGTTTTTGATCCGCCAAGGCGTTCGGCTGAGCTTGTACGGCGCACCCGGGTAGGTAATTGAACAGCCCAATTCCGGGTGGTCCACATCAACAAAATAGCCTCTTGTTTTCAGCTGGGCATATTCAACAAGATCCATGGGGGTCTGCACCGGGACCCACCCGAAATGGTGTTCGAACGCTTTTTTGTACAATTCAGCTTTCGTATGTGCCTTCAGGAAGGGCATTCGCAATTCTTGAAATCGGTCCAATTCCTCCTGGGTCAGTGCCTGGCTCAAAGAAAGAGTTCCCCCTTCGATCTGTTCCCAGATATCGATCAGACCGGCCAATTCGGCAGCATCTTCTGCAAATCCGGCATCTTTTAACCATTGAACGAACACGTTTAAATCGTTTGGCGACCAGCAAGCCATATATCCGTCTTTGCAGGGATAGACGGCCCGAACCACGCGGTCTCCCAAAGCCCGTGAACAGCCGGTCCGTTTGAAAATCAGTTTCTGGAGGTCCCAGCCCTGCTGGGTGGTATCCAGCGTATTGCTCACCGCCTCCTGCATGGAAACATCCACATGCTGACCCTCGCCTGAAGTCTCGCGGTGGTAGTGGGCCACCATCGTACCGGCGGCAGCTTGAGCGCCGGCCTGGGCATAGGCCTGCTGCGCACTGACACGAACGGGCGGGCGATCCGGATCCCCCATGAGGTACATCAACCCCCCCATGGCTAAGGCGGTAATGTCCGAAGATTTATATTCCGCATACGGGCCGCTTTGGCCGTAAGGGGTAATGGATGTCATGACGATGCGTGAATTGGTGCGGTTTAAATCGTCGTATCCCATCCCCATTTTTTCCATGAATCCCGGATAGAAGCACTCGATAACGAAATCCGCTGTTTGGGCCAGTTTTTTAAAAATCGATTGTCCTTCCGGTTTCGTTATATCGAGCGTAATGCTTCGTTTGCTGGTATTGAACGTGAACCAATAGAGGCTCTTTTCCGGATCGGGAATATCATGGTAAAAGGGGCCTATCTGTCGCATGGCATCCCCTCCGGGGGGTTCTATCTTTATAACGTCCGCTCCTAGATCGGCTAAAATTCTGCCGCATAGGACGCCGGATTCATCACTCAAGTCCAGAACCCGGAAGGGCTCCAGCAGGGTATTCGGCGGAGTGTTGCCCATCGGAAATCCTTTCTGTAGTTGGTGTTTGCATCGGGTAGGTATACCGGATGTATTCCAAAAAAGTTTTGTCGAAGATATGACAAGCGGCACACGCGTTTGCATGGGGGTGGCTGATGCCGCAGCAATAGGCTGTCTACTCCGGTATCATGTCGGCGGTGGAAAATCTTTCACCGCCGTCCGGATGTAAAAAATACAAACTTTTTTTGTGAATAGAACCGCTGAAAGCGGCTATTCGGTCATCACACGGTCAAATGCCTCGATGGTGATTCCGGGGCACGTGCTGAATGAAACACCGGTTAATTGCGTCAGGGCTACCGATGCCTTCATTGCAGATTCGATATCCGGTAAATCGACACAGAACATCAGGTCATACTCTCCGAGCAGTGCGTGCATGGCAATCACTACTCCTCCGAGCTTTTTGATTTCCTCGATTCCTTTTTGGGTCCTGGTGATGCTGATGTCTTTGACCGTATCGGCATTGTATTTGCCGAACATAAAAAAAGTTGCCATTTGGAAGTGCCTCCCTTCCAAATCAAACGGTGAGGTGTCGGGTGTCGGTGGTCAGCGGAGTTCTTCATATTCGCATCAACTTTTTTATTTAATCAAAAAAGGCCTTTCAAGTCAATATAATCCATTTCAAATCTCCCGATCCCTTTCCCGTCCCGCCCGTCGCGCTCGTCTCGTCGTTTCCGGCCAACGCAAAAATAGAGACAATTGCCCATTGCCGGATGAACAAAAGGTAATATTTGACTTGGGATTTCCTTTTCCGGTATAGTCTGTTTCCGATCCGGCTGAAATCCAACCCCATACCCGTTGATTGACGGTTCGGCTGAGAATGTATGACCGGCATGCACGATCGAATACATTATCATGACTTCACCCTGATGGCCGTTCACGCACATCCGGATGATGAATCCATCGGCACCGGCGGAATATTGGCCAAATATGCATCTGAGGGTGTACGGACCGTTGTCGTTTATTGTACGCGGGGCGAGGAGGGGGATATTATCAATCCGGAATTCGTTTTGCCCGATCCTGCCATGTCCATGATCGATGTTCGAATGCAGGAGCTCGGTAAGGCCCTTGCGGTCCTGAAAGTCGGTTCCGTCTATTTTCTTGGATATCGCGATTCGGGCATGGCGGGAAGTCCAAAGAACACCAACCCGTCGGCATTCGCCATGGCTGATGTTCAAAAGGCTTCAGGCCGCCTGGTGGACATCATCCGCGAAACACGGCCGGATGTTATAGTAACCTATAATGAAAAGGGGCTTTATGGTCATCCGGATCACATCATGGCAAATAGAATAACACAAGCCGCGTTTCATGCGGCCGGGAATCCCGAATGCAGCGGGGAAAAGGCGCTGCCTGTCTGGCAGCCGAAAAAACTGTATTACACGGCCCTTTCCCTGAACCGGATGCGGGAAATGCAGCGGATCGCCCAAGAGCGGGGGGAAGATCTCGGGCTGGATCCCGATTTACTAGGGACACCGGATGACCGGATTACGACATGTATTGACGTGGAAGCCTTCCTGCCGAAAAAATTTCAGGCGCTGTTCTGCCATCGAAGTCAGGTCGGGCCGGATATTTTCTTCAAGCAGGTGCCTCGACATCGGGTTAACGCCTTTTTCAAGTATGAATATTTTGTATGCATTTCAGGCTGCAAAAAGACATTTGGCGAAAAAGACTTGTTTGAAGGAATTTGAAAACCGGGAAAGGGGGTACAGGACGTGAGCACCATAACCTACTTTAAGCGGGCCTTGAAGGATATGCATGGCAACTATGTGGATGCGGTCAAGGATCTAACCGATGAACAGCTTCATTTCAGGCCGCTGGACAAGGGGCACCACATCGCTTTCGCCCTCTGGCATGTGGTCCGAACAGAAGACATGGTGATCAATTTTCTACTGCAGAAAAAAACACCCGTTTGGAATGCCCGGGAGTGGGACAAAAAGCTGGGTATGGATCCTCAGGCTCAGGGCACAGGGATGAACGCGGAGCAGGCGGCTGCCGTAAGGATATCCAGCCTGCCGGATTTTCTGGCGTATATGGATGCGGTCGGCAAGGAAACAGACGCATACCTGGATACGTTAAAGGATGAAGATCTGGATATCGTAAACGAACTGCCGGTTCTCGGAAAGAGAAGCCTCTGCGAGGTGATCGGCGGCATTGCGCTGGTCCATGCAGCCGAGCATCTTGGGGAGATCTGGTACATAAAGGGCCTTTTGGGATTGAAAGGCAGTGCGATGTAATCGAGAGCGGCGGGCGGATCCGGGGGACGTTTCCCCCGGACCGTGTCGATCTTACCTGAGCATCTCGAGAGCGAGCTTAGCCAGCCGGAGCAGCCGGTTTTTGAAGAAAACGGGATCGATATCGCCGGTGTCTCCCATAACGCCTTCCACATACCGGCGATAAACGCCCTGGCTGATGGCGGCCAGACGCCAATAGGAAAGCGCCCGATAATAATTGATGCCTCCGAGATTCCTGCCGGTGGTCTTTTCATAGTAATCGGTCAATTCATCCCGGGAGGGAAATCCACCCACGGCGGTAGGTGCGCCGTCGCCCTTGCCCAGTTCCACTTCATCGGCCGTATACCACCAGTTCAACAGGTACCCTACATCCGCCAGAGGATCTCCCAGGGTGCATAGCTCCCAATCGAGGATAGCGGCGATTCGGTAATCCTTTACAATGAAATTGCCGATGCGGTAATCACCGTGGGCGATGACGGCGCCGATCTGTTCCGGCATGTTTTCCTTGAGAAGTCTCCCGACTTCATCCATTTCCGGTACTTCTTCGGTTTTTGATTTTTCCCACTGCTTGGTCCACCGGTGAACCTGACGCGCAACGTAGTCTTCTTTTTTGCCCAGATCACCGAGCCCCACATCATCCGGGTTGACCCTGTGCAGTTTAACCAGGTTTTCAATAACGTCGAACCCCAGTTCCCGGCGCCGGTTCTCGGGAATGTCCACGGCATCGATGGAATCCGCATAAACACGCCCCTCGACAAATTTCATCACATAAAAATCGGCTCCGTTTACATCCTTATCCGTGCAGAGGCCGAGCGCGGGCGCCACCGGTATATCCGTCGGCCCCAGGGAAGAAATGATTTTGTGTTCACGACCCATGTCGTGGGCGCTTTCCAATACATGCCCTAAAGGCGGACGCCGCAACACATAACCCTTTTGATCGGCGTCCATTACTTTGTAGGTGATATTTGAGCGGCCACCCGCGATCATCTCGAACGAAAGCGGCGCGACGACGCCGGGAATATGTTCCAAAAACCACTGAGTCACATTTTCTGCATGGATTCCCTCAACCATTGTAGCCCTCCTCGGTATGCATACGTTATTGAACTGGTGCCCATCCAGAAATGGCTGATTCACTTCATTTCTTGGTCGGCCGGGAAATTTTAATCCTCAAAATACGTTAAGTATTCTCACGGTTACAATTTCCCGGCCGCCTTGAGCTGGAGCGAATTTTCTCATTTCCGGATGAACACTAACCGGTTCATCCTGCCACGCTGCCGGTACACCATCCTTACTGATTAAATGCACGCCCGTCAATATGTATGCCAATAAACCGGAATCCTTATCCATATAAAAATCAGTGCCGGTTTAAAAAAAATGGCGTGCTTTTCATCAATCGATGCTTCCGATGCCGAACCCGATCCTCATGGTGCAGCCTTCGGGCAATCATGCCGCCGATCGATGTTTATTGTTTTTTTCGGACGTGGGCCGGTGCAACCCGGTTCGGGTCTTGAAAGTACTCCCGGGTGGAACGAACAACAACAGGGCTCAACAGAATGAGGCCGACCAGGTTCGGCCAGGCCATCAGGGCGTTGAAGATATCGGAGATCGTCCATACCAGTTCCAGCTTAATGGCGGCCCCGACCGGCAAAAGCGTGCAGTAGAGCACCCGGTAAGGGGAAACCCATTTCTCTCCGAACAAGTAATCGACGCACCGGTCTCCGTAGTATGACCAGCTTACGGCTGTTGAGAAAGCGAATAGCATAATGCCGAAGGCCACCGTATATCCGCCGAAAATGCCGAGCCCCAGATCGAAACCTCTGGCCGTGAGTTCGGTTCCGGTAAGGCCTGAATCATAGGCGCCGGTGGAGATGATGACAAGGCCCGTCATGGTGCAAATCGTCAGTGTGTCGATAAAAGGCCCCAGCATGGCAACGAGGCCCTCCCTTACCGGCTCCTTGGTTTGTGCGGCGCCATGGGCGATAGGGGCGCTTCCCAACCCCGCTTCATTTGAAAACAGGCCCCGGGCAATGCCGAACCGGATGGCCTGGGCTACGCCGGCTCCTGCGAAACCGCCCATGGCCGATGTGCCGGTGAATGCGCCTTCGAAAATAAGAGAAAAGGCCTGCGGGATGAATTCGATATGGCGGACGATGATGATCATCGCGCCCAACACGTAAAAAAAACACATAAATGGCACGAGTCGGGATGCGACCCGGCCGATTCTTTTAATTCCGCCGACGATGACGGCAAACACCAGGCCTGCAATAGCAAGGCCGGTGATTATTTTCGGTACGCCGAAATAGGCCTGAACCGGTTCGGCAACGGAATTCGCCTGGACCATGTTGCCGATGCCGAAAGAGGCTACAATCGCAAAAAATGCAAACAGAACAGCCAACCATTTTTTCCCCAGTCCGTTTTGCAGATAATACATCGGGCCGCCGCCGACCGTCCCATTTTCGTGGATAGTTCTGAACTTCAGGGACAGGAGACATTCGCCGTATTTCAGACTCATGCCGAACACGGCCGTCACCCACATCCAAAACAAGGCCCCAGGACCTCCCAGGGCGATTGCAGTTCCGACACCGGCGATATTGCCCGTTCCGATAGTAGCGGAAAGGGCGGCGCTCAGCGCCTGGAAATGGGTGATTTCCCCTTCGTCCTCCGGATTGTCATATCGCCCGGATATCAGCCCCCAGGCATAGAAAAATTTCCGAATCTGAATACCCCGAACCATGAGCGTAAGTAAACATCCCGTACCCAGCAGCAAAATTATCGTGACCGGCCCCCAGGCCAGTGCATCGATTTTATTCAACCATGCACTCATTCATTTCCCCCTTTTCTCGATTAACAGTTGGACGGGTCATTTGAAAGGCAACGGTGGCGGATATTCTTCAAGCACCTGCGGGTCTCAGCGATATCCGGTATCACGGACATTCAAAGATTGTCAAATCGTAATGCTGAATACCGAATACAGGAATATTTTATACTTGCCTAAACAGGGGGATTGGGTAATAAGGGAGGACATCGATGCATACCAACAGGGTTTCGGAAAGGATGATTCATGGTACGACTTGAAATGTTCTTAATCATACCGCAAAAAGGCCGCAGGCGTGCGATTATGCGGTGTTTGGAAAGGTCGTCAAGGGGCGCGGCGTTTTATAAAATCAAAGCTGTCGACACAGGGGTCAGGGACGGTCACAGCGAGTTTCCCGTCCAGCCGGTCGACATCATAAACGTGCAGGAAGTGGAAGAAGTCTGATCGATTTTTTTCAACAGAGAAAGGAGGCTGGTCCTATGCCGTTTGAACCGTCTGAAAAGCTGCAGGCAATTCTGGATCTGATTAACGAATTCGTGGACAAAGAGCTCATCCCCATGGAGAAGGAAATCGAGGCAAAGGGATTCAACGCCATGGAAAAAGAGCTGGAAAAAAAGCGGGACATGGTCCGGAAGATGGAACTGTGGGCTCCGCTTCATCCCAAGGCGTATGGCGGCATGGGGCTGCCGCTCATGGAGACGGCCATGATTTACGAAGCCCTGGGAAGGACCCCTTTCGGTCTTTATGTATTCGGCTGTCAGGCGCCGGATGCGGGGAATATCGAGATTCTGCACAAATTCGGAACACCGGAGCAAAAGGAAAAGTACTGCCGTCCCAATGTGGAGGGGAAAATACGGTCCTGTTTTTCCATGACGGAAGTGGATGTAGCGGGTTCGAATCCGACATGGCTGTTGACAACGGCCGTCAAGGACGGGGATGATTATGTCATCAACGGCCACAAGTGGTATACGTCCTGTGCTGATGGTGCCGCCTTCGCCATTGTTATGGCCGAAACCAATCCGGAGGCCGAGTCTCCCCATCGCCGGGCCAGCATGATCATTGTCCCTACGAATGCCCCGGGATTCAATCTCGTCCGCAATATTTCGGTAATGGGGCATGTCGGCGAGGGGTGGACGAGTCATGGTGAAGTGCTGTACCAGAACTGCCGTGTACCCAGGGAAAACCTGCTCGGCGGTGAAGGCATGGGGTTCGTGCTCGCCCAGGAGCGGCTGGGCCCGGGCCGCATTCACCATTGCATGCGCTGGATCGGCATCTGCAACCGCTGCTTCGATTTGATGTGTTCATACGCCAAAAAACGGCGCCGAACGCCCACACAGGTGCTGGCCGATTCAGACATTATCAAAACGTATATCGCCGACAGCGCGGCTGATATTCTGTCCGCCCGTCTGATGGTGTTGAACACGGCCTGGACGATTGAAAACAAAGGTGTGAAAGCCGCCATGAAGGATATTTCCTTGATAAAGTTCTTTGTCGCCAACGTCTTGCAGCGGGTGACCGACCGTGCACTTCAGGTCCACGGCGGGCTCGGCATGTCCGATGATACGCCCATTTCGATGTACTACCGTGAAAATCGTGCAGCCCGCATATACGACGGGGTGGATGAGGTGCACAAGATCAGCGTGGCCAGAAGAATCTTAAAGGAATACTAAAGATACCATAATCACTTCTTCCGGGTTTCTTTATGAATATCGGACTGATCGGAATACAGGTCGTCGCACTTTTTATGGCGCTGACCTTCCACGAGTTTGCCCACGGGTGGGTCGCCCGGAAGCTGGGTGACAGAACGGCTGAAGCCCAGGGACGGCTCACTTTGAATCCCATGGCTCATATCGATCCGTTTGGAACAATTCTGGTTCCGGCGGCATTGATCCTGATGCATTCCCCGGTCGTTTTTGGATGGGCCAAGCCGGTTCCCATCAATCCGGGAAGCTTTCGGAAGCCCAGAAAAGGGATGATGTGGTCTGCGCTGGGCGGGCCGGTTATCAACCTGGGCCTTGCCGCCGGATTCGCGGTGCTGTTCAAGACGATGCTGTACTCCGGCATGATGATTAAGCCCGCCCTGATATTTCTGATTGTCGCTGTTCAGCTCAATGTGTTTCTGGCGATGTTCAACATGATTCCCATTCCGCCCTTGGATGGCGGGAGGGTTCTTGTAGGACTGTTGCCGGCTGAACAGGCATACGCCTACAGCAAAATAGAACCCTATGGATTCTTGATTGTCCTGGGGCTGATTTATTTTGGTGTTCTGGACCGTTTTTTGTTTTATCCCGTTGTTATGATTTTGCGGTTTCTTGGCATCAGCTTATAGCCGAAGCCCATACACGTGATCGAAAGGAATGAAATCATGAATATCATCGAGGCCATTGAAGCGCGAAAAAGTATTCGAGGTTTTACCTCCCAGCCGGTTTCCAAAGACATTCTGAAAAAGATCCTGGAAACGGCCAACCGGGCGCCATCCGCCATGAATACCCAACCGTGGGAATTTCTGGTGATGGGTGGTGATGTGCTGGAAAAGGTCAGAAATGCCAATTCCGAGAAACTCAGGTCCGGTGTCGCCCCTCATGGTGAGCATTCAGTGACCGGATGGTCGAAAGACAGCATCTATCGCACCCGGCAGGTGGAGTTGGCCGTCGAATTATTCAAACTCATGGGTATCGCCAGGGAGGATAAGGAAAAACGCCTTCTCTGGATGGAGCGGGGATTCCGCTTTTTCGATGCGCCTTCCGCCATCCTTTTATTGACGGATAAATCCCTTGCTGAAGACACCCCGCTGATCGACATCGGTATCGTTATACAAACCATCTGCCTTGCCGCGCTGCATTACAATCTCGGCACCTGCATCGAGGACCAGGGTTGCCTGTATCCGGATTCCTTGAGAGAAATTGCCGGCATACCGGACAACAAGCGCATCGTCATGGGAATTGCCATTGGGTATCCGGATTGGGAATTTCCGGCGAACGAGATAAAAACGAACCGCGTATCTGTCGAGGAAAACACGATGTGGCGGGGGTTATGACCTCAACAGCCATTGCAGATTTCCTTTCTTGAGGTGAATGGCCGCTTCCGGACAGATTTCCATGCAGCAAAAGCAGCGGATGCACGTGTCGTAATCGAAGGCGGGCACCTTTTTTTTGGTTGTTTGCGCCCCGATGGCGCCGGCCGGGCATATCGATTTGCACTGGTAGCATAATGTACATTCACTTTCGCGGGGAACGGGCTTTTCAATGAACGCCTTTCTAAAGCGATTCGCAATATTCGGATTTCGGAGCAAAATGTTCCACACATTCTTTTTAACCGGTGATTTGAAATCCCGGACCCTGAGTGCATCGATCGTTTCCCCGACCACGGACAATTCGTCAGCGGACGATATGCCGAACGGTCTGGCAAATCCACCGGTGATGGTGTGGACGGCGCGGTAATCCATATCGATGAGACCGGCGGCGGCCAGGTCAAGGGCAATGGGATCGCGGCTGACCAGAATGGCGCCGACCGGACGGGGTTTTCCGGAGGGTCCCGGACCCTCACCCTCCATGCCGACAATCCCGTCCATGATGTGCAGCATCGGCTTCGGCGGCTGGAACCCCGCGTACAGGCACGCGTTGAGGTCCAGGAGCAGCTCCGAAAATTCATGTGCGGACGGGGCCCTTAAGTGCCACCTGGATTTGTCCAAACCGGGGATCGTTCCTAAAAGATTTTTTACCGCCCCGGTCAAGTAAGTCAGACTGTGGGTTTTGAGTTTGGGGAGATTTAAAATGATATCGGCCCGGCGGAATATGTCTGAAATGTCAAACCGTCTGAATTTTTGAGGGCTCTCGACGAAAACGGCGGATACTTTGCTGACATCGGCTATGTGTACATCTTCGGCTTCCGTGATGGCGGTATAGCCAACCGCATGGGCCACTTTGGTCAGCGGTTTGGTGGCGGGATTTTCGGCAAGAATGGGAATACCGCCGTTTTCTTTTACGATCCGCACTGCGGCATGGAAAAAGGCCGGGTGTGTGGTGACGGCTTTCTCCGGTGCGGCATTGGTCAGCAGGTTCGGCTTTAGGACGACTTTTTTATGGCGAAACGAATCGGGATCGAATCCAATCCGATCGAAGCCGTCCAGGATTTTTTCCTTGATTAAATCCGGATTGTATTCCATACATTGCAACAAAGCGACGTTTGACATGATGGTTGCCTCCGCAATTGAAGCACCGGTTTACCATGTGCACTATCCTGGTTTCTCCGCATATCCCGTGCGTGAATATCCTTATTGTTTCCAATCAATAAGAAATATGGGGATAATTCGTCAAGCGAATTTAGCATTGTTTGGGAAAATAGGATAGACGCTGTGCTAAACTCATTTCTCGGCTCCTTAATAATCAAAGACGCCGAATGGAAAAGGAGAAGAAAACATGACCGAAAAAGAAGTGCAATGCTGTTACTGCGCAAAGAAAACCTGTTTTCTGGGGGAACTCAGCAATTCCCCGGAATTTTGTCCGTCAAAAGTGGCGCCTGAAGCCCTGGCGGAAGCACGGGACAGACTCGATGATCCTGAAATCCGGAAATACGCCCAGGATGTGGCAAAAACATGGCGGGGTATGGCCGGGAAAAATCGCGTAGAGTTAACCATGGAATACGCCAAAAACAGGGGTTATAAAAAGCTCGGGCTGGCATTTTGCGTGGGATTGTCGAAGGAGGCCGAACTGCTGGCAAACGCACTGATCAACGGCGGGTTCGAGGTGATTTCGGCAAGCTGCATGTGCGGAGCGCTTTCCTCGGATGATGTGGCGCTTCCGGAAGAGGACAAGATCGTTTCAGGCAACCGGCAGCCCATGTGCAACCCCATCGGCCAGGCGGCGGTGCTCGATCGAGGCGGAAGTGAACTCAACATTATGCTCGGTCTTTGTGTGGGGGACGATGTCCTTTTCATTAAACATTCCAAAGCCCCGGTTACCGTCATCGGCGTAAAGGATTTCGCTCTGGCGCACAATCCCTTGGGCGCCCTTTATACAGCGGGCGGCCTGTTCTCACGCCTGAACACCCGTAGACCGAAAAAAATAGAAAAGTAGAAAAAGGCGGTTTTGAACATGGGTCTTCTATTCCCATGCGGCCTTTATCGGCTTTCGATCGACGGTTTTGAGAAACTTCAGCCGGGGATAGCCTAATACGATAACGCTGTAGACCTTGTTTTCACCGGGAAGCCCCAGCGCCTGTTTGACGGCAGGGGAGCTGTTTGCGGAGAAATTCAGCAGTCCGATATAACAGGTGCCCAGCCCCATGGTCATGGCGCCAAGCACGACGGTGTGAGCGGCGATCACGCAATCGTCCTTGGGCGTACTTGGAGAGGGGGCTGAATGGAACACCATTACCGCCGGTGCCTTGTGGAGAATGGGATCGATTCCCAGGTCGCGGGCCTGTCCCAGCATCTTGTACCGCCGGGCAAAATCGTTCATAACGGCAAGCTCTTTCGGCGGTTCTTCACCACGCGAGTGGAAATCGGCCGTTTGCTTTTCGACGTCGGTGATCATTCCCATGAAAAACGCGATCGTCAGATCGGAGAGCTCGGTGATTTTCGCCGGATCGGTGATTACCTTGATTTCCACCGTCTGCAGGTTGCTGCCGGTGGGGCAGTACCGGCACATCTCGATCAGCTTCTCCATGTCTTGCCTTGGAATCGCCTTTTTTTTATAGCTTCGGTGGCTTCTTCGACTGCGGACCAGGGTAAAGAACCGGTCCGTATCATAGGATATGTCATCTTCGACCGGAATGAAGTTTTCCATGTCCAAGAGGCTGTGAGATATCGCACCCGCAGGGCAAAGCGCGACGCAGTGCCCGCAAAGATTGCATGTTTCTTCATTCGCATCGGCTGAGATGTTGTCTTCATCAACAGAAAATACCCGAAGACAACGGGTGGTGCAGATGCCGCAGGTGTCGCATTTTTCCCGGTCTATCACTATCCAGTTCATGTGTTCTCCTTAGGTGGTTTTTTTGGGTCCGAGATATTCGTGGACCTTTTTCAGCCATTCGTTTATCAGAATCTCCTGAGGACATTTTTCAACACATTCCTCGCAGTCCACGCACTTGTCCGCCCAGTTTTCCTTGGGTATCTGGCGATACCGAAACCTGGCCGTGCGCGGATCATCATATATGAATGCATCATTGTATTTGGCAAAAACATGGGGAATATCCACCCCGCTGGAGCAGGGCATGCAATAACCGCAATCGGTGCATGGAATGGGGCGGATGCGAAGGTACTCCTCCCGGATGAGGCTTACGGCGGCCTGTTCTTTTTCCGCCAATACGCCCGATCCCGACGCTTTTGCGCTGGCTACATTCTCGACCACGTGGCTCATTTCCGTCATGCCGCTGAGCACAACCGAAACCTCGGGCTGATCCCATAACCACTGCAGGGCGAGGTCGGCCGGCGACCGGGTAATAGCGGCGTCTGCATAAATACGATGAACAGAGGGAGGCGGCTCTTTGCTTAACGCCCCTCCTCGCAACGGTTCCATGATGACGACGGCCAGACCCCTATCGGCGGCGTACTTGAGCCCTTCAGTCCCGGCCTGGTAATCCGTATCCATGTAATTGTACTGGATCTGGCAGAACGTCCAGTCATAGGCATCCACGATCTCCTTGAACAGATCCGGACTATCATGAAATGAAAATCCCAGATGCCCGATACGCCCGTCGGCAATGGCGCCCCGGGCCCATTTGAAAACATCAAGGTCCAAAAGCTTCGGCCACAGCATTTTGTTCATGCTGTGCAGGAGGTAGAAGTCGATGTGATCGGTCTTGAGTTTTTCCAACTGTTCGTTCAAATATTTATCAAAGTCTTCGAATTTGGTCATAAACCAGGAGGGCATCTTGGTTGCCAGTTTAACCTTGTCCCGATACCCATCCTGCAGCGCTTCACCGACCACCTTTTCACTGTTCCCCGCATGATAGGGGTAGGCTGTGTCCACGTAATTGACGCCGTTGTCAATGGCATAGCGGATCATTCGTATCGTTTCGGGTCTATCGATATCCGGCCCCATGGGGGCGGCTTTTTTTCCGGATACCGGCAGGCGCATGGCCCCAAACCCCAGCGCAGACCCCTTCCAGTCAAGTTTTCCGAAATTGCGGTATTTCATATGTCCTCCTGCTGGTTCGATAAAGAGAATGGATGGAATGCAGGGTGATTGAAGTATCTTTATCCGTATCGATTTCTTATGCTTTTTGTCAAGCGAATTGTCCGGCCGCATTTCGGTTGTGCCGGAGGATTATGGGTTATCGTATAACTTTGGTTTTACATGACAGATAGGTTTAGACCATTCGCCGGATAGAAGGAGCGGGACGGGCGAAACGGGATAGATGTCTGACAGGCGGTGAATAAACGGTGTCCAGGAAAAAAACTTGTTTTGAAAATATGAGTCGGGTATGCTTTTCGGCCATTGCTAAGGGCCGACAGGGGCACGGGCGGCTTGAATAAAAGCCGGGTGCCCCTTTATGAAAATGTGTAAATGAAGGCAAGAAGGAGGGGTGCTTTATGCGGGAGCGACATGTGTCAGGTGAAAACGGCCGTCCCGGACCCTTGGAAGGCATACGGGTGGTTGAGTACGGCGTTTTCCATGCCGGACCCGGTGCCGGTGCCATTTTAGGGGATCTCGGCGCCGAGGTTATCAAGATCGAGGCGGCCTCCGGCGACCCCATGCGAAAATGGAGCCGGACGGGTATGGTCGTATTTGGGCTGCCAAACGGCAAGAGCGCCATGTTCGAGGTTTCAAACCGGAATAAGAAGGGGATTTGCCTGAACATCAAAATGGAAAGCGGGCGTGAGGTGTTTCTCCGCCTGATTAAAAAGGCGGATGTTTTCCTCACCAACCTGCGCCCTGAAACGAAGGTTGCGTTGGGCATCGATTATACGACACTCGCCAAAGTCAATCCGAAGATGATTCATGCTAATGTCTCCGGATACGGCCCCAAAGGGCCTTTGTCCAACCTGGGGGCGTTCGACCCGCTGGGACAGGCCCGCTCCGGAATGGCGTTTCTGGCCGGGAATGATTATCCGACGCCGCTTCATCTCGGCATTCTGGATCAGTCCACGGCGATTGCTGCGAGCCACGCGATTATTACGGCTCTTCTCGCCAGGGAAAGGCAGGGCATGGGTCAGGAGATTCATATTTCACTTTTCAGTACGGCTATGTGGTTGATGTACTGTAACTTCATGATCAAATCCTTTGTCGGGGTGGATCCCGCTGTGCGATGGGACAGGTCTTTGAATTCACCGCTTCGAAATGCATTTCAATGCAGTGACGGCAAATGGATCATCGGAACGAATCATCCGGAGGAAAAATGGTGGCCCGTACTGTGCAGGGCCACGGGTCAGGAACATCTCATCGAAGATCCCCGATTTATCGATCAGGAAAGTCGATTTGCCAATTGTCCGGATCTGGTGGCGGTTTTTGACCGCGTGTTTTTGACGAAAACCCGGGACGAATGGATGGAAATTTTTGTACGGGAACAGCTCATGTTCAGCTCCGTACAGCAGCTCGAAGAGGTTTTCTCCGATCCCCAAGCCCTGGCAAATGATTATATGACCACGATTGCATCTCCGTTCGGTGAAATGCAGGTGCCGGGGTATCCTTTTCACTTCAGTGAACATACGGCCGGAATGAAAAGCTTTGCGCCCGAAATCGGCGAACATACCGATGATGTATTGAGGGAGTTGGGCTATGATGACACCCAAATCGCGGAAATGAAACAGGACGGTGTCGCCGGTTGAACAGGAAAGGTCCCGGCTCGTGGCGGGACCTGCCGCCCCGCCTTCGTTTTAAACGGCCGATAACGGACGGTTCCGCCGATCAGGTGTTCGAGGCCTAATGCTTTCTGATAAAGGTGCTGTATTCGACCATGCATGACATGATGCGGGCGGCCGTATCCGGGGTTCTGAACACGGGATAGCCCTTCCGGCCGAGGCGGTAAAATATGCGTTCTTCCATGTCTCCCACGGCAAAGGGGATTTCGGTGGCGGTGATCAGCGGCTTCCGGTAATAGTGCGACATCTCTTTTACCGTATCGGCTGCCTGCGAAAGCTGATCGAGTGTATCCAAAATATGCGCCTCGATTTTTTCGGCCGATGTATCCGGTGATATCGGTCTGATTTTAATGAAGCCCATTATACCCAATAGGATGATGCAGTCCGTTTCAGGGGCTTTGAACAGAATTTCAAGGGACTTCATCAATGCCCCTTCTATATTGCCGGCGACCATGTCCACCGGGTTTCCCGGGTTCCACCACGGAGGCAGAATTTCGTCAAGCGCTGAAAGCGTTTTTTCAGAAAGCGTCACCACATCCAGGCCGTATCGGGCAGCGGCGTCCGCGGCCAAGACACCCCAACCGCCACCCATGGTTACGATAGCGGTTTTATTTCCGCGAGCCGGCGGCTGATTAATGAATCCCATGCCGATATTGAAGAGATCTTCCATGTTTCGTGCTCGAATGATGCCGGCCTGCCGGCAAGCACCCTGGAAAGCGGCGTCCATACCGGCAAGCGAAGCGGTGTGGGACATCGCCGCCTTTGCCCCGGCTTCCGTTCCGCCGGCTTTCAGTATGACGATCGGTTTTTTCAGGGCGACATCCTTAGCCGTTTCAAAGAACCGCCTGCCGTTTCGAAATCCTTCGATATAGCTGATGATGACCTCGGTGCCGGGATCATTTGCCATGAAATCGAAAAAGTCCTCGCAATGGAGATCGGCTTCATTGCCGCTGCTGACGGCTATTCCGATTCCGAATCCCGTCTTTATGGCGCGCTGACTCAAAGAGGTGGCGACATTGCCGCTTTGGGACACGATTGAAATTTTTCCGTCCGGCGGAAATACCATCGGCATTTGGGGGAAAAGCTTTTTCGACGGCCGTAAGATGCCGTTGCAGTTGGGGCCCACCAGGATCATTCCCCCTTTTGCAGCCCGCTCGACCATTTCCGCCTGGAGTTTTTCACCGTGTGCCCCCACTTCGGCAAAACCGGCCGTGATCACAAGCCCGGCACGGATGCCCTTAGCCGCGCATTCATCAATGGCCTTGGGAACAGCATCCGGAGGAATGACGATGACGGCCAGATCGGGTACGGACGGTAATTCCCGAATACCGGGATAGGCGGTGATTCCCTGGACATGCTTTTCGTTGGGATTTACGGGGAAAATTTTTCCTGTATATCCGCCGTTTATCAGGTTTCGCAGTACGATGAAGCCCCATTTGCCGACAGCATTGGAAGCCCCTATGAAAGCGATGGATTTTGGATCGAACAACGGTTGAAACTTGGCATCCACGTTCAAACGGTTACGTTCCTTTTTCTGAATTGATTCAAGCATAGGTATCCTGTTTTCGTGTTGCAGATCGAAGCCCAAACCTCCTGATTCGAGATGGTGCGTCGCATAAAAACTTTACTTCTAAACTCAGGCCGATCAAAAATCAAGATTTTTCCCTTGTTCTCATCGTACCGATGCAATGATAAGTGCATTGAGGGATTGACACCATCGGTTTGTTTGGGTAAAAATTCAGCATTCCATGCAATATAGGTCTTTTCGAGAGCCGCCGGCATTTGGCCGGTCACCTCTTTTCAAATCGTATTCGAGTGTCCTTCAAGAACGTAAAACGCCTATAATGAAGGGGCGTTCGGTAGTCTCCTCTAACCCACAAGGAGGTATCTATGGAATTCGGATTTACCGAAGCACAAGAAAAACTGAGACAGGAGATCCGGGAATTTTTTATGAATGAACTCCCGGAAGATTATGAGCCTGGATTCAACAATTTGATGGGAAAGGAGGTCCAGGACTGGTGGATGCGGTTGAAAGAAAAGGCCATTCAAAAGGGCTATTATGTGCCCGGGTGGCCTGAAGGATACGGCGGGTCAGGGTTTACGGAGATGGAGCAGAGCATTCTCGACGAGGAGCAGGGGCATTTCGGCATTACGTGGCCGGATTTCTTAGGCCTTCACCTGGTGGGACCCAGCCTCATGATGTTCGGCACAGAAGAACAGAAAAAACGGTGGATTCCACCCATCGCCAGAGGTGAAACGGTGTGTTTCGAAGCGTTTACCGAACCCAACGCCGGATCCGACGAGGCCAATATCGGCTGCCGGGCTGAAGAAGACGGAAATGATTTCATTTTTAACGGCCAAAAAATCTTTATCAGCGGATGGTACAAGCCCAACTGGCTGTTTACATTGGCCAGAACACGGGACATCATTCCCAAGCACCGGGGGTTGAGCCTGTTTCTGGTGCCCGCGGATCTGCCCGGGATTTCCTATCGACCGCTGGCCACCATGGGCGGCGGCCGTCAAAATTATGTATTTTTCGATAATGTGCGGGTGCCCAAGGACAATCTGCTGGGCCAATTGCACCGCGGGTTTTATCATGCCATGCAGGTCTTTGAGTTCGAGCGGCGGATGACCGGGGACGCCGCCGGGGGAAAGCGGCTGATCCAGGAGCTGATCGCGTTCTGCAAGGAGACCCTTTCAGGCGGTAAACGGCTGATGGATTATCCTGAAATTCGCAAAAAACTGGCCAAACTGGCTGTTGAAAACGAAGTCCAGCGCCTGGCCGGGTGGTATTCGGCCTGGCGGTTTACCGAAAGAGAGAAACTCGGTCCGGCGCCGTATGAACTGAGCAACTATTACGCGAAAAAATACGGTGCACCCCATGCCAAAGCGATGCTGGACATTTTAGGGCTTTACGGTCAATTAAGCCCCGGTTCCAAATGGGCGGCTTTGGCCGGGAGACTCGAGCGGATGTGGAAAGTGACGCGAAGCCTTCACGCGGGCGGCACATTCGAAGTGATTAAAATCGTTCTTGCTCAACGCGGACTGGGGCTTCCCAGAATACCCGCCCACATGATGAAAGCCATCGGCGAAGAGGTTATGAAAAAATAGGGAGGTGATGATATGGATTTTGGAATCAGTAAAGAACAGCAAATGCTGAAAAAAGAAGCCCGGAACTTTCTCGAAAAAGAATGTCCGGAAGAATTGGTCCGGGAAATGGAGAGGGGGAATGCCGGCCATTCACCGGATCTCTGGCGAAAAATCGCCGATCTCGGGTGGCTGGGGCTGCCCTTTCCTGAAACCTACGGTGGATTGGGCGGGGATCTGATCGACCAGATGCTGATCTTCGAGGAAATGGGCAGGGCCATGTTTCCGGGGCCGTACCTGTCCACGGTAACGCTGTGCGGATCGATCATTCTGGCCGCCGGTACCGAGGAACAAAAAAAGGAATGGCTGACCAAAATATCGGATGGCGCCCTTATCTGCGCACTCGCTGTAACCGAACCGGACGGCGCATGGGGAGACCGGGCATGGGATGCCGAAGGCATTGAACTGGCGGCGGTCAAAGACGGTGGCGATTATGTTTTGAACGGAACGAAGCTTTTCGTACATGACGCCGTTGCTGCGGACATCATCTTTTGCGCAGCCAGAACCAAACCATCGGAGAAGGCGGAAGACGGCATCACGATTTTTGCCGTGGACACCGGTGCTCGAGGGCTTACCATCGAGCCTCTCAAAACCATTGCCAATGACAAGCAGTGTGAGGTCGTTTTCGATGGGGTCCGCGTTCCGAAATCCGCAGTCGTAGGTCCGGTTGGCGGAGGATGGCCGTTTGTGTATCAGGCGATACAGCACGGGGCGGTGATGCTGTGCGCCCAGATGGTCGGGGCCGGGGAGGAACTGCTGCGCCTTTCTGTCGATCACGCAAAAAGCCGTGTCCAGTTCGATGCACCCGTCGGCATAAACCAATACGTCCAGGGGCATTGCACCGATTTGGTCTCAGACGTCGAAGGGTGCAGATACGTGACCTGCCAGGCGGCATGGCGGTTGAGCCGGAGCATGCCGGCCGAATACGAGACGGCCGCAGCCAAGGCATGGACCGGTGAAGCTTTTGAAAGAGCGTGTCTGGCTGCCCATGCGGTGTTGGCCGGCTACGGCTATACCTCCAAAGACGGCGTTATCCCCATGTACTCCAGGCGTGGAAAAACGCAGCAGCTTTACCTGGGAAACACGGATTACTGGTTGGGAAAAATTGCCGATCACCTGGAAACATGGACGTTCGAGCGGCCCAAAGGAAAGCCGTTGGGATTATGGAAAACACCACCCGATGAGGAGACCCCGGACTGGGATGTGTGGACCCCGGAGGATATATTGGAGGTTTAAGGGTCCCCTATCGAATCAGGATATAAAAATTATCCTGATTCGATAGGTTGAGTGATTTACTTTTGGACGACATTCACGGCTGCAGGGCCTTTATTGCCCTGCTCGATTTCGAAAGAAACCCGGTCCCCTTCGTTCAGGGATTTGAAACCGGTTCCTTGAATACCCGAATAATGCACGAAAATATCCGGTCCGTCTTCCTGCTCGATAAAACCATACCCTTTTTTTTCATCAAACCATTTTACGATTCCATCCGCCAAAGTAGCATTCCCCCCTTTCTGTTTTGTTTTGGTTCCACTGTTCAGGATGCCACTTCAGCAAAATGGACATTCCTCGTAGAACAAATCTCAAGCACAAGCGATAGCAGTCGTTGCTATGATAATGTGTTTTACTTTTAAATCAAGAATTTTTTGAAAAAATGTGAGGTGACTCCATACGGGCAACGGGAAGGGTACTGCGGAATATTGGGTGTTGCATTATGGGGGCTTTGGCGGTATACGGTTGCTGAGAATTGAAAACCGCCGATGCTTTCACACTTGTCTCTTTGTCGACTTTCCTGTTTTATTACATAGCCGCCAAAAGGAGGATGCATGAAAAAAAATAGTGTAAATACGGTTACCGGACCCATTTCTCCGGATGATCTTGGAATTACATTGATGCATGAACACATCATTTTCGGTTATCCCGGCTGGTACGGCGACAGCACCATGGCTCCTTTTGACCGGGAAGCGGCGGTATCGGCGGGTTTGAAAACCATGGAGGAGATCAAATCGTACGGTGTGGCGTCCTTTGTAGATGCGACACCCAATGAGACGGGCAGGGACGTGATGCTGCTCAAAGAAGTGTCCGAAAAATCGGGTGTGAATATCATATGTTCGACGGGCTTTTATTTCGAGGGGATGGGGGCTTCACCCTATTTTAAATTCCGCAGTGTGGTCTCGGATGCCGTGGAAGAAATCCATGATATGTTCATGACGGAAATCACCCGGGGAATCGGAAAAACCGGCATAAAGGCCGGCGCCATCAAACTGGCCAGCGGCAAAGATGTGATCACCGACTATGAACGGATGTTCTTTACAGCCGCCGCCAGGGCCCAGAAAGAAACCGGTGTTCCGATTATCACTCACACCCAGGGGGGCAGCATGGGACCGGAGCAGGCAAAGCTGCTCATTGAAGAGGGAGCCGATCCCGCCCAGGTAATGATCGGGCATATGAGTGACAACGTCGATGTTCATTACCACATGGAAGTCCTGAAGCAAGGGGTGTATGACTCATTTGACCGCATGGGCATTCAAGTTGTGGAAGACTGCCCCATGGATATCGAAAAGTACGCCGTAATCATCGGTCTGATCGGCACAGGGCATCTTGACAGAATCATAATTTCCCATGATACGATCGCTTATTGGCTGGGCAGGCCGAATCCCGAACTTCCGGAAGCTTACCGTCCGCTGCTGGAGAATTATCATATAACACACGTATTTAAAAACATCCTTCCCTTTTTTAAAAAGGCGGGCATTACCGATGAGCAGGTCAACACCATTATGTCGGAAAACCCCCGCCGCCTTTTTGCGGGAGGATAAGATGCGAGACATCGGAAACGGATTCTAAGTTCATGACCCGGTCCACCAGTTTTTCGACCGGTAAATCGCCGGTGTTTTCCCGTGCCAGCAGAAAAAATTTTTCAATCACTTCCCCGCGGCTCAACGGATTCTCCGGATCACCTTTAGGGATGTCCACTTCACCATATAAAATGCTGCCGGTTCGGGTTCTGATCTCAACCCGGTTCCGGTAGTGTGCCAGTATCGGTAATGCTTCGGACCGGACGCCATTGCAACCCGAATGCCGACCTCGTATCCCGCCGCAATGGCCGTTATCAGCTCTTCTCCTGAGATATGTGCGCGCTCGGCCGCCGCAAACACAGCGGGTATAATCGAAGCCGACGGGTGGAAAATGGCGCCTCTGTGGAGATCATCCATTTCCTTTACATGCGAAGACGCCCCGTTCACCAGGGCGGCGAAGAGACAGGGGCCTCTGGTGAGTTCCGGCAATACAACGGCTTCCGGTTCTCCGCCCATGCTTTTGAGCACATGATTGATGATGTTTACGGGCGGTTCGGATCGCCCTGCAAATGCCGATCCAAGCCAGTCGATAAAAAATGTCTTCAGTTGAAACACCTGGTTTTCTGTGAGTCGGGTAAAGGAGAGTTCGGCGACAAATTCAGCCAGTTTTTCTGCAGCGGTTTTTTCTTTCATGGCGTTTGGATCGTTTTGATCGTTTGGTCGTTAAGAACGTTGGAACGAACCCAACGTTCCTAAGAAGTACATACCGTAAAAAGCGGAATCCGGCAAGCAGGGGATGTCTTGAAAGTTTTCTTGCCGGGTAAGTCGTTCACCTTTTCCTCAATGCCGTATATGAAGTGCTGTACGGGATTTTTGAATACGGCCCATGAAAATGAGGTTGACAAGCAGTCAAAAAATGCGGTTAGAAGCATAAAAGCGATTTTTTCACCGAAACAGGAAAAGGCGACATGGAATTTGTGTTTTGCCCCTACTGCCGGGAAAGGCTTATCACGATTGACAACAAAGGGATCAATCGATTGTATTGCTCTTCCTGCGGCATTACCCATTACCGAAATCCCACGGTGGGTGTGGCGGTTATCGTCGTCAAGAACCGGGAAATACTTCTGGTAAAACGTCTGGGTACTTACGAAGGCATGTGGTGCATTCCCTGCGGGCATTTGGAATGGAATGAAGACGTCCGGCAGGCGGCTTGCCGGGAAGCGTTTGAAGAGACCGGCCTTAAGATCGATATCGGGCCGGTGTTTACCGTTCATTCGAATTTTCACGATATGGACCGTCAGACCGTTGGAATCTGGTTCTGGGGCAAGTGGGTCGGCGGTGGTTTGAAGGCCGGTTCGGATGCGGAGAAGGTCCGATTTTTCGCCCTGGATGCATTGCCCGAAAATATGGCATTCCCGACCGACCTGCTCGTGTGCAGGCATGTAAAACGCTGCCTCGATGCAGGGGATATGCCCGACTGGCTGAACACCTGCGCTTCGGACCAATGGCATTTTGGAAAATAGTCCCCGAATTTTAAGGCGTGTCCACCCGGAAGTGGACACATTCACTTCCGGTAAAGGCGGCAGGGAAATTGTAACAGCAGAAACACCTTACGTATATTGAGGATTAAAATTCCCGTCCAACGAAGAGATGGAATGTATCAGCCATTGCTGTATGTGCACGAACGAGAAAAAGATGAGCATTATTCGAAATAAGACGATCGAGGGCTTGAAAGCAGGCGACTGCTTTTCGACAAAACGGATGTTTACGGCTTCGGAAGTGGCGCAGTTTGCCGAGATGTCCAAGGATTATAACCCGATTCACTTCGATGACCGGTTTGTTGATACCAAGGGGCTTTCCGGCCGGATCTGCCACGGTCTTCTGGTGGGTTCGCTGATCACGGAAATCGGCGGACAGATCGGGTGGCTGGCATCCGGAATCAATTTTAAATTCAAAAAGCCGGTGTTCATCAATGATACGGTGACATGCACACTGACCATCGTTCACATGGATGAAAACGGAAAAGCGGTGGCTGCAGCGGAATTCGTAAATCAAGAGGGCATCTGCGTAATGACGGCGGAGCTGTTCGGTTTCATTCCCATGGGTAAAGACCGCGAGGTGCTGAAAACCATGGTTGCGGAAGGCGATCCGACAAACAGACTCCGGTGAACCGTGGAAAAAACGAGTGATGACTACCGGTTCGCCAAACTTTCCCAAAGGGTGGAAAAAAATTTGTGATTCGCTTTATGGAAGGCATATCGATGGACTTGTGACGGAGTTATCCATTGATAATCCTCGGGTCCGTTCAGCCGGAGCCTGCCGCCCGCCCATCGGCAGATAAAAACGTCCATGACGATTTTGAAATGAGAGTAGGTGTGTCTCACCCGGGTTAAAAACCGCTCCACCCGAACATCCACGCTCAGCATTTCACGCATATGGCGCATGCATGCCTGTTCGGGCGTTTCATGGTTTTCCACCCTGCCGCCCGGAAATTCCCACAATCCCCCCAGCAATCCACCGGGCTTTCGAAGCGTGATCAGCAGCCGGCCTTTTTTCATCACCACTCCCACGGAAATGTGATGTTCCGGAATTCGTCCGGTTTTTCTCCGTTTCGGAAAACCATGGACGCAGCGATTCTGAAGCGCTCTGCAATGCAATCGAATGGGGCATTTTCCGCATACAGGCTTTTTCGCGACACAGACAAGCGCTCCGAGCTCCATCATGGCCTGGTTGAACATGCCGGGGTTATCGGCATCCAGCAGGCGTGTGGCATGCGTTTTATACACGGCGGGAGCGGACGATGCATTGACCGGGTTCTTTTCGCACAAAATGCGGGATAGCACCCGTTTGACATTGCCGTCCACCGCGGCGTGCGGCTGATCGAATGCCATGCTTAAAACGGCCGAGGCGATGTAATCACCGACGCCGGGCAGCCGTCGAAGGTCTTCATATGCTTCGGGCATGTGTCCCTGAAAATCCCGGATAAGAAGATGCGCTGCTTCATGCAGCCGGAGGGCTCGCCCGTAATAGCCCAGCCCCTCCCATATCTTGAGCACACGGGATATTTCCGCCCGTGCCAGGGCATGGATATTCGGGAATGCCGATAAAAATTTGCTGTAAAACGGTATGACCGTGTTGACCCGGGTCTGCTGGAGCATCACTTCGGACACCCATATGGCATAAGGGTCCCGCGTATCGCGCCATGGCAGCGTTCGCCGGTGTTGATTGTACCATGCCGTTAACGATTTACGGATGTCGGGAATACAGGGATACAAAATGATGTCGGAGGAACGCATGTTACCGGCCCAATTGGTATTTTTGAACGGCCCGGTTATGGTCGCGGAGATTGGTGGAAAAAACATGCGTCGCGTCTTTCCGGGCGACGAAAAAAAGATAATCGGTATCCGCCGGGAACAGCGCCGCCTCGATCGACTTTATGCCGGGATTGGCGATGGGGCCGGGGGGAAGCCCTGTAATCATATACGTGTTGTAGGGAGTGCGTGTTGTCAGGTGTTTGCGGGTGATGTTCCCATCGAATTCATGGATGCCGTAGATCACGGAAGGATCGCTTTGAAGCCGCATCCCCCTTTTCAGGCGGTTGTGGAAAACAGAAGAGACAAGCGGCCGTTCGGCATCGATTCCGGTTTCCTTTTCGATGATGGATGCCAGCGTAACGATCTCATGAACGCTGAACCCTTTCTGCTCTGCGGCTGTTTTCCACTCGGGCTTGAAAACGGACTTGAAACGTTCGGCCATGGCGGTGATGATTTCTCCGGCATCCGCATCGCTTGAGAAATAATAGGTTTCCGGAAACAAGTAACCTTCGAACGACGCGGCTTCGAATCCGAATCTGCGGACGAATGCTTCGTCCCGGGCCGCCGATAAAAAGGCCTTGCTGTCGCTCCATCCGCCGGATTCCACAGCAGCGGCGATCCGAACCAGATCGTATCCCTCCGGAATGGTCAACCGGTGAAGGACCACCTCTCCCCGAACCATTTTTTCAAGTATCTGCAATGGGGACATAGACGTGGAAAGACGGTATTCACCCGCCTTGATCCGCCTGTCATATCCCTTGATCCTGGCGACCAGTGAGAATTTAAACCGGTGGTCCACCAGGTTTTGGCCGGAAAGAATGTCGATGGCCGTGTCGAAAGGTCGGCCTGCCGGGATGGTGACGGTTTTTACCACCCTTGTATCGGAGATGGGGGCATCGGCATAACGATATATCTCGAAGGCAACCGCACCGGCGGCCGCAAATCCGACACATATCAATGCTATGATTATTTTCAGCAACTTGAACATTCCTTTCGATCGTGGGACCTGAAGTTTTTTTTATTCCGTTATTATGTAAAAATACGGATCATGTCAAATGCCATTCGAGGCGGTGTCCGGCGAATAGACGGCAAAATTGACTAATGGCCCTGAAAAGGGTATTTTGGCGTAAACAAAGGTGAAGTATAGTGCCGCTCATCGCCGTGTGCATATCCGGCCGCAAATGGATCATGGAAGAGATCAGATGCGAAAAAAGGAATTGGAATATCAGGGATTCGAACAGGGGCCGATCAGACCGCCATCCGAGGCTTACAGCCTGCTGATTCGAATTACGCGAAACTGCCCGTGGAATCATTGCGCATTCTGCGGGGTTTATAAAGGGACCCGTTTCTCGATTCGTCCCGTAGACCATGTGATCCGGGATATCGATGAAGTTTACCGGTATGTTAAAACCATCATGGATCTGGCCGATGAAAATGGAAACGTGCAGGCATCCGATATACAAAAGGCGGTCGGAAATATAACGGCATGTGATTTGCCGCCGTTTCAAGCGGCATACAACTGGATGGCCGGTGGTATGCAGTCCGTGTTTCTTCAGGATGCCAACAGCCTGATCATCAAACCCGCCGATCTCATGCGTATTCTCGAGCATTTAAAAATGCGGTTTCCGTGGGTAAAACGGATAACGTCGTATGCGCGATCCCACACCATAGCCCGCATTTCCGACGATGACCTGGCCGGCATTCGATCGGCCGGATTGAACCGGATACACATCGGCCTTGAATCCGCTTCGGATGAAGTGCTTAAAATGATGAAAAAAGGGGTGACCAAGGCGGACCACATCAAGGCGGGGCGAAAGGCGAAACGCGCCGGGATCGAGCTTTCCGAATACGTGATGCCGGGATTGGGCGGACGGAAACAATCCCGTGTGCATGCTTTGGAAACCGCCGACGCGCTGAACCGAATCAATCCCGATTTTATTCGAATACGGACGCTTGCGCTTCCCGGCGGCATTCCGCTTTTGGATGAAGTGGCTGCCGGCCGTTTCGAAAAACCTACGGATACGGAGATGATTCTTGAAATTTACACGATGATCGATGCCCTTGAAGGGATTGACAGCACCATCGTCAGCGACCACATTTTGAACATGTTCCAGGAAGTCGAGGGTAAGCTGCCGAAGGACAAGGACCGAGTGCTCGGTGTACTTCAAATGTATCTGGATATGGATCCGGATGAACAGTGCTTGTATCAGGTCGGTCGGCGGTTGGGATATTTTACCTTTTTAGCCGATCTGAAGAATCCGGAATTGCGCAGCCGTGTCGAACAGCGGCGTGAACGGTTAAAGATCACGCCGGAAAATGTCGATGATGTGCTTAACCGGGTGACACAGCGGTTCGTTTAACGATGTCCTTGTGCACCGCATCTTCATCGTTGGAATTGCCTTTTCCGGATGGGCGCTTTTTACTGAATGCTTTACAGCAAAAAACAGGGTAAACGCTGATTATGTTCAAACATGTGATTAACCGACAATGGTGCAAGGGATGCGGCATATGTGTTCATTTTTGCCCTAAGAGCGTCCTTGAGTTGGACGATAAAGAGAAAGTCGCGGCGGTCAGGCCGCAAGACTGTATCGGTTGCAGACTGTGCGAATATCGTTGTCCGGATCTTGCCATCGAAGTGGTAACACAACAGGATGAAGAGCATGCCGAAAGAAAAGCGATTTGTACAGGGTAACCAGGCATGTGCCGAGGCCGCGCTTTACGCGGGCCTCGATTTTTTTGCCGGGTACCCCATCACCCCCTCCACGGAAATCGCCGAACACCTGGCTTATGAGCTTCCAAAAGTGGGCGGCAAGTTTATACAGATGGAAGACGAAATCGCCTCGATTTGTGCGATTATCGGCGCTTCCCTGACCGGGGATAAAGTGATGACGGCAACCAGCGGGCCGGGTTTTTCCTTGATGCAGGAGGCCCTGGGCTACGCTGTGATGACGGAAATCCCCTGCGTAATCGTCAATGTCCAGCGCGGAGGGCCATCCACCGGTCTGCCCACCAGCACCGGGCAGGGGGACGTGTACCAGGCCAGGTGGGGAACGCATGGGGATCATGCCGTCATCGTTCTGACCGCATCCTGCGGTCAGGACGTGTTCGCCATAACCGTGGACGCCTTCAACCTGGCGGAAACATACCGCACACCGGTGGTCCTTCTTTTCGATGAAATCGTGGGCCATACCCGTGAACCGCTGGTCATCCCGAACAAGGGCGAAATCCCGCTGGTCAGACGGTTGCAAACTTCGGTGCCTGAAGGCGTGGATTACCACCCCTATCTGCCCCGGGAGGACGGCCGGCTGCCGATGTCCGATTTCGGTGGTGTACACCGCTACAACGTAACGGGCCTTTTCCACGATATGTGGGGATTTCCTACCAGGGATCCTGCGACGGTCAGCGATCTTCTCCATCATCTCGTAGATAAAATCAGAAACAATGTCCATGCGATCACCCGGTTTAGAACTTACGAATTGGAAGATGCGGAATGCATCCTGGTTTCCTACGGATGTTCGGCCCGGTCTTCACTTGAAGTCGTGGAAAGCAGAAGGGCCAGAGGTGAAAAGCTGGGTATGCTGGAGCTTCAATCCCTGTGGCCGTTTCCTTATGACCTCGTACGGGAGAAATGTGCTCGCGCCAAGCACATCGTCGTTGTCGAGATGAACATGGGTCAAATCGTTCGCGCGGTCAAACGGGCCGTGGACCGGCCTGAACGGGTGGTCCTGGCGAACCGCTTCGACGGCGTCTTTATAACTCCTGCGGATATTCGAAATATTCTGCGCATTATTCAGGGAAAAGGGGTTTAGCATGGCGGTGCGAGATTACATCAGGGAAAAATTTTTTCCACATTTGTGGTGCCCGGGGTGCGGCCACGGCATTGTTCTCAACTGCCTGCTGAGAGCCGTCGAACAGATGGGGCTCGATAAAAACGACATCGTGATGGTTTCCGGCATCGGATGCTCCGCCAGAATTTCAGGATATGTGGATTTTCATACGCTCCATACGTTGCACGGCAGGGCCCTTGCCTTTGCAACGGGCGTGAAGATGAGCCGACCTGACCTGAACCTGATCGTGCCCATGGGGGACGGGGATGCACTGGCTATCGGCGGGAATCATTTCATTCACGCGGCGCGACGGAATATCGATATCACGGCTCTCGTTATGAACAACAGGGTGTACGGAATGACGGGCGGGCAGTTTTCACCGCTGTCCGGGTTCGGCACCTCGGCCACTACGGCACCCTATATGAGCATCGATCATGAATTTGACGTGGTGGAAATCGCCCGGGCTGCGGGGGCATCTTTCATTGCGCGGTCCACCACCTACCATGTGAAGCAATTAACCGACTTTATCATAAAAGCCGTTCGACACAAAGGCTTCTCCGTAGTTGAAATAATGACGCAGTGCCCCACGTATTTCGGCAGAAAAAACAAGCTGGGGAACGCCGCCCGAATGATGGAGCTGTTCAAGACCCAAACGACACCGATCGGCTCCTCGGCAAAGTCGGAAAACCCGGATCTCATCGAACGGGGCATATTCGTGGAAAAGGATATTCCGGAATACTGCGAGGAATACAACAAAGTCATTCTAAAGGCGATGAAGGAAAAATCCTGATGGAGATCTGCAGAATCGTGTTTGCCGGCTCAGGAGGGCAGGGGGTGATCACAGCGGCTATTGTGCTGGCCGAAGCCGCCGTTATATACGAGGATCTCATTGCAGTCCAGTCCCAGAGCTACGGGCCGGAGGCCAGAGGCGGGTCCACCCGGTCGGATGTCATCGTTGCCGATTCCCCCATTCGGTATCCAAAGGTAAATCAGCCGAATGTCCTGGTCTGCCTTACACAGGAATCCTATAACAAATATTATCCGATCATCCGTCCCGGAGGCATTTTAATAACGGATCTCAGGCATGTCACTCCTCTTTCACGTGGGGATGCCCGGCAACTGGCGCTGCCGATATATGATACCGTAATGGCTGAAATCGGCAGTCCCGTGGTCCAGAACATCTGCATGCTGGGAGCGGTGGCGGGTATCACCGGACTGGTTCGCCGGGAGTCGATTATGAGTTCACTTAAAGGGCGCGTTCCCCCGGAATTTCTCGCCATGAACCAAAAGGCCCTCAGGCTGGGGTTCGGGCTTGTTGCGGACAGAAAAGATGCCTATCCCGCCTGTATGATGAGGGTATGACGATGCTCGAGGAAAACGGCGGCCTGTACATTCACGTGCCGTTTTGCGTCCGAAAGTGCCGCTATTGCGACTTTTATTCGGAAACGGATCTTGCCCCCATCGATGCCTTTGTGGATGCCGTTGTCCGTGAAACGGCAATGATCGAGAAACCGCTCATGAAGTTCGATTCGCTTTACTTGGGTGGTGGAACCCCGTCTTTACTATTTCCGGATCATGTGCAAACCCTCATCGAGGCCATTCGGAATGCTTTCGAACTGGTGCCCGGTAGTGAAATCACGCTTGAAGCCAACCCCAAGACCACTTCGGCCGTTCAATTGACCCGATACCGTGCCGCCGGTATAAACCGCATACACCTGGGTGTTCAGTCTTTCAACGATCGGCGCCTGGCCTTTTTAGGGAGGATGCACACATCAGCGGATGCCGAATCGACACTGCAACAAGCCCGAAACGCCGGCTTCGAGAATCTGGGAATCGATCTGATCTACGGCCTTCCCGGCCAGACCCTGTCCGACTGGTTCTCTGATTTGAGGCGGGCCGTTTATTTCCGGCCGGAACACCTTTCCTGCTACATGCTGACACTGGAGCCCGGGACACCGCTTTTCGAAGATGCCGCGGCCGGAAAATTCACGTCCTTGTCCGATGCCAAAACCCGCGATCTCTATATGGCCACCGTGGCGTTTCTGGAAGAACACGGATATGACCAGTACGAAATATCCAATTTTGCATCGAGGCCTTCCCCTGCCGTGACAGAGGCCGGCGGACATACATTCGACCCGGAAAACCCCTGCAAATCCCATCACAATCGAAAATATTGGTCCGGCGCACCCTATTTGGGGTTTGGACCTTCCGCACACTCCCATGTCGCCCGGCAACGGTGGTGGAATGCTCGGAGCCTGACCGGGTATTTAAAAAGTATTCTGAACGGGCATCTTCCCATTGAGGAAAGGGAAGTCCTCTCTCGAGAGCAGGTGATAATCGAATCCGTTTATCTGGGACTGAGAACGGTTCGCGGCATCGATGTCGCGGCATTCGAAACACATTATGGGGTGAATTTCACGCGTACTTTTGAACCGGTTCTCGGCCCGCTGGTGAATGCCGGACTGATGGAATGCCTGCCGGATAGGTGCAGACTGACGCGCCGCGGAATGCTTTACCTGGACACGATAGCCGATCGAATGATTACCGTGCTGTAATTCCTTCGGCATTCACCTGCACCTGAAGCGTGGGCGTTTTTCATGCCTTGGATTCCCGTACGATTCCCAGTGACGTTTTGAACAGTATGGGCCCGATAACCTGGTTGATTGCAATAACGGCCAGGATGATCGTCGTCAGGTATCCGCCGATCTGGGGAAACTGTTTTCCGGCCAGCTGGGCAAGCCCGATGGATACCCCGGCTTGTGTGAGATAAGCCATCCACGCACTATTGGAATGAGAAACGGGGTCGCGATTGATCATTCCTGCAATCGAGGAAGAGATGAAAATGCCGATTGCACGCATACCGACCAGGCAGACGGCGAGCGGCCAGCATAAAAGAAGAGAGAATAAGTTCAGTGAAGCGCCGGCATGGGTAAAGAAAAGGACGAATATGGGGAGTGACATACGGTCCAATGTCGACATAAACGGCGTTCCGGAAGGGGTAAAGTTTCGAACGACAAAGCCGGCACTCATGCAAATCAGCAGGGGCTCTAAATGGAAGGAGGCGTTGAAATTGGCTTCCATAACGTTGGCCAGCCATAAAGAGACCTTGGTAACGCTGAATGCAAAAAAAAGCAGAAGCAGAATGAGGTCCCGGCCGACATGTTGAATGTAGATCGAAAGTCCCTTTCCAAGGACGGCACCGATGATGAAGGAAACGGCCAGCTCGATTCCCAGTGCAACGAATGCCTCGTGCTGCAAAAACGCTTTTCCGGACAGCAGAATCTGGGAAACGGCCATGGCGATGGTAAAAAATACGATGATCAATACATCGATAAGAATGGTGACCCCCAACACCGTTTCGGTAAACGGACCGGATGCCCTGCTTTCGCTGATAATGGCAATCGCCGATGACGGGGACCGGGCAACGGAAATCACGCCGAGCAAGACCGCCATTACGGAAAGGTGGACCGGAGAAATGTGGCGGGTCATTTCGAATCGGTTGCCCACGAGCATGAAAAATCCGAATACGATCAGAAAAACCGTAATGGATTGAAACACGGTGTTCAGCAGGATAGCCGACGCCCTGTTTTTCAGGGACTTCAGTTCGAGCTTTCCCCCGGCTGTCAAGGCAATGACGGCCAATGCCAGATCGTTTATCAGCAGCAGCCGTTCGACCATTTCGCCGGAAAGAAATTCGGTGATGTATGGCCCTGCCACGATGCCGGTGAAGATGTACCCGCTGATCATGGGCAGCTTCAGTGTTTTCAGGATGCGGGCCGTCACATAGGATATCAGCAGGATAAAACCCACAGAGAAATTGATCAATCCGGCTTTTTGCCAGGCCGTTTCGGGATGAATGCTTTTCAGCCAAAAGGCCATGAGAACCATGAGAACCCATATGACGACATATGCCCTCAAATTTATGCCTTTTCCTGTTGGCTGCTGCATATAAGACGCTTTCTTCAACGATGATTCACATCGTGATCCTTAATACCGGCTTATCTTCTCGTTTCAGGAATGATAAATAGGCGATCAGGGGTGGACGGCAACCGAAACAAACTGCGCCTCATCGTGTTTCACAACATCCGAAGCGGATTTTATCGATCCGCCGTTCCGGTTCTCCATTGCCGGTATCGCCGGAGTGCCGCCAGTGCATAAACAGCCCGTTCAGGCGTCGTGAATACGGGAATGGACGGCTCCAGGGTGTCTTTGAATAAATCCACAAGATGTTTGTGGCTGATGACAGCGACGGCCAAGGGTTTGTCGAAACGACGGTGCTTCAAAGAGGTGCTGCTGCCGAAGAAGAAGGATTCCAGCGTAACCGAGGATGCCATATGGCGATAGGCGGCATACGGGATGGCGATAATGGCAAGCACCATGTCGATTTCCGGATCTTCCATCATGGCGGCGAACGCCTTTGGAAATTGGGCGGAAGGGCCTACATCCAATGGATTCTTTATGTTCATCCAGCCCGGTGCGCCCTCCCGGACGGCCGTAACGATGCTTTCGGACAACGGTGCGAGGACAAGCCCCTGTTCAACGGCATAATCGGTGGCCAGGGCGCCCATGCTGCCGCTGCCGGTGATGATCCCGAGCCGGTTCCCCTTGGGAAGAGGCTGTGTAGGGAACACCCGGGCGAAATCAACGAGGTCCTGCAGCGTTTTTGCCCGAATGGCCCCTGTTTGGGAGAACATCCCTTCATAGAGGGCGTCTTCTCCGGACAGGCTGCCGGTGTGGGATGACGTTGCGGCTTTCCCCGGTTCGGTCTTTCCGCTCTTCAAGATCATTACCGGTTTGTCTTGTGACACAATTTTCAAATGTTCTTTAAGGCGCCTTCCTTCGGCGGAGCCTTCGATGTACATGACAATGGCGCTCGTTTCCGGATCACGATGAAAGTAGGACAAGACGTCGATTTCATCGATCACGAGCCGGTTGCCCAGGGTGACCGCCTTGGATATGGAAATGCCGTATTCATTGAAGCGCTCGAGAAGGTTATGTCCGAATACGCCGCTCTGAGCCATGACCGCGAGATTGCCGGGCTGAAACGCCTCCGGCATGAGTTCGGTTGTGCTGAAGCGGTTGGCGGTATTGACGACCCCGACGCAGTTGGGCCCGATAACGTTCAGTCCGTACCGCAAGGAGACCGCCCTGGCGGTTTCCTGCAGGTGCTCCCCTGCCTTTCCGGCTTCGGCGAATCCTGCGCTCATGAGGATGACATGCCGGATGCCGGATTCGCCGATGTCGGTCAGGACCTCGGGTACGGCCGGTGCCGGGACGATGACCACGGCCAGGTCTACGAGATCGTAAATGTCATGAACGGAGGTGTACACGGGCATGCCGTGAAGACGCCCGCCGTTCGGGTTGACCAGGAAGGTCCTGTCTCCCCAGCCGTTTTCCTTTAAATTGGCGGGCAGCATATACCCGAAGCCCGGGGTGCTTCTGGCACCAATCACGGCGATACCGTCGGGGTTGAAAAAGGGGTGGAGCGATTTTTCCATTTACGACTCCTTGCGGCCGTTTTCTGTCTTCTCTCGAAAGCCGCATCCCCGTGTACGGCAGATGAGGAAAATGCCGTCTTTTTTGGTTGATTTTTCAAAAAGGATCGATGCACCGCAATTGGGGCAGGATTTGGCCACCGGCTTTTCCCATGAGGCAAGCGTACAGTCCGGGTAGCGATTGCAACCGTAGAAAATTTTTCCCCGCTTGGACTGCTTTTCCATAATTTCTCCCGGGCAGTTCTCCCGGGGACACGGCACCCCTATGGGCGTTCCATGACCGTTGTTCCCCATGGATTGGGTGTGGGTGCATTCCGGATACCCGCTGCACGCTAAAAAATCACCGAATTTACCGTGCCGGATCACCATCGGCCGTCCGCATTTCTCACAGATTTTGTCCGTTACTTCACCGGCGGCCGATTTGACAAGTTGAATGTTGCCTTTTTCATCGCGGGCATAATCACGCGTAAATGAGCAGTCGGGATATCCGCTGCAAGCCAGAAACGGGCCGTTCTTCCCGACCTTTATATTCAGGGTCTTACCACATTGGGGACATGAAAGCGGAGTCGGGAACCCGACACCTTTTATGCTTTGCATTTCGTTCAGAGCCTTGTCCAACTCCCGCTTGAATGGATCGTAAAATCGGGAGAGAATTTCAAGGGACTGCGCCTTGTCGGTCTCGATTCGATCCAAATCTTCTTCCATTTTAGCGGTAAAATCGACATTGATCAGATCAGGGAAGTTTTGAACCAGGAGATCATTGACGATGAATCCCAGTTCACTGGGTCTGAAATACCCTTTTACAAGCTCAACATACCCTTTATCCCGAATGGTGGATAAAATAGCGGCATACGTGCTCGGCCTGCCGATGCCGTTTTCCTCCAATTCTTTCACCAGTGATGCTTCCGAAAACCGTGGGGGGGGAAGGGTGAAATGCTGTTTGGGTTCCAGTTTATCGAGATGCAAGACTTCCTTTTCGGTCAGCTCCGGAAGTTTGGGTTTTTTATCGAAAATACTGCTTTCGATTTCGTCGTCGGCGCTTTTGTACAGGATCATAAACCCGGGAAACTTAACGGTTGAACCGCTCGCATTAAAGATAAACGAACCGGCTTTAACGGCAACTGAAATCTGATCGATTAAGGCCTCTTTCATTTGAGAGGCGGTAAACCTTTCCCATATCAGCCTGTAGAGTGCCAGCTGATCGGCGGAAAGGAAAGCACCGATCTTTTCCGGAGAATTTGCCGGCGACGTCGGCCGTATGGCTTCATGCGCATCCTGCGCTTTCTTCTTATTCGGGTAAAACCGGGGCTTGGACAAGGCGTAATCCGGGCCGAATTTTTCACGAACAAAAGCGATGGCTTCTTCGGCGGCTTCTCTGGAGATCCGGGTGCTGTCCGTCCTCATATAGGTGATTAGACCCACGGGGTCCCCAGGCCCCAGATCGATCCCTTCATAGAGCTGCTGGGCCACCATCATGGTTTTTTTGGCGGAAAAACGCAATTTCCGGATGGCCTCCTGCTGAAGCTTGCTCGTAGTGAACGGCGGCAGCGGGTTTCGTTTTGTCGTCTTTTTGGTGATCTTATCGACTACAAACGGCTTATCGGCGAGTTCATCGATAATCGTGTCGGACGCATGCTGATCCGGGATTTTTATTTTTCTGTCGTTTTTTTTAACCAACCGGGCCGTAAAGGCAGGGGGGGTCGTGCTTTGGAGATGTGCCGTAATCGACCAGTACTCTTCAGGTTCGAATGCCTGAATATCCCGCTCCCTGTCACAGATGATGCGCACAGCGACCGATTGCACCCGGCCGGCGCTCAATCCTCCCTTTACTTTTCGCCAGAGGAGGGGTGATATCTGATAACCGACAAGACGGTCTAAAATTCTTCGGGCCTGCTGCGCTTCATACTTGTTTCGGTCAAGCTCGGTCGGTGATGAAATGGCTTCCAGGATGGCCCTCTTGGTAAGTTCGTGAAAAAGGACCCGGTAAAATTTCCTTCCCTTTTCATTCAATACTTCGGCGGTATGCCAGGCAATGGCTTCGCCTTCCCGATCCGGGTCCGGGGCCAGGTAAATTTCGTCGCTTTCTTTGGCCGCTTTTTTCAAATCAGATATGACTTTGTTTTTCCCTTGTATGGTTTTATAATGGGGTTTGAAGTCGTGTTCGATATCGATTCCGATTTCTTTCACCGGGAGGTCTTTGATATGTCCAACGGTGGCTGCCACCTTGTAATCGTTTCCCAGGTACTTTTTCAGTGTTCTTACTTTTGTCGGTGATTCAACAATTACCAGCGGTTTTGCCAATGTCATACCTCCACTCGATACTTTTATGTGGTCACACGGAAAGAGAAAAGAATTTCCCGGGGGATTGTGATACGATCCCCAGCATCTCCAAACGCAGCAGAATGCCGGATAGTTTTCCCGGTTCCAATGCCGTTTTCCGCATGATGTCATCGATATGTGACGGATAATGCCCCATGTGCCGGACAACCTGATGTTCATCCGGGGACAGGGGTTCCGCCAGGCGATCCATTACCGTGTTTTCAGAAATGGATTTTTCATTTATCCACTGTTCGAATTCTTCCAATATATCGTCAATACCGGCAACCAGCTTGGCCCCCTGTTTGATCAGGCCATGGGTGCCCGCGCTGTTTTCGGAGTGGATGCTGCCGGGAACGGCAAAAACCTCCCGGTTCTGTTCGGCGGCCAGACGGGCCGTGATCAGCGAGCCGCTTTTCTCGGTTGCCTCCACCACCACGCACCCCATGGACATACCGCTTATAATCCTGTTTCGAGCCGGAAAATGCCTTGCCTCAGGCCCCGCGGAAAGTTCAAATTCCGAAAACACAGCGCCGTTTTCTGAAATGGCATGAAACAGCTTTCGGTTTTCCCTCGGATAAATCCGGTCAAATCCGCTTCCCAAAACGGCCGCTGTTTTTCCGCCGGCCTGAATGGCACCATCATGTGCCGCCGTATCGATTCCCCTTGCCATTCCACTGATGATAACGACGCCCCGTGCGGCCAGTTCGGAGCACAGGCGTCTTGCGGCGGCCATGCCGTAGGCGGTTGCATTTCGTGAACCCACAACGGCGATCGCGAGGTTTTCCGAGAGGACTTCTGGAGTTCCAAAAACGTAGAGATAGGGAGGGGGATCGGGTATTTCCAGAAGCAGGCGGGGGTAGTGCGGATCGGTCATCGTCACCAGGTGAATCCCCCTGTCGATCACCCTTCGTAGGTAAGCGGTGACGTCGGTTTTCGAATGACGCCGTATAACGGCAAGCGCTGTTTTTTTGCTGATGCCTTCAATTTGGCACAGATCCTCATAAGATGCGCCAAAAACCGCTTCGGGAGATCCGAAGCGGTCGATCAAACGCTTGTACAGAAGATTTCCGATTCCGGGAACATGTTTTAATTCGAACCATGGTATCAGGTGCTTCATGCTTTTTTCCGTTGCCATGCAAGCAATATGGGGCTGGCGACAAAAACAGAAGAATACGTTCCCGCCAGTATGCCGACCAAAAGGGCAAAGGCGAAGTCATGGATAATGCCGCCGCCGAACATGTACAGCATCAGCACGACCAGCAGCGTGGTAACCGAAGTCAGAATGGTTCGGGACAGGGTTTCGTTGATGCTTTTGTTAATGGTGCTGTCCAGGGGGTGCCGACGATATTTTCGCAGGTTTTCTCTGATGCGGTCGAAAACGATAATGGTATCGTTCAATGAATATCCGATAATCGTCAACAGCGCCGCGATAATGGGCAGCGTGAATTCTTTTCCGAAAATCGAAAACAGTCCGACCGTAATGGTAACATCATGAATAAGGGCGACGATGGCCCCCATGGCGTACTTTAGTTCCAGAAACCAGAACAGAACAAGTGTGACAACCAAAGCCGCTGCAATTAAAAAGGCGATACCCACGTCGAACAAGGAGAGCAGGTAAACCGCCCCCATCAACGCGGCCGCCATTAGGCCGCTGATCATCCATTTGAATTCGAACCGGCCGGAAATGTAGATGGTGATGAATAAAAGAGCGAAAAACAGGGCGAGAAGGGCTTTTTCCTGCAGGTCTTTGCCCACTTGGGGACCGACCATTTCCAACCTGCGAATCTCAACGGCCGTACCGGTTGCATTCATGAGCGCCTTTTCCAGCACGGACGAAAAATTTTCACCGGTTTCCCGGGGCGCATCGGTGCGGATCAGGTACTCTGATTGTGCCTGTTCGCCGAAATGCTGCACCGAAAAACTTGCCAGGCCGATATCCTGCAATCCGGCCTTGATGTTTTCGATACTCACGGGTGTTTCGAACTTAACCTGAATTAGCGTGCCGCCCGCAAAATCGATGCCGTATTTGGGCCCCTTGTGATAAACCAATGCTGCAATGCTGATCAAAATGAGAACAGTGGAAAAAACATAGGCGATATTTCGTCTGCCGATAAAGTTTACATTCACACCGGGTTTTATGAATCGCATGTCTGATTCCTTTGGGTTTGTCTGACGGCTATATGCTCAGCGCTTTTATTTTTCGGTTTACCAGTAAGTATTCAAAGATCGATCGGGTGAAAATCAGTGCCGTGAAAAGGCTGGCAACGACGCCCAGGCTCAACGTGACGGCGAATCCCTTTACCGGTCCCGTACCGAATTGGAACAAGACCAAAGCGGCGATAAGCGTGGTTACATTTGCATCCAGGATGGTGAGCGTGGCCCGCTCATACCCGTTATCCACCGAAGCCAGGGGGGTTTTGCCCAGATCCAACTCTTCCCGGATGCGTTCGAAAATGAGAACGTTTGCATCCACCGCCATACCGATGGTCAAGATGATGCCGGCAATCCCGGGCAGGGTCAGGGTGGCCTGAAAGGCGGCGAGCCCGGCGGCGATCAGCAGGATATTGAGCGTCAGCGCAACATCCGCGATGACACCCGATCCTTTGTAGTACACCGCCATGAAAAGCACGACAAAGATGCCGCCGATGATCATGGACAAAAATCCCTTCCGAATGGAATCGCTTCCCAAGGACGGCCCGACGGTTCTTTCCTCCAGAATATTCACCGGCGCCGGAAGGGCGCCTGCACGAAGCACAATGGCCAGGTCCGTGGCTTCTTCGTGGGTGAAATTGCCGGTTATGCGGGCCTCGCCCCCGCTGATTTTTTCCTGGATGACCGGTGCGGAATAGATCCTGTTGTCCAATACAATGGCAAGCCTTTTTCTCACATTTTCTTCGGTGATCCGCTCGAAAATTCTGGCGCCTTTCCTGTCGAATTCGATGGCGACATACGGTTCGTTGAACTGGGGGTCGAACTGCACCCTGGCGTCCGTCAGGTGTGCACCCGTCAATACCGTTTGTTTTTTAATCAGGTAGGGCCTTTTTGTCGAGCGGCCGGTTTCCGGGTTAACGGCGGTCTCGTATAAAATTTCACTGCCGGGCGGTGGGGTCCCTTCAAGGGCCTTCTCGACGGAATGGGCTTCATCGACTAATTTGAACTCGAGCAGCGCCGTTTTGCCGATCAGTTCCTTGGCTCTCTGGGTGTCTCGTATACCGGCAAGCTGGATCAAAATCCGGTTTTCACCCTGTCTTCGAATATCCGGTTCGGTTACTCCGAACTGATCGATTCGGTTGCGGATCGTTTCCAATGCTTGAGCCACCGACATTTTCCTGATGCGACTGACTTCACTCGCTGGCAGCGCGTATGCAGCGTTTAATACGCCGTTTTCGGTAGCGCTTTCCACCTCTCTCAGTTCGGGGAGGCTTTCGTCCATCACGCCGAAAAAATCCTCGATGTTTTCCGAACCGTTGACCGTGACGGAAATTTGGTTCGGGCCGGTTTTCTCAATGGATGAAAACCCAACCCTTTCCCTCCTGAGTTCGGTTCGGATTTCCTGGGTGACCCGCTCCACAGTGGTTTCCACGGCGGTGTCGGTATCTACTTCCAAAACCAGATGCATGCCGCCCTGCAGATCCAGGCCGAGGTTGATATTTTTATGGGGCCACATCGCCGGCTGTATAGTCGGAAGAACATAAACGATAGCCACGACAACGACAACAGCGATTGAAATCGTTCTCCAAGAAAGTTTTTTCAAGGCCTTGTTCCTTTCACGAATAAACCGCCACATGCCGGCTCGATGGTGAATGCAGCGGCTTTATTTCCGAATTGATCCGAATGGTCGAGGCGACTTCTTTCCTGTTACTTTTTTTCCGGGGCCTTATCATTCGTAACGGGCTGAACCTTGTCACCGGTTCGGATTACCGAGGCCACATTTCCCCGGGAAATTTTAACGCGAACCTTTTCGGAGATTTCGGCCGTTACGGTCATATCATCCAAGCCGGTGATCCTGCCGTGCAGACCACCGCTGGTAACGATGCGGTCTCCTCTTTTCAGGCTTCCGATCATTTCACGATGCTCCTTGGCTCTCTTTTGCTGAGGACGGATCAACAGAAAATAAAAAATAACGAACATGAGGATCAGCGGGATAAAAGCCGTAAAACCCCCGGTCTGACCTCCTGCCCCGCTTTGTCCCATGGCATACGCGAGATTTACCAAACCATACCTCCTTTGTTCCGGTGCTTATTCAATGTTGATTCGATGTTGGTTGAGCGGCCTGTAACACGTCCGACGAACCCCCAACCGGTTACCCGCATTACGCATTGAATACTCGCTCAAAAATGGCGCTGATATACTTCAAATGATGGTTAACGTCAAATATTTCCTCAATTTTTTCACGATCCAGATAATTTCGGATCGATTCGTCCCTCATCACGAGGGTTTTAAAGTCATCATGATGCTCCCATACCCGCATGGCCAGCACCTGAACCAATCGATAAGCATCTTCACGGCTTAACCCTGCTTCGGCCAGGGCAAGCAGAATCTGCTGGGAGAATATCAAGCCGTTGAGCCGGCCGAGATTTCTCAGCATATGATCCGGATACACCACGAGATTTTCAATAATGCCGGAAAATCTGTTCAGCATGTAGTTCATCAGTATGGTGGCGTCCGGGGCGATTACCCGTTCTACGGATGAATGACTGATGTCACGTTCATGCCAAAGCGGTATATTTTCAAGCGCCGCCGAAGCATATGACCGAACGAGACGGGAAAGTCCGCTCATGTTTTCCGAACCGACGGGATTTCGTTTGTGGGGCATGGCGGAAGACCCTTTTTGGCCTTTTGAAAAAAATTCCTCGGCTTCCAGGACTTCGGTTCGCTGCAGGTGCCGTATTTCCACTGCCATTTTTTCGATGGAAGAAGCGGTTATCGCCAGGGCGGAAAAAAACTCGGCATACCGGTCCCGCTGTATAATTTGTGTGGAAACCGGCGCCGGTTTGAGTCCGAGTTTTTCGCAAACATAGGCTTCCACCTCCGGCGGAATATTGGCAAACGTTCCCACAGCCCCGGAAATCTTACCGTATCCTATCGAATCCACTGCGTTTTGAATTCGTTTTTTATTCCGTCTCATTTCGTCGAACCACACCGCCAATTTGAAGCCGAAGGTGATGGGTTCCGCGTGAATGCCGTGTGACCTTCCCACCATGACGGTCTCTTTGTGGTCAAAGGCTTTTTTCCTGATCGCTTCCAGGATACGGTCCATGTCCTTTAAGATAATCTGTCCGGCGCGACGCAGAAGATACGCCATGGCCGTATCCAGCACATCCGAGGAGGTCAAGCCCATATGAATATATCTGGACTCCGGTCCCACCTGTTCGGCAACGGCGGTTAAGAAAGCAATGACGTCATGTTTCGTTTCCGTCTCGATTTCCTCTATTCGATCGATCGAAAAATCGGCTTTTCGTTGTATGACGTCAACCGCAGCTTGGGGAATTTTGCCCAAGTGCGCCATCGCTTCGCATACCAGGATTTCAACCTTCAGCCAGGTCCGGTACTTGTTTTCGTCTGTCCAGATATCCGCCATTTCTTTGCGGCTGTAACGTTTAATCATGTGCAAACGCCTTTCTGATCAACTGTTCGGGTAATGACCTGTTTTCGACCGTATTCGCCATCACTACAAGAGCACAAGGACACGAAGATGCTTTTTCCCCAAAGCCGCCCATAAATGCAAACCGGCGTCGGCGGGATTCTGCTTCCGCTTGAAACGCCGGCACCGAGCCAAAGGGCTTTTTCTCCGTGAACTCGTGCTCTTTGTAATTACCGGATTCCGCGGAAAAGGTTGAGCAGGCTTTTCCGGAATACAATCAGAGCCGCTATTGTTCGGCCGGGATCCAAAGGGTCTCTCCGTCGAACTGGATTCGATTTACATTGCCGTAATCGATGCGGTCAAGAAGAGAAAAAATCCGGTCCATATTATAGACGATGATTTTGCTCAAGGGATAGATCAAGTCCATCGCCGTATCCATCTTTTTTTCCTTCAGATTGTATACATGAACAATATTTTCGGAAAACTTCAGCACTTTTCCTACGCCTGAACTGTATCCGCCGTTGGTGGGCTCATCGGCTAAGGGTGAAAGTGTTATGCCTTTTCGCCTGAAATAATCCTGGAGGAAATTGAAATGGATATTCCAGATATTGTCTTCCGGCTGAACGATGTAAATGCCGTATGTGCCGCCGTATGTCCGGGTGGCCGTTCCGTCGTCCTCCAGAGTGCCTTCTACGATCCTTCCTTCCTTCAGGCGGATTTTGTCTATAATTTCCCGCATTGAAACAGTGGTATCGCCGACCTTCAGGGATTCGTCCGGTTTGGCGATGATGTCAATGCCTTCCTTCAGGCCGAATTCGGCCTTTCGATCGGCCATCATTGCTTTCATCGCCGGGTCGGTCTCGAGTTCGTTGTAATCGATAACCGGTGCGGTTTTCTGCGCCGGCGCCGGCTCCTCCGTGGTTTGTTTTGTGGCCGGGGCATGCTGCCTATTTGCGAAATAGCCGAAATAAACGGCTATTCCTGCAACCAATACAACGATTACGGCAAAAACCGGTAGCATTCGGTTTTCTTTTGTGTTCCGCGAATACATGACAATTACCCTCAGGTCGCCCGGGGCGACGTTTGAGTCGTTGGTTTTAGTATCCAACCGGAAAACGAAAATTCGATTTTTTTCCGGAAGGCTGCTGTTTATTTGTTTCGTATGGAAATGTTAAAAGAATCCGCGGGGAGTGTCAATCCGATAGTTGAATGACAAAATGGAAACGAACGAATCGTGTTTCGGGTCTCTTCGATTCCATCGGGAGCGGGCTTGGAATGCGGTATGGATCCACTCGCCTCGGGATTGCCCCGAGCTGCTAAAAATGCTCGGGTTTACTTGTCGCAGATAATTTGGCTGTCCTCCGGAAGCATGCCGTCATCCGATGATAAGGTGATGGTTAAATTTCGTTGCGCTTCCAGTTCCATGATTTCTTTTCGCTTTTTGTTCAGTACGTAATAGGCCACTTCTGTGGGCAGTATTCCCTTGACGGATTTGAGGTCCCCTTTTAAGGTTTCCAGACTCAGTTTTCGTAAAAACCGTATCCCCAAGGTTTCCACGGACGGCCGTGTTCCTTTGCCTTTGCAATGGTCACATGTGATATACCCGCCGTATTCAATGGAAGGCCGAATACGCTGCCTGGACATTTCGATCAAACCGAAACGTGACAGTTTGCCGATTTTGGTTTTTGCTTTGTCGATTCTTAAATGGTCCCTCAAGGCTTTTTCGACATTGGTTTTGTGTTTGTTGTCTTTCATATCGATGAAATCGATGACGATAAGCCCCCCAAGGTCCCGAATGCGAAGCTGGCGTGCGATCTCTTCGGCCGCTTCCAGGTTTGTTTGAAAAGCGGTTTCCTCGATGGATTTTTGTCCCGTGGCCTTTCCCGAATTGACATCGATGGAAACCATAGCCTCGGTTTGTTCGATCACGATGGAACCACCGGACTTGAGGTTCACACGGTTTTCATACATCGAAGCGATTTGCTGTTCGAGTTGATGCTTGGTAAAAATCGGTTTGTCGCCGCTGTAGTGTTTGACGACTTTTGTGTGCTTGGGGGAAATAATTTTTATAAATTCTTTTGCTTCCTTGAACTTGGCCGAATCATCGATCAGAATTTCCGTCACATCCGGTGTGAAATAATCCCGAAGCGATCGAAGGACCAGGCTTCGTTCTTTATGGAGCAGTGCCGGGGCCGATGTTTTCATAACGTCGCCCTTGATGGTTTTCCACAACCGCAGCAAATACGAAAGGTCTTGGGCAATTGCCGTCTTGGTGGTGTTCGCACCGGCTGTTCTGATGATGACCCCGAAATTCTCGGGAATTCGCAATGAATTCAATATATCTTTGTGCCGCTTTCGCTCTTCTTCATCTTCGATTTTTCGAGAAACCCCCCGGCTGTCGCCTCCCGGCATGAGGACGACAAAGCGTCCGGCAAGGGATATGAACGTGGTAAGCATGGCCCCTTTTTTCATAACCGGATCTTTGGTCACCTGGACCATGAGTTCCTGGCCGCGTTTTACCATATGTGAAATGGATTGATTGTAGGAAACGTCTTCCTGAAAATAATCACTGTGAATTTCGTTCTTTTGCAAAAATCCGTTTCGCTCGGCGCCGTAATCGATGAAAGCGGCCTGGAGACCCGGCTCGATACGGGAGACGATCCCTTTATAAATATTTCCGTGGGTGATCTCTCTGGCGGCACTTTCGATATGAAACTCCACCAGTTTATTATCTTTGATTTTTGCGATACGGCATTCATCAGGATCGATTGCGTTTATCAGTATTTTTGTTGTCATAGATTTTTCTGAATTGTTAAGAAGTGCCCTCGGTTTTTGAACGGACAAAAAGGAAACGTAAACGTGTTCCAATGAAAATTATCGATGTGGTTATCGTGGTCGGAATTTGCCTTCTAAGCGAACCGTTTTTCGCCTTTTTGCCATTGACACCATAACGTTTTTTTTTGATTAAATAAAAAATTGCATGCGTCAAGTCAATCGATTTTTATTAAAGACGGATGAAGACGGGAATTTTCGCTTACAGTCCGTCTTGAATTTTCCGGCGGGTTGTGGCAAAAGGCGGATATCGATAACATGATATATTCAGGTGAATCGGCCTTTTCGGCCGGGAGGCCTTCAGGATGCGGCGCGCTGCGCACCTTCAGGACGCCGGGATCAATGCAAAAGGATGGTTTGAAAAGAAGAAAGACGTGCCGGTCAACACATCACCGGGTGAGGATATGGACGAAAAATACAATCCGAAAGTAATCGAACCCAAGTGGCAGCTCTACTGGGACGATTTAAAAATGTTTAAAGCAGATGTGGATGAAAAAAGGGAAAAGTATTATCTGATGGAGATGTTTCCCTATCCATCAGGCAAGATCCACATGGGGCATGTCAGAAATTACACCATCGGCGATGTGATCGCCCGGTATAAAACGATGCAAGGGTATAACGTTCTCCACCCCATGGGTTGGGATGCTTTCGGTATGCCTGCGGAAAACGCTGCGATCGCCAATAATATCCACCCGGCGAAATGGACATATGAAAATATCGAAACCATGCGGTCCCAATTGAAGCAGCTGGGGTTTTCATATGATTGGGACCGGGAAATCGCCACGTGCAAACCGGATTATTACCGGTGGGAGCAGTGGCTTTTCCTCAAGATGTACGAACGGAATATGGTATATCGAAAACAATCTTTCGTAAACTGGTGCGAGCCCTGCCGGACGGTTTTGGCCAATGAGCAGGTGGAGGCCGGCATGTGCTGGCGATGCGGAAATCCGGTCCGCCAGAAAAAGCTTTCACAGTGGTTTTTCCGAATAACGGATTACGCCCAGGACCTGCTGGACTACTGCGATCGATTGCCGGGATGGCCGGAGAAAGTGACCTCGATGCAGAAAAACTGGATCGGAAGAAGCGTGGGGGCGAAAATCCGGTTTCCCATAATTGATCCGCCGGCAGGCATCGATGACGCCATCTCCGTGTTTACCACCCGTCCGGACACGGTTTATGGAGCGACCTTCATGTGCCTGGCGCCGGAACATCCGCTCGTATCGGATCTTTCCGCAGGTACGGATTACGAAAAGGCCGTTCAAGAATTCGTGGAGAAGGTTTCCCTGCAGGACCGCTCTTTGCAGGCGCTGGACCAATACGAGAAAGAGGGCGTATTCACCGGCGCCTTTTGCAAAAATCCAATGAACGGCCGTAAGATGCCCGTTTTTACGGCCAATTTCGCCTTGATGGAATACGGGACAGGAGCGGTCATGTCTGTTCCGGCCCATGATCAGCGTGATTTCGATTTTGCCGGAAAGTACGGGCTGGATATCGTGGTCGTGGTGGATTCTCCCGAAACGCCTCTGAATCCGGATGCCATGACGGAGGCATACGAAGATGAAGGGATCATGGTGAATTCGCCGCCGTATAACGGCATGAACAGCACCGATGCCAAAAAGGCCATCGTTTCCGATCTTAAGAGCAAAGGATTGGGTGAACCCTCCATCCATTTTCGGTTGAGGGATTGGGGCATATCACGGCAGCGGTACTGGGGGGCGCCCATTCCTATGATTCATTGTCCGGATTGCGGGATTGTGCCGGTCCCGGAATCCGATCTGCCGATTCTGCTGCCCGAAAATGCGAACCTGCTGCCCGGTGGACGCTCTCCGCTGCCGGAATTGGATGAATTCATGAAAACCACCTGCCCCGTCTGCGGCAGGGAAGATGCAAAAAGGGAAACGGATACCATGGATACGTTCGTGGAGTCCTCCTGGTATTTCGAACGATACTGCAGCCCGAAATACGAAAACGGCATATTCGATCCGGATGCCGCCGCCTACTGGATGCCGGTGGATCACTATATCGGCGGTGTGGAGCATGCCATTTTGCATCTGTTGTACTCCCGTTATTTTACCAGGGTTCTCAACGACATGGGCCTGGTTCCTTTCAAAGAGCCGTTTGCCCGTCTGCTCACCCAGGGGATGGTATGCAAAGAAACGGTTTCCTGTCCGGACCACGGTTATTTATATCCCGAGGAAGTGGCGTTCGAAAAGAATGCCGGCGTATGCTTGAGGTGCCGAAAACCCGTCACGGTGGGCCGCGTTGAAAAAATGTCCAAATCCAAAAAAAATGTTATCGACCCGAATGCCCTTTTGGACGAATATGGGGCGGACACCACCCGATTATTCTGCCTTTTCGCCGCCCCTCCGGAGAAAGACCTCGAGTGGAGTGAACAGGGCGTCGAAGGCAGTAACCGTTTTTTAAACCGGGTTTGGCGTCTTGCCGAAAGACTGATACCCGTCATGGCTGATGCGGCGCCGTATGCCGGGAGCCCGGATAAGCTTAACGGCCAATACAGGCAGATTTACAAAAAGACGCATCAAACGATATTTCGCGTTACCCGGGATATCGAGGACCGCCTTCATTTCAATACGGCCGTCAGTGCCGTCATGGAACTGGTGAATGCATTGTATGGGATGGATAACGATGATCGCTCAGCCGTTTCTCGAGGCGTTTTGAAAACGGCCCTGGAGACGGTCGTTATTTTGCTTTCGCCGATCGTTCCTCACATCACCGAGGAGATCTGGCGGGAATTGGGACATACCGAGTCCGTGTCGGAGGCCAAGTGGCCGACCTTTCGGAAAGATGCCCTGAAAGCGGATGAGTTCACCATTGTGGTTCAGGTCAATGGAAAACTGAGGAGCCGGTTCGATGTTCCGGCGGGAACGGCTGAAGATGTTATCGAAAAAAAGGCCCTTTCCGATGAACGGGTGCAGAAATTTATCGAAAACAAGCCCATTAAAAAAGTGATCGTGGTCAAAAATAAATTGGTCAATATCGTTGTGCAGCCCTGATGTAAGCATTTCGGGCATTCGAAAAAAACATGGAGAATTGTGGTGAATTCGTGCCACATGAAATGGGTGACCGATGGGACATCTGAAACGAACAGGCGGTGGATGGTCCGGACGGCACATGGTGCTGCTGATAACGGCGGTTTGGATGATGTCGTCTTGCGGGTACCGGTTTGCCGGCGGGGATGCCGCACCTTTCGGGGTTCGGAAAATCGCTGTGTTGATGTTTGAAAACCGCACTTCGGAAGTCGGCGTGGAAAGCATCTTCACCAATGATTTTATCGATGTGATGACCAACGACGGCAGGATTTCGGTTGTCGAGCCAAGCCGTGCGGAAGGGGTGTTCAAAGGTGTTATCAGTGCCGTCGAGATTGATACGATTTCCCGCCGGAGCAGTTACCTCCCCCTTGAGCGCCGGGTGACCATCGTTTTGGATGTCGCATTCGAGGATGAAGACGGCAGGGTGCTGTGGTCCGGGAAAGAATGGATAAGAACCGAAGAATACACAATATCGCCGGATAAACGGGTAACCGAGCGGAACAGGCGTGCGGCGATTTCAGAAATTTCCGAGCAGACGGCCCGGGAAATCTATCAGATGTTGACCTGGGTCGGCTCATGACCCGGCGTGCATCACTGGACCGGCCGACGGCTGTGTGGGCGGGTTGCCGCAGAGAACCTGAATGTCGAGTCCATGTGCCGCCGGATCGGTTTACGCATTCATTTTATTGATGTTTTTTGCCAGGCGCGATATTTTACGCGCGGCGGTTTTCTTATGAATCACGCCTTTTTTGGCCGCTTTCGTGATGACGGACGCTGCGGTGTCCAGTTTTTTTGATGCCGCCTCGGGGGCGTTCTCACTGATGGAAAGACGGACGTTTTTTACCGCGGACTTCATGTTGGTTCTAACCGCCTTGTTTCGCATCCGGCGAATTTCGTTCTGGCGCGAACGCTTCAATGCAGATTTATGATTAGCCAAATTGATTAACTCCTTTCACAAGATGTATACGCCGGACTTCCGCCGCAGGGGAAGCCCTGGTTTGGTCGGCACTATTTAAATCACACATTTATAAATACTCGACACAATCTTGTCAAGAAAATTTACAGGCATACATGTCGGATAGACAAAATGTGCAAAAAACGGCCGGGCTGCTCGGACTATTGACATTGACAAGCCGGTTGCTGGGGTTTGTACGGGATGTCCTTATCGCCTGGCTTTTCGGCGCAGGCTTTCTTTCGGACGCCTTCTTTGTGGCGTTCAGGATTCCTAATTTTCTTAGGCGGCTTTTTGCAGAGGGATCCCTCAGCGCACCGTTCGTTTCCGTCTTTACCGAGATTATGATAAAAAAAAATCGTGGAGAAGCGGTTCTATTCGCCGGCTCCGCCTTCCGGTTTCTGTCGATTTTTCTAACACTGGCCGTTCTTGCGGGCATTGCGGCGGCACCTGCAATTGCCTCTCTTCTGGCGCCCGGGTTTTTGGCTTCCGCTGAAAAAATGTCCTTAACCGTATTGCTGATACGGATCATGGTCCCGTATGTTTTTTTTGTCGGTATGCTGGCCGTTGGAATGGGGGTTCTCAACGCGTTGGGGCAGTTTGCTGCGCCGGCTCTTGCCCCTGTGCTGTTGAATGTTTCCATGATTGCCTCCATGCTTTGGATAGCACCGCAGATGTCGGCACCGATTACGGGGCTTGCCGTCGGGGTTGTCGCGGGAGGCGTATTACAGCTTGCATTGCAGGTGCCGTTTTTGATAAAAGGTGGCATTCGTTTTCACGGACGCAGGGCGATTTACCATCCCGGCATCAAAAAAGCGATGCTGCTGATGCCGCCTATGATATTCGGGTCGGCGGTCTATCAGGTCAACGTCTTTATCGGAACCTTCTTGGCCTCTTTTTTATCAGAGGGAAGTGTTTCTTTTTTATATTATGCAGACCGCCTGGTTCAGTTTCCGTTGGGAATATTCGCCGTCGCCGTTTCCACAGCCATACTGCCGGTGTTGTCCCGCCAAGCCATGAACAGTGACAGGTCTGCGGTGGGAAAGACGTTTTCAAATGCCTTGAAGATGGTGTTTTTTATTGCATTGCCGTCAATGGCGGGGCTGATCGTGTTGAGGACACCGATTATTCACCTGCTTTTTTTGAAGGGGAGGTTCGATGCCGAGGCTGCGCAATTCACGGCGGACGCCGTCTTGTATTACGGTTTGGGGATATGGGCGTTTTCAGGCGTAAGGGTCCTGATTTCGGCTTTCTACGCGGTCGAAGATACGGGGACACCGGTGAGGACGGCTGTTTTCGCAGTTTTGCTGAACTTTTTTTTAGGCATTCTGTTGATGATGCCCATGGGGGTCGGTGGCTTGGCCCTGGCCGCATCCGTGGCTTCCATGGTTCAGTTCGGGCTGCTCGTCCGGCGTATCGGGCCGAAGATCGGCCCCATAGACGTCGGATCGATGGCGATATCCGCCGGCAAAACGATCGTGTGTACGGCAGTGATGGCGACAACGGTGCATTTTCTGGCGAAGCACTTGATTTCAGCCGGGTCCGGTCACGGCTTGTCCCTTCATTGGGGGGTCGGCGTCTGCATATTGGCCGGTGTCACGGTTTACGGCACCTGCTCTTGCCTGGTGAGGCATCCGGAAATAAAAATGGTGGCGAAACGAAGCTGAACAGAAAGACAACATTTTGAGTTCAAAAGAAAAAATATTAATAAGAGCGGCAATGGTATTGATGTTTTTTCTGCTTTTGTTTATTCTCTTCGGAGAAAATGGGTATCTGGACCTGAGGCGGCTTCAAACGGAAAAGGCGCGGTTGAGCGAACGAAATCATCAGCTCGAGCACGAAAACGTGCTCCTCTACCGTGAAATCGAACGGCTAAAGCACGATTTAACGTACATCGAAAATGTTGCCCGCCGGGAGCTTGGCATGGTAAAGAAAGAAGAAGTGGTTGTTAAAATTGATGAATCTGAGGATATGCCGGAATGATGCTTGACCCGATGTTCAAGACGAAAACCATGGCGAGAATTCTTGCGGCGCAGGGTCAAATGACGCAAGCCGCGGAAATTTACACTTCTGTGCTTACGAACGGCGGTTGCCGTGAAGCAATGATATCCGATTCGACCACTGCAAAGGACCTGATTTCGCTTTATGAAAAATGGGTTCGTCTCGCCTTCGATTATGGGCGCAAAACACGAAACCGGTAACATGTACGACCGGGCTCCACAAACAGGAGAGGGGGTGCGACAGATGTTCGGTGAATACCGGGGTTGGAATGCAGTATTCGGCCCGGCCGGCGGGATAAAGACAGCCGGTCTGATGACTTGCCGGACTTTTGCAAGAGGGAGTTGTGCAATGAAGCGAACCGGTTTGGGAAGAAAAATTCGGGCGGTCTCAATCGTTTTGATTTTTTCGCTCACATGTTTGGTGATAACCGGCTGCGCCGGTCGAACTTCGAAACTTCAAACCGGCTCTTCACCCCTTGCTGATGCAAAAAACGATCCTGCCCCGAGATATTATGATTTTACCGACATTCTGGTTCCCGGCGGCCTGAATGTGAATGACAGGTCCACCTACGTGGTGAAGACTTCCGGGTTTGCCACAGGCATTCTGGTTCTCGATGGGTGGATCAAGCGAAACGAACTGATTGCCTTTTTTCAGGCAAACATGGTCAAAGACAATTGGGAGGCCGTTTCCACACTCAAATCGCCGCGCACCAGTACGTTCCTGCTTTTTAAAAAACCTCACCGATGGTGCATTATCAGTATCGGGTCCGAAGATTTTCCGGCGCATGTCGAAATCGGTGTGGCCCCCGCCGGGGAGCGGATGTAGAGACGGTAATCATCAGTGTGCGTGATATAAAGATCCGCTGTATTCGGGCCGAACGAGGAAGGATAGAGGAAAGCCTATATGACCCTATTAAAGGATAAACATATTGTTTTAGGGGTCAGCGGGGGCATTGCAGCTTACAAGAGCGTGGAGTTGCTCCGGCTGTTGACGAAGGCGGGTGCCGACGTCAGAATCCTGATGACGGAAAATGCAAAATGGTTTGTCGGACCCGGCACTTTTGAAGCGTTGTCAGGACGTCCGGTATGCGCTGATTTGTTTGACCATCATGAAGACGCAGCCATAGGGCATATCAAATGGGCCGAGGAGGCTCATGCCGTGGTCATCGCTCCGGCTACGGCAAATATCATCGGGAAAATGGCAAACGGCATCGCCGATGATGCGCTCAGCACATTTCTGCTGGCGGTGACCGCGCCGGTTTTGGTCTGCCCCTCGATGAACAGCAATATGTACGTAAGCCGTCCGGTGCAGCGAAATCTTTCCCTTCTGGAAAAAGACGGGATTACTATCGTCCGGCCGGATGCCGGTGAATTGGCATGCGGGACCGAGGGGCCCGGCCGTTTGCCGGAACCCGAGGCCGTTCTGGACAGGCTTTTGGCCCGCCTGACGCCGAAGGATTTTGACGGAAAGAAAATCGTGATTTCCGCAGGCCCTACCCGGGAATCCATCGATCCCGTTCGATTCATCAGCAATCCATCATCCGGAAAAATGGGATACGCCATTGCCGGGGCCGCAGAGCATCGCGGCGCGGATGTCACCCTTGTGTCCGGTCCGGTCAATTTGCCCCGGCCGTGGAATACGAAGGCTGTATATGTCAACACCGCCGCGGAAATGGCCCAAGCCGTGTTCGATGCAATGCATGAAGCCGATATCATCATCAAAACGGCTGCTGTTGCGGATTACCGTCCGAAGATCACGGCTGCGCAGAAAATCAAGAAAGGCGATCCGGAACTGGTGCTGGAGCTTACGAAAACCGTGGATATACTGAACGAACTGGGTAAGCATAAGGAAAACCGGGTGCTTGTCGGTTTCGCCGCAGAAACCGAGGCCCTCGAGAAAAACGCCGGTCAGAAACTTGCGCAGAAAAATCTCGACCTGATTGTCGGAAACCTGGTGAATATCCCGGAATCCGGTTTTCAGACCGAGACCAACAAGGTGACCTTTTTTTACAAAAACGGACATATGGAATCCCTTCCTGTTATGGCGAAAGATGCTGTTGCGCATGCATTGTTGGATAGGATTCGTGACATCATGGCCGACCGAAGATAAAATATGGGAATCGACTCATCTTCAAAATCGAATGATACGGATCTTTACGGCAGCATGTCGTCCCTTTTGGTGGATGTGGGCGATTACCTTCGAGGCCTGAAAGAAATCGGGTGCCGCGGTTTTCAATGTTCCGATGAAACCCTGAGCAGGCTCGCTGCACTGGGCAAAAGACGGTCCGGACCCGAGTCCCTGGACCAGATCCTTCGGGAATTGGCGGATTGCAGGCGATGCGCGCTCTGTGAAAAACGAAACCATATCGTATTCGGAGAAGGAAGCGCCTCCGCCAGGCTGGTGTTTGTCGGAGAAGGGCCCGGAAAAGAGGAGGACAAAACCGGGAGGCCTTTTGTGGGCGCCGCCGGCAGATTGTTGACTCGAATTATAGAAGCCATGCATCTGGCCAGAGATGACGTGTTCATTTGCAATATCGTAAAATGCCGGCCGCCCGGCAACAGGACACCGAAGCCGGAGGAAATTTCCGTGTGTCTCTCTTTTCTGAAACGACAACTGGAGGCCATAAAACCGGACTTTGTATGTGCGCTGGGAGCTGTTGCGGCTCAAACGCTGCTTGAAACGGAAGATCCGATTTCCCGCCTCAGAGGACGGTTTCATTCCGTCAGCGACTTTTTGGTGATGCCGACGTATCATCCCTCCTATCTGCTCAGGAATCCGGAAAAAAAGCGGGATGTGTGGGAGGATATGAAAACGTTAATGCGGGAAATGGATCGCCGCCGTAAACAAGAAAACGCTTTCGATGGAAGCACCGCCCTTCAGGCTTATTCAAGCACCCGGCGTCCGTCGTCCGATGTTCGGGAGAGGTGAATCAGATGAAATTACAACACTTCATGGTCTTGATCTTGCTGCTTGCACTGGGGTTGCCTGGACATATCCACGCTCAATCCGATGGGATATACATCATGACCGTTTCCGATGCCATCGGGCCGGCGGTTGCCGATTTTATTGAGCGCGGAGTCAGAACGGCTTCCAGAAATGATGCCGAATGCCTGATCATTCGATTGAACACGCCGGGGGGGCTTGCCGACTCCATGCGTGATATCGTTATGACCATCTTGGGCAGCCCGGTTCCGGTTGTCGTTTTCGTGGCTCCAAGCGGGGCAAGGGCCGCTTCAGCCGGTGTGATGATCACCATGGCCGCGGATATCGCCGCAATGGCGCCGGGAACGAATATCGGCGCGGCTCATCCGGTCGGCGCGGGCGGTGAAAATATTGAAAAGGCGATGAGTGAAAAGGTGATCAATGATATGGTGGCGCACGCCCGAAGCGTCGCCCAAAAAAGGGGAAGGAACGCCGAATGGGTCGAGAAAGCCATTCGGGAGAGTGTTTCGGTTACGGAGACCCAGGCTTTAGAGGAAAATATCATCAATGTCGTAGCACGGGATACGGAAGACCTGATCCGGCAGATAAACGGCATGGAACTGGCCGGAAAAGGGGTTCTGGATTTGGAGGGGGCGGAGAAAAGGATTATCGAAGAAGACCTCAGAACAAAGATACTCAAGACCATCAGCAACCCTAATATCGCCTATATTCTGATGATGCTCGGGCTCGCCGGAATCTACTTCGAACTGTCCAATCCCGGTGCCATTTTTCCGGGGGTTATCGGCGGTATTTCATTGATTTTAGCTTTTTTCGCCTTCCAGACGCTCCCGGTCAACTATGCGGGAATTCTCTTGATCGTTGTGGCGCTGATTCTCTTTATTCTGGAGATGAAAATAGCCAGTTACGGGCTTCTCAGCATTGCCGGGGTCGCCAGCTTTCTGCTCGGCTCCTTGATGCTTTTCAACAGCAGCGGTTCCGGCATGCGTATTTCGTGGAGTGTGCTCCTGCCGACGGTGACACTCGTATCCGCTTTTTTCGTGGTCGTGGCCGGCCTGGTATTCAGAGTCCAGATTTCCAGGCCCGTGACCGGCAGCGGAGGACTCGTCGGCGAAATAGGTGTGGTAAAGAAAGCGCTTACGCCCGAGGGAAAAGTCCTCGTTCACGGAGAAATCTGGAAAGCTGTTTCCAACATGCCGATCGAAGAAGGCACACGGGTAAAGGTGGTGAAGGTGCAAAACCTTACCATTTCGGTCGAGCCGGTTAAGGAGAATACATATTCAGGATAGTTGCTCCACATAAAAACAGAAAAGGAGTGAAACCATGCTGTTTCAAGTCATTGCCATTGTTATTCTGGTTGTTTTTTTTCTTTCAGCGGCCATTCGTATTTTAAATGAATATGAGCGGGGCGTGATATTTCGACTGGGGAGGGTTTTAAAAGCGAAAGGTCCGGGACTGATCATATTGATTCCCGTGGTGGACAAAATGGTAAAGGTGAGCCTGCGGTTGGTGGCATTGGATGTGGACCCACAGGATGTCATCACCCGGGATAATGTATCGGTGAAAGTCAATGCGGTGATCTATTTCAGAGTGGTTGACCCGATCAAAGCGGTTATCGAAGTCGAAAGCTACGCTTATGCCATGAGCCAACTGGCCCAGACGACCATCAGGAGTGTATGCGGTCAGGCGGAACTTGACGATCTGTTGTCCGAGCGTGAGAAAATCAACATGGAGCTTCAGGAAATTCTCGACACGCATACGGATCCGTGGGGCATTAAAGTGGCCACAGTGGAACTCAAGCATATCGATCTTCCTTCCGAAATGCAGCGTGCAATGGCCCGGCAGGCTGAAGCTGAACGGGACCGGCGGGCCAAGGTCATCAATGCTGAAGGCGAGTTTCAAGCTGCGGCAAAGCTCGCCGAGGCTTCCACCATCATTAAGGACCATCCTATCGCCCTGCAGCTGCGCTACCTGCAGACGATGAATGAAATGTCCGCGGAAAACAACACCACCACCATTTTTCCTGTTCCCCTGGACTTGTTCAGGCCTTTTTTAAAGCAGATGGGATTGGAAAAGGAAAAAACATAAGCGGATCGGTCGTATGCGACACGGTTGCACCCGTGCAAAAAATAGTTGATTTCCTGTAGAGGCTATTGACATTTGCCCCATTAACCGATAAATTTTTTATTTTTAATTAGTGGGATAAAGCTAATGGAAGCGGAGGCTTAGAAGGCCTCCGCTTGTGCTTTCAAATCCGGTATGAAAGGAGACGTCGCAAAGAATGGGCAAAAAGAAAAAAGAAACAAAGGAAAAACCGCTGGAAAAAATGACATCCAAGGACCTGCGGGAGATCGCCATGAAAATTCCCGAAATCACCGGTGTCCACGGTATGAATAAAGAAGAATTGATTTCGGAAATTAAGAAATCCCGGGGAATCGCCGAGGAAACAAAGAGCAAAGGATCTTCAGCCAGAGAGATCAAAGAGAAGATCAGGAAGTTGAAGGCGGACCGAAGTGCGGCCGAAAAGGCCGATGATCGTGAAAAATCCGCCATCTTACGGAAACGAATCATACGGTTGAAAAAGAAAAGCCGACGCGCAGCTGCGTGAGCCCGCTGATCATCCGGCCCGCGACCGGTGAAGGATTACGGATGGAAATCGCCTCTATACCGTCATTTGCAGCGTCGTTTGTGGAATCTTTGGCCTCGGAAAAAGGATATTCCATACACACCTGTAGAGCTTATGATAAAGATTTGCAGGAGTTTTCGCTCTTTCTGGCGCATTATCTGAAAAAGAGTCCCGACGCTATCAGACCGGATGAGGTAGATGGGTTGGCTATTCGCGGATTCTTGGGTTTTTTGCACAAAAAAAATACCAAGGCGACAATCGCGCGCAAACTTTCCGCGCTGCGGTCGTTCTTCAATTTTCTGGTAAAGCACGGCATTTTGCGGGGAAACCCGGCGGAATTGATACATACGCCCAAACAGGATCAGGCGATACCCACCTATCTTCCGGTGGATGATATGTTCAGGCTGCTGGATTCCATCTGTAAACAGGATTTTCAGGGACTGAGAAACCGGGCTCTTTTCGAACTGATGTACTCCTCCGGCATTCGGGTATCCGAATTGGCCGGAATAAATATGCATGATGTCGATTTTTCTCAGAAACTGATACGGGTCAAGGGAAAAGGGAATAAAGAAAGGATTGTGCCTGTCGGGGAAAAAGCGTTGAATTGCGTTTCCCGGTACCTGGACGTCCGGAGGCCATATGAAAACGAAGCGCTCGGCAAAGAAAGCCCTATGTTTTTAAACAAAAACGGCACCCGGCTTTCCACGCGTTCCATTGCACGCATTCTGGACAAACTCGCCAGGGCATGCGGTTTGGTGACCCCGGTGTCCCCCCATGCTTTTCGACATTCGTTTGCCACTCACATGCTGGACGCCGGAGCCGATTTGAGGGTGGTTCAGGAACTATTGGGCCACAAAAGCCTTTCTACGACACAGAAGTACACCCATGTGAGCATCGATAAGCTGATGCAGGTTTACGATAAATCCCATCCGAGGAAATAATCATTGCCCGAGGGTGTTCAGATCCAGGGAGACGCGTATGAATTTCAAGGGGACAACGATTCTTGCCGTAAGGCGAAACGGGAAGGTCGTAGTTGCCGGAGACGGACAGGTGACGTTAGACAACACCGTCGTCAAACATACGGCGAAAAAAGTCCGCAAAATTTATCAGGACAGAATTATCGTCGGATTTGCAGGGGCAACGGCGGACGCCATGAATCTTTCCGAACGTCTTGAAAGCAAGCTGGAGCGCTATAACGGGAATTTGACCCGTGCAGCGGTGGAGCTGGCCAGGGATTGGCGAACCGATAAATATTTGCGGCGTCTCGAAGCCCTCATGATCGCTGTTGATGATGCCCGTATGTTTCTCATTTCCGGCAACGGCGATGTCATCGAGCCGGACGAATCGGTCATCGGCATAGGATCGGGCGCCACCGCAGCCCAGTCAGCCGCCACGGCATTGATGCGGCGGACGGATATGGAGGCGCATGATATCGTTTTAGAGGCCCTTAAGATCGCGGCCTCACTATGCATTTTCACCAACGAATCCATTACCGTGGAACAGTTGTAAAAAAAAATAAGATATAGGATTAAGACAAGCGCATGAGTGATTTAAAACCATCGGAAATTGTAAAAGAGTTAGACAAATATATTATCGGTCAGCATAACGCGAAGCGATTTGTGGCCATTGCTTTGAGAAACCGGTGGCGCCGCCGAAAGGTGCCTGAAGGCTTGAAGGATGAGATCGCGCCGAAAAATATCATCCTCATCGGCCCCACCGGTGTCGGCAAAACCGAAATCGCCCGGAGATTGTCCAAACTTACGGATTCGCCGTTTACCAAGGTCGAGGCCTCCAAGTTTACCGAGGTGGGATACGTCGGCCGGGACGTGGAATCCATGGTCAGGGATCTGGTGGAGCTGACGGTGAATGCCGTTAAGCTTCATGAACAGGAAGCCGTCAGAGAAAAGGCGTATGGATTGGCTGAAGAAAAAGTACTGGACCTTCTGCTTCCCAAATCACCGGTTGCCCGAAAAGCGCCGGGCAACGGAGATGATTACGATGATGGGCCGGTCGTGGTTCAGTCCCGGGAGAAAGCCGTTTCCACGCGAGAAAAGATCCGTAAGATGCTCAGGGAGAAAAAGCTCGACGATAGAATGGTCGAATTGGATGTGTCTGAACGCGGCATGCCGATGGTTGAAATTTTTTCCAACGTCGGGATGGAAGAACTGGGGATCAACTTCAAGGATATGCTTGGCGGACTTATGCCGAAGAATACCCGCAAACGGGAAGTTACGGTTGCCGAGGCTCTGGAAATATTGGAGCAGGAAGAAGCTCAGGCCCTGGTGGATATGGACAAGGTTGTCAGAACGGCCATTGAAACCGTAGAGCAGTCCGGAATCATTTTTTTGGATGAGATCGATAAAATCGTGGGCAAAAACGGCGCCCATGGTCCCGACGTTTCCCGCGAAGGCGTCCAGCGGGATCTTTTGCCCCTGGTGGAGGGGTGCAACGTGACAACCAAATACGGGCCGGTCAAAACGGATCATATTCTTTTCATGGCGTCCGGTGCTTTTCATACGGTTAAACCTTCGGATCTCATTCCTGAACTTCAGGGGCGTTTTCCTATCCGTGTGGAGCTGGATGCCCTGAATCACGAAGATTTCAAACGGATTCTCATAGAGCCGAAAAATGCGCTGATATTGCAGTACATCGCCCTTTTGAAAACCGAAGGCGTAGATATTCGGTTCGAGGACGACGCGATCGAGGAAATTGCGAAAATTGCAGAGGAAGTCAATGACATGACCGATAATATCGGCGCCAGAAGACTTCACACCCTGATGGAATGTTTGTTGGAAGACGTTCTGTTCGAAGCTCCGGATATGGCGGAAAAGAAGATCGTAATCGATAAGCGGTATGTGACCGATAAATTACAGGACATAAAAGAGGACGAGGACTTGAGCCGATACATCTTATAATTCATCGGCCGTACGGAAATGATATACGGAGTTGATATCCGCCGACAAGCAGACCCGGCTCTTTTCGTAATCCTTCACACCCGGATATGATATGAAAAACGCAACCGTTGCCGATATATTGATCGAAGCTCTCCCGTACATCCGGCAATTTTCCGGCATGACCATGGTGATTAAATACGGCGGGCATGCCATGGTCGACGAGACGCTTAAAAAGGATTTTGCTAAAGATATTACGCTGATGAAATTTGTCGGCATCAACCCGGTGGTGATCCACGGCGGAGGTCCGCAGATCAACCTGACGCTGGATAAAATGGGAATTCGTCCGCGTTTTGTCAGGGGAATGCGACTGACGGACCAGGAAACCATGGATGTCGTCGAAATGGTGCTCGGCGGCAAAGTAAACAAGGAAATCGTCGCACAGATCAATCGGCAGGGTGGAAAGGCCGTGGGTTTGAGCGGGAAGGACGGGGAGTTGATAAAGGCGGAAAAAATTCGACTCGTTCAGCAGGAAACGGCGGACGGACCGCCGGAGATTATCGATCCGGGATTGGTAGGGAAGGTGACGCGGATAAAACCGGATCTTATTCACACACTGGCCGAACAGGGATTTATTCCGATTATCGCGCCCGTCGGCGTCGGTGAGAACGGTGAGACCTTTAACATCAACGCCGACCTGGTGGCCGGAAAGGTGGCAAGCGCCCTTTCGGCCCGGCGTTTGATTTTTTTAAGCGATGTGGATGGCGTTATGGATCAAAACGGCCTTTTAATTACTTCGATCAATGCGCGATCGGCTGAACAACTCATCGAAGAAGGCATCATATCCGGGGGTATGATTCCGAAAATGGAATTCGCCTTAGATGCGCTGCACCATGGGGTGGAAAAGGTTCAGTTGATCAACGGCACCAAGCGGCATGCGCTGCTGCTCGAACTTTTTACCGATAAAGGAATAGGAACGGAAGTCGTAATATGAAAGCTGATGTGATGCAGACAGCTGACCGGTTCATCGCAAGAACATACAGCCGATTTCCCTTGGTGCTGGAAAAAGGCCGGGGGTGCGTTCTTTGGGATACCGACGGCAATGAATACCTTGATTTCGTGGCGGGCATCGCCGTTTGTAATCTCGGCCATGCGCATCCGGCCGTGGCCCGGGCGGTTTGTGAACAGGCCGAAAAACTCGTTCATGTCTCGAATTTGTACTATACCGAACCTCAAACCACCCTCGCGAAAATGCTGGTCGAGAAATGCTTTGCAGACAGGGTTTTCTTCTGCAACAGCGGTGCTGAAGCCAATGAGGCGGCTATCAAGCTGGCCAGAAAATATTTCAAAGATAAAGGCGAGCCCAATCGATACAGGATCATCGCCATGAAGCAGTCTTTCCACGGCAGAACCATGGCGACCTTATCGGCAACGGGTCAGGAAAAAATCAGAAAAGGATTCGATCCCGTCCTGGATGGTTTCGATTTCGTGCCGTTCAACGACATTTCAGCATTGAAAGAAGGGTTAAGGGAAGATACCTGCGCCGTGTTGATGGAGCCCATCCAGGGAGAGGGCGGGGTGAACTGCCCCAGTCCTGAATATATGAAAGCGGTTCGTCAATTATGTGACGATCGGGGCGTGCTGCTGATGTTCGATGAAATTCAAACCGGCATGGGGCGGACAGGCAGACTGTTTGCTCATGAACACTTCGGCATTGCCCCTGATGTCATGACATTGGCCAAAGCAATGGCCAATGGATTGCCCATGGGGGCCATGCTGGCGACGGAATCCGTAGCCGAAGCCTTCGGACCCGGTGCACATGCATCGACATTCGGCGGGACGCCGTTGGTTTCCTCGGCCGCCGTTGCTGTTCTCGAGATTCTCGAATCGGACGATTTGACGACCCGGTCGCGAAAAACGGGGGAATACTTCAAAGGGAGACTGGAAGCGCTGAGAAAAAACCATTCCTGCATTACCGATGTGCGTGGAAAGGGGCTGATGCTGGGAATGGCCCTGGACACCGATGGTGACGCCGTTCTTGCCGCATGCATGAAAAAAGGCTTTTTAATCAACTGCATCCAGGGAAAAATTCTGAGGTTCGTGCCGCCGTTGATTATCACGGAGAACGAAATCGATTCGTTGATCGATTGCCTTGATGCTGTGCTGCCGGCCTGATGGGTCCGCCGCTTTTCCCGTATTCGAAATATGAAAATACAGCTTTCGGTGTTAATGCGCTTTTTGGATCGTGGAAACAATCAGTGTCCATCCGGAAATAGGCAATTTCGGGTGAGTTCAAGGCGGGCGCAAGATCGAAACCGCAGCAATCGTGTGCTATTTTGAGAATTTCGATTTTGCGTCCAACGCAGAAATCGCGTGAAAGGGCCATTTATGGATGGGCACGAATTAAAACCGGTCAATAGGATGTATTACTCGGCAATTGCGAGGGATCATTGAAAAAAGATATTTTGACACTGCTGGACCTGACCAAGGAAGATTTCGATTATCTATTTGAACGTGCCATTGAACTCAAGAAAATCGGACGGGAGAACCATATCCGCAGGTGTCTCGCCGGTAAAACCCTGGGAATGATTTTTGACAAGCCATCGACGCGGACCCGAATATCCTTTGAATCCGCCATGATCCAACTCGGCGGGATGCCTATCTTTATCAATGCCAGGGATACGCAGATCGCAAGGGATGAACCGGTCCGGGATACCGTAAGGGTGCTGTCGCGATATATCGACGCGCTCGCCATTCGAACCTTTTCCCAGGACTTGCTGCATGAATTTGCATTGTTCGCCGATATCCCCGTGATCAATGCCCTGACCGACCTGTACCACCCCACCCAGGTGCTCAGCGATATCATGACGGTGATTGAAAAAAAAGGCGGGTATGAAAACCTCAAGATCGCCTGGGTGGGTGACGGAAACAATGTGGCGAACTCCTGGATAAACGCCGCATCGATTCTCGGGTTGAATCTGGTTTTGGCATGCCCGCCCGGGTATGAGCCGGATGAACGGCTCGTCGAAGCGGCCAAAGACCGGCGCTGCGGCACGATATCGGTGACATCGGACCCGGAAGCCGCGGTTGACCATGCGGATGTTATCTATACGGACGTATGGGCCAGTATGGGCCAGGAAGACGAGCAGGCCAAGAGGAGACGGATCTTTCAAGCCTTCACAATCGATAAAGGACTCGTGAACCGGGCCGCCCCGGACGTGATCGTCATGCACTGCCTGCCCGCCCATCGCGGCGAGGAGATCAGCGAGGATGTATTGGAGGGCCCCCGATCCGTGGTCTGGGACCAGTCGGAAAACAAAATGCATATGAACAAAGCGATTTTGGAATCGCTGATCAACCAAAGCCAATCCTGATTCGAAAAGAGAGGCAGCGTGAAAAAAGACATCAAAAAGGTCGTGCTGGCCTATTCCGGGGGACTGGATACGTCCGTTATTTTGAAATGGCTGATCGAGACGTATCAATGCGAAGTCGTCGCCTTTTCAGCCGATATCGGGCAGGAAGAAGAGCTGGACCATCTGGATGAGAAAGCGCGCAATACAGGTGCGAGCCAAGTGTACATCGATGATCTGCGTGAGGAATTCGTCCGGGATTTTGTTTTTCCGGCATTTCGCGCCAATGCGATCTACGAGGGGCAATACCTGCTGGGAACGTCCCTTGCGCGGCCTTTGATAGCCAAGCGCCAGATGGAAATCGCAAAATTGGAAGGTGCGGATGCGGTGAGCCACGGCGCCACAGGCAAGGGAAATGATCAGGTCCGGTTCGAGTTGACCTATATGGCCATAGACCCGTTTATAACGATAATCGCTCCCTGGCGGGAATGGGATCTCAACTCCAGGACGGCCCTGATGGCATTTGCCGAAAAGCACGGAATACCGGTGCCGACCACAAAATCGAAACCTTACAGTACGGATCGAAATCTCCTGCACATCAGTTTTGAAGGCGGCATACTGGAAGATCCGTGGGCGGCGCCGCCGGAAGACATGTTCATCATGTCGGCATCGCTTCAGTCGGCACCGGATGAGCCCGAGGAAATCGAAATCACCTTTTCACAGGGAAATCCCACGGCGATAAACGGTCGCAATCTGAGTCCGGCCGAACTGCTCAAGGAACTCAACCGGTTCGGGGGAAAGCACGCCATCGGTCGCGTGGATATCGTGGAGAACCGGTTCGTAGGGATGAAGTCCAGAGGGGTTTATGAAACGCCGGGCGGAACCATTCTGCGCAGTGCGCATATGGCCATGGAATCGATCACCATGGATAGGGAAGTCATGCATCTGAGAGACAGCCTGATACCCAGGTATGCCGAAATCATCTATAACGGATTCTGGTACTCGCCGGAAATGCGAATGCTCCAGGAAATGGTGGACAGCACCCAGTCGGACGTTTCCGGAGTGGTCCGGCTGCAGCTTTATAAAGGCAACTGCCGCATTTTGGGCAGAAAATCGGACAATTCCATTTACAGGGAGGATTTTGCCACTTTTGAAGACGACAGTGTTTACAGGCAGCAGGATGCGGAAGGGTTCATTCGTTTGAATGCGCTCAGGCTGCGAATCCGAAAACTCCTCGAAAACAGCCGCAAGAGTTAAGCCGAATCTAAAAGCCGAAAGTGAAACCATAACGTAAGGGTGCCGAAATGACCGAAAAAGCCTGGGGCGGCCGATTTTCCGAAAAAACCGCCGCCATTGTCGAGCGGTTTACCGCTTCCATCGATGTGGATAAGCGGCTCTATGCGTACGATATCATGGGGAGCATCGCACATGTGAAGATGCTGGCGAAGACCGGAATCATAACGGCCGGGGAAGCGGAAGCGATTGTCGGCGGTCTGGAAAAAATCAAAAAAGACATCGAAGCCGATCATTTCGAATTCGACCCGCGCCTCGAAGACATCCACATGCATATCGAAGACCGGCTGTCAAAAGAAGTGGGGGAGGTGGCCAAAAAGCTGCATACGGCGCGAAGCCGCAATGATCAAGTCGCACTGGATATTCGGCTGTACATGAGGGACGCTGTCCGGACGATGCTGAAGAAAATCGGGCGCCTTCGGAAGGTGTTCGTCACACTCGCCGATCGGTACATGGGCGTTATCCTGCCGGGTTATACCCATTTGCAGCGTGCCCAACCCGTTCTGTTTTCTCATTACGTTATGGCCTATTATGACATGTTCACCCGTGATGCCCGGCGCTTCGAAGACGGGCTCAAACGCATCGACGTCTTGCCGTTGGGAAGCGCAGCTTTAGCCGGAACCTCTTTTCCCATCGATCGTGGATTTACGGCATCTTTGCTGAATTTTCCCGAAGTGTCCGGCAACAGCCTCGACGCGGTGTCCGACCGGGATTTTGTCCTGGAGTTCATTTCGGCGGCTAGCATCTGCATGCTTCATTTGTCCCGGCTTTCGGAGGAATTGATTTTGTGGTCCTCCCAGGAATTTGACTTTATCGAACTGCCGGACGCCTTCACAACCGGCAGCAGCATCATGCCGCAGAAGAAAAATCCGGACGTGTCCGAATTGGTGCGTGGCAAGTCCTCCCGGGTGATCGGCAATCTCACACATATGATCGTCCTAATGAAATCACTGCCCTTGTCGTATAATCGTGACATGCAGGAGGATAAGCAGCCCTTGTTCGATACGGTGGACACGCTGAATGATTGTATCGATGTGACCTGCGAAATGCTGCCGCTTATCCGCCTTAAAAAGGAAAACATGTATGCAGCGGCAAAACACGGATATCTCAATGCCACGGATCTTGCCGATTACCTGGCTGAGAAGGGGATTCCATTTCGGGAGGCGCATCGCATCGCCGGAAACGCCGTGGTATATGCCGTTGGGCGGAAAAAGGAACTCGACGCCCTTTCACTGGAGGAGCTGAAGCAGTTTTCACCGGTGATCGAATCGGATATATTTCATGCGCTGACCCCGGAGCAGATGGTGGAGAAGCGGATCTCTTTCGGCGGAACGTCCTCACAAAATGTGAGACAGGCCATTGAGGACGCGGTGGTGCAGATGGAAAACGAGGAGTTCATATGAGACACGGCAGAACGGCAAAAGGCCTCGCATGGTTGATCGGCATACTGTTGACCGCGGCATGTTTGCTGACGAATGCCGGTTGCGGCAAAAAGGGCCCGCCGGTACCGCCGCCCCTTGCGGAATCCGTCCGTCATGTGACCGGTATTCCTGGAGCGGGTTGAACATGAATACCATTCCTTTTTGCAAGATGAGCGGGTGCGGGAACGATTTTATTCTGGTGGACAACCGTGCCGGATATTTCGGGCCCAACGATCCCGGCGTATTTGTTCGGGATGTGTGTCGCCGGAAATTGTCCATCGGGGCCGACGGTCTGATCCTGATCGAACCGTCGAAAGAGGCGGATTTTAAATGGCGGTTTTATAATTCGGACGGAAGCCGAGCGGAAATGTGCGGCAACGGGGCGCGGTGTGCCGCCCGCTTTGCCTATATCCATGGTATCGCCGGGGCCCGCATGGCGTTCATGACCGATGCCGGAAGGGTGGACGCCCGGATAGTGGGGACAGGCGTTACGATCGGAATGATAAATCCCTCCCCCATCGAGGACGGCATTCGCTTGGATATCGATGGGGACATGCTGCAGATGAGCCATATCAACACCGGTGTACCTCATGTGGTGATGTACCGGCCGGATGCCGATCGGTTCGAACTCGATCGGTGGGGTCCTAAAATCCGTTTTCATCAACGGTTTGCACCGGCCGGGGCCAACGTCAACGTGATGAGGATGGACCCCGAGGGCATCGTTTTCGTCCGAACGTATGAGCGGGGAGTCGAGGATGAAACCCTGGCTTGCGGCACGGGGGCCGTGGCCTGTGCGCTGGTGGCCGCGCATCGACATAAGGGTAAAGGTCCGATAAAAGTAAAAACGAAAAGCGGCGGCATGCTCATCATTCATTTCGAACGCCGGGGGGATGAATTCGTCCGTGTGTGCCTCGAAGGGGATGCGCGGTTCATCTATCGAGGAGAGCTTTACGAAGAAGGCTATGGATACGCGTTGATAAAGAATGAAGATCCGGGCCTTCCTCCAGGGTGTGACAGTCAGAACGGATGAGTTTACATACGGTTTACATAGGTGTCGGGTCCAACATGGGAAACAAACTGGAAAACTGCCGTAACGGCATATCCGCCCTGACCGCCAGCCACACCGTCCTTATGGCCTGTTCCTTTTTTTACCGGACCGAACCCGTGGATTTTACGGATCAGGACTGGTTCGTCAACGCCGTAATACAGGTCGGGACCGATCTCGACCCGATGGAGCTGCTGCAGATGATGCATCATATCCAGCAGGAAGCCGGACAAATCGAGAAAAAGGTGCGATTCGGCCCCCGGATGCTGGATTTGGATATTTTATTTTTTGACGACCTCATCATGAATACCTCATCCCTTGTCATTCCTCATCCCCGATTGCATAAAAGACGCTTTGTATTACAGCCGTTATGTGATATAAACCCGTCTCTGGTTCATCCTGTCATCAAAAAAAGGGTGAAAAACCTGATGGATATATTGGAGAAAGGCCACCCGGGCGTGGTGCGGTATACATGATGATTCGTATTTTGCTGATCCTGTTGTTGTTATATCTGGCGTACCTGGCGGTGCGAATGCTGATGGTCAAGTTCGGCAGGAGCAGCCAATGGGGGCCCGGCAAAGAACTGGGAAAAATCGACGATATCATGATCAAGGATCCCTACTGCCAGGTATATTTTCCAAAAAAGGACGGTGTTCATCTTCGTGAAGACGGGAAGGATCTTTATTTTTGCTCCACGGATTGCCGGGATAAGTATATCGAGCAGAAAGGCAATGGGTGAAACGGTGGTTTCGTTTTGTTAACCTGATTCTACAGAGGAAGCGCATGAAATTTTTTATCGACACAGCCAATATCGCTGAAATCAAGGAAGCCAAAGACATGGGAATGGCGGACGGCGTAACGACGAACCCCTCCCTCATTGCGAAGGAAGGAAGAGATTTTGAGGCGGTTGTAAAGGAAATCTGCAGCCTGGTGGACGGACCCGTAAGTGCCGAGGTCATTGCAACGGATACACACGGAATGATTCGCGAGGCCGGGGAATTGGCATCCATAGCCGATAATGTCGTTGTGAAGATTCCCATGAGCATCGATGGGTTGAAAGCGGTATCCGCTCTTTCCGCCGACGGCATAAAAACCAATGTTACCCTGGTGTTCTCACCCCTGCAGGCCCTCATGGCGGCAAAGGCGGGTGCGTCCTATGTGAGCCCTTTTGTGGGACGACTGGACGACATATCCCATGAAGGCATGCTGCTGGTAGAGCAGATCGTAGAAATGTACAGCAATTATGCCTATGAAACGGAAATTATCGTGGCCAGCATTCGAAACCCCCTGCATGTCCTCGAATCCGCATTGATGGGTGCGGATATCGCTACCATTCCATTTAATGTATTATCTAAACTGGCCGCCCATCCCCTCACGGACAAAGGCTTACAGGCGTTTCTCGCAGATTGGGAAAAGATGAAAAAATAAGGCCATGGGCATTTCCAAGAAGTTTACCGATTTTGCAAGTCATCCGAATTACTTGACGCTGCTGAGAGTTGCCGCCACCCCCGGCATCGTGGTGCTGCTGCTGTTTCCGAACCGGTTTTTCACGTTTCTGGCAGCGGTCATTTTCAGTGCCGCCGCTGTTACGGATTACCTGGACGGCTATTACGCCAGAACCAGGGGCTTGGTTTCGAGCTTTGGTAAAATGATGGACCCTTTAGCGGATAAACTGCTGGTTTCCTCGTCCTTCATTATGCTGACCTCCCTGAACTGGATTCCGGCCTGGGTCGTCTGTGTCATTATCGGCAGAGAATTGGCGGTGACCGGCCTTCGGAATATACTCGTAGAGAAAGGGAAGGATATATCCGCTTCCAACCTGGGAAAATATAAAACCGGCTTCCAGATTGCCGCTATTATCCCGTTGATGCTGCATTACCCGTATTTCGGCATCGACCTGCATGCGATCGGAATGTTTTTTTTATGGGGTGCCCTGATTTTCACGATTTGGTCGGGTGCCGATTATTTTATTCGATTTCGAAATCTATTGGAGGTTTAACATATTTCTCGATCGAAAAGGCTTTATGGGACGCATGTCCAACCGGAAGAGAAATGGTTTAAGAATAAATTTTAATTGACAAAGAAAATCTATTCCATTAAGAATTTTTCTTTGAGTGCGGGCAATCGTGGCCAATAGAACGATTGCCTGGAGAATGAAACAGGCAAGCCCGAAACGGGCTGATTTGCTTGTGCACCTGAGCGGGAATAACTCAGTGGTAGAGTGCGACCTTGCCAAGGTCGAAGTCGCGGGTTCAAATCCCGTTTCCCGCTCCATTTTTTTGGCGGCATAGCCAAGTGGTAAGGCAGCGGCCTGCAAAGCCGTTATTCACCAGTTCGAATCTGGTTGCCGCCTCCATAATAAAAATAAGGGGTTTGCGATGAAAATCGCAGCCCCTTTTTTTGTGTTCGTCTGTCGATCAGCAACGATCCCCCCCATCCCGGCCTTCCCCCTCCAGTGGGGAAGGGGAGTTGCTGCGCCGCGAGTCCACTGATCGTAGAGCCTTAATTTTCAACAAGTGAATAAAAGTGCCGTTCGCTTTTCTCACGGTTTGTCTTCGTCCGGGGGAAGGGGAGTTGTTGCGCTGTGAGTCCAAGGCGGCCGAGAAATTTGAAACGCAGGAACCCATTGAGTATTTTGAGAATTAAAATTTCCCGGCCAATACCGAAATGGAGCGAATCAGCCATTTCCGGGCGGGCACTAATCAATCACCTACTATTCATTTGTCACTTAAACGATCCAAACCCAAATTTTTAAGCGGCGCGAAGCAGCCGCTTGAAAATTTAATCGAAAGAGCGGGAAGTGGAATCATTGACAATTGCCGCTACATCTCCCCTTCCCCACTGGAGGGGGAAGGCCGGGATGGGGGGGATTAAGATCCAATCCTCTTTAAATTAAAGTTTTTAGTCTTCAGCTTAAAGCTAAAAGAGACGATATAAACGCCCCAATTCACGATTCATGATTTGATGCGTTCCGCTGCGCTCCACCTATCACATATTCCTTTCCATCAGGATCGGTATCGGGATCGTTTTTTTCTTTTTTAATTTCGAAAGCGATCCCGATACCGATCCCGATCCCGATGGGAAGTGCGTGTGGAATGGTGGAGCGCAACGGAACCCATCGAATCGTGAATCGTAGTACCTGTCTTTTGGGGCATTTGATGCGGACAGCAATGAATTACTGCTGTAACGGCAGCGTAATACAGTTTCGCCTGTATGGATTTTTTGCCGGCGAAAAGATTATCAAAAATACATGGTAAAAACCCTTTTTATACTTTTGGTCATATTCAATATTCTGGATATCTATCAGACCAAAATGCTTCTGGATTTAGGTGTTTCCGAATGGAATCCGATTATCAATTACGTAGGGGACAGGTTCGGTTTTTTACGTGGGGTGATCATGCTGAAATCGGTGTTTATAAGCCTGCTCGGGTTCGCCATTTACCTGAAATTCAGAGCATCCGGGGACAGCATTTGAAAATCATCATATAAGGCGTTTCTCTATCCCCATGGCCGATAAAGCCTGCTATAAAAAGATTGATTCAAGTCTGTACACAATGACGACCCCACCGCTAAGCCGAGCCATACCGAACATACCGAACAAATCGATTGACATCGAAACAGCCGTTTGCTAAAAATGGCGATAATCCAACCCATGATGAAGAATGCCGTAGAACCTCGTCTTCGGTTATCATCGCTGACACGCCAACTGTAGCGCTACTGAACCTGTCTTTTTTCAACTCTTGAGCCGGTCATCTGTCGGGAAGGAAATCTTCGTTTCATTTCATCCGGCCTTCCTCGCTTCAGGCCATTTCTTTGCGCCGAATAAAAGCGGTGCGGGTACATTTTCGTTATTCACCTAAAGTCAACCAAAGGAGGATCAGCATGGGATTGAAACACTTTCGACGAATTCTGTGTTTGGCAACCGGTTTTTGGGTTTTGACGTGGGGCGTCCCCGACTTGATGTTTTCTGCGGAACCCAAACCCGGGGATGTCATCGATGCATCGAATGTGGACAGTTTTAACGAATACCTGCCGTTTTTCATGATCGGAATGGTCAAGGACGGTTGGCAGTTTGTCGATCCGGTCGTGATCCATGTCACAGACACTACGGAAAATTTGCCGCCGAAAGCCTATATGGAGGCAACGCAGAAGAATGGGGGAAAAACACATTTGAATGAAGACGGCACCGTTTCCGGCTACGAGACGGGGTTTCCGTTTCCCGATCCCCAGGAGCCGAATAAGGCCTTGAAGATCATGTGGAATCTCTATTACCGGTGGCGAGCGGATGATTTTCACTATCCCAGCGGATTTATCACGAACACCCAACGCTTTGGAGGCACCGTATCTACAGGGGAAACGCTGATCACACAGGTGTATTACACCCACAGGACGGTCGTAGACCCGAAGCCGAACCTCGAAAATCCAAATAACCTTCATTTCGCGATGACGTTAAACAGCCGCACCCCGCCGAACAAAGATATGATTACGCTGACCTGGCGGTACGAAGAACCCACCAGGCACGACGACATGTGGACATACATCCCACCCCTCCGCAGAACATTGCGCATGGTTTCCAGTGAAAGGGGAAATCCTGTTCGGGGAACGCCGTTTACATGGGATGATTTTTACGGGTTTGACGGGAAAATCCTGATGTTTCAGTATGAATTGACCGGCGAGCAGCGGGTGCTGGGCCTTTTTAACCAGAAGACACTTGCAGTGGGAAAATATAACAGGGGCTATCCCCATCCGGTTATCAGCGGCCGGGATGATCCATTCGAAATGCGGGAAGTTTTCATGGTCGATGCCGTCAGTTTGGATCCGCGCTATGCGGAATCCAAAAAAACCATTTTTGTTCCCAAAGACCATTTCTATCCCATTTATACCCAGAGCTACGATAAGCAGGGAAATTTCTGGAAAGCCATGTGCAATGGTTTTATGAAGGCGGAAACCGCTCAAGGGGATACCGGATGCTGGTTGACCCAATCGTCGACAACAGATTTCAAAACCAAGTACTGGACCCAGAATATTCAACGGGACCTTTGCCTGAACTGCGACATCGATGTGGATCAGTTCGATCCGGCTATTATGGGGGTCGGTTTTTGAATTGCGTCAAAACGGGGCGCCGCTTTGTGAGTCGTTATGGATTCCGGAGCAAGGCTCGTCTGAGCACATCCATGGCGGTAACGGCGAAGATTTCCTTGTTTCGCGAACGGCGTCCGAAATCCAGTTGATACCGTTTTGCACTGTCGCCGTTCGGACCTGAAATCCCGATGCATACGGTGCCCACAGGCTTTTCATCGGTGCCGCCGTCCGGGCCTGCAATGCCCGTTGTCGAGATCGCCCAGTCGGCGCCGGAGACGGATCGGGCGCCCCTGGCCATCGATTCCGCTGTTTTTTCGTGCACGGCACCGAATGTTTCAAGAACGTCGGAAGATACTCCGAGAATGCGGATCTTGGATTCATTCGAATAGGTTACGCCGGAAAATAAAAAGTAGCGGGAACTCCCCGCCACGCTCGTCAGCCGGTGAGAAATCAAGCCGCCGGTGCAGCTTTCCGCAACGGCAAGGGTTTGCTTTTTTTCGACAAGCAGTCGGCCCACCACGGTTTCCATACAATGGCCTTTTGTGGACAGCAGGTAGATGCCCATCCGCTCCCGGATCCAAACGGTTGCTTTTGCCAGAGAGCGGTTCAATATTTCCGGATTTTCATTCCGGCCGTAGAGCTTGATATGAATTTCAGGGAATACGGCACGGAGCCCCAGGGTCACATCAGGGAAGGCCGCGGAAAATGAAAAACATCGCTCATTCACCTCCGATTCCGGCAACCCATAGGTGGAGATGGTTTTAACGGCATATACGGCGGAGCTTCCCGCTATTGTCTTCATCTCGGGAATTACCGTGTCCCGCAGCATCTTTTTCATTTCAAACGGCACCCCGGGCATGAAGAAAAACCGGCACCGGTTGATCTGCATGGAAAATCCGGGTGCCGTTCCAACCGGATTGTGCAGCACCTTCGATCCCCTTGGGAGCAGGGCCTGTTTCCGGTTTGAGGGACTGATGTCCCGTTTTCGGGATGTGAAAAACGCCAGGATCATAGTGAGGGCTTTTTCGTCCGGAACGAGATCTACACCGGCGGCTTCCGCCGCAGCCTCCGCTGTGATGTCGTCCACCGTCGGTCCCAGACCGCCCGTGACAAGGGCGATATCCGCCCGGTGCGAAATCTCTTCCAGTACTCCGGCCACCATAGTTTTATCATCCCCCACGCATCCATGCCGCGAGGCGGAAATGCCGGCTTCGCCCAATGCCTGGGCGATATAGGATGCATTGGTGTCTGTCACCGCACCGGATCGAATTTCATCACCGGTCGAAAGAATTTCAACAATCATGTCTTCTCCTGAAGTAAACGGCACCGATCGGCTTTTGGTTTTGGGTTAGGTCCGCCTGCCATTATTTCCGACCCGTCATCCCAGCCACATTTTGAACCATTCTATCGTTTCCTCGAGGAATGCTTGCTGATGCTCCGGGTTGTTCATGGGATGGTCTCCACCGGTTTGAATCCGTATTTTTTTCGGGTCTCGTGCGGATTCAAAAATGCGGTGTGCATGCGCTACGGGGACGACGGGGTCGGCGTTTCCATGAATGACCAGAATGTGGTGCAGCCCCGATAAAAAGGGCTGCAGATCGAACCGCAGCCCATCGGGATCGTATAGCGGGCCCATATTGCCGCCTGCATTGGGATCGGTTTCGATCACTGCGTTGATATTGCGGCTGCGAATGGGGGCGGCGTAAGTTGCCATGGCCGCCGGCTTCAACCTTTCGGCCGAAGCGATGCCTACGGCGCCTCCCATGCTGCTGCCGAAGAGGCCGATCTCCCCCAACTCATATTTTGACCGAACCGCTTTCACTGCAGCGGCCAGATCTTCCTTCCGCCCGGAAAGAGAGGTAACCTCCTTAAAGGTTCCGCCGCTTTTTCCGCATCCCCTGTGATCGAATCGAAAATAAGCAATGCCTTCCGCGACGCATCGCTTCGCCAAAGCGATCTGCTTGGGTGAATCCCCCGTGGCCATAAGTCCGTGAGACCCGAACACGATAGGGGGCCGGACCACCGGGGGAAGATGCAGCGTTCCTTTCAGCAAATACTCACCTGACTGAAAAGCCAACTCGATAGGTTCGGATTCTCTGGGCATGGCGATGTGTCCTTGTTTTTGACCCATTTACAACACTATGCAATTAGTATAAATAGGCAATTTTAGTCAATCGGAAAAAGGATTCGGAATGACCATCAAAAAAGGACAAATTCTGCCGCTGGACATTGACGATATGGCATTGGGCGGGAAAGGAATTGCCCGCGTGGAGGGAATGGTAGTCTTCGTGGACCAATGCGTTCCCAGGGACAGGGTCCTGGCCCGAATCACGCGGAAGAAAAAGAATTATGCCGAAGCAGCGATCGTCTCCATTATCGAGTCGTCGCCCGTAAGAAGGGAGCCGCCGTGCCCCTATGCCGGGTTTTGCGGGGGATGCAAATGGCAGTTTATCGACTATGAAAAGCAGGTCGAGTTCAAGCGTCGTCACGTACAGGAAGCGCTGACCCATATCGGGTTATTGGACGATGTTCGTGTTCACCCGACATTGCGATCTCAAAATCGGTTGGCGTATCGGAATAAAATGGAATTTTCGTTCTCCGACCGGCGATGGCTTCTTCCCCACGAACTGAATGACACATCAGCAGACCGGGATTTCGCCCTTGGTCTGCATGTTCCGGGAACCTTTCACAAGGTGCTCGATATACAGGCATGCCTGCTCCAACCGGAAACGGGCAATCGCCTGTTAAACGATGTAAACGATTTTGTCAGGGCGTCCAAGCTGCCGGTATATGGCTTGAAAAGCCATGAGGGATTCTGGCGCTTTCTGATGCTGCGGCATTCGGCCCATTATGACCGGTGGATGGTCAATATCATCACGGCTGCGGAACACCGCGCGGAAATCGCATCGCTGGCACGGATGCTTGCAGAAAAGCACCCCCGCCTGGCCTCGGTAATGCACAATATCACGGCCAAAAAAGCCCAGATTGCGGTGGGAGACTACGAAACATGCATGTTCGGCGATTCGATCATCACCGACCGCATTGGTCCTTATGATTTCGAAATATCGGCCAATTCCTTTTTTCAGACCAACACACGGGGAGCCGAACAGCTGTACACACGGGTGAAGGATTATGCGGAACTGACGGGCAAGGAAACGGTGCTCGACCTGTATTGCGGCACCGGCACCATCGCCATATTCCTCTCAGCTCATGCACGGCAGGTCATCGGGATTGAAATCGTCGAGAGCGCAGTGGCGGATGCATGGCGAAACTGCCAAATAAACGGCATTTCAAACTGCCGGTTCATCCAGGGCGATATCAAGGCTTCTCTTTCCCTGTTGACGGAAACACCGGATGTAATGATCATCGACCCTCCCCGGGCCGGCATGCACAAAGACGTGGTCAAACAGGTTCTGGATATGTCGCCCTCGAAAATCGTGTATGTTTCCTGCAACCCCGCCACCCTGGCCAGGGATGTCGGCCTTATGAAAGACAGGTATGCCGTAACGGAAGTTCAGCCCGTGGATCTGTTTCCGCAGACCTTTCATATAGAAAGCGTGGCCAAGCTGAAAAGAATTTGACGCAAAAATCAACTTTCGGGCTCATAACCGCGCGGTTTGGGCCATTCGATATATCAGCCGAAACCGGGCAAACATGATATTGCCGGGATGTGATCACCCGGAGCTGATTCGTAAACCAGGGTATGAAGCTGCCGGCGATAATTGACTGCCTTGAGAATGTACGGTAGTGTTTAACAATTAGCGAGTGTCCATCCGGAAATAGGCAATTTCGCGTGAGTTCAAGGCGGGCGCGAGATCGAAACCGCAGGAATAGTGTGCTATTTTGAGGATTTCGATTTTGCGTCCAACGCAGAAATCGCGTAAAAGGGCCATTTACGGATGGACACCAATGAGCGGTTTTTCTGTCCGGTCATATGTTCACGCATGCCGCGGATTGCATAAAACGCCCGGGGGAATGGCGGCGTATACACCCATGAAAAAGGTTCCGTTCATCATCCTTGCCGATTTGCGAACCGGGTCGACCATGTTGTCCTCGACCCTGAATAAGCATCCGGACATCCGGTGCCTGGGGGAGCTGTTCCATTCATACGATTTTGCCGATAATTGGATTTGCGGGGTGGACCGATGCGAGCAGTCCGGCCGTGGTTTGATTCATTATGCGTTTGAATCGGATGAATACAGTGCGGTCGGATTCCGGGCCATGGTTTTTCTGCCGTTCAATGACAGACCGCAATGGTCGGATAAATGGGATGCTTTGGAGGATACCCCGGATCTCAGGGTTATTTGTTTAGAGCGCAAAGACTATATGGCTCAGTATGCCTCATATCTCGTGGCCGAGAAAACCGGAAAATTCCATCCATCCCCTGAAGATCCCATCCTTCATCCCCAAAACCGGCCGGTTGTCAGGATAGATCCCGATGCATTTCGAACGTGGAGAAGCGAGCGTCGTCTGTTATTCCAAATGCGGGCAAAACAGCTTGGAAAAAAACCACAATTGCATATAACATATTCGGATCTTGCCGGAAATTGGCCGGTTACGATAAATAAAATCCAGGAATTTCTGAAAGTGCTCCCTCATCCCCTGGAACCGGTCAAACAAAAACAGGAAAAACGAAGGTTGTCTGAGATCATTGAAAATTACACCGAATTGGACCGGATAGGGTTGGTTTAGATTATTCCTTTCCGGGCGAGGAGGAACGGTTTTCAGGAAAATCCGAGAAATTTTCCCCCCTGGTACACCGCAAATGACATTATCCAGGCAAGGGACGTGCTGTAAATAACGCTGAAAAGGGTCCATTTCACGGAACCCGTTTCCCGTCGAATGGCCGCCACCGCGGCAAGACACGGAACATACAGCAATACGAAAACCATCATGGAGAGTGCGGAGAGCGGGGTCATTTCGGATTGTTCCAAGGCAAGTTGAAGGGCATCGGACTCATCATCTTTAACGGCGTACAAAACACCCAGGGTACTGACGACAATTTCCTTGGCCACAAATCCGGTCAGTAAAGCAACACCGCCCTGCCATTCAATGCCTATGGGTTCGAAAACCGGCGCTATGGTTTTGCCGATCTTTCCCATGTAAGATGATTCGGTTTGGCGCTGCTCGATCCTTGAAGTATTCAGACCCTGTTCCGGAGCACCGGGTTCCGGCTGAGCGGGCTCCATTTTTTGGACCTGATCCGTTTCGATTCGATGATCCGGTGTGACTGCCTCATTTCGGGGAAACGCGGACAGTGCCCAGACCACCACCGACCCGATAAGGATGATGCCTCCCATCTTTTTTAAAAATATTTTTGTCCTGTCCCACATGTGAATAACCAGGCTTCTAACCATGGGGACGCGGTAGGGAGGCAACTCCATTACAAACGGGGCGTCTGCGCCCCTGAGCAGCGTGGACCGGAACAGGCGTCCGGTCAAAATGGAGAAAACGATGCCGGTCAGGTAAATCGCAAAAATGACTGTGCCGGCCTGTGTTCCGAAAAAAGTGCCGGCAAGCACGAGATATATCGGCAGCCGGGCGGAACATGACATGAAAGGGGTAATCAGAATGGTCAAAATGCGATCTTTTTCGCTCTCGAGCGTTCGGGCCGCCATGATAGCCGGCACATTGCAGCCGAATCCGATGATCATGGGGATGAAGCTCTTGCCGTGAAGACCGATCAGGTGCATGATCTTGTCCATCAAGAAGGCGCATCGGGCCATGTATCCGGTGTCTTCGAAAAGTGAAATAAAAAAGAAAAGAATCAAGATATTGGGCAAAAATATGATGACACTGCCCACACCTGCGATCACACCGTCGATAATCATGTCCTTTATCAGTCCCTCGGGCAGCAGGCCCGCTGCGAAGGTACTGATCCATTGGATGGCCGTATCGATCCAGTCCATCGGGTATTGCCCCAGAGTAAACGTGGTTTCGAACATGACCCAGATAAAGAAAATAAAGATGGGGAATCCGATGAAGCGGTTGGTGAGAACCAGATCGATGCTCCGCGAGGTATCCACCCGTTTCTGAAAAGAGGTGGTCACCACTTCTCTTATAATGCCGGCGATAAACCCGTAGCGTTCGTCGGTCATGATGATTTCCGGATCTTCATCGAACCGGTTCATCAGATATTTACGCAACCCGGCCGTTTCGTCAAAAATCTCATCGGCCGAAGCGCCTGATTTCTTTTTAACGTCTTCGCGGATGATGTTGTCGTTTTCGAGAAGCTTGATGGATGTCCATCGCAGGTCGTAGGGCAGGGTTTCCGGCCCTTTTTTCTCGATGAATCGGCAAAGCTTTTCGATCGCGGTCTCGATATCCCGGTTGTACTTTACCCGCCGTTGGAAAGGGGTTTTAGGGGGTTCATGGGCGAGTTCGATCGCTTTTTGAATAAGATCGTCAATGCCCTGGTTTTTATTGCCCACCGTAAAGACTACGGGGACATCGAGAAGCTCGGAAAGCTTCCGGTCGTTGATTTTGATGCCGCGCGATTGGGCCAGATCGGCCATATTAAGGGCGAACAGGACCTTGCAGCAGTCCAGTTCCCTAAGCTGGGTGGCCAGGTAGAGACTGCGCTCTAAGTTGGAGGCGTCAATGATGTCGATGACGACATCGGGTGATTCCTCCAGAATGAATTTTCTGGCAACGATTTCTTCAATGGAAAAGGGCGTTAAACTGTAGGTTCCGGGAAGATCGATGATCTTGAGATCGAATCCGAATCGCCTGATCGACCCCTCTTTCTTTTCAACCGTTACGCCGGGCCAGTTGCCGACTTTCTGACGCGTTCCGGTAATGTTGTTGAAAATCGTGGTTTTGCCTGAATTGGGATTTCCGGCCAGGGCGATGGTGATGGTCTTATTCTCCATCATTTATCTCCCTGCCGGGAATCGACCATACGGACCTCGATCTGCGCTGCCTCTTTTACCCGAAGTGACACGTGAAATCCCTTGATGTTGAGTTCCAGAGGATCTTTTAACGGCGCGTATTTCTCGACGTACACCCGGGTTCCTTTACGGATTCCCATCTCCAAGATGCGTCTGCGAAGAGGTCCGTTTCCTCCTATGCGCACGATTTCAGCGGTTTGCCCTTCTTTCATTTCGCTAAGCAGCATCGATTCCTCTCTGGATGTCTCGAAACAGTTTCACCGTTTCATTTAGAATCAGCCGAATAATCGCCGGGAGCCTATATAACCTTAAATGGTTTTCCCCTTTCGTGCCTCTTTTTTAAGCGGTTCAACCAGTACTTTCTGCGCCATTCCCCGGCCGATGACATATCGATTATAATCCAGCGCCACGACCAGTTGGCCGGTTCCGGAGTTCGTGATAATTTCGATATGATCACCCTGTCTGAGACCCATGGTCATCAAGCGCATTCGGGCGTTGGCACCGCCGGTAAAATCCCTTATGACCAAGTGTTCGCCCGGCTTGGCCATTGTGAGCGGCATCCATTTGACATGCGATTTCATACACCGATCGCAAATGCCGTAAATCTCCATTTTATGCTGAAGCATATGAAAGCCTCTGGCCGAAGCGATTCGGGCTTGTACCTCCTCGAGATGGTCATCTTCGAATTCAAGAATTTTCCCGCATTTTGTACAGATCATATGATCGTGATGCTGGCCCAGATGACGGTGTTCATAGCGGACCAAACCATCGTCGAATGTTAGTTTGCTGGCAAACCCGAACCGGCAAATCAGCTTCATCGTGTCTCTGACAAAATGAGAATCGTAGTCGTGTCCGGCTTCTTTTAAAATCTGCTCCAATTCTTCGATAGTAAGATGATTTTCCGTTTGTAAGAACACATCCAGAATAGTGAAGCGATCATTGATCCGGTCCACTTTTTCCTGCTGAAAAAGGGTCCTGAATTGCTCTTTTTCTCTTTTGTGAATCTGTTTCATCCGTGTATCAGGTGTTGAGGCCGTTTAACGATGCACCCCGTAGACTCGCCCGGTTTCGAATCGGGCCCGGTTGCCGATAATAAAACATTCATATTTAATAAGGCATCAGGCTGTTGTCAATATGTAAAACATCTTTTAATCAAACTTTGCGGGATTCATTCTGCCGCGGTTCGGATGATTGGCTGCAACCGCGTGAACTCGACAACATCCTCTAACCGAAGCATCGGAGATATCAATAAGTGTCCTAATAAGGACGAATGCGACAAGCTTATGGATCTTACCGTATCATAGGAAGGCCGAACCGGCCGAAGGCGGAAAGGCAATCGGCCGCTATTTTTCATCGAGGACTTCGCGCACCTTTTCGGCCAATAAGACATTGGAAAACGGCTTCTGGATGAAATGCACCCCTTTATTCAATACGCCGTGGTGCGCGATAATATTGGACGTATAGCCGGACATGAAGACAACTTTAATATCGGGATTTAAGGCGGAAATGTGGTCGGCCATTGTTCGGCCGTTCATCTCCGGCAGCACCACGTCCGTAAGCAGCAGATCGATATTTCCAGCATGGGTTTGGGCCAGCCTTACGGCGTGACCGGGTGTCTGTGCGGCGAGTACATGGTATCCCAGCTTTTCGAGTATCGCTTTTGCGAGATCCACAATGGTTTCCTCATCTTCCACGATGAGTATGGTTTCGCCGCGCCCCTGGGGCGTTTTCACTTTTTTTTCTGGTCGGTCCATACCGGCTTCACCTGAATGGACAGGCAGGTAAATCTTGAACGTGGTGCCAAGGCCCGGCTCGCTGTAAGCATTGATAAACCCATTGTTCTGTTTGACAATGCCGTATACCGTAGCCAACCCCAAACCGGTGCCGTAGCCGATTTCCTTGGTCGTAAAAAAAGGCTCGAAGACTTTGTTCAGAACGGCCTTATCTATGCCGCACCCGTTATCACTGACCGTCAGCAGTACGAATTCACCGGGAATAAAACCCGGATGATGTTTGCAGTAAGCCTGATCGAGGACGGCCATTCCTGTTTCGATGATTATCTTGCCCACTCCCTCGATGGCATCCCGTGCGTTGACGATCAGATTGGCCAGAATCTGATCGAGTTGGACCGGATCCATTATCACTTTTTGAACATGCTTTCCGGGCTTCCAGATCAAATCGATATGTTCACCGATCAGGCGCCGGAGCATTTTGATGACACCATCTTCGATGGTTGTGTTCAAGTGAAGCGATCTTGGGGCGATAATCTGCTTTCGCGCAAAGGCCAGGAGTTGCCGAACGATTTCGGTCGAACGTCTGCCGGCAGTGAGGATCTCCTGTAAATCATTGCGAATGGGGCTCGATGGAGGAATTTTCGCCATGGCCAGGTCTGCATAGCCGATAATCACGTTGAGCATATTGTTGAAGTCATGGGCTATTCCGCCAGCCAAACGGCCCACGGATTCCATCTTCTGGGCCTGAGTGAACTGGGCCTGCATTCGCTTTCTTTCCTGTTCCGCCTGTTTGACTTCCGTAATGTCTCTTGAACTCACTACCAGTTCTTTGATTTTTCCGTTCGAATCTTTAATAAAGGTTCCGATGGTTTCAAGCCAGACATAACCGCCGTCGGCCTTCAGGTGCCGATACTGTATTTTCCGTCTCCATTTTCCATTTCTAAATGAATGCGTTAATGCGGCTGCTGCTTTTTCCAGGTCGTCCGGATGAACGTTTTTCAAAACGTTTTCCCCGATCTCCTTGTCGGGGTCATAACCCAAGGCTCTATGCGATGCGCTGAGAAATTTGACGTTTCCCCGGGTGTCCGTTAATGCCAACAGGTCAAGCATGTTGTCCGTAATATTCTGCAGCAGCTTGTTTTTTTCTTCGAGCGCTTCCTCGGCCTTCTTGAGATGGGTGATATCCACGCCCACCCCGACGAGGCAAGAGCGTTCATTCAGTTCAAGCCGGGCCCCGGTTAAATAAAAGGGCGTGCGCTCACCGGTTTTGGAAACGATATGGGCCGTGATGGTGGATTTTCCGGTCCTGAATGTCTCCCGGATGCTTTGCTCGATCAGGGGAGACTCCTGTTCATTAAATAAAGACGGCGGTTCAAAACGTACAAGTTCATCTTTGGCGTAACCGGTGACCCGTTCGAACCGCCTGTTCAATCGTAAAATTTTTCTTTTTTCATCAAAAAGGTAAAAAATGCCGGGCAGGCTGTTGATAATCGAATCGGAGAGGCCCTTTTCCTGCTGAATTTGTATTTCCGCCTTTTTGCGCTCGGTGATGTCTCGTGATACACCTTGAATGCCGATCAATTTGCCTTCATTGTTCCGTATTCCTCGGACTACATTTTCCATCGGGACAATACAGCCGTTTTTATGAAAATAATCGGTTTCAATTCTTGTCGTCCTTTCAGGATCGGCATTACCCGTGCACTCTGCTGCCAATTCTCTTTCGAGTGTCAGCTTCACCTTTTCAAAGGAATCCGGGGTCATCATTTTATTTGCTTTTTGCCGCATCCTTTCTTCGGGAGTAAATCCGAGCGATTTTTCGATGAGGGGGCTGACGTAGGTGGGATTTAAATCGAGATCCAGGGTCCATACAATATCCGACACGCCCTCCGTTAAAAACCGGTATTTTTGTTCACTTTCCCGCAATTCGCGTATCTGTTTTTTGCTCTTCTCTTTTTCATTTTCCAGGTATTTGATTCTTTCGATCAATCGGCTATACATCGATTTTTCTCGATCTAAATCCATTCAGGCCTCCGTCTCGCTCGTCGCATCGTCTTGTCCGTCTCGCTTCTATGTCGGCCAAAGGCATAATCGGCTCTGCCCTTCGTTAGGAGAGCCCGAAGTTGCCTCAAAACGTGAAGTCGTTACTCACAATCAAGGATTAAAAGGAAAATCAGGGCTTCATTCGTGCAGCTTTTTAAAATCCGTGGGATTTATAAAAAACGAATATAAGTAATTGATTATTAATTAAATACTAAAATTTTATCCATTATATTTTAAAAGAAAAACGTAATTACACCAACTTCGTGATAAAATCAACCTTATTATTGGATTGTGATGTGAATTGGGGAAATCAGGCTGTCCTTACTATGTAATTTCCCTTTATGGAGGCCAAAAAGTGTTTCGGGGGCTAATCGGTACGGTTTTAGAATGGAAACCGGTCAGCCGTTTTTCGTAATAACGATTCCTTCCCGGTTTTATTCACCTCTTCCATCAAGTGCAGGCATCCGAATCTTTTTTTCGCTCCCGCCAAGTGCCGCCAAACGCCTGCTGCTCTCCAGACTGATCAGGGCTTCAAGCCCTTTACGGACAAGTGCCGTTTTTTCATTTATCCCCGTAAGTTTAGATGCCCTTTCAATGAGGGTGTCTTCTATATTTAATGTTATTCTCATGTTTACTCGGACACAGAAAAAGTGCCCCGGCACGAGGCCGGGGCGAGAGTGAAAATGATGATCAGTCCGCAAAAAACAGCCTGAAAATCAGAAAAATTCCGGTACCGGAATGGGGTGGTTTTTACAAAAAATGGGGTAATTCGGTACTAGAAAATTGTAAACATTAAAAAATATATCCATAATATTATCAAAATCGTTATGGCGGAAGTGCATGGGAATCGAACCCACCCGGGACGTTGTTAGCGCCCCACACCGGATTTGAAGTCCGGGAGCCTCACCAGTAAGCTGCGCACTTCCATAAATTTTTAATTTAATAATAATATTGTTTGTTGTCAATGGGATGTTTTGCTAAAGTCGGAAGCCGGATTGTAATTCATCGCCCGCAGCCTGTTCATGATTAAGGGCGGACGTAAACGGGGCTTAACCTTCCCCGGGGAGAGCTGATCATGATCAATAAAGAAAGACTCGCGGACGTGTTCACAATGCTGGTGGAAATCGACAGTATTTCCAGGGAAGAGGAGGGCATGTTCAAGAAGACCGGTGACATCTTCGAATCCCTGGGCGCCGAGGTCTTTTGTGACAATGCGCATGTGACTATAGGCGGGAATACAGGGAATCTCGTTGCAAAATTCAGCGGAACAGCGGCGGTCGAACCGATGCTTTTAAACGCGCACCTGGACACGGTGGAACCCGGCAGGGGTATTCGGGTGAAATTTGAAAACGGTGTTTTTACAAGTTCGGGGGATACCATCCTCGGGGCCGATGACAAGAGCGCGATAGCCATTCTGATCGAAGTGATGCATGTCCTGAAGGAAAATAAACTCGATCACGGCCCCATCGAGCTGGTGTTTACCGTATGCGAGGAAATCGGCCTGGAAGGCGCCAAAAATCTCGACTACGATTTGATAACCGCCACGTTCGGCTATGCCCTGGATGCTTCGGACACGGAAGGGATCGTGACCCGGGCGCCCGCGGCAAACCGGCTGACTTATACCATTTACGGCAAAGACGCACATGCCGGAGCTGCTCCGGAAAAGGGCATCAATGCGATTGTACTGGCCTCCCGTGCCATTGCCCCGCTGAACATCGGGCGCATCGATCACGAGACCACCTGCAACATCGGGGTGATTCAGGGGGGGACCGCCACCAATATCGTTCCCAGTGCGGTAACGGTACAGGGGGAGGTCAGGAGTCACCATAATGATCGGCTCGATACGGTAACGGAGGAAATTACGCGGTCGTTCGAGCGGGTCGTGAATGATTACATCGCGGCCGATTCCGGTGACATACCCCGCCTGGAAGTTGTTGTCGAACCCGAATTTCCCGGGACCCATATCCCGGAAAATCACCGCGTGGTTGAATTGGCGCGAAAAGCCGCTGAGAATTTAGGCAGGCGCATGAAGACGAAGACAACAGGCGGGGGGGCGGATGCCAACATTTTTTTTGAGAAGGGAATCTATGTGGGTGTTCTCGGAACGGGCATGCAGGACATGCATACTGTCAGAGAATCCGTTCGACTGGAAGATCTTGTAAAAAGCGCGGAATTGGTGCTGGAAATCATTCGGCTGCACGCAACCCGTTAATTGATCGAGACCGGGTGCGGATTGATTGTATAGGATGAATTCTGCAGTGAATGTGAGGAATTAAAATGGGTTTAGTTGCGTACTTTGACTGTTTTTCAGGGATCAGCGGGGATATGACCCTGGGGGCGTTTACGGATTTGGGCGTTCCGGTGGATTGGCTCAAACAAACGATTGCACAGGCGCCGCTTTCCGGGTTCGACATCCGGGTCGAACCCGTTTCCAGGAACGGCATTCATGCCGATCGCGTCGATGTAGTCGTGGAAAACGATCAGCCCAGTAGGGATTATGTGGCCATCCGGTCACTGATCGAAAAAAGCCCCTTCTCGGCCCGGGTTAAACAGATAAGTCTCGATATCCTGGAGCACATAGCGGTGGCGGAAGCAAAAATACACGATTGCCCCAAGGACCGTGTTCACTTTCACGAAGTGGGCGGCGTGGATGCCATCGTGGATATTCTGGGGACGGCGCTTTGCATCGAATACCTGGACATCGATGATTTCTCGGCATCCAGGATTCCGACCGGATGTGGATTTACCGCCAGCATGCATGGGACCATTCCCATTCCGGCGCCTGCCACGGCCGCTATTCTAAAGGGAGTCCCCACTTATGGCACCGATATACCGTTCGAACTCGTGACACCGACCGGGGCGGCCATTATCGTTTCCCTGTCCCGGGCGTTCGGGCCCCGTCCGGAAATGGTCGTCGAGAGGATCGGATACGGCGCGGGACGGCGGGAGCTCGAATCACAGCCTAATCTGTTGCGTGTGATGCTTGGAAGGGCGATCGACACACCTCCAAAGCTATCGACTCTGCTTGAAGACGACATCGTGGTCCTCGAGACGAATATCGACGATATGAATTCCGAACATTTCGGATATGTGATGGAAAAACTTCAGTCGGCAGGTGCGCTCGATATCTGCTGGATACCCGTCTATATGAAGAAAAACAGGCCCGGCATTATCGCCCAGGTGCTGTGCCGTTTTGATCATCAACAATCCATCATGGGCATCCTGCTTTCCGAGACCACCTCTTTGGGCATCCGGAGTTACGATGTTCACCGCTATATGCTGGACAGAAAAGAAATTGTCGTAGAGACGGTCTACGGTAAAATCAGGGCAAAAGAGATCAAAACCATCGACGGTGGTCATCGTATCGCACCCGAATACGAAGCCTGCAAAGGGACAGCAGCGGAGCATGGCATACCCTTACAGGATGTCTATGAGGCCGTGATTGCGGCATCTGTGAAAAAATGACCGCTTGTGCTTCGGGCTCACGTCATCGATGATGGTGCAAAACGGGGGCACCCCACAGGTATAGGCATTCGCCGGCGCTGTGAATTTAAAGCATGGCGTCAGGACGAAAGCCCAATCCGGTAATTTCAGCCGGCCGTACGCATTCAGGATGCATCAGTTCGAAGAATTCGATCTTGACAAATAGATACCCGAATAATAGACACCTCCATGAAAATTGCCGAAAAATCCATTGTTTTTCTTGCCACCGGCGGCTATATCGGCCTTATCCCCATGGCTCCCGGAACCTTCGGCTCGATATTGGGACTGCCGCTTTCGTATTTGATTTCACAGATAAACCTGTGGTATGGTATCCTATTTATGTCGATTGCTTTCGTTTCAGCGGTATTCATATCCAATGAGGCGGAAAAATACATGGAGGTAAAAGACCCGGGGAGCGTCATCATCGATGAGGTCATCGGGTTGATGGCGGCGCTTTGGGGGTTGCCGTTCAATGCCTATACAGCATTGACTGGATTTATCCTTTTCCGATTTTTTGATATTGCAAAGCCGTTTCCCATAAAGCGCATCGAAATGAAGCTGACCGGCGGATGGGGCATCACCCTGGATGATGTGCTGGCCGGGTTTTATGCGAATCTTGTGCTCAGAGTGGGGTTATGGGCGATAGGCAATGGGCCATAGGTGATGGGTGATAGGTTATAGGTTATGGGCAATAGGCCATAGCCTTTAACCCATAACCTATAACCCATAACCTTATAAATAAACCAAACAACCGGCCAAGAGCTGATAGTATAAGCAAATTAAATCGTTGGTATAGCCAATAGGAAACCATTCCGATTGAAAAAAGACAAAAAGAAAGAAACCGGTGAAGCGTCCTCCTCGAAAGGCGCACTGCGTGAAAACATAGAAGCCATTATCATCGCGGTCATTATCGCGCTGTTTATTCGAACTTTTGTTGTTCAAGCGTTTAAAATACCATCCGGTTCCATGAAGCAGACCCTTCTGATCGGGGATCACATCCTGGTAAATAAATTCATATACGGCGTTAAACTCCCCTTTAACAACATGACCGTCATCCCCGGCAAGGCGCCGCAGCGAGGAGATGTGGTGGTTTTTCAGTTCCCCGAGGATAAGCAAAAGGATTTTATCAAACGGGTTATCGGCACGCCCGGTGATGTCATCGAGATCAGGGACAAGGTCGTTTACGTCAACGGCAAACGGCTGAATCACGACTTCGGCATCCATTCCGACCCGCACGTTTTCCCGGCCGGCATGCAGCCGAGGGACAATTTCGGTCCGGTGAAAGTGCCGGACAACGCCCTCTTCGTTATGGGGGACAACCGGGACCAGAGCTATGACAGCCGGTTCTGGGGCTTTGTGGATATGGATGCCGTTAAGGGGGAAGCATTCATCATCTATTGGTCGTGGGACAGTAAAGATTTTGGGGTGAGGTGGAGCCGTCTCGGAGACCTGATCCGGTAGAATACGTTCGAAAAAACGGCATGTTTTTGCATCGAGCGGTTCTGAAAACGTTTCAGTAAAAAACAACGGCCCGTGCTTTCAGGAGGCTCGGGTTTTGTTCCGGCCTGGAAAATGGTTTTGCCGGGGTTGATATACGCTCGATACCCGTTCTTAAGCAGCCGCTCTAACCCGCAACACCGATGGCGCTATGGAGCTGACTAAAAAAGACATTTTAGATGTGGATTTTCTGAGCAGGGAAGAGATCGACCTGATCCTCGATACGGCGGACCGGATGAAGGAGATATCAACCCGTCCCATTAAAAAGGTGCCCACGCTCAGGGGAAAAACCGTCGTGCTTTTCTTCTACGAGCCCAGCACCCGAACCCGTATGTCCTTCGATATTGCGGCAAAACGGCTGAGCGCGGACTGCCATTCGATTTCCGCTTCCGGCAGCAGCCTTGAAAAGGGTGAGACGCTGATCGATACGGCCGAAAATCTGCAGGCCATGAAACCCGATGTTCTCGTAATCCGGCACTCGGCTGCCGGTGCGCCGTACCTGCTTGCCGAACGGCTGCCGTGCGCCGTAATCAATGCCGGAGACGGCATGCACGCCCATCCCACCCAGGCGCTTCTCGATTTGATGACCGTCCGTGAGAAGAAGGGAAAGCTGCAGGGAAAGCGGATCGCCATTCTTGGCGACATCGCGCACAGCCGTGTGGCCCGGTCCAACTGCATCGGATTTACAAAAATGGGAGCCGAGGTGGTGCTTGCCGGTCCCCAAACCTTGATCCCCAAGGGAATCGAAACATTGGGGGTCACCGTTGCCGGTGATGTGGACGAGGCGGTCACGAACGCGGATGTTATCATGGTGCTGCGCATGCAGAAGGAGCGGCAGAAAGGGTTTTTCTTTTCGTCGGAGCGTGAATATGCAAAATCCTACGGCTTGAACGTTGCGCGCGTGGATCGCGCCAAAGAGGGGGTGCTGATCATGCATCCCGGACCCATGAACCGGGGCGTTGAAATTGCGCCCGAGGTGGCGGACGGTCCGTATTCCGTAATTCTCGATCAGGTGTTCAACGGTGTTGCGGTTCGGATGGCCCTGCTTTACTTGACGGCTGGAGGGGCGCGAAATGTTGACGCTGATTAAAAGCGCAAGGATATTGGATCCCGGCAATAGTGACGGAACGGGAAACATTCTGATTCAAGACGGAAGATTCCAGGAAATCCGCCTGTATGAAGGCGACAGCCCGCCTGAGGAATTCGAGGGAAGTGTCGATCGTACGATCGATGCCGCCGGTCGGCTGCTCGTCCCCGGACTCATCGATATGCACGTTCATCTTCGGGAGCCCGGCCACGAATACAAGGAAACGATTCGCACGGGCTGCATGGCGGCGGCCCACGGCGGATTCACCACGGTCTGCTGCATGCCGAACACCTCACCGGTAAACGACAACGCGCAGGTGACCGAGTATATCGGCAGACAGTCGGCCTTGGCGGATTCGGTGCGGGTTCTGCCCGTCGGGGCGGTGAGCCTGGGGCTTTCAGGTGACCGGTTGAGCGAATACGGCGATTTGAAAAGCGCCGGCGCCGTGGCACTGTCCGATGACGGCAACCCGGTCGCCAACAGCCTGCTCATGCGAAGGGCTATGGAGTATGCCGCCGGTTTCGGGCTGTTTGTCATCTCTCATTGCGAAGATCCCGCCCTGGCGGGAAACGGGGTGATGAACGAGGGGGAAACAGCGACCCGCATGGGGCTTGCCGGCATCGCCAATGCGGTCGAAACCATCATGGTGATGCGGGATATCGCCCTTTGTGAATTCACGGGGATTCCCGTCCACATCGCCCACGTGAGCGCCAAAGAATCGGTGCAGGCCATACGGGATGCCAAAAAAAGAGGCGTACTGATCACCGCCGAAACCGCTCCCCACTATTTTACGTTAACGGAAGAGGCGGTGGCGGGGTACAACACCCATGCCAAGATGAATCCCCCATTGAGGACCGAACAGGACCGGCTCGCCATTATCGACGGCCTGGCGGACGGCACGCTGGACGTAATCGCCACGGATCATGCCCCGCATTCCAGTGTGGAAAAGGAACTGGAATTCGAGAAGGCGGCAAACGGCATCATCGGCCTGGAAACGTCCCTGGCCCTGGGTTTGAATCTCGTTCAAAACAATCAAGTTGCCCTGCCGGTTCTTATCGAAAAGATGTCAAAAAATCCGGCCCGGATTCTCGGGATCGACAACAGCATCACCGTGGGCAACCGGGCGGATTTGACGCTGATCGATTTGGAAGCCGCCTGGAGGGTCGATGCGTCGACATTCAAATCGAAAAGCCGGAACACTCCGTTTGACGGTTGGAAGGTGAAAGGCAAAGCTGTGATGACGATGGTTGGGGGTAGGGTGGTTTATGAGGAAATGGGTGAGGGATGAGGGGATTTAGTGGTTAGGTGATTAGGTGATTAAGTGGAGGCGTGAGTGCTGAATAGGTTGAAGTCAGCGGAACGCTTGGGTGGGTCATCGTGCGATCCCCACATCCCGGTCTTCTTCCTGATGGAAGGGAGATATTGTGGCCGGAGCGGAATGGACATATAGCGACAATTGTTCATTGTTCCACTTCCAGGATTTTCATCTATGCAAACGGTTGATTTGCGCTGCTTGCATAGGAGAAATAGATGTGTGAAAAATATAGGTATAAAGATTAACAGAATGACTGCGCAACATGTCCCCTTCCCTCCTGGAGGGGGAAGGGCCGGGATGGGGGGGATAAACAGGACTTCATCCACATTAGTAACCCATAACCCAGACTTTAACCCATATATATCTACTCCATTAACCTGCATTTCACTATGGCCGAGAATACCAATATCCTAGTTATTGACGACGAACTGAGCATGCGGGAGCTCTTGGAGTTCATTCTTTCGCGTGAAGGCTACCAGGTGGCTTTAGCCGACAGCGGCAAAAGCGCGGTCAAAGCCCTCGAGAAGAACACTTATGATTTGCTGCTGTGCGACATCAAATTAGGCGACATCACCGGCTTGGATGTCCTGCGGGCCTCCAAGAAAAAGAATAAGCACGCACCGGTGATCATGATTTCCGCCTATGCGTCCACGGAGACGGCCGTGGAGGCGATGAATGAAGGCGCCTATGACTATGTGCCCAAGCCGTTCGACAATGAAGAGCTGAAGCAGACCATCAAAAAAGCGCTGGCGCTGAAGACGATCGAACATGAAAGGGAAGTTACCGAAGGGGAGCTGAAAAAAAACATTCATTTCGGCGGCATCGTGGGGTCCAGCCCCCAGATGAAACATATTTTCGATCTGATCCGGCAGGTGTCGCAGACCCGAACCAATATCCTGATTACCGGCGAAAGCGGCACCGGCAAGGAACTGATCGCGCGGGCCATCCACGACCAGAGCGAGCGAAAAAAGCACTCCTTCGTCACCATCAACTGCGGCGGAATCCCGGAAAACCTCTTGGAAAGCGAATTTTTCGGCCATAAAAAAGGGGCCTTTACCGGTGCGACCATGGACAAGAAGGGATTGTTCGAGGCCGCGGACAAGGGGACCCTGTTTCTGGATGAAATCGGGGAGCTCAGCCCCCCCATTCAGGTCAAACTGCTGCGGGCCGTGCAGGAAAGGACGTTCAAACCCGTGGGCGGCAATGAAGACGTCGCCGTGGATATTCGGATCATTTCGGCCACCAACAAAAACCTGGAGCAGGAGGTGATCGACGGAAATTTCCGGGAGGACCTGTTCTATCGGCTTAATGTTATCGAGATCAAGGTGCCGCCGCTGCGGGAGAGAAAGGCGGACATCCGGGCCCTCGCCCGCCACTTCCTGGAAAAGTATTCGAGGGAAATGGGCAAGGAGATTTCCAAGATTTCGTCCTATGCCATCGACATGCTTCAAAAATACGACTTTCCCGGAAATGTCCGGGAGCTGGAAAACCTCATGGAGCGCAGTGTGGCCCTGTCCAGCACCAACATTCTCCTGCCGGACAGCCTGGCCCTTTCCATTCACAAGCGCCGGTGGATCGAGGGGGTGAAGAACCAGCGCTTCGACCTCGATGATGTGGCAAAAGGGGTCTCACTCGAGGATATCCTCGAGCAGATCGAACGGGCCTACCTCGAAAAGGCCATGGAATTCGCCGGGGGCAACAAGAAGAAGGCTGCCGAACTTCTGGGTATTCGGTACCGTTCCCTTTGGCATCGGATCGATAAGATGGGGTTGAGTTTCGAGGATGGAGGGGCGTAATCGAGCTTCCATGTGGCACCGCGGATTGGATCATCCGCCGGCGCCGCCCGAACTCGCCGAAAAGGCCCCCTAACCGGAGCGCCTGCCCGGGCTTCGATCGCGTATTCGGAAATTCTACAACTTTATAATTCTACAAATCAGTCCTTGGGCGCTCCGGCAAGGGTGCCTAATCGGCTCAAACAGCGTCCGGCACCGGCGAATGACCCAATCCGCTCTGCCTTGGCAGCTTCGGCTAATCCACGCGATAAAAAAACCTGATTATATCTTCTTTGAATACCCCAAACCGCCTCTAATATTAAGGTCTACACCATACCACAACAAAGCCTGAATGGATTCCACCATTCGTAAAAAGGGAAAACCTCCTCTTTCTTTGACCGGGGAAGCCCGAACCTGCCGTTAGCATCGGTTGAAGAACCCCGGAAGTGGAAAAAAGTAATGCCGGAAGCCATCGTGCTTAAATGCAGACGATCAATTTGTTCCAAATTTTGAAATAGTTGTTTACAAATTTTGTAAACCTCGTGTTGGGTTACCGAGGGAAATTCACAACGGTTCGGAAACTATATTTAGAAAAACATATAAAAACAGATATTTATTATAAATTTAATTTTTTGGCACCTTAATTGCAAACTACATCACCAAGATCGCCGCAAAAAGGCGATGGGATTGATAGAAAGTAATATTAACTGGAACTTCAAAGAAACACATCATTTAATCAAAATTTAAGGAGGAGGTTATCATGTTGCAAAAATTGAGAAGAAAAGATCAAAAAGGTTTCACGCTTATTGAATTGATGATTGTTATCGCGATCATCGGTATCCTTTCCGCCATTGCCATCCCGAACTTTTTGGCCTACAGAACAAAAGGCGCTAATTCTGCCGCAAAATCTCATTTGCAAAACTTTTACACTCTCGCAATGGCCTATTTTTCTGACAAGGGTGATGCGAGTTTTACGATTACAAGTACAGAGACTGATATAAATTGGGATGTGCCTTCGGATGTTACATTTGGTGGTGGGACTACTCTGACCATGGCTAGTGGCGCAATAACTACAGCAGATATAACAGCTTTACATGATGATGGTGATACTACTTACACCTTAAATCCGGATTCAGGGAATATTACTCCATAAGTAAATAACCATTATCTAAAAGGGGGAGGTCAAACTCCCCCTTTCCTATTTTATATGAATATTTCTTTTATCTAAAACTTTCGTCTAAAACTGCCGAAATTCAATGTTTATTTAGCGTATACAAATAGAATT
>JAWODC010000014.1:0-3510 GCA_046483495.1 Desulfobacterales bacterium
AGTTTAATCCTGTGGCTATTCTTGAAGAAAACGAGAACCGGCAGGGCCATCAGAGCGGTGGGGCAGGATAGAGATGCCGCCCGTTTGATGGGGATTGACTCGGAGTTCATCTATGATCTCGCGTTCGGCGTCGGCATCGCCCTGGTCGGGGTTGCCGGCGTCGTTCTGATGCCGTTCTATTATGTTCACCCGACAGTCGGCGTCGTCTTCGATATCAGAGCGTTTATCATCGTGGTGCTTGGGGGTTTGGGCAGTATCCCGGGCGCTCTCATCGGCGGTATTATTATTGGTGTCGTAGAGTCGGTCGGGGCTCAGTTCATGACCGCAACTTGGACAGAGGGATTGATATATCTCATATTTCTTCTGGTTCTTTTTTTCAAACCTTCAGGACTTTTCGGCTATAAGCAGGAGTGGTAGGAGCGAAATATGGAGAATAAAGGGAAAAGGAACCCTATCAGAATTGTGCCGCCTGTCTTGTGTATACTGGTCCTCATCGTGATCCCTGTGTTTTTTAGAAACCCATCTTTCCTGCAACTCATGGTATTGGTGTTGTTGTATGCCTATTTGACGACCAGCTGGAACCTTGTAGGGGGTTTTGCCGGGGTTTTGCCCTTGGGACACACCCTTTTTGCGGGTATCGGCGCCTACACGTCGACATTGCTGTTTATTGAATTGGGGCTCACCCCTTGGATCGGGATGTTTGTCGGCGCATTTTTGGCCATGATTGCAGGTCTGCTCATCGGTCTACCCACCTTAAAACTGCGGGGTGCCTATTTTGCGCTGGCCTCCATCGCCTTTCTGGAAGGTTTGCGGGTTGTCACTGAAAATACAAAGGAAATTTTTGGCGTGAAGATCAATGGACCGCAAGGGCTTCTGTTGCCTTTGAAGGGCGATTCTTTCTATTATTTCCAGTTTGATAACAAGATATGGTATTACTATGTGATTCTTTTTATGACTGCGGTTGTACTCTACATTACCTATAAGGTTTCCGTATCCCGTTTGGGCTACTATTTGATGGCCGGCGGCGAAGATAAGGAGGCGGCGGAGGCCCTGGGCGTCAATGTTTTTCGATGCAAAATTATTGCGATGATGATGAGCACTTTCCTGACTGCTTTGGGCGGCACTTTTTATGCCCAGTTGGTCCGGTACATATATCCAAAAGGAATTATGAATTTGGAATTTGCCTTTGAAATCGCGTTTATCGCCATCGTCGGCGGAAGAGGCACCATTGCAGGACCGGTCCTGGGTTCCTTCTTGTTGGTCCCTGTTGCGGAGTTGACGCGTTTATATCTGGGAGGTTCCTATCTGGGAATACATCTGGTGATGTACGGTATCGTCCTGATGCTGGTTATGATTTTTCAACCGCGGGGGATAACCGAACCACTTGCGAGAATTTACAACAACATTCTGGATCGATTCGAAGGTGCGAGATCATGAAACTATTAGAGATTGATCGGTTAACGAAAGACTTCGGTGGGTTGAGGGCGGTTGATAAATTGGATATCACGATAGAAGCGGGCATGATATTCGGACTCATCGGGCCGAACGGTGCCGGAAAGTCCACCGCGTTTAACTGCGTTGCCGGCCTTTATTCCGCCACGTCAGGTCGAGTGCTGTACAAGGATGATGACATAACCCATCTGAAACCCTACGATGTGTGTCGAAGAGGTATTGTTAGGACTTTTCAGCTGGTAAAGCCGTTTCCCACCAAATCCGTCCTTAAGAATGTGACAGTGGGTGGTTTCCTGCGGAGTAAAAATAGAAATGAGGCTGAAGAAAAGGCACTGGAAGTGCTGGAGTTTGTGGGTTTGATGGACAAGAAGGATGTCCTCGGCAAAAGTCTTACCATTGCAGACAGAAAAAGGCTCGAGCTGGCGCGTGCGCTTGCGACCGAACCCACGCTACTGCTTCTGGATGAGGTGATGGCGGGCCTTCGACCTGCTGAAGTCGAACAAGTCATTACGATCATTCGGAAGATAAACGAGCGCGGCATTACCATATTTTTGATCGAGCACATCATGCAAGCGATCATGTCACTGTCCGATTTAATCGTCGTGATTCATTACGGAAAAAAGATCGCCGAAGGACAACCCGAAGAAATTGCATCGAATGAGCAGGTAATTAAAGCGTATCTGGGGGAAGAATATGTCCTTGCTGGAAGTTAAGGGTATCGATGTCTATTATGGCGATGTCCAAATCATTTTTGGACTGTCCCTGGAGGTTGCGGACGGCAGTGTCGTCAGTATAATCGGCAGCAACGGGGCAGGAAAGTCTACGACGCTCAAAACGATTTCCGCCTTGCTCGTTCCGAAAAAAGGGGAGATTCGGTTCAACGGAGATGTCGTCAGCACACTCAAAAGCAGTGAGGTCGTAGAAAGGGGGGTTATTCACATCCCGGAGGGAAGACGGCTTTTTCCGTTGATGACGGTGATGGAGAATTTGCAAATCGGCGCCTTCCCGAAAAGGGCGCAAGGCAAGGAAGATGAGACGCTGCGACTCGTTTTTGCGCTCTTTCCCGTGTTGTCGGAGAGAGCAAATCAACTTGCCAGTACGCTCTCGGGCGGGGAACAACAGATGCTTGCCATCGGTCGTGCACTGATGTCCAACCCCCTTCTTTTGATGCTGGATGAACCTTCGCTGGGACTGGCGCCCATACTGATCAAGGGCATTTTTGAGACGGTCATAGAAATCAACAAACGGGGTACAACAATTCTTTTGGTAGAGCAGGACGTCAAACACTCCTTGAGCATCAGCAATTACGCCTATGTGCTGGAAAACGGCCGGTTGGCAATGGAAGGTGAAGGCGAAGCGCTTCTCGAAGATAAACACGTCAAGAAAGCGTATTTGGGAATCTAGGCATTACAAAATGGAGAATAAAAATGGGTGAGAAAACAGAGAAGTTACTTCAGCGGCGAGCGGCCAATGTCCCGAAAGGGGTATTCAACGTGACTCCCTTGTTCGTCGAGCGAGCACACGGGGCGGTGCTTGTGGATGTGGATGGGAAATCCTATATCGATTTTGCCGGCGGCATCGGCGTGGAAAATGTCGGACATTGTGCCGATGCGGTTGTCGCTGCGATTAAAAAGCAGGCGGATGAATACATTCACACGTGCTTTCATGTGGTCATGTATGAACCCTATATCGCGCTGGCGGAAAAACTCAATGAAATTACGCCCGGTGATTTTGACAAGATGACCATGTTGGCAAACAGCGGGGCCGAGGCGGTGGAAAATGGGGTAAAGATTGCGAGATACTGGACCGAACGACCCGCCGTCATTGCTTTGGATTACGCATTTCATGGAAGAACATTGATGGCAATGAGTCTCACCAGTAAAATCATGCCCTACAAATACAAGTTTGGTCCCTTTGCTCCGGAAGTGTATCGCATTCCGGCGCCTTATTGCTACCGTTGCGCCTTTAATCTGCAATATCCCTCCTGCGGACTCGCATGCGCCGAATACCTGGAGGACTATTTTATCAGCACCGTCGCCGCGGACAGCGTGGCCGCAA
>JAWODC010000054.1:0-62490 GCA_046483495.1 Desulfobacterales bacterium
GCCACCTGCACCGGTGCAACCCGCTATCCAGTTATTTTTTTGAGATTATCTTTTTGTCTCCCGGACAATATCGCCCCCCGTACCCTGTTTATATTCAAGACGAGTGGAAGCAAATGTTTAAATATTGAGAACGTCCCCCTTTTTTTTACGGACCGCACAAAAAGACCCGGAAAAATACTCGGAGGTGATCGTCCGAGTGGCGGGGTACAGCGCCCATTTCGTGGACATCAGCCGAAAAACACAGGACAACATTTTCCAGCGGACCGTTCAGGGGATTTGAGAGGGAAGCGAACGGTGATAAAATGTATACTATTCAGAAAATTTAAAGTTTCTATGGGCTTTATCTTTGGATACATTTTCCAATGTAGGAGGACCACCTCCATGCAAATGACTCTTAGGAAAAATTCTAACCCAATAACGTCCGTCGTTAGGGTCAACATAAAGAGTTTCCCAAGCACCATATTTTTTGCTAACTCCTACTTCTTTAAGTTTATTTCTAATTAGCCATTCTATTCTTTTGCTTGTGTCATCACCCTTTATTTCATTACCATCGGCAACCCAATTCCCTTCAATTTTTATCTCATTGAATTTAATATTCTTCATTTGATAACCTCTATAATTGAATCCTTGGGAATCGCCTGATTAGGCAAAACGAATTCTCTTACCCCCCCTCCTGTACGCCCTCCGCCAACAAAACCTGGATTATAACGGTTTATTGGCGACGCCAATCCCGTTTGAGGTGTTTTAAACTTTATTACCGTAAAACTTTCACTTTCAGGAATCGTTAGCTTTTTAGAAATCTGAGTTGCGTCTAATCCTTTAATATCATCTGCAGCGGTAACGAAAACATCTTCTGCTTTAGGATTCCCCAGGGTTGGGAAAGGCCCCTTACCAGATATAACTCTGGCTAATTCATCAGGAACTTCATTAGATGAGATATTTGCTACATTTTTAGCATGACCGGAAGTTTCCTTTAGTACATCATCAACTTTAGAAATATTTTTACCAGCCTTGATCCAATCTCCAACTGCGGCCCAACTTAAGGCTGCGACACCTAAACCCTCCCAGGCTTTTAAACTCTTGGGTGAATGCCAAATTCCACGGATAGCGGCAGAAGTATCCCTGGCATCCGATATCCATCCAAGGGGGGTGAGCCCAATGGCAATATTACCTGCAATTCCTCCCCAAGTAGTCCCCGATGTGTTGTAGTCGCCATAGAAAACCTCCTGGAAAAATTCATGGCCTGTCGAGTCTACATATTTAAGCGGATTATTCCGACAGTAGGCATACCTGTTCAGACTCTGAGGATCATACCAGCTTGGGATGTGAGTATCTGCCGAGATAAATCGCCCGATAATCGGATCATACATCCTGGCATTATAATTGTAAAGTCCCGTGGACTTGTCGAATTCCTGGTCAGTGTATTTATATCTATTTTTTCCGATTTTGCCTTTTCTGATATCTCCATAGGGCCGATATTCTGCAGATTCTTTTTCTATGATCTCACCTGCGGAGTTTGTCATCAGAATAGAACTACCTATATGATCTTTATGAAAAAACCTGGTCGAATTATTGGAAACTTCCGCCACCCTTAAATTACCGGCATAAATGTATTTCGTTTCGATTCCATTGTTAACTTCGAAATATTTACCATAATAATAGGTATGATCTGAATTATGGGACTTTTTAATCCTATTATCCATACCATCATAGTGGAAATTAGTCTCACCATCGGTGGAGTGCCGAACCATTGCCGTCATATTATTAGGGTAAAAGGATAGTGTCCTTGATGCCACTGCTCCATTAGAAAAATCCGGACCTGAGATCATGTTACCTCTTCGGTCGTAATCATATTCATAAAACCCGGCATGAGGTGTTTTTCCGCTAACGGCAATAGTTTCAAGGGCATGGGGATACGGAAAGGCCGTACCATAATCATATGTATAAATATCAGATCCGATCACTTTTTCAGTTATATTTCCTACAGCGTCATAAGTATAGAATATATCCGGATTTACTCCGGATGATTGCTCCGATTTCAGTCGATGAAGTCCATCGTAGGTAAAGTGGTAGGTAATCTTTTTAAGTTTATCAATTATCGATGTAATATCGCCTGCTTTACTATATCTATAGCATTTTTCTTGAATTACATCGGTCCCCTTCAGGCGAGTAGATGTTAACTTTATTAGTCTGGAAGTGTTTTGATCGTATGTGAAGGTGGTAGCTGTTCCATTTGGATGCGATATAAAACCAATTTTACCAAAAGGGGTGTAGTCTGAAAGCGTCGCGAAGGTTATGCCATCAGGATCCTTCACCATATGCAGCAAATTGCTTCCTTTATAATAGTGGTATTCAATAGAAAATGTGTTAGCATCAGGATACCTTAGTTCTATTAATTTACCCGAAAGATCATATTCGTAAGAAGTTGTTCTAACCTGCGAATCACCTTCTAAAATAGCTTTCCTTTCAGAAATCATCTGATTCATTTCATCGTAGCTAAAGTAAATTTCTGTAGCAATTCGAATCGGCAAAAAAATTTCCTGAGGACCAGCTTCGGTTAAGAGGTTTCCATTGGCATCATAAGTGTAATGCCAATCTCCTATATCCGGATCGGACATAAATATTTTTCTGCCGAGCGAATCGTAACTAAATTCCGTCCAGATATTCAAGGGCGCTTCGATACGCTCAAGGTCATCGGCTGCATTATAATAATAACGCGTCGTATGACCGCCTTCTTCGGAAATTGCTTTGATCCGGCCTAAATAGTCTTTTGTTTCAATTGTTCTATTTCCATCAGGATCTGTTTTAGTTGTGGATAGGCCCTTATATGACAAAACTGTAGATATACCGCTTGTTGTACCATCCGATTTTATTATTTTTACAGGCCTTCCTCTTTTATCGTACACATTGAGGACGTAGGCAGCGTTGGAAGGGAATCTTTGTTCGAAACCCATTCCCCAACCAAAAAATGGGCCTTCTTGCTTATAAACCCTTCCCATTTTATCATAATATGTTCCGGTTACAATCGACTTGGCATTTTCCCCCTTCTTAATTGATTCTATCTTTCTATTTAATCCGTCATAATATTCAGTTGTGATGATTGTTTCCAATGCATTTTTTGCTACCTCCGTTTTTTCACGCCTCGGGATTTCCGAATCAAAGTAAGTCCTCTTTTTCCAACCCGAATCGGGATAATCAATTCGAATAAGTCGTCCAAAAGAATCGTAGGTAAATTCAATCGAATTCCGTCTCTCATCAGTTATGGTTGCTAACTTTCCAAACTCGTAATTGGGTGTGTAATGAATAACATGTGTTTTTCCGTCATTCGTCATGGGATATACTATTTGAGTCAGGTAAGTGTTTATCAACGGATCGTAGACATACGATATTTGATTTCCCATTGCATCGGTTTTGCTGATCAGGTTGCCGTAATTGTCATACTCCATCTTTATGACCGGATCACCGCCGGTATCCAGCCATGGAATTTTGGAAATCATATTTCCATGTTTGTCGTAGGTATATTCCGTTTGTCTAAGAATTTTACCCGAACTATTTTGAAGAGTTCGGCATTTAAGCCGCCATATCCAGGAACCTTTGTTTATGTAGTTGTAACTCTTAATAATGTTACCTGCATTCGTGCCCTTGCTAATAGTTCTGATTTTCTTCCCATTTCGTTCGTCATACGTATAATCCGTTTGGTTGTAAGCGGTCACTACACCTGAGTCATAAAACTCTGTGTGTTTTCGAGAAAGCTTAACAAATGCCCAAGGACATAAATCATGATCACTGCACGCGACATCCCACGTCATGGTTGTTTTAAACAGCGTATCACCTGCAACCGCTTCTTTGGTCTCGATACTTTTTAATTTGTTTCGAAGAAATTTGCTGGATTTAGGAGACATATGATAGGCACGAAGCTCGACGCTTTTATCAGGATTTTGCTTTGTGATGTTTTCAAAACCCCAAAATTGCCTGTCGTAGTAGTCGTAAAACGCACCCCTATAGGTGTATGTTTTCTCGACATCGTGATTCCCAATTCCATCATTTATAACTAATTTTTTAACAGTGTATACGACAAAGGGAAGATTATGGTTCGGCCATGAACTGGATGGTTCATAAATCAAATCCAATGATCCACCAACCCCATTATCTATGCGGGTCAGAAGATCGGGAGAGTTCCCCTGGGAAATGGAAACGTATAGATCTCCATGATAGCTTCTTAGTAAATCCAAATGACCATCACCGTTAAAATCAGCTAAACATAACTTCCCTCCTGATCTATCTAGCTGAGAATGTTTTTTTTCCCCAAAAGTCCCATCACCATTCGATAGATAGGTATAAATGTCGAAATAACTTTTTTTTATATGATCAGCGCGCCCGTCTCCATTTACATCTCCAAGGAAATTAAATGCTTTAGAATTATAAAAATTTCTATTTATTTTTTCTTCAGCAAATTTGCCATTGCCTTTAGAAAGATATGTATATGTCTTTCCTGCGGCGCACCTTACAACATCGTCGAAACCGTCTCCATTTACATCTCCACATTTCAGTTCACCCGAATAATAAATTCTTGTCTGCTTTTGGGTTTTAAAAGTCCCATCCCCGTTTGAAATATATGCATATAAATTAGAATGTGAGTAGATAATCAAATCTGCACAACCATCACCGTTTAAATCGGCAAATTGTGCGATTCCACTGTGATAGCCCAAATCTGATCGATGTTGTTTTCCAAACCCACCATTGCCATCCGACAAAAGAACAGTCCATAAACCGTTATACCCGGACCTTACATAATCTGCACAGCCGTCTCCATTGACATCGGCAAGGTAGAGTTTGCCGCTGAAGTCCGTTATGTTAATCTTTGTAGCTTTTGTTCGGTAGGTACCGTTCCCATTAGAAAAGGATATAAATCCATTGGAATATCGATGGTAAAAAATATCACATCTGCCATCGCCATTCATGTCGGCAAGATGATAACTTCTGTAATATGAACCACTAGGGAACTTTTTAGCATGAGCGAATGAACCATCACTGTTTGAAAAAAAGGTATATACTTTTCTATTATGGATTTTTACAATATCTGTTCTGCCATCTCCGTTAAAATCACCAAGATAGTTTTTTGAACTCATGCCGGTCGGGGTGATGACAGGAGTGCCAAAATGACCTGTTCCGCCTTCCAGGTATTTAAATTTTATAGCAGGCAGCGTACTGATGACGTCTGATCCATATTGTTCTATACGGTTAAGACGCGAACAACCGCTCGAATCTCCTCGCTCGTAATCCAATGAATATTTCCTTGATAGTTGGTCGTTGTACCCATAAATCAAAATCTCTTTTAGTATCCAATCCGTCATTACCTTAAATTTCGTGTCATACATAGGAGGCGAATCGGCAATATGACGACCTTTATCATAATTAAATTTTATTCGATTGCCTGAATATTTGATTTCCTTAGGATAGATTTGTCCCTTATCTTTGTTGTAAGTGATTTCCATAAAGTTGCCGTTTGTATCCTCTATTCGATCGAGGCACCATTTAAATATTCGATTATAATTATCCGGATCGTCTTGCCTCGACTTTCGGGAATAGCCATATCGATAAATCGTGCCGTCCGGAGTATTTGCCTGCCAATAATTCAAGGAGCGATTATAAGTGTACTTTATAAATCTGCCTTCTATTTCAGAGCCGAAGTAGTTTGCGCCCCAATCCGGCCTGGGAATAAGTTGCATTGAACCATTTACTAAAAAGGATTCATCTTCTCTGACATATGATACACTCTTCTTTTTAGATCGTTCTATTGAACCTAATTTCAGCGACCAACCTTTTCCTGAAATTCCGTTACCGACCTGGCTGTTATAAACCAAACTCAAATCCGGAACGGCTTTACCGCCTGCACCAGGAAGGCAAGGGATAGGAATTTTATAAGAAGCAGCTCCGTAATTTGAAATATTATCCTTATCAATATGGATCGTCTTGAAGTTGGGGGCAAAATCCGGGGGTACGATTTCATCTTCACCATAAGCCAATTTTAGGTATACATTTGATGAGATAAGGATAACCGCGAAAAAAAGGAATATGAATTGCCTATTTATCTGATTTTTCATTTTTATCTCCTTGGAATGATTGATGAAACGGAGTAAGTGTAGAATTGATGTACGCATCGAAAATTAGACCGAAAAACTGTTGTGTTTTCTAGCACCAGTTTTTGAACGATTACCTTTACTTAGGTTGACAGGGTTCTGTTATTACGGAGGTTAAGTTTCCCGATTCATCATAGGAATAGTATACAACTGTACCATCGGGGTAATGCTTTTCTGTTCTCCGATTAAGGCAGTCATAGAGATAAAATATTTTGCCTGTATTTTTTTCACCCGCAATTCCACTTTGCTCACCATTACCTTTGCCGTTCTGATCCTGTTGATTCGAATCTTTTTTTCCGTCGACGTTCGATGTGTCATTAGTGTCTGTATTATCTTCATTATTTACGCTTTCGGTAGAGTTGTTATTTTTATTTTTGTTGGTTTCTTTCTCGGTGTGACTATTTTCCTCGAGTTTTTCTTTTGTATTTATATCCGATGTATCATTGCTTATATTGGTCTTCTCATCCTGATTTTCCTCACTTGATACCTCTTGGCTTTCAGATGGAACTACAAGACGATAAAATTTTCCGGAGGCCAGAATTTGATCGCTTCCTGACTCAAGATTGGACGAAAGCTCTTTTCTATTATCGGCCATACTTCTAAATTGATTCTTATTGAATTTATCCACATTTTCAGTTGATCCAAGTGTTTTTAGTTCTACGGCGCCAAAGGTACAGTTGTACCCCAAAGCCGGCGAATTGTTTAATGCAGCAGCAAAGCCAATTCCCTGAAATTGAGCTAGAACAAGAGACATTAAAATGAAATACGGAATTAAAAAAAAGCGACAAGAAACCATGAATGATTCTCCTTTGATAAAATTAGAGTTGCTTTTTTCAAATTGTTGAATATTCAGGTATTATAAGAAAACAACTTTACTATATTTCTATAAGTAACTTATTGTCAATTATTTATTTGTATTTTTAGCGTTTAATTCGATTAAAAGTAGCTATTATAAACTATTTTAGTAAATAATCTATATAAAATAGATAATTATATTTTATTGAAATCCTTAAACGATTTTTCAAAACTTTTGCCTTCAATCAATCGAGTCCTCATTTACTTGCATAGGGTAATTGAGACTTATGTAGTCTGTTACTGTTGATCCCTCCCCAATTCGGGTAACCACCCCCCCAAATCAGTGTTTACAACCATTCCCTTTCACCCTAAACCATCGTATTATGAAGTGCCCGGCACAGCCGGGACACATAAACGATCACCAAAACCGGGGAAAACATGACATCATGAAGGCAAAAAATCGTTTCAGGAATCGAACGGATGCAGGGGTCAAACTGGCCGAAAAGCTTGCCGCATACAAAGGGCAAAAGAACCTTCTGGTCCTTGCCTTGCCGCGCGGCGGGGTGCCCGTGGGATATGAGGTGGCGAATTTTCTGGATGCGCCTTTTGACATTTTTCTGGTCAGGAAACTCGGGGTGCCCGGCCAGGAGGAATTGGCCATGGGCGCCATCGCTTCGGGAGGCATCCGCATTTTGAACGAGGACATCATTCGAATGGCCCAGATACCCGTGCAGGACATCGAAGCCGAAACCCGCAAAGAAGAACAGGAGCTTCAGCGGCGGGAACGGGAATACCGGGGCGACCGGCCCATGCCCGAACTGGAGGGCCGCAGGATCATCCTGGTGGATGACGGGCTTGCGACCGGGGCCAGCATGAAGGCGGCCGTAGCCGCACTGCGGGACCGGAACGTTGCCGAAATCATCGTCGCCGTTCCCACGGCCTCTCCGGACACCTGCTCGGAATTCGAGGCAATGGTGGATCAGGTGATTTGTGCCCGGACCCCGGAGCCGTTCGGCGGTGTGGGCGCCTGGTACGAGGATTTTTCCCAGACCACCGATGACGAAGTCCGAAAATACATGCAGTTGGCCGAAGAAAATCTGCCCACCCCATCTTAGGAGAAACGCGATGCCGACATCGGAGCGTGCCGTTCACATCCCTACCGTATCGGACCCGCTCGAGGGAAATCTGGCAATTCCCGAGGGCGCTGAAGGTATCGTTGTATTCGCCCATGGAAGCGGCGGCAGCCGGCACAGCCCCAGGAACCGGTCTCTGGCGAATGAACTGCAAAACGGGGGAATAGCAACCCTTTTGATGGATCTTCTCACAGAAGAAGAGGAAGCCCAGGACAAGCGGAAGGGACAGTTCAGATTCAACATCGATTTGCTTGCTCAACGGGTCATCGAAGCCGTGGACTGGCTTTGGGACCAGGAAGACACGCACTCGCTCAACATCGGGGCCTTCGGCTCCAGTACCGGCGCTGCGGCGGCGCTCATTGCGGCGGCCAACCGCCCCAATGAAATCAGGGCGGTGGTTTCCCGGGGCGGCAGACCCGACCTGGCAAGAGGCGCCCTTTCGATGATCACATCCCCTACCCTGATGATCGTTGGAGAAAAGGATGAGTCCGTCCTTCAAGTGAACCAGAAAGCTGCGGCCCGGATGACGGCGAAAGTGGCTGTCGAAATCATTCCGGGCGCCACATACCGGTTTCAGGAACCCGGGGCGATGGAAAAAACGGCCCGGCTTGCCTATCAGTGGTTCCGGCGATTCCTTTTCGAGAAAGCATCCTGAACAGGAGCATCGAAAATGTCCAACGTACCGGAAAATTCAAGAAATCTTTATTACCGGCTGGTGGAGGAAATCAACAGCATCATCATCGAAATCAACAGCAGTGGCAGGATTACGTTTCTTAACAGCTTCACGGAAAAATTATTCGAATACCGCCGTGATGAACTGATCGGCAAACCCATTGTCGGCACGATTTTACCGGAAAAAGACAGCGAAGGAACAGAAAACGCCGGTTTGGTTGCCGATATGATTCGCGAACCGGAAAAGTTTTATTTCAATGAGAGCATCGGGAAAAGCAAAACAGGCAGACCGATATTCTTCTCCTGGAGCGCCCGTGCCGTCAAGCACCCGGAAACCGTCGATACGTTGATTTTGATCGACGGAAACGATACGTCAGCGGTTGCTGAATACCGGAGACAGGCGAGAAATGCATACCGGATCATCAATGCCTCGAAAAATGCCGTCATGCGCATGGACATGAAAAAAACCTGCCTTTTTGCAAACCGTGCATTCGCCGACCTGCTGGGAAAGACCATCGAGGAAATCGAGGGATCACATTTACATCGGATAGGTTTGCCGGAGCATACGGTTTACGAAATTGAAAAAACCACGGAAGAGATGCTTCAGAAGGGGGAAGACCATCTGCTGGAGTTCCGGCTCGGAGCCAGGGTTCTGCTGTTCCTTGTTCAACCGGAATACGGCAAGCATGGAAACGTATCCGGTTTTCTCATTTTTGCCCATGACATTACCGAATCTAAATTAAAGGAAGATGAACTGCGCAAAAGCCGGCAGCGCACCATGGAAATCCTGGAAAGCATAACAGACATGTTTTACGCTGTGGATGCGAAATGGCGGCTCACCTACATCAACAAGAAATCAGAGGAGTTAATCGGCCGCTCCCGCCAGGCGTTGTTGGGAAAATACATTTGGGACCTGATACCGGATCATCAAGACTCCGAGGCCTACCGGGCGCATTTGAAAGCGATGGAACAGCGCGTTCCCATTCATCTCGAGAATTTCTCGAAACTGTTTCAGGGTTGGTTCGAGGTGAATATCAATCCCACCGCCGATGGCGGCCTTTCGGTTTTTTTCAGGGATATCACAGAGCGAAAGCGGTCCGAAGAGGAATTGTGGCGATTTAAAGAAACGCTGGAACAGAAGGTTTCTGAACGCACGGCTCTTGCAGAAAATCGGGCGAGGCAGCTTCGAGCGCTCGTCTCCGAACTGACGCTTTCCGAACAGCGCGAACGGCAGCGCATTGCGGAAGTCCTGCATGATCACCTGCAGCAGCTCCTGATCGCCGCAAAGATGAACAGCGAGATATTATCTTCTAAAACCGGTACGGACCGGACCAGGGTTCTCGAGAATCTAAAACATCTGATCGACCAGTCAATCCAGGCCTCCCGCTCGCTGACGTCCGAATTGTCTCCGCCGGCGCTGAAACAGGGGCGCCTGTCCGACTCACTGGAATGGCTGGCCTGGTGGATGCAGGAAAACCAGGGGCTTACGGTTGAACTGGCGATAAACCCGGAACTGGACCCGGAGGAGGAAGATATCAGCATTTTGCTGTTCCAATCGGCCCGTGAACTGCTCTTGAATGTCGTCAAACATGCAGGGGTAAATGCCGCACGTGTCAGCATGTTCGCCGCCGAAGACAACCTGCTCTGCCTGTCGGTGATCGACCAGGGCGCCGGGTTCGATCCGAATACCCTTTGGGAGAACGTGCAAACCCGATCCGGATTCGGGCTTTTCACCATTCGCGAGCGCCTGAAGCTGTTGGGCGGAAACCTGGACATTCAAAGTGCGCCCGGCAAAGGCGCTCAGTTTACCCTGTGCGTTCCTTTTGAAGTCGCGCGCAAACCGAAAGAAGCACCCACCCGGAAAATCGTTCCCGAAACGAAAGTCGCCAGAAAACCCGGAGAAATCATCCAGGTGCTGATCGTAGACGATCACACGGTTGTCCGCCAGGGGTTATCCACCATGCTTGCCCTCCAGACGGACATCGAGATTGTCGGTGAGGCTTCGAACGGGAAAGAAGCCGTGGATATGACCCGGAAGCTGATGCCGGATGTCATCCTTATGGACGTTGCCATGCCCGAAATGGACGGCATCGAAGCTACCCGGATCATCAAAACCGAACATCCTCACATCTGCATTTTAGCACTGTCGATGCACGATGCACGGGCGAAGATCGATGACATGCTGAATGCGGGCGCATCGGCTTACTTTACCAAAGACGGGGACACCCATGTTCTGGTATCGGCCATACGCGGAGAAACCGGAGATGCCTGCGAGTTTCAGGGCTTATCACCCGAATCTAGATAGATGACCAACACCTGCCTCCATGGCAAGTCGCAATCGCCGATCATCCCAAAATCCAAAAAATATACATGATTGCCTTTATTTATAACCGGCGCCTATTTTGGTTGAATGATTCAAGAGGCGGCGCTTTTAAGACGAAGCGTCGATTTCGGTTAAAAAACATCAAACAAAAACATTAAAAAAGGAGGCGATTTTTATGCGGCAGGCAAACCGAATCTTTTTCACTTCCCTGGTGCTGATATGCTTGGCTTGCGGAACCGGTACCGTTTACGGCGTCGACGAAAACCCCTATGCATTGCCTGATGAGACATGGATCAGCATAAGCGGAACAGCAGTAGAAGCGGGGGAGAAATCATTTCTTTTGGATTATGGAAAGGGAATGGTCGTTGTCGAAATGGATGACTGGGACTGGTACAAGGAAGGGCATAACATCGTTGAAGGCGATAAAGTGACCGTCTACGGAAGGGTCGACGACGATCTCTTTGAAACCACCACTATCGAAGCCGACAGTGTCTATGTGGAGGGGCTCGGCACCTACTTTTACGCCGATTCCGATGATGAAGAAATAGCTGAACCTTACAATTACTGGGTTTCCGGAGGGCCGATTATTCCAGGGCAGGTTTACGTGCGCGGAAAAGTGACCGGTGTTGAAGAGCGAAAATTTACCATAGACACCGGCCCCCGGAAGTTGACGATCGATACCGATGAGATGGTTTACAACCCGATTGACAAGAAAGGTTATCAATGGGTCGAAAAAGGGGATCATGTCCTCGTGGGTGGACAACTGGAAAAAGACTTCTGGGGAAATCGTGAAGTGGCGGCGAATACCGTTGTCGAAATCGTAGGGGAAAAAAGGCAATAGTTTCTTCGCAGAGCTGACATCCAAATGAAATGCCGGAGTGCCTCGATGAGGAAAGGAGGAATCGATATGCTTTGGATCGATTTGGTGCTTATCATTTTTTTGGCTTTTATTTTAAGCGGTATCGTCAGTTGGGGTTTGGGGTGGCGGCACCCGGCTAAAACGGAGGCCATAGGCGCTTCATTTCTATTCCTGTTTCTGATTCTCGTTTTATCCTTGTGGGCGGCCGGCCTCTGGATCACCCCGAGGGGGCCGGTCATTTACGATACGCCATGGTTGGAGCTGCTTATTATAGGTGTGTTCATTGCTCTGATTATATTGGCCGTCTCTTATCCGACCCGGCGGGCAAGGCGATTGACCGAAAGCGATCTGGAAGTTCAGGAGGCAAGGGAGGAAGACGTCGTCGCGTCGGCGTTCAGTGTGTTTTTCTGGATTCTTATCGTCGGATTGTTGATTGTGGCCCTCCTTGCATTATTTGCCGGTGTGTGATTTATACATTGAAGCATCGCATGCGCACCTTCCAGAGCACGTTTCATGCCAATCCCGATTACGCCCTTTGGTATGGCTGGAGCGCCATGCAGAGGGATTTGACCGAAATCAAAGCATTGGCGGCGGAAATGCGGAAATAGAATTCTCAACTCCGTTGCTTGCGGCTGCATTTTCATTCAACATAAGCGGCTGAACAGTGAACCCGGTGTTTCGCGTCAACCGTAATTCCATCCGGAAATTCGAACATTCGATCAGGTAACATCCGCCGGATAATGTTCATCCGGCAACGTTTTTGGACGAACATTTCCGGCCGACGCAGAAATGGAGGTGGCGAGTGACTCATCAACCGGCAGCATTTCTCGAGGGGTACCGCGTGCTGGACCTTACCGATGAAAAAGGGCAGCTCTGCGGAAAAATACTGGGCGACATGGGAGCGGATGTCATTCAGATCGAACCGCCCGGCGGGGATAAGCTTCGCAACAGGGGGCCGTTTTATAAGGACACCCCGGACCCGGAAAAGAGCCTTCCATGGCTTTACGCCAACCTCAACAAACGGGGCATCACGCTCGACATCGAAACGGAAGACGGTAAAGCGATTCTGCAGCGTCTGGTGGAACATGCGGATTTTATCATCGAATCGTTTGAACCGGGGTACATGGAAAAGCTGGGATTGGGATACGGCCGCCTGGAAAAAATCAAACCCGATATCGTTATGACATCCATCACGCCTTTCGGAAGCAAGGGACCGTATGCGGGCTACAAAGCGACGGACCTCGTCGGCGTTTCCATGGGCGGCCTGGTGCGCCTTTTCGGTGAAGTGGACGGACCCCCGGTGAGATTCAGCGCCCCGCAGTTTTACTACCTCGGGTCTATCCACGGAGCCATGGGTTCAATGGTGGCCCATTATCACCGGGAATTGACCGGAGAGGGCCAGCATGTGGATGTGTCCTGTCAGCAGGCGACGATTCTGGCCAATCGGATTTCCGTGGAAACCTATGATTTGCTGAAGATAAATCCCCGCGGGGCCGGGCCCAATACGCCCGTCCCCAGGCCGACCCCGCCGGGCCCCATTTCGATACCCATCGTCAAAAAATGCAAGGACGGCCACCTCGTGGGGTACATGGTCGGCGGTGCCCAGGCCGGTTTCGTAAAATCCTCGAGAGCCCTGGTCCAATGGGCAAACGAGGAGGGCATGGCCATGGAATTGAAGGATTACAAGTGGGAAGCATTGGACGGCTCCGTCATGACGCAGGAAGATATCGATTGGCCTCACCGCATCATGGACCCATTTTTCCTCACCAAAACCAAGGCCGAACTGATGGAAAAGGCCGTCGAAAAAGAAATCATGTTCATCCCGGTCAATACGACCGAGGACCTGGCCCAAAGCCCGCAGCTCGCCTACCGGGATTTCTGGACGGATGTCGACCATCCCGAACTGGGATGCCGGTTGACATACCCGGGCTGGCCGATCCAATGGAACCGCCTGCCGCCCTACCGGCCTCAGCGCCGGGCGCCGATGATCGGCGAGCACAATGAAGCGATATACGGGAAAGAACTGGGATTGCCCAACGATCGATTGGTGATGCTGAAAACCCACGGGGTGATTTAGGGAGGAGAAAATGACACGGCAGATATTTGAAGGGATAAAGGTAGCGGATTTTGCATGGGTCGGCGTCGGTCCTCAAGTGGGGAGGGAACTCGCACAGCATGGAGCCGCCGTTGTGCGTGTGGAATCCCACAAGCGGCCCGACACATTGCGAACGGCGTCCCCCTTTCGGTACAATAAACCGGGAATCGACCGCAGCGCCTTCGGGGCCTGCTACAATACGAATAAATACGGGATGAGCCTGGATTTGTCCAAAGACAAAGGAAAAGAGGTCGCAAAAAGGCTTATTCAATGGGCCGATATCGTAACCGACGGGTTTACACCCGGCACCATGGATGCGTGGGGGCTGGGTTATGAACAGGCCTGCGCAATCAAGCCGGACATCATTTACTTTTCAACCTGCCAGATGGGAAAAAAAGGGCCGTTAAACACGTTCGGCGGCTACGGCGAATTCGGCGCGGCCTACAGCGGCTTCTGCAACATTCTCGGTTGGCCGGACCGCATGCCGCTGCCGGTGGTCAATGCCCATACGGATTTTATCTCGCCCTGGTACCTGGTAATGACGGTTATCGGCGCACTGCTTCACCGGCGTAAGACCGGGGAGGGCATGTACCTGGACCAGTCACAGATCGAAGCCGGAGTGACCTTTCTGGGTCCTCAGATGCTGGATTATTTTGCCAACAACCGAATCGCAAGCCGAATGGGAAACCACGATCCCCATTGGGTTCCCCACAGCGTCTATCCCTGTCTGGGAGAAGACCGGTGGATCGCCATTGCCGTTACCAACGACGAAGAGTGGCGACGTTTGTGTTCGGTGATGGGATCTCCGGAGCTGATGGAAAACGATAAATTTTCAACCCTCTATTCAAGAAAACAGCATGAAGACGAACTGGACGAAATGATCGGTCAATGGTCTGAAACGTTTACGCCGCATCAGCTGATGGCCATGCTTCAGGACGCCGGTGTGCCCGCCGGTGCGGTTCAAACGGCGGAAGATCTTTTAAACGACCCCCAGTTGAAAGAACGGCGCCATTTCCGTTATCTCCATCACCAGGTCATAGGCACCCATGCCTACAATGCCCCTGCCTACCACCTGTCGAAAACACCCAATGACATCAAAAAGGCCGGCCCCTGCCTGGGCGAAGACAACGAATACGTCTATTCCAAAATCCTGGGGTATACGGATGAAGAGATCGAGGATATGCTGATCGATGGCGTCATCACCACCGACGCGGATGTCCCGGACGTGCTGAAAGGGGCCTGATTCCTTTAAGGCGGCATCGAAACAGGATTGCTCTATTGGTATCAATAAGGTTCACAAGATTGACTCAGACCATCGATCCTGCGGCATTACGTGCCTTTACCGGGTATATTCTTCTTCAAATCCAACCGGCTTGATGACCGTTTGGCCTTGTTCATCCAATTTGGCCTCTTCCTCGATTTCCTGCAGATGATCGGCGATGTCCTCAGGGCCGGACGGTATGCTTGCCGTCTTTCCGGCCCTTCGTTTCGCCAGTATTCCGGCCATTCCGGTGATCAGCCCCGCCGTCATCAGGCCTGCACCGACATACAGGCCGGTTTTTCGGCTGTTTTGCAGATGTCTTTGGCCCTGGGTTTTGCTTCTCCTTAAGTAATCCCTGGATCGGCTCCCCGCACTTTTTATTTTTCCGCCGGTCTGTTTCAGGGTATCCCTTACTTTGGCGTTGATTCGTTCTTTTTCGATGTCGGCCTCCGTTTTAATATCCTGGATCGTATGCGAAGCCTCTTTTCTCGCTGCATCAATTTCGCCTTCCAATCGATTTATCTCCGGATTTCGGTTATGTGCCATGTCTGACCTCCTTTGCCCTTTATCAGCAGAATTTACCGGTTAATGCCGTGCATTTCATCTTTGAGCCATTTCTTGTCATCGCGAAGCGCGGATGCCGTGTGTTCGGGAACGACATTGAATTGTTTCAAATGCTTCAATCCCGTCATTGCCGCGATAATACCTGCCAGTGTGACGACAACTCCGACAATCAGGGCCGCCGCCCACATGGAAACGACAGTGGAGAGTGCAAATACCACAGCGGCCAAAAGAACCAGCACACCCATATAAATGACAGCCCCTCCGATGATTACGGCAACCGTATTTTTTACTGCTGATGTGGTTTTTTCCGCCATTTCAGCTTTTGCCAGATTGATCTCATTTCGAATCAGGCTGCGAATCTCTTCGATCAAATCGGCAAACAGCTGTTTTAACGAGTTGTCTATTACATTCATGAATTTGCTCCTTTTTTTACACCCGTATGGTGTTCGATTAATGGACACTCTGTTGCTGCCTGAACGGAGGTATAAGCGGCAGATTGTCTGTCATAGGAACGGCTGCTCGGAAGTCGCTGCAAACGGTGGATCGTTCATTCTTCGGTTCGCTTCGATTCTTCCTCCAGCTCCTCTCGAATTTCATCATAAAGCTGATGCTCCCGCCGGGTTTCCGGCAAAAGCAGGCCGGCCAAAAATCCTGCCGCAATAAAAAACCCCGCGACCATGAACGTATGGTTCATCATCATTTGCCTGGCCTTTTCCGAACCCCTGCCGACCCCTCTTTCCATGCCGTGAACCATTTCTGCTGCCTTTCCACGCATCCGTTTTTCCCGGGTTTCAGCTTTTTCCGAAACATTCAGTTCGGGGGCATAGGGATCGGTAATCGGATCTTGTGTATCATTCATTTGTCTCACTCCTTACAAAAGCTGTTTAGTCGCTGTTTTGGGATGCCTTGTAAACGCGCGCCAATAGTATACCGCCGGCCAGGCAGGCTCCTATAAACATCCCGGTCCTATGATTCGAAAATTCACGGATATCCTCTTTCAGCCCGTCAATGGGACGATTCTGCATATACGATCCGGCGCGTTCCAGGCGGTCGGCCGCCTTGAATATGTATTCCCGAATCAGGCGCTGTTCTTCTGCTTCGAAGCAATCCCCGGCCTTTTTGAGCGATTTTGCAGCTTTCTCCGTTTTCTCACCGGCAAGGATTACCTGATCCGCGCAGCGTGATTTGAAATAAGCCGCGATTCGATCGTTGATGTTTTTTTCCTGGTTCGCCCCGTATCCGGAGGCGCCTTCCGCGGTTTGTTCAGTGCTTGTGTTTTCAGGCATGTTCATCCTCCTTTTGATAATACCTTTGGGCCAATATACAAGACTTTGAAGCCCCGTAAAATATAGGCAAACCTGTATTAGTAGAAGAAAGGCTGTGTAATCAACCGGTGTCCGCACCGAAACGGCATCGCCTAAACGGCGTTTTCGCTTTTTTGAAATCCTCAAAATCAGTGTCCGTCCAGAAATAGGCAATTTCGCGTGAGTTCAAGGCGGACCCAAGATCGAAACCGCAGGAATAGTATACTATTTTGAGGATTTCGATCTTGGGTCCAACGCAGAAATCGCGTGAAAGGGCCATTTATGGATGGACACTAGTTGGTGTTTTTCGAGGCACTCAATAATGCAATCGTTCACGCCTACAGGTTGCGTTTTTGCACCTATAGTATTCGGAAATTTTATGGATTCCGGCTTAAATTTGATATGTATTTGTATTTACAACCTTTTTTAATACCAATGGCAGGGTTCTGTAATGGCATCGGTTTTGCTACTATTTCAATCTGAAATCATACAAACAAACCTTCTGATTCGAACAAAGCCCGATATAATCATAGGGGATGTTAACATGGCTGCACACGTACCGACGAATCCGGATTTTACCCCGGAAAAATCCTGTGAGCTCGATGAGCGCATCAAAGCGCTCGAGGGGCGGATCGGAGCGACGATCAAAATCATGGCCGAAGCCCAGCAGCTGTTCGGCTATCTGCCCGAGGAAGCCATGGCACAGATCGCACACGGCCTCGGCGTGCCACCTGCCGACGTATTCGGCATTGCAACCTTCTATGCCTATTTTCGCACCTCACCTCCGGCCCGAAACACCATCACATCCTGCCAGGGTACGGCCTGTTATGTCAGCGGCGGGAAGGAAGTGCTCGACGAGCTCGAACGAAGGCTCGAGATAAAACGTGGTGAAACCACGTTGGACCGTGAATTTTCCATTCAGTCGGTTCGGTGTATCGGGGCATGTGCGCTGGCGCCGGTTATCAAAATCAATGATAATATCTACAGCCGGGTAACCCCCCGGAAAATCCCCGGCATTTTATCCCGGTATGCCGCCCTTCATCGACAAGGGAAAACATCATGAGCAAACTGGATATCCAAGGCCTTCGAAAAATCCGGGAAGAAGCGGGCATCGCCGGTGCTATAGGGAAAGACGAGACCCGCGAAGTTAAAATAATCGTTCACATGGGGACCTGCGGCATCGCTTCAGGGGCATCCGGGGTTATGGCGGCGCTCGAAAGGATTGTCGAGGAAAAGCATCCGGACATCGGCGTCGATGAAGCCGGATGCCTTGGCATCTGCGAACGTGAACCCATTGTGACGGTGGCCGTAAAGGGAAAGCCGGTTGTTCGATATGCACGGGTAACACCCGAAGTGCTCGAAGAAATTGTCCAATCCCATATCGAAAATAAAACGGTTTTGGAAACGCATCTGCTGTCCATCCCCCGGGAAGGCGCCGATGCCGGTGAGCTGACATTGGATTGGCGGGGCCCGCTGGCGGATCTGAAGCAAACGGATTTTTTTGCAAAGCAGCGCCGTGTGACACGCAAGAACTGCGGGGCGATCAACCCTTTCAGAATCGATGACTACATCGCCTTGAACGGCTGGTCCGCCCTTGCCGGGGTGCTTACTGAAATAACGCCGGAAGAAACGCTGTCGGAAATAAAACATTCCGGTCTGCGGGGACGTGGAGGCGCGGGTTTTCCCACGGGGCAGAAATGGGAATTTTGCAAAAATGCCCCGGGGACGCCGAAGTATATCGTCTGCAATGCCGACGAAGGCGATCCCGGTGCATTCATGGACCGATCCCAGATGGAAGGCGATCCTCAAAGCATTTTGGAGGGCATGACCATTGCAGCCTACGCCATCGGTGCCGAACAAGGCGTTATTTATGTACGTGCGGAATATCCTCTGGCCGTGACCCTGATTACCCATGCCATCGAACAGGCGCGTTCATATGGCCTGCTTGGGCGAAACATTCTCGGAAAAGGGCTTGACTTCGACATCGACGTCATGATCGGCGCCGGTGCGTTTGTCTGCGGGGAGGAGACGGCGCTTTTGCATTCGATCGAGGGCCGGCGCGGGGTGCCTCGCCCCAAACCGCCGTTCCCGGCGACTTCCGGACTATACGGCAAGCCGACCGTAATCAACAACGTGGAAACGCTGGCCACGGTTCCGGTGATCATACAGCATGGTGCAGACTGGTACTCGAAAATCGGAACCGAAACCAGCCGCGGCACCAAAATATTTTCACTGGCAGGAAAGGTCGCCAATAACGGTCTTGTGGAAGTTGAAATGGGGACACCGGTGGGTGAATTGATTTACGATATCGGCGGCGGAATCGTTTCCGGCGGCAAATTCAAGGCGGTGCAATGCGGTGGACCATCCGGCGGCTGCATTCCGGCCCGTCACCTCGACACCCCCATCGATTATGAAAGCCTGACCCGACTGGGAGCCATCATGGGGTCCGGCGGACTGGTGGTCATGGATGAGAACACCTGCATGGTGGATACGGCCCGGTATTTTCTGGAATTCGTTCAGGAGGAGTCCTGCGGGCAATGTACGCCCTGCCGGGAGGGGACCGGGGTGATGCTGGGGATATTAAACCGGATTACCGAAGGAGCCGGGAGCGAAGAGGATATCGCACTGCTCGAAGAAATCGGTGAGATGATCAAAAAAACCTCCCTTTGCGGCCTCGGCCAGACCGCACCGAACCCGGTGCTCAGCACGATTCGTCATTTCCGGGATGAATATGAAGCGCATATTCGGGAGAAAAGATGCCCGGCGGCGGTGTGCCAAATGCTTTTCCGGGCCCCTTGCGAGCACGCCTGCCCCGTGGGAACGGATGCATCCGGTTATAACGCGCTGATCGCCGCCGGAAAATTTGCCGACGCTTTTGATCTGATCATGGAACGCAATCCCTTGCCTGGTGTGTGCGGCCGGGTCTGCACCCATCCGTGCGAAGCCAAATGCCGCAGGCGCCAAATCGATCAGCCCATTGCCGTTCGAGGGCTGAAACGGTTCGTTGCGGATTACGCCACAGCGGGAAATCAGGCTCCCCCGCCCGCTGTTCAACCGGAAAAAGGCGCGGTAGCCATCATCGGCTCCGGGCCTGCAGGGCTGACCGCCGCATATCATTTGGTGAGAAAGGGCCGGTCCGTAACCGTTTTCGAAAAACTGCCCGTTGCGGGCGGCATGCCGGCGGCGGGCATTCCGGATTACCGTTTGCCTTCGGAAGTGCTCGAAGCCGACGTCGAGCGCATCGAGCAATGCGGGGTGGTCATTAAAACCGGTGTGGAAATCGGAAAAGATCTCACCATTGACGACCTTTTTACCCAAGGGTTCAATGCCGTGTTCATTGGCGCCGGGGCCTGGAAGGGTATGGCATTGCATATCGAGGGGGAGGATTTGAACGGTGTTGTTCCGGCACTGGATTTGCTGCGGGACTGCAAGTTGGGAAAACCACCCGACGTGGGAAAAACCGCAGCCGTCATCGGCGGCGGCAATGCGGCCATCGATGCGGCACGAACGCTGCTGCGTCTGGGATGCGGCACCGTTTACCTGATTTACCGCCGCACACGGGCTGAAATGCCCGCATTGGATGAAGAGATCGAGGAAGCCTTCCGGGAAGGTGTTGAGCCCTATTTTCTAACAGCACCCCTCAGCATCATCGGAGAAAATGGAAATGTCGCCAAACTGAAATGCCAAACCATGGCACAGGGCGGGTTTGACAGCAGCGGCCGAAAGAGACCGAAACCGAGCGGCGAATTCTTCGAACGGAGGGTCGATACCGTGATACCGGCCGTCGGACAAACGCCCGATCTTGCCGCCATTCTGGAAGACAGCGGCGTCGAAGCATCGGAGCGGTCGACCATATGCGTAAACCCCTACACCTATGCCACGAACCGCCCCGGAGTGTTCGCCGGAGGAGATGCGATAGACGGGCCGGGGACGGTCATTTTCGCCATGGAAACCGGAATGAAGGCGGCGCTTGCGATCGACAGGTATTTGGGAGGAAACGGTGCGATTGTTGAAGAAGTGAGGCGTCGAACCGGCATCGATGAGATGCCCCCGCCGCACGGTGACATCATAGCGGTGACCGAACGGGCACAAGAGCGGTGCCTTTCCCTGGAAGCACGAAGAGGCAATTTCCGGGAGACGGAATTGGGATTCGACGAAGCCGCTGCGGTTCGGGAAGCAGCGCGATGCCTGCGCTGCGATTTCGGAAAACCGTATCAACCTTTTAAAAAGAGGGGAAAACCGTGATATTCACACAACCATTGGATTACGAAACGATCACCAGTGAATTGAGCAAGGACGACACCATCGCCATCGTGAGCTGCAACAACTGTGTTCGTGTCGCCGGTACGGGAGGCGAGAAGAAAATGAAAGAAATGGCCTTTCGACTGCGGGAGGACGGATACCGCGTAAAAGAAGGCTTTCTGGTGACCAAAGCCTGCCCGCAACCTTACATGGGGATGCTTGGGCTTAGTCCGCTGGTGAATAAGGTGATCGTAATGGCATGCACGGCGGGCTGGTCAACGGCATGCCGGGTATGTAAAACCCGCAAGGTCGTTCGCAGCTTAGAGGATATAGGCCTTCTCATCACCGACACCGATAAAGGCGTGGTGAAAATCGCCAAGGCGTTCGATGGATTCGAGGATCTCGTGGGCAAGGAATTCGAGATCGGAACCGGGGCGCCTATGGCCACGGAGCAAATTAAGGTGGAGGTGTAAAATGATAATCTCCGTACGTTCAATTTCATACGACGAGCTGAAAGGTTCGCTGGAAAAAAACGAGAAAATACTGATTTGGAGCTGCGACAATTGCATTAAAGCCTGCGGTCAGGGGGGATCGGAAAAGACGGCCCATTTAAAGGCGGTGCTCGAAGAGGATGGATACACCGTGATCGGCACCGAGCTGGTCAGTGTCTCATGTCACATTCCACTGATAGAAGAGCGCAGGCACAACGTGGAAAAGCGATATGCGCTGGAAAACGCCGATGCAGTAATCGTTCTGGCCTGCGAAGACGGTTATGACTGCATAAAAAGCGCATTTCCGGACAAGAAGGTGATAGGCACCGCCAAAACCGTCGGCGGCGGCGGCAAATCGCCGGCCGGCGCCGTCCTCAATACCCCGCTTGGATTTACCGGGCTGGACGTGAGTACGGAAGGGTACACGCTCGATCAGGTGGCGAAGCATCTGGATTTATACCACACCTTTTTCCAGGCGGAACGAAAGCCCGCGCCAAGGCCCGAGGTCGAAATCACCATCGACGGCAAAACGTGCATGGCGGTCGAAGGGGAAAACCTTCTTGAGGCCTGCGAACGCAACGGTTTCAAAATTCCGCACCTCTGCTACCGGGAGGGCCTGAGTGCACCCGGCGCCTGCCGTCTGTGCCTGGTGAAGATTGCGGGTGTCAGAGGTCTTGTGCCTGCCTGCCGCGAAGCCGTTACCGGGGGTATCGACGTGGTGACCGACAATGACGAGCTCCGGCACCTGAGACGGTTAAACCTGGAATTTCTGCTCTCAGCCCATGAGCACAATTGTCTGCTGTGCGGTGAAACCCGTATCATGCGGGGCAAATGCGAACTTCAGACCCTGGTGCGGGAAATGGGGATTGAAAATCCGGCGTTTCCGGCAAACAAAGAAAAACTTCCCATCGACGACTCCCACCCCGTAATCGTCAAAGACCCCAATCGGTGTGTGTTGTGCAGCCGGTGCGTGCGGGCCTGCGCGGAATTGGCCGGAAAGCACAATTTGGGATTTGCCAACCGCGGAAGAGAAACCGTCATTGCCACCGGCCTGAATCAGTCCTGGGATCAGAGCGCCTGCGCCGGCTGCCTGGTTTGCGTGATGGCGTGCCCCACCGGCGCGCTGACTGAAAAGCTGCTGCATTTCGTCGGTGAGGATTGGGAAGCCCAAAAAGTGTTTTTATAGCAACGGCCGATGATATTCGGTAGCGCAAGTTACACTTCGGCTATATCCACTGGATCTTCGGTGGATTGCGTTTAGGCAGCAACGGGTACGGGTACTTCGGGTATCCCAGCATTATCGGGTAAAAAAACGTGGGCTTGTCCAGTTTCAGCCCGAGAACTTCCCTGGCGGGGGCCCACTCCAGAAGGGCGGATCTTAACAGACCGGCCCAGCAGGTGCCGAGCCCCATGGAAACGGCGGCCAGTTCAAGATAGGACAGCGCCAGTATCGGGTCCGTGGCCATGATTTCCGGTCCTTTTGCCACGATGAGCGCCGGCGCTTTTCGCAATATGGGGTCCTCACCCTTCTCCCACTTGGCAATCACGAGCTGCAGGAACTCAGAGGGATAGGCAAACGAGTAGGGCTTTTCCTCGAGTTTATGGCGCATCCACTCGATAGTCAATCCGGACAATTCCTGAATTTTGTCTTTATCCGCGACGGCAATCCACCTCACCAACTGGCGGTTGCCGCCGGTCGGGGCATAGGACGCGATCTCGATAAGTTTTTCAATCGTTTCTTTCTCCACGGATCGATCCTTATACACGCGAACCGATCGCCGGGTGCGCAGCAGCTGGGTGGTTTGCTCCTCGGTGATGACAAGCTCCTCTTTAATGGGCGTGCACGCTTCTCTGGGAATCGCGGAATGGCTCAATGCCCCGTGGGGGCATACGGCAATGCAGTGCCCGCAAAGGATGCACAGGACCTCCAATCCCGGCACCAACCGGGGAAAGCCGTTGTCTTCCGCCTGCTCGATGACCTTGTTTGGGCATACATCGATGCAGACCCCGTCCTTTTTGCATCGGGTTTCATCGACAATCAGTTTCATAATCTTTATCCTTGAATTCCACGTGAATTGGGGACGGAAAAATCCGCCGGGTTAGTAAAGAGCCGTATCAGGCGGCGGGTCGATTCGAAATCGAGAAAAATGAAAGATTAACCGGATGGCCGCATGATGTCAAACCAAAAATCGGGGCCAAACCGGATAGAGCGGCTTAAAAGGGCTTCCATCAGGGGAAAACCAGGCATGATCTGAAAAATTTCGGGGGTGTCAAGGTGAATAAAATCCCCAATGCAAAATAAGGGTATGAACCCATTCCATTTCACTTTTTCATCTGACATTAGGATAAATCGGGCGTCTGGAACGTTTGATGGTTATCATTCTGCAAAAATATCTATGAGGGAAGCAATGGCCGAATTCAATTCTCAAATTAAAAAATCCAACCTGATTTTTATCCACAATCAAAAGGATACCCCATGGTTTCAAAATACATTTGCCGAAACCAGGAAGGAAATTGACGATTGGTGGGTGTGCCCCCACCTGGTCACCGAAAAAGATGTGCAGCTGCAGCATGATTTTTACCGTATGCTTTTTGTTTTTCCGGGTTTTGTGGTTTGTGAATTGTGCTGCGATTTTCCGAAAATTTCCACGTTTATGACGAAAAAGGACAGTGCTTTTTTATCGGATCATGTTCTAAAAACCCCCGATCATCAGGAACACCGGTACGTGTGCAATCACATTCTCGAACAGGATACCCTGGAAAAACTGATTTTTTGGGGACATCCCCTCATATGGCAAAACGGCAGACTTATATGCCGTTACTGTTTAAGAAAGAAGTTTTTGGGGGAGCCTATCGGATATACCCGATTCGAAACGATGCACTTCAATGCGTGGATCATCCATTCATTTTTTTCACATTCCTCAGCTCATTTTGTGGATCTGCCGGCAATGAACTGAGGGTCGGGTTTGGAGTCGTTTGGATCGTTAGGAGCGTTTAGATCGTTGCCTACCATGAATATCCGAGACTCGGGCCTGCATAGATGTTGAATCCCGGCGCCGGCTCGAAAAACCGGTTACCACGGGCATTGATTCGAACATTATTGCTGTAGGATTCGTCAAACAGATTCCGGATCCCAAACGATGGCGAAATCCGCCATTTTCCAAAACGTCTTCGGAGTCCCGTTCGAAAATCGGTGACGATATAATCGTGGGTTTCAACCGTGTTTTCGTCATCAGCGAAAAACCTGCTGACGAAGCGGGCATCCAAACCCGCATAAAACCCCGATGGACGGCTGTAAACCATCTCTGTGAAAACCTGATGCTTCGGGATGCCGGGCACTTCGTTTCCCTCCAGGTCCGCCCCGCCTTTGAACCGCACGCGCACCGAAACCGCGGATGGAAATGCGCACATCCTGGGCGAAGTTGTCGCGGTTCTGTACAAAAACGCCCGGAATCCGCTCCAAGCCTTCGTCAAGGTTCATCGAGGGCTGCCCCAATTGAATTTCTTCTTTTTCGACGATTCCGACGGCAGCCGGAACACGGCCGATCGCAGAAGGGATTCTTGGGGCGGTGATCATCATGGGTTCGAGTTTCTGAACGCCTTCATCGAAGACAGGCGGAGCTGAACATTCTTCGGTTTCCGATGCTGAAAAAACATGTCTTTCGCCGTGGGAACGGCAATCAGCGCTCAGCGGAAACCGGAACAGAAGTACGAAACATATTGTTGTGAAGATTATGGATTTCACCCTTACTGATGGCGTACTATTTCTCCTTTTCGTTAAAGCCGGCAAGAAGAAGTGGCCGGGAGGTAAACATGCACGCTTTAACGTCGATAATGAACACATCCCACAGGCTCTGAACCCCATTGGGTTTGTTTATATAGATTTTAGTTTTCTGGTGATGATCGGCCAATGGGGTGCAAACTGTATGAGGTGCAGCTTAATACCATATATCCTGATCTTTATTTCCTGCTGCAGGATCTCGAATCGGAGGACGTCAAATTCAAGCCATTATTTTTATTAATAATTCAGTTGTCTATTCAGAAGCGGTCTTCAGGCCCGTTCAGGTATCGCATTCGGGATTATTCTATCTTCAATAAACGTTTATCCCTATTTTTAAATAACCCGTTCCATCTTATTTTCTATCAGCTGCAAAAGCAAAGGTGCGCACTTTTGAAATCGTTCGCAGTCATCACTGCAGTAGGAGGTGATTACAGGAGATCGTGCTCAAGTTTTGGATTAGTTTTTATTATTTAATCGATTGAAACCATTTTATTGAACCATCTTTTTTACCAGGGAGGCTTTTATGAAAAAACCAAACCGATTAAACAGGATCCCGGCTCTCTTCATCATCGCTTTTGCGGCATTGATGCTGATCGTTTATGCACCCGGCATAGCCGAGGCAATCGACCAAAGCGAATACGAATATGAATCCTACGAGGGGTTGCACCAGGAAGAATGGTACGATCCCAGCGACTGGTTCGATGAAGAAGGTGAAGGCATCAGCTATGAAACGGACTGGTATGATTATACTTATGCCTGGGATGATTATTACGATGAGGATGTGTACGGATATTACGACTATTATGAAGATGATGAATATCTGGATGACGACGTCGATAACGGCTACTACGATGACTATGATGACTGGGATTACGATTATTACACGGACGAATGGTACGAGGATGAGGACCTTTTTTAATGCGATTGACGGATGGGGGCGATCTCGAATTCGGCGCGGATGTGAGATACCCCTTAGTCGATAGAAGCTGAAAAGCAAATTAAAATATAGAAAAAAAGAAAAAGGAGAATGCAATGAAACATTCAACAAAATACTGGGGCATTTCGGCAATTGCCGTCGGTCTGGTATGTTTGCTGTCCTTTCCGGCCGCCGCCGAACAAAAAACCGATAAACAGGCAAAGGATATCGGTTACCAACTGGAGCTCGAAGACTGGGTCACGGTGGGCTATGATCTCGACAACGACGGCCGAATCGATTACACCGAACAGGTCTGGGCCTTCGATCTGCAGCAGGCACGCAAAAAAAGCCAAATGCGGGCACAGCGCGAAGGCCGCCAAACGGATCGAAGAGATACCGCCCGGCAGGAGGGTATGAGGCGTGGCGAGCAAATGGCTCGTCAGGAGGACATGATGCGCGGTGACCAAATGGCCCGGCAGAGGGGCATGATGCGCGGCGAGCCCATGGCCCGGCAGGACAGGCAGGTGCGTGAACGGGCAAGACAGCATCAGCAGACCATTACAGGGGAAATTCAAACGCTGCGCCGGGTGAATCTGGTCGGTGTGGACCAGCCCCACGTGATTGCGCGCATTCGCGCCCGCGACGGAAGAACAGCCCGTGTGGACCTCGGCCCGGAAAGCAGCCTCAAAAATATCGATCTGAGCAAGGGCGACCGCATCACCGTCCAGGGGCGAAGGGGCACCATCGACAACCGGGGCATGTTTATGGCGCGATCCCTTCAAACCGGCCGACAGGAGGTGATGATCAGGCGTGCACGGGACCGCGGCCTGCAGAAATTCGACGGGGAGATTCTGGCGGTCAAAACCGCCACCTTCGAGGATTACGATGTCCCCGACCAGGTGTTTGCCCGGGTTAAACTGGACCAGGGCCTGGTGACGGCCGTCAATTTCGGCCCTGAAAAGAAATTGGAAGCCGACCTGGACGAGTTGAAAGGCAAAGAGGTGACGTTTCTTGCCCACAGAGCCGACATCGGCGGCAAAACCGCGCTGATTGCCGATCAGATCCGCATGGAGGACCGGACCATCCGGATCGATTGGTCGGGACCCCAAGCCCAACAGGAGCGCAGGCGGCAGCGGCAGTAAAAACCAAATCGGGCGGGCTAAAAAGTCCGCCCATTCAAGTAAAACGGAGTTTTTTCGCGCCTCAGCATATCGGTGATCTTTTCGGCTCTAAAAGCCTTTTCAAGCATTCTTTTGCCGGTATTCCTCTGCTCATCCAATTATAAATCCTATCCGAAACCGCCGGGACCGTTGAGGTCGATGTTGATCCTAACTACCTAAACGCTCCCAACGATCCAAACGTTCTGAACTGCGGCTTGGCTAATGAGAAAACCTTTGGTAACCTGAATGACACCGAAACTATGAAGCTATCCATGGAAATGATTTTTTACCGAAAAAAATTGGAGTTGAAAGATGCCCGGCCGCGTCAAGAAAATGGAAGATTTTTTTTATATCGTCGAAAAGGCAATTCAAAACCATTCTGAAGGCGCATTACTGAAGAGGTACAATGCCGACCCGAATATTCGATTATTCCTATCCCATGACATCATCACGATTGATCCGAAAGCCTTTTATGAACCTAACAATCACTCCATAGCATCCATTACACGAGAAGCATATCACACGCATAATGAAGTGGCTTTCACCGGGATTATCGACGAAGAAAACCGCCATATCCCGGAATTCGTCAGAGGCGAAACGGGAAATTGGGATGGCTGTGATTGGGATGCCGGAGATTTATTGCCCCGTTCATATGAAAAAGCTTTGGATCAAGAGAAAAAAGTGAGTTTGGGGCTCACGCATCCCGGATCGTATGGCGCCATATGTTCCAACCGATACTGGAGCCAACGGCAGCTGGCGGGATTTAAGGATTATTTCACTCAAAAAAATGTAAAAACCGGTCTTTATCGAGAATATGGCGGCGACTATTGCGAGCTGTACATCAGAGCCATGGAAGATCATTTCATCTCCAGGTTTTCTCTCATTGCAAATCCATGGGAAAATCACCTGGGTGTATTCGAACTCGACCTGGAAAATAAAGGCAACGTGATTTATCACCCCTGGGATGCAGGATAAACTTTACAAAAGATGTATACCTTGGTAATTTCCCTTGCGTTCGGGATCATGTGGCAAACCGGCCTTCGGCAGACGATAGAAGCGGTAGATAAAACAAGTGAAAAAGAACAGATGGGCCATAGACGAGGGCGTAAAGACCGGGCTTTTGCCTCATTACGCTGATTTTCGAGAATGCCTGAGCGTTGAGGATGCTATCGGTGAAGTCGACATCGGACGGTGGGAACTCGCCGATATTATCGACACCCAAGCGGTTCAGGCGGTTATGGAGGATTTTTACGCGCTTACCGGGATTCCCATGAGCATTATCGATCGTAAAGGGGAAATCCTGGTGGGGGTTGGGTGGCAGGATATTTGCACGCGATTTCATCGCATTCATCCGGAAACCCGCCGCCATTGCATTGAGAGCAGTACACTGCTCTCGGCAGGTGTTTCACCCGGGGAATCCAAACTGTACAAGTGCAAAAACAACATGTGGGATGTCGCCACCCCCCTGATGGTCGGCAACAGGAAAGTGGGCAACATTTTTTCCGGACAGTTTTTCTTCGAAGACGATCCCATCGATTATGAACTGTTTCGCCGGCAAGCCGGACAATACGGATTCGATGAACAGGCCTATATCGCGGCTCTCGAAGAGGTCCCCCGATTGAGCCGGGAATCCGTGAACAGGGGCATGGCCTTTTTCAAGCGATTCGCTGATCTGCTTTCCAGGCAGGGCTATAACAATATCAAGCTGATTCGTGCCGTTGCGGAGAAGGATGCGCTGATGGATTCGCTCCGCGAAAGCCGCCGGGATTTGAATCGCGCCCAAGCCGTGTCCCATACGGGCAGTTGGCGTCTGAATGTGAAGAAAAACGCATTATTCTGGTCCGAGGAGGCTCATCGCATATTCGGCGTGCCCGAGGATACACCGTTAACCTATGAAACATTTTTAACCTACGTTCACCCGGAAGACCGGGAATTTGTAGACCGGAAATGGAAAAAGGCCCTGAATGGGGATCTTTATGACCTGGAACATCGGATCCTGGTCGATGATACAGTCAAATGGGTCCGGGAACGGGCCGAGCTGGAGTTCGATCAAAACGGTAATCTTCTCGGCGGCTTCGGAACGGTTCAGGATATCACTGAGCTGAAGCAATTCGAGGAGGAATTGCGCAAAACCCGTGATGAATTGGAGCTCCGTGTATGGGAACGTACGGCCGAACTCGAAAAATTGAACGACGAGCAAAAAATTTACGTATCGCTTCTTGAAAAGAGCAACAGGGAATTGGAAGATTTTGCGCATGTCGCCTCCCATGACCTGCAGGAACCTTTGCGAAAGATAAGGACATTCGCCGACCGATTGTTTGCCGTGGATCAGGGGAATCTGAATGCAAAGACGCGTGACTACCTGCAGCGGATGCAAAATGCCGCCGGAAGGATGCAGGCCTTGGTGCAGGACCTTCTAAAATACTCGCGTGCAGCTTCATCCCAGGACCCGTTTACCCGCTTCAACCTCAACGGCCCGGTTGAAGATGCCGTAAAAGATCTCATGTTGATTTTTGAGGAAACTCAGGGAAGCATCAGCATCGGGAAACTTCCGGAAATTGACGGCGATGAGGTTCAGATGATTCAGCTTTTTCAGAATCTCATCGGCAACGGATTGAAATACCGAAGTGAGCGAAAGCCGATAATCCACATACGGACGGTTGATTCGGATGCATTTCCTTTTTTTGAAATTCATGTAGAGGATAACGGCATAGGCTTTGACGAAACCTATTTGGACAAGATCTTCAAACCTTTTCAGCGCCTTCACGGAAGAGACGCCCCTTACAAGGGCACAGGCATGGGTCTTGCCATCTGCCGCAGAATCGTGGAGCGGCACGGCGGTTTTATAACAGCCCATAGTAAACCGGGGAAGGGTTCGACGTTCATCATTCAACTTCCCAAACAGCTGCGAATATAAAAAAACCGCGCATTTTCATCGGAAATGTCGTTTACGACAACCCGGGCACCCGCTTCTCCCATCGCCTCGGCAATCGTTTTCCCCATACCGGAGCTTGCAACGGTCACTAATACTACTTGACCGTCTAATATTTTCCCTATTCCCATATTTTTCTCCGTTTATCTCACCATCAACCTCATGAAGAGCACGAAGGGGCACAAAAGGGGCATGGATGGTTTATGAACGCCTATTTGTTTTCAGCCTCGGAAATGGCCCAGGCCGCATTGATGAGACCGATATGACTGAACGCCTGGGGAAAATTGCCGATCAACTCACCGGTTGTACCGTCGATTTCTTCGGCCAGCAGGCCTACGTCATTCATATAAGCGGCGGCCCTTTCAAAAGCTTCACGGGCTTTTTCCGGTTTCCCGGCCAATGCCAGTGCATGAGCCAGCCAGAATGTGCACAGAAGAAAGGTCCCTTCCTCCCCCTCCAATCCATCGGCTGATCTGTACCGGTAAACCAGTCCGTTTGCGTCGGTCAGTTCTCTTTCGACGGCGGCGATGGTCGATATCACCCGGGGATCATCGCCCGGAAGAAATCCTACGATCGGGATCATCAGGTTGGATGCATCGAGCACCTCGTTTTCAAACGTTTGGGTAAATGCGCCGATGTTTTCGTTCCACCCTTTGGCCGATACCGCATCCGCGATCTGCTCGCGCACTTCTTTCCAGACCGCCACCTTGTCCGTGGCCTCCAGAATATCGGCCAGGGCGATGGCCCGGTCCAGGGCCACCCAGCACATGATCTTGGAATAGACAAAATGCTGCGCCGGTCCCCGAATTTCCCATATGCCCTGGTCCTTTATCCGCCAGCGCTCCGCTGCCGCATCGGCCATAACAGCCATGAAATGCCGCGTGACTCGATCGGTTTTTTCCAGGTAGTCCTTCATCCGGAAGGCGGCGTCGAGAAGCTCGCCATACACATCGATCTGCCGCTGGGTCCAGGCGCCGTTTCCCACCCGGACCGGCCTGCTGCCGCGCCATCCGGAGAGGTGCGGCAGTTCGCGTTCGCTCAAATCATGTTCACCGCCGATGCCGAACACGATCTGGATATCCCGCCCTGTCTGCACCTGTGCAACTGCCGCGCTCGCCATGAAATCGAAGAATCGATACGCCTCGTCAGGGCAGGCGGCCACCCACAAGGCATGATGCGTGAAGCTGGCGTCTCGAATCCAGGTGTACCGATAATCCCAGTTGCGCACCCCCCCGACGGTTTCCGGCAGCGAGGTGGTGGGAGCAGCCACAATGGCGCCCGTAGGGTAATAGGTGAGGCCCTGCAGAACCCTGCCCGAGTGATGGACCATATCCCGATAAGGGCCCTGGTAGTTCTGGTGCATCGCCGACCAGGTATGCCAGCCATGGAGGGTGCCGTCGAAGTAGCGGCGGGTTTTTCCCACCGGCCATGCTTCGGGACGGGCTTCGGAGGTGCTCCTGTACTCGAGGGCAAAAAAATACGCGTCGCCGGATTCGATTTTGAATGTTGTCCGTCCGGAAAAATAGTCGATATCAAGGTCTATCGGCGAAGTCAGAAATAAACAGGCGGCACCCCCCTGGGCAATGACCCCTTCGTCTGTTTTGCGCAAAACCGGTGATATCAGTCCATATTCAGGCCGGGGCTCGAATTCGATGACAATGTCCGTTTTTCCGTTTGTGCAGCGAAGCCTGCGGATAACGGTATGGGGCACTTCTGCGCCAAGCTCATGCCCGGTGTCGTTTGGACCGACGGCAAGCATGTCCTCGAGAACCACTTCGGAGGATTCGTTGCGGAAAATCGTTTTAAGGCACAGCGCCTCTTCCCGATAGGCTCGTCGTATTTCGTCGACCTGAACCGGACAAATACTGAAGTGCCCGCCTCTATCGTCCAAAAGACGGCAAAAAACAGCCGGTGAATCGAACCTGGGAAAAGGAAGCCAGTCAATAGAACCCGCCCGACTGATCAGGCCGGCGGTATGGCAGTCGGAAACCAGGGCATAGTCACCAATGGGAAGACGGCTCATCGGGCCTCCCTTTTAAAAGCAACGTGCTGCTTTATTTCTTAAAAATTCCCATTCCCGATGTGCAATCAAATCAACCGGACATGCGATCCCATGGATTCGATATCGTTTGCAGGAAGAAGTCACAAAGTCTTCAAATATGAAACGACGGCATCGATTTCGCGGCCTGTGAGCTTATCTTCAAATGACGGCATGTTCCCGTACGGGTCGATCATCTGATCTTTTACATTCTGTTCGGTGACGGGCCGTTCACTGACCGGAAGATTGTCGCGTTCGAAGAGTCCTGCAAGCCCCGGGCCGATTTTGGTTTCCCGGCTTTCCGTAAAATGGCACTGGCTGCATCCGTTTTCCTGGAATAAGCGGGCACCCGTGGTAGAAGGCGCATCACCGGCAACCCAGGCCCGCACGCCGGCAAAAACGATGATGGCGGCCGCAACAACGCCGATGACCGAAGATGAAGCATATTTGAGTTGAACTTTACGCATGCCGTTTGCATCCTTTTTGTCAATCCAAAAAAGAAAAAATCTCCACCCGAATCTGTCGATGAGAAACATTCAATTGCTGCAGGGCGGCTATCACCCCCTTGATCAACGGGGGCGGACCACAGACATAAAACGTCTTTGACGACAGATCTTCGCCGCAATAGCGCTCGATCTTGTCTTTGTCGATAAACCCCCGCTCCCCTTTCCAATCGTCACCGGGATCGCTTAGCACGTGCACGACTTTCAGATTGGGATTTTTCCCTGCCTCGATGTTCTCGAGCTCACCGCGAAAAACAATCCGGTCGACATCCGGATTTCCGTAAAGCAGCAGAACCGACCGGGTGTCCCCCGTATCCCGCATATGCCGGAGCATGCTCATTAAAGGGGTAATTCCGATTCCCCCCGCGGTGAAAACCAAATCTTTTTCTTTCGGGTGCAGCATATAAGAAAAGCGCCCGAACGGCGCATGGACAGCCGCCGTATCCCCGGGCCGGGTATCCTTGATGGTTGCGGTAAAATCACCCAACGCTTTGATGGTGGATGTCACATGCCCCTGTTGAGTCGGGCTGGAGGAAATGGTCCAGTGGTGTTCCTCCACCGGCAGATTCCGGTTTCGGTAAAAGGTGATAAACTGAAACTGCCCCGGAAGATAATCATATACCCGCCCGTTCTCGGGCGGTGCGAGTTCAACCGTATGGACGCCTTCCATTTCTTCCCGAAGGTCAACCACCCGCCATGGCCGGCGTTTAAGCAAATACGGACGAATAAGGCGGTGACCAACAAACACCGCCACGGCGAGGATCACCATGATTATCCAAAGCGTCTGAATGGAAACGCTCTGCAGATCGGTTCCGACAACATAAGAATGGATGAAGATGAAAATGATAATGGCAGGCCCGAGAACATCATGCGTCATTCGCCATTTTTCGAATTTCATCTTCAATTTCCGCTGGTACCAGCTCACGCCCACATGGATCAGCAGGAGCAGCAGTGTTATCTTTCCCAGCCAGATATACCACGGCTGATCCAGGGAGATAAGCAGATCCGCGCTGCCGGCGCCGATTGCAAGCAGTATGGGATGCAGTATGAGCAGAAACGCTGCAAAGATACCCGTATACTTGTGGAATCGAAGGAGGATGTCGAGGCCGTACGGTCGTTCTATGGACCTGATTCGGGCTGCCAACAGCACCTGCATCATCACGATCATGAAGGCTGCAAGCGCACTGTTTCGGCCAAGTTCGTATACAAAACCTTCTGTGACCTCACTGTTAATCGTAACAATCAACAGGGGAACCAGTATAATGATCAGGTAAACGAAAATCCAGAACAATCCCTTCAGCATAATTCACCGCCAATCGTGATCTGTCCGGTTTGCCTTTTTTTATTCCATCATAAAAATGTCATAAGGCAAAGAACATAGAAAAAAACGCGTAATCCTTTTTGAAAAAGGCTGTATTTTCGGTTCGTTTATTCAGCCGCAACAACCGGCTAAACAGATTGAAAGCACATGCGAAGGCGTTTATCTCACCGGTGATGCTGCAGGCAACTTTTCTTCACCCACTTTTTCCGGTGAAAACTACAGACGATTAAAACAATTACGCGGTTTTGATTTCCGGAACTTTCAGAAATTTCGCATTGACGGCCACGATCACCGTGGAGAGAGACATCAGCACGGCGCCCGCGGCCGGCGATAGAATTACGCCGTAGCTGTAGAGAACACCCGCCGCCAGCGGGATGGCAAATGCGTTGTAGCCGGTGGCCCATGCCAGGTTCTGTATCATCTTTCGAAACGTCGCACGGGACAGGTCCAAGATGGCTACGGCATCCATCGGGTTGCTGCGGACCAGGATAATGTCCGCGGTCTGAACCGCCACATCGGTACCTGCACCGATGGCGATGCCTACATCCGCCTGGGCCAGGGCGGGCGCATCGTTGACCCCGTCGCCGGTCATGGCGACGATCAGCCCCCGCGACTGCACTTCTTTCACCTTTTCGGCCTTGTCCTTGGGCAGGACCTCTGCAAAGTATTCGTCCAGCCCGATTGCCTCGGCCACCCATTGGGCGACGCGTGTGTTGTCGCCGGTCAGCATCATGCAGCGGATGCCCATTTCCTTGAGCCGGGAGACGGCATCTTTAGACTCATCCCGTATAATGTCGGCCAGGGCGAAGGCGCCTTTGAGTTCTTCGCCGACCATTACAAATACAACGGTTTTTCCCTGGGCGTTGAACGTGTCGATACGTTCATCGTTCATCGGGATGTCATTTTCCCTCAACCAGCCGGGGCTTACGACCATAACCTTCTTTCCGTCGACATTCCCCTGAGCGCCTTTTCCGGGTATGGATTTGAAATCGTCAACCTGCGGCGGCTTTTCCACAGACGCGGCAATGCCCTTGGCGATGGGATGCTCCGAATGGGATTCAACGGCGGCGGCGTAATCGAGCAGTTGGTCTTCGGACATATCTTCAGAAAACACGATCGTATCCGTCACCCCGAATTCGCCCTTTGTCAGGGTGCCGGTCTTGTCAAAAATAATCGCCTGAATGTTGCGTCCCCGCTCAAAAGAGGCCCGATCCCGGATGAGCAGCCCGTTCTTGGCGGAAAGCGCCGTAGACACGGCCACCACCAGCGGTATGGCCAGACCGAGCGCGTGGGGGCAGGTGATGACCATGACCGTGACGGTGCGCTCCAGAGAAAACGCGAAGTCCATTCCCATGAAGCCCAGCCACACGATCAATGTGACAACTCCCCCTGTCAGGGCGATGATCGTCAGCCAAAAGGCCGCCCGATCGGCCAGGCTCTGGCTTCTGGACTTGCTCCGCTGGGCCTGCTCGACCAGATCGATCATCTGGGAAATAAAGGACTCCTTTCCGGTTTTTTGAACTTCGGCGGTCAACGACCCCTCGCCGTTCACCGCGCCCCCGATGAGTTTGTCGCCCGCCGTCTTGTCCACCGGCCTGGACTCCCCTGTAAGCATGGCCTCGTTGACGGAGCTTTCGCCTTCCACCACTTCCGCATCCACGGGTATTTTCTCCCCCGGCTTGATGAGAACCCTGTCTCCGGCCTGTATCTCTTCAATGGAGACATCCTGTGTACTTCCGTCCGGCATCACCTTGTGGGCGTCGGAAGGCATGAGTTTTGCCAGCTCTTCCAGGGCCCGGGACGCCCCCATGACGGATCTCATTTCAATCCAATGCCCCAAGAGCATAATATCGATCAGTGTCGCCAATTCCCAAAAGAACACCTTGCCGGCCAGGCCGAAAACCACCACACTGCTGTAGCCGTATGCCGTGGTAATGGCGACGGCGATCAGGGTCATCATGCCGGGCTGCTTTTCTTTGAGCTCTTCGAAAAACCCCTTCAAAAAAGGCCATCCACCGTAAACGAATACGAACGAACTCAGCGCCCACAAAATATACAGATCACCCGTAAACCTCAAATCCGCTCGTATGCCTAAAAAGTCCTGGATCATCGGCGACAGGATCAATACGGGAATGGTTGCAGCCAGTGAAATCCAAAACCGCTTTTTGAAATCCGCCACCATGTGGGCGTGATGGTCCCCGCCTCGGTGACCTCCTTGTCGTTTCGAATGGTCCTGGTGCCGGTCGGAATACTTCGGCGATGTTGAAGCCTGTTTTTCGGCGGTATTCCGGTCGTCCATATGTCCCCCTTCCTACTCGCAGTTCATTGTGATCGTCGGAATAAATTTACGGTTGAACCCGGGAAAGAAATCCATTGAAAACTTACGGGTCTTGAAAAAAACCGTTCAATCAGTAATCATCGGAGAATGTCTTTTTTTATGCTTTCAAATTCATCACGGGTGATTTCTCCCCTGGCGTACCGCTCTTTTAAGATCTCCATTGCTTTTGGCCGTGAATCAACACCGGCATTGCTTCTATTGCTTCCACTCTGAACCATATATTTGATCAATAATACGATTCCAACGACAACCAATACCCAAAACACGATCATCAACACCATACCGAGCCATCCTATGCCCCAGTCTCCCATCATCCAGTGGTGGTGCCAATCATCGTACCTGCCGGAATTTGCACATACCGGGTTCGCGTAAATGCAATTCATGACAAAAAGGAAGAGTATCCATTGAAGCCGTTTCTTGGGTCGTTTATCCATCATCCTATCATCCTCATGAAGAAAATACTTATGAATATTTCCTCCAGGTTTTAGTCGGCGCCGCCGGGTGGCAGCATTGCTTACCATGTAGAAAAAATCGCACGCCCTTCCGCCTTGCAGCGGTCGGTTCTGATGAGGTACTTCATGTGCACCTCCGATCTGTTCATAGGCAAGCGGGCATCAAAACCAGAACCTTACACCGGCCACAAACGATGAGACGTTGATATCTTCGCCCTCTTCCTCGGCCAAATCCGCGGTTTCGCCCAATTTGCGGCTCCAGGCAACCCCGATATATGGAGCGAACTCCCGGCGGATTTCGTAGCGCAGCCGAAGCCCCAGTTCGATGCCGGTGATTCCCTGTCCGACGCCGTTTTCTTCCACCTCCTGTACGGCAACGCCGGTTTCCAACCGGGGCTGGAGAATAAGGCGCTGGCTGAGCAGAAGATCGTATTCGGCTTCGAGAGCTGCGGAAACATCGCCGTCATCGCTGACGTATGCCGTGGCATCCAACTCGAACCAGTAAGGGGCCAGCCCCTGAACGCCAAAAGCGGCGAATGACCGGTCCGGCTCGGGCTTGAAGTCGTGCCGGAGGCCGAACTGCAGGTCCCAGAAGCTTGCGATATTAAATCCGTACAGCACCTCGATGCCGGCCTCCTCCACCTTTTCCTCATCCAGCAGCCAGGCCCCCTCGCTTTCCACATACAGCTTATGGTAATCCGAACCGATCCAGGCCAGCACGTCCCAGACCAGGGCCTCGGTTCCTTCCCTTGTCTGGTATTCCAAACGGTCGCCCTGGAAAACGGCGAACATTTCGTTGTCGTGGACGGGCTGGATGCCGAAATTTTCCCGGGCGCCCGATTGGCCGTCCTCGGCATACTTCAGTATCCCCTTGCCTGATTTGGGTTCAGGATGGCTTTCAGGAAAATCCGCGGGATAATTACGATCTTCCGGGTCAGCAAAAGGTTTTTCCGCGGCGACACAGACCATCGGCAGAATGATCATCATCAGCAGCAGCATCCATATCTTCATCTCATACCTCCTTTATGCGACCCGAACGACCTGGAACATGCCCGCTTCCATGTGGTAAAGCAGATGACAGTGAAACGCCCAGTCCCCTTTTTCGATGGGAGTGATGAGGGCCGAGAGCACCTCGCCGGGCTTGACCAGAATCGTGTGCTTGAACGGAAGTTTGTCAGCACCGTTTTCCAGCTGCATCCACATTCCGTGAAGATGTATGGGATGCTCCATCATGGTGTGGTTGACCAGAAACAGCCGCAGTCGTTCGTTGTGGCGGAACAGATAGGGTCCCGGATGTTCGGTAAACTTCTTGCCGTCGAAGGAAAACATATACCGTTCCATATTAGCGGTGATGTTGATGGTCATCTCACGGTCCACGGTTTCGGAATACGGTTGGGGTTCGGTCGAGATCAGATCGTCATAGGTCAGCACCCGCCATCCGTCTCCCCCAAGTCCGATTCCAGGCTCATCCAACCGGTATTTGGGATTCATGATCACCATCACCACGCTGGATTTGCCCTTTTCAGGCTTGAAAGGCGTCGGCCCGTTGGGGCCGGGAATACGGGGGTCGTGCCGCGGCGAACCGTTTTTATGTCCCATCCTGGAATGATCCATGGACATGGAATGATCCATGGACATGCCCAGGAGGCTGTCGTCCATACCGCCCATGCCGATGTCATCCAGGCGCCGAACGGGGCGGGGCCGCAGATCAGGCACCGGTCCCTCCATTCCCGGTTCAGGCGCCAGGGTGCCCCGGGTGTAGCCGCTTCTGTCCAGGGATTCGGCGAATATCGTGAACGCCCGGTCCGCCATGGGCCGCACCAGGACATCGTAGGTTTCCGCCACCCCGATGCGGAACTCGTGCACCCGAACCGGACGCACCGCCTTCCCGTCGGCCATGACCACGTCCAGATCGAGGCCCGGAATCCGCACGTCGAAATTCGTCGTGGTTGCCGCATTGATAAACCGCAAGCGAATCGTTTCACCCGGATTGAAGATTGCCGTCCAGTTCATATCCGGCGAATTGCCGTTCATCAGGTAGGTGTAAGTGTATCCGGTCACATCGGCCAGGTCTACCGGGCTCATCCGCATTCTTCCCCAGGCCATCCGATCGGCCACGGTTTTCAGAAATCCCCGCTCCTGGACGTCGTCGACGAAGTCCCAGGCGGTCCGGCGCTGGAAATTGTAATAATGCCCCATGACATTGATATGGCGAAAGATTGTTTCGGGGTCCTCGAAGGACCAGTCGGACAGAACCACCGCATAATCCCGGTCGTAGGAAAACGGCTCCCCGTCTTTCGGATCGATAATGAAGGGGCCATAGGTTCCGGTCTGCTCCTGGAACCGCGAGTGGCTGTGATACCAGTAGGTGCCGGCCTGTTTTACCCTGAAGCGGTAAGCGTAGGTTTCGCCGGGCTGGATGCCGCTGAAGTTCACCCCCGGCACGCCGTCCATGCGAAAGGGCACCAGGATGCCGTGCCAGTGAATGGAGGCATGCTCGGTGTCCATCAGTTTGTTGGTGACGTTGAGGACCACATCGTCGCCTTCACGCAGATGCACCAGCGGCCCCGGCACGGTGCCGTTGATGCCGGTGGATCTCCCCTCACGCCCGTCTATGGTAATTGGTGAATAGCCGATGGTCAGATCGTACCGGCGCTTGGGATCTCTTGCTTCGATGCCGGATCCAAGTGAAGACGCCCAGGAGGGCAAAGGCATCAGGCAATGGACACCGGCCAGGAAAATGCCGGTTCCGGCTGCACGGATAAATTCACGTCGCGTCAGGTTTTTGGGGCTGCTCATTGTTTCCTTTCCTAATCAGGGTTGATCGTCATTTTTTCCAAAGACGGTAGATGTGACACTGGAATCTCCTGGTGTCTCACATCTTTCGAGATTCGAGCTCTTTGATCTGTTCTTCGGTTAAAATGTCTTTCACCCCGCGCATATAATCCCTTCCCGTCAGAAACATGTCGGCTTTTACTTCGGCAATCCGGGAAAAAAGCTGTTTGACCTGCTGCGGGTCGAGTTCCCGGTCCATGCGGAGTCCGGCCATCTCGAGCTGGAGTTTCTTCTTTGTTGCCGAAAGATCGATCATCCGTTCGAGATGTTTTCGAGCCAGCGCGTGAACCCGGTCCCACTGTTCGGGGGTAAGGTTCAGATTTTCGAGCATTTGGGCCGGACCACCACTGCGATGCATCATGCCGCCGCCCATCATCCCCATCATGTGATCCATTCCGCCGGGGCCCGCCGTCATATGGGACATCATCATCTGCATCATGCCGCCGCCCATGTTCCCCATCATTTGCCGGCGGCATTTATCACCGGCCCCGCCCATCATGCCCATCATCTTTTGCCCGCGGCCGCCCATACCGCCATGCCTGCCCATCATGTCCATCATCCCGGAACTTTTCATCATCCCGGGACCCTGCATCATGCCGGGTGGTTGTGTATCGTCGACCGACGGCGCGTTTTCAGCGGAATTCGGCTCATGATGTTCCTCGACCGCCCCACAGGGCCGGGCACCTAATAACGATAGACCCATCACGAAGACGATTACGGCCAATACACTCATCAATGGTTTTGCATTCATAACTCCCTCCTTTTCAGGTGTTTGGTTTTTTTATGTGTGTTGCAAACCATCCAAACGATCCCAATGCTTCCGAAACTAAAACGCCAACTCGAGTCCCGCTCCCAGCAGGTGAGCCGTGTAATCGTCGATGCCGCCGTTGCCGTCATCATCGAACGTGTACAACCCGTATCGAATCTGCGCCCGAACCTGTTCGGAAAAGCGGTGTGACCACGCCAGTGTGAATCCGTGGCGGCGATTGTCGGTTCCGAGCGGCAATCCCCGGCCTGTATCGGTGTTAACATTATCGGACAGGGTGTACCGATAGTCCAAGGTCAGCGTAGTCGTTTTACCGACCGCCCATCCGGCGGTCCCGAAAAACGAATAAATATCCGCCTCATAGTCGACTACTGCACCACTCCCGTTGTCAAAACTTTTCGAACAGATATCCTGGTAGGATAGAAATCCTGTAACATACAGGCCGGGTCCAGGCGTAAGGGTTGCACTGAGATTGTAGATATTGCCGGAGTAATCGCCGGATTCGATGCTGCTCGGCGGAGTTGTCTTCGACCGGGTGTCGATCTCCGTATCAACGCTATGGTAATGCAAGGTTGTTTTGATCCACGGCGTTACCCTGGCGGTCGCCTTGGCATCGAACTCCCGGGTTGTCAGTTCCTGCTTGCGAATGAATGCGGAATAACCCGCTTCCGTATCCGTGGTATGATTGTAATCATTTTCATGGCAGCGCAACCGATAGCGGCCGAAGAATGTCAAGCGGCGAACCGGTGAACTGCTGAACCCTACTGTGTACCGGCTTCGGTCGATGTCACTGTCGGTAAGGCGCACAAAAGCCAATGCCGCATCTTCCACCTCCCTTTCAAACAGATCGATGTCCTGCTGGGCCCATTTTCCTTCCACCCAAACGGATGTATAGGGGATGCCGGAAAAGCGTATCCCGAGGGTTTCCAGGTATGCCTCCTTATCCGTACGGGTGCGAATTTCGGCCTCGGGTGAAACCGGCCCGACATTCGGGAGGGTCTCCGTAAGGAGGGCATTCGTTTCACCGTCGGATTCGGTATATTCCGCCTGAACCCCGCCATAAACATTGACATCTCCAAAAGGCCCCAGCATGCTGTTGGCGTTAATTACATGGCTTTTTTGATCCAGCTCGACCGAACGGGTGCGCCAGTTTTTGTCAAACGGTTCCGGGCCGAAAGGAGCGGTCACCATGTTAAAAGCGGCATTGCCGGCCACATCACTGTACAGGTACCCCATGGAAATGTAGAAGTCGTCTCTCAAGCGGCTGTCCACGTGAAACGTATTGTGGATGGCATCATGATCGTAGTCTTCCGAAATCCTCACGATTTCCGACGCGGCGGCATCCAGATTCCGCTCCATCTCGGATCGGCGGGTGTCGGTGCCGTAAGTTTCATATCGAAACCGGTCAGTGACATCCACTTTTCCGATGCGGTGATCCACGGCTACTGTAATGACATCCAGCTGCTCATCGATATCCTTGAACGCCGGAAATATCTTCCGGGTCAGCCCTTGTTCGGTAACGCCGCCCCAGTTTAGAAGCGATTTTTCACCTTCCTTGAAGCGATGTTCATACCCCACCACGATCTCTGGCAGGTTCGGCAGCGTGAGGCCGGCCTCCACAAAAAAATTGCCGATGTCCAGGTGCAGATCCTTTTTCAGATCAAAGGCTGCGACGGAAAACGAACCAAAAAAACCGCCGGTGTCATCGTAATACTTCCGGTATTCCGAATAACCGGTGCGAACGAACCCGGACCGCCCCTCAAGATGCAATTGGAGGTTGTAGTCTTCCTCCGGTACAAGAAACCGGCCCTCCAGACGAAGCACCCATTTTTTCCGAATCGATTTCTCCAGCAGAAAATTTTCCAACCCTCCGGCCCATCCCTTATCAATCCACCGATCCTCGGCAAACTTGTCTTCATCGCCATCCACTACGATGTATCGAACAACGGGAAACATTTCATGCGCAGGTTCACCATCCGAAGCATGGGAAGTTGCCGGATACATCGGAAGAAAAACCGTAAGCGTCATATAAGCGGCAGCAAGGATATGCCTTTTCCGGACATTCACATCAGTACCTCAAATGCGGATTGATATTGGACCCATGCACCGCCGTATGACAACCTGCGCTCCAGCATGCACCCTGGGTCAGCTGACCGGTATGGTCGAAATCACCGATGGTGACGGTTCCGGGCAAGGCAACCTGGCCGTGGCACTTCAGGCACAGATTGTTGTCGTTTTCAACCAGCAACTTGTCATTTATCGATCCATGGGGATTGTGGCACATGGTGCAGCCCTCCCGAAGCGCCTCGTGCTCGAATACGTGATGCCCGGCCTTCTCCCGGTGGCACTGATTACAGACTGCATTCGTAAGGCCCATTTTCATTCCTTCGGCCAGAAAGATATTTTCACCGTGAGGGTCATGGCAGTGGGTGCAGTCGATGCGGCCTTCTCTGACGGGATGATGATACTGGAGATTGAAGGCGGCATTTTTCGCCGCATGACACTCATAGCAGACCGCCGGGTTTTTCTCCGGATTGATGATAAACCGCCCTTTACCGCCTCCGACCTCCAGGTGAAGGCTCCCCTCACCGTGGCATGCTTCGCAGCCGACGATGTCCCTTTCGTCTTTGGAAACAAAGGGGCGATAATGGGCTGTAAACTCGAAATCCCGGACTTTTTCGGCATGGCAGAAGGCGCATGTATCCATTCCGACCGGTTCGGCGCCTTGAACGGCCGCGGGCCGCACAACGACCCGGCTCGTAGGCGCGGAACAGGCTGCAATCACCACAGCAAGTAAATATGCGCATGCAGACCACGCGAATAAGATCCTAGCCATATTCATCTATTGCCGCCCGTCGTCTATTCCGCCGATGATCGGGAAAGAAATTATTTTGCAATGGGAACCAGACCGCAAAATTCGCCTTGTGCATGGGTTTTCGTATGAATGTTCAAAAAGACGTTCCCCTTGCGCATTTCTGCAATAAGGGATTCCAGGGGCCTGCCGCGCATCGGGCCGATCAGGTCGTCTCGAGTAATCGTTCCTTCGGCCAGAACCCCCTCAAATTTTCCGGGAATGAGCCTGGGTGGAGGACCGGGCGGATAGAGCCACACCACCGGCGATCCGATATCCCCGGCTTTTCCAAGGTGCAGGTGCGCCATGGTAATATCTTCAAGATGATGAACTACGATCCTGTAGGTCAGCGTGGAGCCGTTCTCCATTATGCTGACAGCACCCTCGGCGGCCGTGTGCTCTTCCGACGCTATGGCGCATTGAAAGCAGAGTGCTTCCCCGGCGTATGTCACGCCGGCAAAAAGGCCGAAGGCCACGATTATGGATATTAAATTTCTAAAAACAGCCGAATGTTTGTCCATATTTCCCCATTTTCTTCATCAGTTTAATTTTACACTTTATAGTATTCGATTAAATGAGGGTATTCACGTATTTCGTGTGTTTTATTGCATGACATCGCCAAAAAAAGAGGCTGGACTTTTAAGGTATCCGCCTGCTGCTTAACCAAAAATCAGTGCACTTATGGGCAATATGGGGTGAAACACCCATTTACATTCTTTCATCGAAGAGCCAGAAATGAACACAATAGAGGTGAAAAAGCAGCAAAAAACCGGCTGTCAGGCTGAAAACGGCAGAGCATGGGAACCATTCAGAGGAGGCAAATTGGCAACACGGGGCCACACAGCGATTCAAGGTTTTGTCGTCACCTGGCTATGGCTGAACAGCCTGATTGTACTATTCGGCATGATGCCGAATCCGGCAGAGGCGTTTTACACACCGGATAAGCTATCCATTCTTCCAATCGTCCAGAACCGGGAAGAACCCGATATTCAATGGTTCAAAGACCGGCTGCAAATCTCGGAAAAGTACGTTGAGCAGGAAGAAGGGATATTCGGAATATCCTGGTTTCATTTTTTCGTGATGGTTTTGCTCGTGGCGATCGGCGTCGGGGCCTTGGTATTGAATCTTCTCAAGCAAAAAAGAATGAGGGAAATCGTGACCTCGATTCGAAAGGAGATGGAGACGCATGAAGGTTGAATTCAAAAAGTCGGGAAAAACGGCAACATGGGATGACAGCTACGAAAACATCCTGGAACTGGCCGAAGAAAACGGCATCGAGATCGAAACGGAGTGCGAGGCCGGAGTTTGCGGCACGTGCAAGACAAAAATGCTGTCCGGCGATGTGCACATGGAAGTCGATGACGGACTCGATGACGACGATCGGGCCGAAAATTATATCCTCCCCTGTGTGGCGGTGCCCAAAACGGATGTCGTCCTGGATGTCTGATGCTCATGTGGGAAGACAAAAACATCAATGCGATCCTGGCCGGTGCGTTTGTCATATATGCCTTCGGGTTTCTGTTTTATGAGGATCCTACCTTTGCCGGAAGCATGGTCGGTCACGGGGTAGGCATATTTGGAACAATTCTGATCCTACTGACATTAATATATCCCTTTAAAAAAAGAATTTTAAAGAGAAAAGCCAAGAAGGATTTGAGAAATCATATCGCATTCGGGCTGATCGGTCCGGTTGTTGTGATTGTTCATACGGCTCATAAAATTGAAAGTTTGATCGGAACTTTCATCTATCTAATCTTGTTTTTGGTGGTATTCAGCGGCATTATCGGACGATTTTTGTTTCAAAAGGTGAACCGGTCCCTGCGCGGGCAGAAGAGGGATCACAAGCTGCTTTGGAACCATCTACGGGAGCTGAATAAGGAAGAGCCGATGTTTCATTTCAATTCGGCTTTGAACAAAAGTAAAGATGCGACATATTCGGATGTCGATGAGGAAGCCGCGCAGAGATCCGATCACGTCATGAAGACAATCGATTCCCTGGTGGAGCTTGAATACAATATAAAATTTTTCGACCGTTTCAAGATTCTTTTTTCCCGTTGGCTTCGGATACACCATTTTCTGGCGTTTTTCTTGTTCGCCCTTATCGTCGTCCATGCGCTGACCGGCATCTATTACGGACTTCAATGGCTGCCGTGATGAAACATTTTAAAAACATCATCCTCCTTGTCCTGATCATCGGGTTTTGCACATGGCTTTTTGTTTACGACAAAGCGGCGGAGCCCGGTCCTTTAAGCCGCTTTCACAATGCGTTTAACGATTGCGAGACCTGCCATACGCCCTGGCAGAAGGTTTCAACCCGGACGTGCCTGAAATGCCACGGATTCGAGCATGGCCGATTGAATCCGATGATTCGCTTCCATACCGCCGAGGCTCATTGCCTGGCGTGTCACACCGAGCACCGTGGGTACCATGCCGATATTAAAAAAATGAACCATACGGTGCTGAATGAAAACCTGCTCTGCACCGCCTGCCACTACGACCCCCATGCGGGCCTGTTCGGCCGGGAATGCCGGCAGTGCCACGGCATTTCCACCTGGAGCATCACCGGCTACGCTCATCCACCGGCCGAAAACGGGCTGTGCCATCGATGCCATCGGCCCCCACCGTCGCATTTTACACCCTCTTTTCAACAGAAAATGCAGCAGAGGATAACCGCCGGACAATCGATCAAGGATTGCGGAACCTGCCACACCACCCATCTCTGGGGTCACCTGCTGATCGAAAACCTGTTCCAGGAAGGCGGATAGGCGCTGCTGAATGCCGGATGGGCAATGATCATGAAATTGAAACAGCAGGGATCAAAATATCAGCCGGCCATAAATCCGCAGCCGGGTATCCTGGCGGTAAAGCCCACCGATTCCTCATCAAATTCGACGCTCGTGGGATAGGTCAGGCCGCTCATCACGACTTCCGCTCTAAACTCTGCCGGCACTTCGACGGCCGAGGCGGTGGCCGGCGGCACCTTCGGGCCGAGGCGCATTGCCGCCACGGCCCTGTCATTGGGCACCTTCTCGCCGTGTGACTCGATGTCGTTTATCAGCACCTTCATCATGGAAATCTCGCGAAGTTGGGCCGCAATAATTTCATCGGCCAACTCGCGGACGCGGGGGTCGCTGATCTCGTCACGCTCGCTGGTCAAAATGGCGATGGAGTGGTGGGGAATCATCGCCTTCATGTACGAAACGTCCTGCACCGTCGTCTGGCTGCGGACCAGCCACAGGGCCACCACAAACAGCACAGCGCTGCCGGCATAGATCGCCAGATTCGCCCGCCGGCTTTTGAGCATCGTCAGCATGAACGAGAGCATGACCACCGCCATCATAGCGGTCATCGTAAGCGTCATGTATACCCGCTCTTCACTGAAGGACGGGTGATCCCATGCAAACGTGGTCAGGTACGTGAACACATACATCAGTAGGGTAGCCGTGACGATCATGCCGGCATACCGCGCATACATGATTCCAAGCCCTTTTTTTGTGAGACATCTTCTTTTCGTCGGCCATTGTCTATTCCCTCCCGTATCTCTTGCCGCTCGTGCAGTTTACATTTTTTTGCACGGAATGGCGCGTTCGGCGGACTCGTCTTCAAGGCGGAGCGTCTGAAGACTACCGAATCCACATTTGCATTTTACCCCCACCCCTCACTTTTTAACGAGTCGGCATACGGAATCTTTTTCTTTTTACAGTGCGAGTCCATTGACTTTATTTTCGCTGCCGGGGACGGTAAACCGGCAATAGACCAAACAAGGTATTCGGAAGGGAAAACACATGTAAAGCGAGACTATCGTTTATCCCACGTTTTAAATCGTTTTCGGCAGTATTTTTCCAGTGATCGATGGTTCGGGAAAAACAATAGGGCCGTATCGGCGATGGAATTTCCGTATTCACAGTTTTCTGCGGAATGTTCACGGCAGGTGATGGGACGTTTGTCATAGATATCGCATCGTCCGCGGTCGTTCAGGTGCACACAGGGATTGTTGATCAGCAAATGCCATCCCTTGGCATCCTTGAAGATCTCAACATTTTCATGGTAAACCTGCCACAGCAATCCATCGAAATCACGAATGGTGCGAGGCGCTGAAAGCTTGACTGTAATATAACGGCAGCAGGCACCCTTACATGCTTTGCATTTTTTGGACAAATCCATGGGGATACTTCCTTAGGCGTTTACTGTTGACTTACATTTTTACAAGCTGGATTCAACTATGCAAATTGTGGTCGATCCCTTTTTTTGATATAAACAGACGGGAAATTTCAAGAAAAAAGCGTTTTACACGTGATACGGTTCGGTTCTGAGATGCATAGTTTAGAAATCTAAACAACGGATGAGGAGAAAATCGCAATGGCACAAAAGGCGGCCGGCACCGGCCCGGGCCCCACGCTGATGGTTGCGCTGGAGCAGCACCTGCCTGAAAATGTTCGTATTGTCAAGGATGACCTTGCCCATCGGATTCTCCCTTTCGGATCCAGGGTGATCCTCTGGATCAAACTGCGCCTCATGTCCGTGGAAAATATGGTGACATGGACCGAGAAGAAAATGCCCGGCATGTGGAGCGGTTTTATGTGCCGAAAACGGTACATCGACGATAAAGTGAACGAAGCTGTAATTTCTCGAGTCGAGGCGGTGGTGAATCTGGGCGCCGGATTCGATACGCGGGTCTACCGGCTTGCGGCGCTGTCCGGAGTCCCGGTATGGGAGGTCGATCAGCCGGGCAATATCGAAGCCAAACGAAAACGGCTGAGGCATATTCTCAAAAAAATTCCGCCTAACGTAACCCTTGTACCGATCGATTTTGATCAGGAAGCGCTGAATGACCTTCTGACATCCAATGGCTACTTGCCTGATGTGACCACCTTCTTTATCTGGGAGGCGGTAACCCAGTACCTGCCGGAGACGAGTATCCGAGCCACATTCAAGTTTCTCGAAACGGCCCCGTCCGGCAGTCGCCTGATATTTACTTACATTAGAAAGGATTTCATCGAGGGAACTGTACTGTACGGCCACACATACCTGTTTGAGAACATGGTCAAAAAAAACATCTGGCGTTTCGGTTTTGACCCCGATGAAATCGTTCACTTCCTGTCCGGCTATGGCTGGCGGGTGCTCGAACACCTTGGATACGATGAGCTTGCCGAACGGTATGTAAAGCCAACGGGTCGAAATCTGCAATCCACGCCGATCGAGCGTATCGTCTATGCATCCAGGATGTAGGAGGTGAAGGAAAATCCCATTTTCATAACAAAACCGCAAACGGACGGGGGAGGTCCTTATGAACCTCCCCCGCATTGTCTAATTGAAGAATGTAAGCAGATCACAAGAGATGAGAAATAAAACAGGTGTTATCGTCGTCATCGTCATCGTCGGGAACGGGCAGGGGTGTATCCTGATGGGGTGACATTGTGAATTCGGCAGATCCGTCGCACAACAGGTTAGAGCTTGCGTCAGTCACGCTAAACAGAAGAGTCCCGGTTCCCGAGGTAGGGGATGCCAGCGAAAAGAGTATGGTATAGGTAACCGTATTTCCGTTATCGAGCTCTTGAGCGCTCAAGAAGTATGTCGAGTCCATGCCGTTGAAAATGCCTTCGAAAATCTGGTCATCCGTGGTCAACGTAATCTGGTCCTCGAACTGATCGATGGTTACCGTTACGTCTTCAATTAACATATCCGGACAATCGGTGTCGACGGACGTGATATCGACATCCCACTGGCCACTGGCATCGTATGCCGGAACCAGGGGATCGAGGCCGTACTCGTATTCCTGAAGGTTGGTAAAACCGTCTTCGTCCGGATCGGCACCCGGTTCGGCCGAACCTGCAAAATACCGGTCCTCCCAGTAGTCCGGCAGTCCATCCGTATCCGTGTCATAGAACTCGTCCGCGCCGATATCGACCGCAAGCCCGTTCGGCCGGACCTCGCCGTGAATATCATCCGCAGGCGCATTGGTGGCACTTCCGGCATCGATGCAGGCCGAACCCGATGCCAGGTCGCCGTAGGCCACGATAATCGGGTCGACATCGATATTGCCCGTGGCGGTATAATTGGTGGTCGTATTGACGACATACAGACCGGATGCGGGATAGTCATTGTTGTAGAGGTTCACCGTTGCAATGTTGCATTTGCCGAGCAGCCACTCGTTATTGATATAAATATCGGCACCGGTTCCGGCACTGTTGCCTCCGACGATGTTGTTCCCGATATGTGCAGTTACGTCCCAACCTGTAGTATCCGTATTGTCACGAAGGTAGAAATAGAACCCTCCACCCAGGGCGGCCCCATTCTCGATGCAGGTGTTGTTTACAACCTTGGCAGTACCGGAAATATTGACATCCAGGTAGGCACCACCGCCTTCATCCGCTGCCGAGTTGTTCAAAAAGAGGTTGTTGGCCACCGTGCCGCCATACTGAGACAAACTGCGATAGGAACCCAGCCCCGCTTCGAGTCCGCCGCCGCTGTCAGCGGCAAAATTATAAATGAAGATGTTTTTGGATACAACGGATGAGCCATAGGAATATCCCCCGGCAAGCACGCTGGCGCCGCCGCCGCCGTTTTGGGACTGATTGCCCCAGAAAATATTGTTCGTCAGTATTAATTTGTAATAAGTATTGGTGGTACCGAATGCGCTGAACCCGCCACCTGAGGAGCGGGACCTGTTTAACAGGAACTCGTTGTTGTCGATGGTGATCGTTCCCTGTGTACTTCCCACACATTGTATGTATGCACCGCCCCCCTGGCCGTCTGCATAGTTCCCCTGGAAAACACAATGGCTTATGGTGATATCAGCATCCGATACGGTGGCGGCCAGACCGCCCCCATTGGCACCGCTGCTGCTTCTGCCGTATAAAAAGGTGACGCCCTCCAATGTAACGTCCCCATATGCGGTCAAGACCATGATCCGGCAATCGTCCCCCCTGAGTATGGTGCTTTCCGCACCGGCACCCTGAATGGTAAGCGTGTCCGTCTCTGTAGAAGCGGCCGCGTACACGAGAGGTTCGCTCACATCATACGTACCTGCTGCTACATTGATGGTATCGGCTTCACCATTGACGGCCGCAGTGACCAAGGCCGAACTGAAACCGGTCGCATCCGATACATTAAATATCGCTCCGGAAGCCGATTCAGCCATAAACACCAGAAACAATACACACCCCACGAAAACAGAAAATCTTTGCTTTAAACTCATAAGTATGACCCTCCTCCTAATTAATAATTTGGTTGCTGAAAAAACCATCCCTCTTCACTGTTATTTTAAAGAAAGTAGTATTGGCATTAGAATAGAAGGCAGGTTATGAATGAAGGTGCCAAATCATCTATTAAATCTCAACATATCGTCTTTTGTCCAAAGCAAGTCGAAGCCGGATATTAAGCCGCAGGCATACTCAAGTACGTTGAGGGCTTACATCCGATTAGGACAAAAGATGTTTTGAGATAGCCTTTAGTCTTGGATTGCCTTTTGCCTGATCTAATATCTCCTCTGCGCATTTGTGGTTCTATTTTCCGAATGAGCTTCTGCTGTGATTGAATTGAAATGCACTCGACACAGCACTCTAGTCGGGTTTACACCGCTTACAAATTCTCTTTTTCTGCACGAAAAATTAGTCTGGAGAGTTCTTAATTACTCAGGTAAGGGGAGGTGAATTGGATGTAATAATAATAGGAATCATTGTCAAGTATTAATCTCAAAATTTCATAAACAAATGAACTATTCGCCTGTTTTGTAACCCTGTAAGGTTCCCGAATAGAAACATGCTCAGCCGATTAAGCACAGCTTTGAAAAGATACTGTCAAAACAGCCGGATGATAATCGTTTTGCCTGATTCGCGGATTCTCTCGGGCAATATATCATGTAGGGGTTCGAAGAAAACATAAAACGAGGATCGATAAATGGGATGGAATTCCATCCCATAAAGAAAAGGAAACGTGACATGAACGAGAAACAAGAAATCAAACAAAAATTCGAAGAAGGCATCCGGGCATTCGTGAGCCGGAATTACTCCGAGGCGACCCGATGCTTTTCCGAAGTGATCGACATGGCTCCTGATTTTACGCTGGCCTACATCAGCAGGGGCACGGCCTACAACCGGATGGATAAGATCGATAAAGCCATGGCTGACTATAACCGGGCTTTATCCTTGAAACCCGATTATCCCCGAGCCTATCACCTGCGGGCGCTGCTCTATGAAAAAAAAGGGGAGGACGAAAAGGCGATGGCCGATTTGAACCGGGCCCTGGAATTGGACCCGGAATACGGCGCCGCCTACTACAGCCGCGCCGCCCTGCACGCCAAGTCCGGAGCGGAGGAGCAGGCCAGGGATGATATCAGCATGGTCACGATGCTCACGGAACAAAATATCAGCGCCTTCGCCAATGAAAACAACATCTGGCGTTCACATCATCTGCGGCTGGAGGCGGAAGGGATCGCGGACGTTATGAACCGGTGAAACCTTTCTGGATCGCAGCACATGATCCTTTTTTCCCGGTTAGACGCTGAGCTTTTGCGATTTCAAGGCGTAGGCCACGGCGATTCCGACCAGAAAGCCGGCGGCAAGGTTCGAGGCCAGCGTAATCCCCACGATTACAATCGGCACGAACATCTCCTTGCGCGTTTTCATATCCAAAACGGTCAGGCTCAACTGCGCTCCGGCAAATACGAGCAAAACACCCAGTGCGGCCATTGGCAGCAGGTAGATGACACCCAGGAGATGCTCCCCCAAAAGGAGCGCCAGGAGAATGAAAATGGCCCCGATGATCAGGTTGGAGCCGCCGGTGCGCGCGCCGAAACGATAGCGGCACGCCAGCCCGCCGGCGCCATGGCACATGGGCATGCCGCCGAGGAAAAAACTCATCAGGTTGGCCAGGGCCATGCTGATGCAAAGCGACCGGTAGGTCACCCGTTTGCCGTCCCGGGGAAAATACTGGATCGACAGATCCGCATTGGCCATCACGGCATTGCCAAGCGTCATGGGGACCTGCGGCAATACCAGCACCAGCAGGGCGAAGGTAAAATCGCCTGTTGAAGGGAGGCCATAGGGCATCAAATCGGGCAGATTGAATCCGAGCTGAATGTGCTGCAGGCCTTCCCGCGTTCCCAAAAGGATGCCGGTTAAAAGGCCTGTCCCGACGATCACGATGGCGGCCGGCAGCCGCTTGTTTTCCAGCAGCAGCAAAGTGAGCACGCCGAGTATCCCGCCGATGATCAGCCCCAATGGAATCGGCCCAAGGCGCTGTACGGCCAGGAAAGGTTCCGCCGCATCGCGCAAGGCTTGAAATGTCGAAGTGCCCAGCATCAGCTTGATGCCCTGGGTCACCAGCAAAACACCGGTGGACAGCTGAACGCCGCGGATTACCGGTTTGGGGATATACTTGCCGATCAGGGTAATGATGCCGGTCCCGCCGATCACCAGCAAAAACAGGAAAATCCATAAACTCGACGCCTGAATCTGGGTGGCGGTAATGCCGGTTGCGATGGCATAGGCGCCGATCACCTTCATGGGCTCCACGGGACTGGTGACCTTGAAATAGAGCCCGGCAAATACGTAATAGAGTCCGACCCCCAGGAACAAACCCAGGGGATTGAGGCCGTTGATCAAAATCATGCCGATGGCCAAAGGCAAGATGGTGCCCAGGTCCCCCAGACTTCCGGCAAATTCCATGCGGTTAAAGCAATACGCCGAAAAGGTGCCCGGCTGTTTTGCGGTGGTTTCATTTGCGTCCATACGATCTCCTTGCCGGCAATAACAGTCTCAATCGCCGCGCCCATTCAGTTGCACACAGAAATCTGTCCGTTTCTTGCGGTCATAATATCCTGCAGCTTTGGCCTGAATTGTCAGTTTGGATTTCTGCACCCGCAAACCCGTGGGGCTGAATTGGATCTCACATTAATGTCTATATCACAATGCTTGAGAAATCCCCATCACAAACGTCTTGGTTCAGAACTCGAGTGGGAAAAAGGATTACCTCTGCTGCTCCGTTTGGAGAGTGGATAGTCGGCAAGCCATATGGTGCAAACGGCACCTTGCAAACGGCCGATCGTGATTTATTATTTTTAATAGACTGCGAACGGATTGACGAATCGGTACAGGAGTGGTTCCAAAACATTGCCTCAGGACCAATCCCGGTGTTGGGATGAACCATTAAATGCTCAAAATACATCATGTATTCCTGCGCTTGGAGCCTTCATCCCGCCTTGATCTCGGCCCTGAGGGGAGGTTTCGAAACCCAAATCAGGAAATGGAGGTGATTAAATGACTTCGGCTCAAATTACAATCCTTGTTGCAGTACTTGTCGTTTGCTGTCTGGCTCTTTTCGGGATGATATATATCAGCCGTCCCAAACATACTTTAGAACCTCTAAACCGGTTGGATGACAGAGAGAGCATATTGGCGATGTTGACTCGAGTCAAGGACCGCTTTTCGCTTTCAATTTACAAACGAGCCTACGACATCAGAGACGACGAAATCGCAGCACAGAAAAAGAAAATTGACATGAACACCTGATTAGAAGTGTTTTCAAAACCTCCCCTCTGGCCAAATATCGGCCTTGGGATGAAGGATTCAATGCTCAAAATACGTTATGTATTCCTGCGCTTGAAGCCTTCACCCCGCCTTGATCTTGGGCCTGATTGAAGGCTTTGAAACTACTTCTACCATTTTTTGCCGTCTTTAGTGATTGACACCGTTTCAGGTGGTTTAGTATAAAATTGCGGCAGCCGCATCCATCTGTGTTTTAGATCGACTTTTTAGGAGCCGTAATGAAAATTCTTCGTGTAAACACGCATCTCCGGTCGGTTGATTTCGAGAACCTGCCGGTTCATTCAAACACATCGCCTTTGCCGCTTCCCGGGAGGTCGCCAATATCGCCTCGAATCCGGCACCGATGGATGAAAAAAAGCTGTTCGATCTTTTGGAATAGCCCTGATCGGCAAGATTTGATGAGAGAGCCCGACGACCGCAGGCGAAAATGAGGCATTGGATTCTTCACCTTAAAGCCGGTTCAAAATCACCATCTTTCAAAAAATGTTCGGGTAAAGATTACTATAAAAGGACGGTTCCCCATCGAGCGATACGGAAAGCTGAACACGGTCGAGCGAAGCTGGATTCTTTATGATGTGGCCAATTCCGCTTTTGTCCTGGTCATCATCACCACGGTAATGCCGATATTTTTCAAGGATGTGGCCTCTGCAGGGGTGAGCAATGCGGTGTCCACCGCCAACTGGGGATTTGCAAATGCCATCTCCTCCCTTATGCTGGCCGTAATGGCTCCGATCCTCGGCACCTTTGCCGATTATCCAAACTATAAAAAACGATTGTTGCTGTTCTTTTTCTGCCTCGGTTTCAGTTTTACCCTTCTCTTGACCCAAATCCATTCAGGGGCATGGCGGCTTTGCCTTTTTTTCTTCATCTTCGCCAAGCTGGGTTTTTCCGGCGCCAACATTTTCTATGATGCTTTCTTAACCGATGTTACCTCGAAGGAGAGGATGGACTGGATTTCCGCTTTAGGCTTCGGCTGGGGTTATATCGGCAGCGTAATTCCCTTTTTAGGCGTTATCCTGCTGGTGGCCTTGGAAGGATCGTCGGAAGGCATCACGCAGGAAACGGCCCGGTCGAGTTTTATTATCGTGGCATTCTGGTGGCTGGTATTTTCCATTCCCCTGTTTAAGAACGTGAAGCAAGTCCATTATGTTCCGCCGGCAAGGCACCCGGTCCGGGAGAGCTTCAAACGCCTGGCCGGCACCTTTCGTGAGATACGCCGATATCGGCAGGCCTTCATTTTTCTAATCGCCTACTTTTTTTATATCGACGGTGTGGACACCATTATCATCATGGCCGTTTCCTATGGGCGGGATATCGGGTTCGGCGTGAATATGCTGATATTGGTCGTGCTGATGATTCAGATCGTCGCTTTTCCCATGGCGGTCTTATACGGCAGGCTGGCCGGCATATTCGGCACCCGGAAAATGCTGTATGTCGGCATTTGGGTTTATGTGGGCATTACCTTTATGGCTTTTTTCCTGCCTTCATTCGAATCACCAACGGTCCAATCGCTGTCGTTTTGGCTGCTGGCTTTTTTTGTGGCCACATCACAGGGAGGATTGCAGGCCCTTTCACGATCGTATTTCGGGCGGTTGATTCCCGCACAACGATCTGCGGAATTTTTCGGGTTCTACAATATCTTCGGCAAATTCGCCGCGATTACCGGGCCGTTTCTCGTGGCGATGATCAGCCGTCTCACCGGTGAATCCCGATACGGAATTCTGAGCATTCTGCTTCTTTTTTTTATTGGCGCCTTTATGTTAAAAGGTGTTCACGCAGAGAAACATCCCGGGTGATTTTTTCAGCCGAAGATATTCCGCGATGACTTTAGGCCCTGTTATTCAGTCCTTTTAAGCACCGACCGGCAGCGGCTTTGCCGTCCGGCAACCCCGGTTAACACGTTTGTTCACTGGTGACCGGTCTGAATTTCGGCAGCGTTATCCCGTCATCGACGTCTTCCCAGACCACCGTCACGGGCATGTCGCATCGTACTTCGTCGGGTCGGCAGTCGACGATATTGGTCAGGATGTGCGGACCTTCGCTAAGCGCAACGACGGCTGCGACATAGGGCACTTCCGCTGCGAATCCGGGATGATAGGCCGTGTGGTAGACAGCAAACGTATGCACCTTGCCGGCACCCTTGGAAGTCAGCCAATTGACTTCAACAGCGGCATGGCACCGGGGACAACGATCGGAAGGCGGCCACCTGACGTGGCCGCATTCGCTGCATTGCTGAAATCGGAGTTCGTGTCGGCGGCAACCCTCCCAGAAAAGCCGGTTGTCCGCATTGATTTTTGGCAGGGGTTTATCATATGGCATGGGTTACAACCTCCCTAGCAGAATGCACGAGTGGCTCTGTAAGATTCCGCCGTTGTCGCTGCACATCATGATTTCGGGGGATTTTGTCCGGGTTTCGGGACCGAGCTGCCGTTTTCCGCACCGACCCATAAGCTGCATGGCTCCCTCGGCGATCGGTGTCAGTCCCATGAAATAAGCCTCCGACAGCTGCCCTCCCGAAGTGTTGACCGGCATGCTGCCACCGGGCTCGATTGTTCCCCCTCTGAGCCAATCACGCCCTTCGCCGGGTTTGAAAAAACCGTAATCCTGAAGCGTGATCTCTACGGTATACGTGAAACAGTCATAAATCTGGCAGGCATCCACGTCCTCCAGGGTAATGCCGGCCATTGCAAGAGCGGCTTTCCCGGCTTGCCCGGCGCCGGTAGGCCCGGCCATCCAACCGGATTGAGAAACGGCCGTAGAGGGATTGTGCTGCCCCATCCCCATGATGACGGCCGGCGGCTGCTTCAGGTCACGCGCCCGTTCGAGCGATGTGACGATAAAGGCCCTCCCACCATCGGTAATCAGGCAATTGTCCGGCAGGCGCAGCGGCTCGACTATCCACCGGGCATTATCGTAGTCCGCTTCGGTCAATGGTTTTTCATACATCATGGCGGCCGGGTTGAGGTTGGCCCACTTGCGCTGACCCACAGCAATTTGTTTCCAGGTTTCAGGCCCGGTGCCGAATTCGTGCATGGCCCTTCTTGCGGCCAGTGCGTAGCCGCCGGTTGCGCCGAAATGGCCGAAGACGGCATCATCGCCTGAAAGATCGATGAGCATTTTCTGCATGCTGTCACTGGAGAGGGCATTATGGCCGTAGGAGATAAGCACATACTTGCATAAACCGGTTTGGAGCGCGCCAACTGCGTGCTGCAAATGACTCCGCGATCAGTTGGCGTCCTGACTCATGTAGGTCGGCGAAATCCCCAGGTGCTGGGCAATCAAATAGGGTGTCAGGTCATTCTCGTTCGAAGCGGGGGGAAAGTGGCGGTAGCAGATGTAGCCGTCCACATCGTTTGGGTTCAACCCGGCATCTTCAATGGCATTTGCCGAGGCTTCCAGATGGAAACTGAGCGATGTTCTTCCCGGTATGCGCCCCTGGGGTGTGTATCCCACCCCCACGATCGCATACGTGTCTTTAAGCGGTGTCATTATCGGTCTCCCTTTTTTGGGTGTTGGGATCGTCATCATTTTTCAGCCATCCTTTTTCAGATGCCTCATTAATGCGGTGTTTTGCATACTCCCAGAGTGCATGCGAACCGTCGGCGATCGATTTGTTTCTTTTAAGCACCTGCCCCTTTGTTATTCCATTTTCTTTCCAGGCCCTGCCCATTGTACTAAAATTGTGAATAAGGGGCATGAAGCGATCCAATGCATTCGCAAAAAGCGATTCAGGCGTTTTTGCTTCTTCGAATTCGTGCCGGAGCCGCATGAGCCTGTCCGCCTGTTCACCGGGAAGCAGATGGAATAGTCGATTCGCAGCCTTTTCTTCCCGCTGCTCCTTTCCTATCGTGCTGTTTTCATCGTAACAGTAGGTATCTCCGGCATCCACTTCGACAATATCATGAATGAGAAGCATCTCGATGACACGCAGCCGATCGATTTCGACATTCGAATATTCGGATAAAAACATCGCCATCACGGAAATATGCCATGAATGTTCGGCGGAATTTTCCATCCGGCTCTGCGACAGCAGATAAGACCGCCGGTATACATCTTTGAGCTTATCGATTTCTTTGGTAAACGCTATTTGTCGATCGATTCGTTCCATGATGTTTTGTTTCGAATACCCGGACAGTGCGGGGGATTTTCTTTGCCATGGATCAGAATAGCCAATGTGTTCGATAATGTCAATCGGGGTCTTCCGATGTTTTCCGATGTCGAAAATAGATGAATGACATTTATGGTTTTATATGCTATAAAATTTCCTGATTTTCGCTCAATTAAAAGCACCTGATTCAAGTCGATCCAGGCATTTTCAATCACGTCACCGTATACGCCTTATTTTAAGTCAAAGGAGCCAAAATTATGGAAAATCAAGACCCAATTTATCGACAGCTTCAAGAGCATCTCGACAAAGAGACCGTGGGATTTCCAGCAACGGAATCGGGTTGCGAGATCACCATTTTAAAGCACTTGTTTACCCCGGAGCAGGCCAAGGCCGCACTGTACCTTACATACAAGCTCGAACCGATCGAAACGATCGTTCAACGGGTGGAACCCGGCGGATACCCGGCTGAAACCTTGGAGCGCCACCTGGATGAACTCGCAAAATACGGCGTGATCACCCACAAGAAAAAGAACGGCGTCAAAACATACGGAACCCTGCATTATTTGATCGGTATGGCTGAAGCAGGCATGTACAAGGGCGCCACCCCTGAATGGTCTGCTGCGGTTCAGGAATACATGGTAGACGGCCAATTTATAGACAGGTTTTTAAACTCCAAGGTGTCCCAGATGCGCACCATTCCCATCGAGCAGAGCATTACGCAGGAACTTCATGTCGGTTCATATGATGTATTGAAAGAACTGATTGAAAAATCACCGGGGCCGTTTGCGGTATATCCCTGCATCTGCCGGGAAAACGCCGAGCGGGCCGGACGCCCGTGCAAGAAGACATCCCGAAGGGACACCTGCATGGCATTCAACAATACGGCAAAAAATGCCATCGAACTCAGTGGGGTTCGAGAAATATCCCGGGAGGAGGCCCTGGATATACTAAGGAAAAACGCCGAAGACGGTTTAGTGCTGCAGCCGGCCAACACCCAGGAGATCGATTACATGTGCTCCTGCTGCGCGTGCTGCTGCGGACTGATTCAGATGCACAAAATGATACCTGACGGCGTCAATCATTGGACAACGAATTACCAGGCTTTTGTGGATGCGGATGCCTGCACCGCCTGTGGTGAATGCGCCGAGGCATGTCAACTGGATGCCGTCGCCGTGGATGAGGCGCAGGGTTTCGCCGTCGTCAATCTCCTGCGCTGTCTCGGGTGCGGGAATTGCGTTCCCAACTGTCCGACGGGAGCCATTGCATTGAAGAAAAGGGAAAACGAATTCGTACCCCCGCAAACGTCCGAAGAGCTCAACGAACGGATTATGTCGAAATAGCTCGTCCCTCCTTTGCCTGGTTATTCATGATTGTAACACCGGTCGGCCGGGGGCACCCTGATCATCAGCAGACCCCCGATGCCGAGCAGGAGGACGATGGCGCTCATGCCGATGCGCTTACTGCCGGAAAGCCGGGTAATCCGGCCGACCAGCAGCGGTTTTCTGCGTCTCTGCTCAGAAACAATTTTTCTTGACGTTAATGATGATTGGCTGCGTGCCCTGAGTGAATCTCTATTTGAGTCCAACGCCGATACCGCGAATTGCAAATGCTCTTATTCGCTTCAGCGGTACACATCTTTTCGGCGACCGACCTTAACGATCCATACTGAAATTTCGTTATCCTGTATTGAATAAATAATTCTATATCGCCCCTGTCGAAGGCGGTACCGTTCTTGTCCGGAAAGTTTTCGGCATCCCGGAGGCCTTGGATCTTTTGACAAGGATTCGATGACGTTCAGTATTTTTCTTAAATCTTTCTTGGGAATGGATTGAAAATCTTTCCATACGGATTTCTTGAAATATATTCTATATCCATCCATCTTTTTTAAGCCTCTTGACCATTTCATCATAGCTGATAAGAGGTTCGTCAGCCCTTTCATCAAAAACAGCCAAGTCCTCGGCATCCTCGGCAATCGATTCCCTTATGGCCTCATTTATAAGGTCGGACATAGAACGAGAGGTCTCGATTGATTTGAGTCTTAAGGCCTTATGTAATGTCGAATCAAGATATACTGTCGATCGTTTTGTCGAAGCGGACATAAAAATCACCCCCAACTATTATTTGTAAACATCATAATGTCATGACATCATTATGTCAAGATTTGGAAGCGAACGCATTGCTCTTTATTTTTCCTGCACCCCTGTGTTGAATCCCTTACTGCGGTTTGGAATCGGCGCTTAAGGGAATAAAGTCCAGTGCAACACACGGCTTGTCTCCAATTACCCAGGCGTCACTGCCCGGAACAATTTCAAATGCGCCCCCCGGCCCTATCTCGGCTTCGTTCCCGGCTGGATCTTTGACCATCATGCGGCCGGATAGAACATAGCCGATGTGGTTATCCGAATGCTTCCCCACCTGCGGGCCGGCATGCAAGGACCACCGCCACCCCGGTTTATACGTTCCATAACCAATAGCAACAGTTCGAAGGGAGGCAAATGAACGGGTACTGCCGTCGATAAACACCCTGGCATTACCGGCAGTACTCGGATATCCCTTACAAATGCCCTGCTGGGAGCTTTTATGTCCGGCCATATATTGACTCCAATGATCAATCAGGTTATAATTTTATATTATTACACTTTCTTATGTGTGGTTCAAGAGAAGACTTTGTCGAACTCCGGCATGTCCATCCCAGGCGGGATTGAAGCACGGGAAAAAATATTTCTGCAGCCCGACCGGCAGCTTTTATTGACCCGAAAAGATTTAGCTTGTAAAAAGGAACAGAGATGAAAACCAAAAGAATCGCAATCTCCACAGGTGGAGGAGACGCTCCGGGGCTCAATGCCGTTATTCGTTCGATCGTTCTTTCGGCGCTTCATCGGGGATGGACATGTTTGGGTATCCGTGACGGATACAATGGACTGATCACGCCGGATCGATACAAAAAAGGCGGTGTCGTCACTTTGGACAGGGATTCCGTCAGAGGGATAACGCATGTCGGGGGAACGATTCTGGGCACCACCAACAGGGGCAACCCGCTGCGATACCCCGTAAAGGAGGCTGACGGAAGGATTACCGAGACCGACATTACCGGTGATCTGGTGCAAACATTTCGAGATAAAGATATCGATGCTCTTATTTCCATAGGGGGGGACGGCTCCCTGGAAATCGCCCATTCGCTGCACAAAAAAGGACTGGAAGTCGTCTGTGTTCCCAAAACAATTGACAACGACCTCGACAAAACGGTCGTAACATTCGGTTTCGACACGGCTGTTCATTTTGCCACGGAATGCCTTGACCGGCTGCATTCAACGGCCGAATCACACCAGAGAGTAATGGTGGTTGAAGTCATGGGCCGTTATGCCGGATGGATAGCCCTGAATGCCGGCCTGGCATCGACCGCAGATGCCATATTGATTCCTGAAATCCCATACGACATCAACAAAGTGGCCGAAAAAGTGAAGGATCGTGATCGCAGCGGCCGATATTTTTCCATCATCGTAACCGCCGAAGGAGCCAGGCCGGTCGGCGGCACGTATACCCTGGTGTCGCAAAAAGGAACCGGGCGAAGTGAACGCCTCGGAGGCGTCGGTCAGAAGATTGCAGAGGAGCTGGCGAAAATTACCGGTAAAGAAACCCGGCACGTCTCTCTGGGCCATTTGCTGCGGGGCGGTACGCCGACTTCTTCAGACCGGTTGCTGGCCCTGCGTTTCGGTGCAGCCAGTGTCAGGGCTCTGGAAGAAAGTAGGTCCGGCATCATGGTGACCATAGATCCCCCGGCCGTCAATTATGTGCCGCTTGAAAACATCAGCCGACGGAAGACGGTCCCTTTAGATTGCGATACGATTCTCACGGCTCGGGACCTCGGCATCAGTTTCGGTGACTAGCGCCCGGCCATTGAATTGCCGATTGAGAGCCAACTACCGGATATCTTCCCCGACCTTTTTCGCAGAGGCGAAAAAGGTCGGGGAAGATATCCGGTAGTTGGCTCTCAATCGGCAATTCAATGGCCGGGCGCTAGTCACCGAAACTGATGCCGAGGTCCCGAGCCGTGAGAATCGTA
>JAWODC010000045.1:0-7141 GCA_046483495.1 Desulfobacterales bacterium
CAACCACCAGCCGCTGATATGTCACAGGAAAATCATACGGATTCTCCGGAAAAAATCGATGTCGCATCGTCAGAATCTGCTCCGCCATCCAAAATCGCCGAAACCGAACCAGATACGATCGACAGTTCAACCGCTTCCGAACCCTCCACTGAATCGGCTGGTATCCCGACCGATATTGACTCGCCATCCGATGAAATCGATCGAGAGGCAGTGGCCTCGGCATCCCGTGATGCATCTTTTATTTCAGAAAGTGAAAAAGAGGAAGCAAGTACGCCAACCCGCGCCATTCCCGAATCCGCCGATTCAGAGGCGACGCGTCGAAGCATTATCGAAGTGTCCAACGGAAACGGTGTGCGCCGCATGGCCAATAAGGTGGGATATTACCTGAACAAAAACGGCTTTCAACTCATGTATCTTACCAATGCGGAACATTTCAACCATTCCGAAACGATGATTTACTACCTTCCCGGTTTTTTGCCTGAAGCCAAAATGGCGGCCCGAAAGCTGCCGGTATCCGCAAAGCTGCAGGAAGTGCCTGAGCTGGATTGGAAGATCGCTGAAATTCGAATTATGATCGGCAAAGATCTCGTGCCCCACCTGGCTGTTTTCGAAAAGAAGGTGCTTACGGCATACGCGCATTAAATACAATATGTCGTAAGTGTCTTTTGAATGGCTGTTTTGATGACAGTCGAGCAATCGCCATGCCGACTTTGAGCGGCAACCTCCGGGAAGATATCGGGCAAATACTGGTGCAGCAGGGCTCCCGGCAGCGGGCGCCGGAGGTTGTGCAGCAATTGGGAAACGGCCGCTTGAGCTTCGGGGTGCGTCCAGTAGTAGCGAATGCGGTCGCGCAGGCTGTAATGCCGCAAAAATCGGAGTTCCGCTTCATTTCCCCGGTAGTACGACTGCCAGTAGGCCGGGTTCTCCGTCATGATTTTCTCCATCACCCCTATCAGGTTCGAAGGCGTTTGAATTTTCGGAAGTTCATTTTCGATGCGCGAAAGTGCATAAAGCGCCCGCCGCATGGCAAAGGTCAGGCACGGGCCGACTTTGAGCAGCATGAAATGGTCTTTAACCATGTGCCTCAGCGCTTCCGGAGGCTGGTAGTCGGTGGCGTGAATCTCGTATGTCATCTTGCCGGGGAGATCGGCATGCGCCTCAGAAAGCGCTGCAGCCCGTTCGGATCGATACACGGCAACGCGGTCATCTCCGAAATCGACGCCCGGCTGCACCACCACGGCGATGACGCGGCGCCAGGCGGATGCAAGGTTCCGTTCCTCGAATGCCCGGTGATATGCTGTAAGATCGGAGCGCAGCTGATCCGGGTCCGTGACGATCAGACGTTCTCCCTCCTGAAGACCACCGCCGGGCGAAGGCACCTCATTGCCGATAACATAGAGGGGCTTTTGCGAATCCCCCCTGACCTGCGCCGTCGTTTCGGCAATTTCGCAAAGCCGGGCCGCACGCCGAGCCGCCTCTTCGATGCTCAGACCCTCATCGCCGTCATCCGCACATCCCTTTCCCGTGTCCAGGTGAATCTTTCCATACCCGGCCCTGATGCACTGCTCAACCAGCTCCCCGGCCTTTCGCATGGCCGCCTCGAAGGGCTCATCCTTCCAGATGTGCGGCCCCAGGTGATCGGAGCCGATCAGCACCGGGTGTTCGGCCGCACCGGCCTTTGCCGAGATGTCGTTTACGATAGCGGCAAATGCCGCCGGCGTCATGCCCGTATAGCCGCCGAACTGGTTCACCTGGTTTGCCGTTGCTTCGATGAGGAGCGGCCGGTCCTCACGATCGGCCGCCTCGATCGCCGCCTCCAGAACCACCGGATGCGCCGAGCACACCGAGACGACCCCGCCGGAATTTTCCCTTCGGTGCTTTTCTTTTAATTTCTCCAGGTTTATGTCCATGCAACTCCAGTCATACGCGGGTTAATATTCTTTTTAAATGCAGCTTTCAGTTTGGAAATAGTATCAGTCTACCGGTTGTGGTGCAACACAACAATTGACGGGACGAGCAGTACGTGGGCGACGAGGGGGACGGGATGGGGAATTCGCCGGTAGAGCTTCGGTTTGGGGGAAGTCGCGGCGTCACAGGTTCCAATAATCAGACAAATCCAACGGATACTTTTTTTTATTGACTTTTTCATTGTCTACCCGTAAATTAGGTCATCAGTCGTATCGGCACCTGAACCGAAACCGAACATCGGATCATCCGGCAACCTCTTCTCCTATCCTTCTACCCTCAATTCGAGCTCCCGCTGATCCTGGTCCTGTGACTTGATGCCGCTTTGTTTACAGGTTGTGATCGCCGCTTCACTTAATTTCAATTCTCGATTCCACAGTGTCCACCGACATATTATGGTCATACCACCAAAACTGCACCTTGACATCAATTTCCTAAAAAAAAGGAGGTAACCAATGGTCTTTAAACGCTGTCACACCTTTGCTCTACTGGTGTTTGTTGGCGTAATCCTGGCCGGTATTTTCGCAGGGGGAATTGCCGGGGCGGAGCCTCAACCGGGGGATGTGATCAACGGCACCAATGTCAAGCAGTACATGGATTATTTTCCCGCCTTCATGGAGCGTTTCTTCACGGATGGATGGAACGTATGTGATCCCATCACGGTTCACGTAGCGGAAAAAACCGAAAATCTTCCCTGCCCCAGTTTTCTGGCGGAAACGGAAAAAAATGCCGGAAAAACGACCTTGAATGCGGACGGCAGTTTGTCCGGTTATACCACCGGCACGCCCTTTCTCGACCCGAAAGAACCCGATATGGCTTTGAAACTGGCCTGGAACTGCTATTATCGCTGGCGCGGGGATGATTTCTGCTATCCAAACGGATTCTGGTCGAATACAAAGCGAAAAGGCGGCAGAATATCCAATTCCAGGACGAAAATCGATTACATTTATTTTACCCACCGGACCGTTCTCGATCCGAAACCCAATCTGGAAAATCCGAAAGATCTTCATTTCGCCATGCTGTATGAAAGCACTACGCCCCAGGGCCGGGGAATGGTCAATGTCACGTGGCGCTATGAAGATTCCCTTAAAAACGATGACATGTGGGTCTACATTCCGACGATGAGAAGGACCATGCGGCTGGTTTCGAGCGAACGGGGAAATCCGGTGCGCGGCTCTCCGTTTACATGGGATGATTTTTACGGCTTTGACGGCAAAATTTTAATGTTCGATTACGAAATGGCAGGGGAACAGTCCGTGCTGGGGTTGTATAATCTGAAATCCATCGCCGAAGGCAAATACAAAGGGGGCATAAAGCACCCGGTAATCGCCGGTCCCGACGATCCATACGAGTTAAGAGATGTTTACATCATCAGCGCCAAATCCAAAGATCCCCGCTATCCGGAGTCGAAAAAAGACCTGTATCTGCCAAAGGATCATTTTTATCCGATTTACACGATTTGCTATGACAAGCAGGGCCGCCTGTGGAAGGGCCTGAACAACGGCTTCATACGGCTGAAAACCCTGCAGGGGGAGTACGGCTGCATTTTAGGCCAGTCCGCCATGACCGACTTCAAAACCGAATACTGGACTCAAAATCATCTGGACGTGCTGTATGTCAATGTGGGAATCAACCAGGCGTTCTTTATGCCCAGCATGCTTCATGAAGACATTATGAGCGAAGTAGTCAACAATCTGGATTTGTAACTTCGGTTTTTACACGGCTGACCGGTGCCTGTTCGCTGTGGATCGTTGGAAGCGTTTTGATCGTTAGGATCATAACGATTCCAACGATCCCAACGATCCCAAACCCCACCTTATGTACCAAAGTTTTAATTTAAGACAGCATATACCCAATCCATCCCCACCCTCGCATGTTAGGGCAAACACCTGATCTTTACATGAAATATTGATGTTTTATGTTTATTTTTGTATGTTGGCGCAAAACGAAAAAGCCGGCAAATGCAAGAGGGGGGTTAATTACCCTTCATTTGACGACAGTCACAGAGCCGTCCCAAAATTGCAGGCATTCGTTAAGACACATCGACAAGAGGATGGAAAAGTGAATAACACCACAGAGCACCCACAAGCCGATCCCGACAAAAACCGGTTGTATTACGACATACTGATGGATTACAGCCGGGATATCATCCTTTTTATTCAGTTTGAAGATGGACGAATTCTGGAAGCCAATAAGGCAGCGGAAGCTGCGTATGGATATTCCCGTGAACAACTGCTGAAGATGAACATATACGATCTTCGGGCCACACCGGACAATTCGGCCGTAACTTCGCAAATGGCCGAAGCCAACGGAAAAAGCATTCTCTTCAATGCCTTTCACCGAAGGGCGGACGGCAGCACCTTTCCGGTGGAGGTCAGTTCACAGGGCACGGATTTCGGCAAAAAGCGGGTGTTGGTGAGTATTATCCGGGATATCACCCGGCGCCGTATCGAAGAAGAGCAGCGGGATCGACTGCTTGCGGAACTGCAGCAAAGCCGGACGATTCTTCACAGGGCCGAAGAAGTGTCCCATACAGGCGCCTGGCAGTGGGACATTGCAAAAAACCGATGGGAATTTTCAGACGAATGGATGAAAATACACGGTGTCAATAATCTCCGTTTATCCGAAGATGATCTGTTGAACATCGCCCATCCCGAAGATAGGGATCTCGTAAAGCAGGAAGTTGAACATGTTAAACAGGGCATCAAACCCTATGACATAGAGCATCGCATCATCCGCCAGGACACGGGAGAGGTTCGGATTATCACGGCAAACGGATATTTCGTACGAAATACGGCCGGCGCTGTAGAAAAGGTTTACGGATTTACACAGGACATCACCGAACGCAAGCAGGCCGAAGAGGCCCTCCGGCAAAGCGAACAGCGGTTTCGGGATGCCTTCACCCATATGCCGTTGGGCATGGTCATCCTGGACCTCGAAGGCCGTTTTTTGCATGTCAACGAGGCATACTGCCGTATCACCGGATATACCAAAGAGGAACTGCTTCAGCCGGACTTCACGTTTCAGAGGCTTACGCATCCCGATGATTTAGAAAAAAACCTTATCGAAATGGATCGCATGCTGGCGGGTGAAATTCCGGCCTTTTTTCTTGAAAAGCGATACCTTCGCAAAGATGGAACCGCTGTATGGGTGCGCACCAATACCTCCCTTCGGCGGGATGCGGCCGGCCGGCCCACCCAGATCCTGGGCCTGCTGGAGGATATCTCGGACCGGAAAAATGCCGAAGAAGCCCTTCGCCGCCTGAACAATACGCTGGAGCAGCGTATTGCGGAGCGCACCCGCCTGGCGGAAAATCAAGCGCGGCAGCTTCGCACGCTCGTTTCGGAGCTGGCGCTGTCCGAACAGCGTGAAAGATCCCGCCTGGCCGAATTCCTGCATGACAATCTGCAGCAGCTCCTGGTCGCCGCAAAGATGAACAGCGAAATGCTTTCCGCGCAAATCGAAACCGCTCACAAGCAGACAACGGAAAACATCATCGATCTTCTCACCCAATCCATTCAGATGTCGCGGACCTTGACGGCCGAGCTGTCTCCGCCGGCCCTGCGGCAGGGACGACTGTCCGATGCACTCGAATGGCTTGCCCGCTGGATGCACGAAAATTATGGACTCGAGGTCGATCTGCACATAGAGTCCGGCCTCGATCCGAAACGTGAAGACATGGCCGTCTTGATATTCCAATCCATTCGTGAATTGCTTTTCAACGTGATCAAGCACTCGGGAGTAAAATCGGCACACCTTGACATGGCCTGCTGTGAAGAAAACAAGATCCGAATATCCGTCATTGACTGGGGACACGGCTTCGATACCCGTGACATGTGGGAAAAAGAGCAGGAGGGTTCGGGTTTCGGCTTGCTGAGCATACGTGAACGGCTGTCGGTTTTGGGCGGCGACCTTGAAATTGAAAGCGCCCCGGGCAAAGGCGCCGTTTTTTCCCTGTGGGTTCCCCTGGAACTCACGAAAACAATGCCAAGCTGATCGGCCGGCAACCGCACGTTTCACACCAGGGTTTCACCCGATGGGTCATCATCGTCCTTTTCTTCCTCAACGCCTGCCTCCACGAGATTCTGCCGGCCGCGCTTGTCGATCCATAATTGCAAAATATCCGGGCGCGAATAGTGTCCCGCCGTGTCGAGCAGGCTTTTGCGGGAAATGATCGAAGCGAGATCGATTTCCGCTACCGCCATATCCTCCCCTTCGGGGAGCGGTCCGGCAAGGTACCGGCCGTCCGGGGACACGACCGCCGTGCACAGCCCGCCCTTCAGGTATCCCTGCACCAATTCATCCGGAGATATAGCCATCCGTTGATTTTCATCGAGCCAGGCCGTCGCGTTGACGACAAAAGCGCCCGATTCCATGGCATGATGCCGCACCGCTGCATCCAGCTGACCGGCCATTTCGCTTCCACCCATGGAACCGGGGAAATGCGAACAGTGGATCTGCTCTTTCTGGGCAATCAGCGCATACCGCGCCAGTGGCATGTAATGCTCCCAGCAGATCAGCGCCCCGATTCTCCCGACAGCCGTTTGAAAAACGTTCAATCCACTGCCGTCTCCCCATCCCCAGATCATTCGCTCATGATAGGTGGGCATGATTTTCCGCCGCTTGCCTAAAAGTGTGCCGTCTGCATCGAAAATCAACTGGGTATTGTATAAGGTGCCGCCATCCCTCTCATTGACTCCGAGCACGACAACGGTTTCGGATTTTTTCGCCGCTGTGCCGACTGCCGCCGTAACCGGTCCCGGCACGTCCACGGCATTGAGGTACAGCTTTTCAAACGATGCCTGGGTAGCCAGCGGTGAATCCACCAGGGCGAAATAGGGGTAATTCGGAATGACCGTTTCCGGGAACACGGCCAGCCGGATGTCCTCTGATCCGCATTTTTCTATGCATTTCAGGACCTTTTCCGTGGTGCCGTCCCTGTCGAACAGGACCGGAGAAAGCTGGACCGCCGCTGCCTTGAACTTCTTTTCGTCAATCATGATGGTATCCTTTGGGTTTTGATTATTTGGATCGTTTAGTTCGTTTGGATTGTTTGGATCGTTAGCTGAAAGTTGATAGCTCAAACCTGAATCGGATCGGGGCTTAATCCCCCCCATCCCGGCCTTCCCCCTCCAGGGGTGAAGAGGACATGCTGCGCCGCGAGTCCGCTGATCGT
>JAWODC010000013.1:0-25685 GCA_046483495.1 Desulfobacterales bacterium
CGGCATTGAAATAGATACACGCACGCCGCCCCCCGAAATGCTTTCAACCGCCAGTGTGCCGCCCAGCAGCGCCAGCCGTTCTCGGATGGAAAACAGCCCAAATCCGGTTTCTTCCGTTTCATCAATAGTTTTTGGGTCGAATCCCGGACCGTTGTCACATACCGCCACCTGAAGCATGTCGTTTTCATCGGACATTTCAATCCGCGCAGATTCAACGCCGCTATGTTTGACGACATTGAACAGCAGCTCCCGGACGCATTGATACAGTAGGTAAGTGATGTCTTCACGCTCCGGGTCCAGATCGGTATTGGCTCGCCATTCAACGGTTAAGCCGTGATGTTTCTTCATCCAGTGGGCGAGCCATTCCAGTGCGGCGGAAAGGCGGCCCTGCTGAAGCGCGGGCGGGGAAAGCTCCGCGGTCAAAGTCCGGGAGGCCTGGATTGATTTGTCGATGAGGTCTTTTATTTTTTCCAAAACCCGCCGTTGGTTCCCTTCGAGCTCGGGGACCAGCACCTCGCTGTTCATCTTGGCGCCCACCAGAAGCTGCTGCAGGTGATCGTGCAGAATCTCTGCGATGCGGCGCCGCTCGCGCTGCTCTGTAAGCATCAGTTCGGAGGTCAGCCTGGCGAGCTGTTCCGCTCGCCGGTTCAGCTCGGCCGTTCGCTCCAGCACACGCTGTTCCAGCTCCTTTTTGATCCTTTTGAGTTCGGTCAGATCGGTAACGGCAAAATGCCGGATCTTTTTCCCGCCTTCCAGTTCGGCTCTCGCCTCGAGTCGCACATGGAGAATGTTGCCGTCTTTTCCAACCATCTGCAACTCACAGACCTCGTTTTTCATCAAGCCTGCCTTGTTTAAAAAGCGCATGTAGATCTGCACATCCGTGGCATAAATAAGACTTAAAAAAATATCACCCACCAGGATTTTTCCGGGAGAGGCGAACATCTCCGCAGCCGCCCGGTTGATTCGGGTGATCACCCCCTTGGCATTGACGGATAAAAATCCCACCGGGGCGGAATGGTACAGGTCGAGGTATTCGTTCCGGGAGGCTTCGAGCTCCTGTTGAGTCTTCCGGAGCTCTTCGTTTTGAATTTCCAGTTCCACCTGGTGGGTCTCGAGTTCATGGAGCAGGTGACGAAGATCCGTTTGGGCGGGTTCAGCCACACCATTGCCGTGCCGCTGATTCAGGACTTCTTCCGCCTGCTTTCTCAGATTTGTAAACGCAAGGCTGGGCTTTTCAGGCATATTTCTTTCCATTCGTTTTATCGGTGATATCTTCGATGGCCATCAGGATCTTCGGCGCTTCGCTTTCCCGCCCCTGCAGAAGCCGTACGTTGACCAGCATCTGTTTGGTTCCGAGGGTGTCGAACCGATGATCCACCCGGCAGTCTTCAAAATCTTTGCCCTCCGAGACAACCCGGGTGAGGAGCTCTCGCAGGGCCGGGATGTCCCACTGTCCTTCACCCAGCTCAAACAGCGGATTTGCCTCGACCTGTTCGGGAGCAAGCCCAAACGTCTCATAAAACCTTCGGTTTGCCGTGACCACTCTAAATTCCTTGTCCAGCACCAGGAGCGATTCCCGAACCGTATCCACGATGCTTTCGGCGAACCGCTTCTGGGGATCGATATTGATAAACGTGACAACCGCCCCCTCGATCCGGTGTTCACTCCTGCGATGGGTCATGATTCGCATACGGTACCAGTTCCCGTCTTTTGTGCGTACCTCGTCTTCAAAGGGCTGAAGCGTGTCGAGCACCCCGCGCACCTTTTTTATGAAATCATCATAGACCAGGCGGTGGGAAATATGTCCAATCGGACGCCCGATGTCCGTTTCGATGAGGTTGAAAATCCGGGTCGCCTCCCGGGTGAACCGGCTGATGGAAAGATCGGCTCCCAGAAACAGAATGGCGATCTGCGTGCTGTCCAGCACGCCGGTGATGCTCTCGTAGGACCGGGACAGCTCTTCGGTCTTATTCTGCAGCTCGCTGTTTACCGTGGACAGTTCTTCGTTTAGCGACTGGAGCTCTTCCCGTGAGGACTCCAGCTCCTCGTTGGTGCTTTGAAGCTCCTCGTTTGACGAGCGCGTCTCCTCGTTTGCCGATCTGAGCTCCTCGTTCGAGCTTTCAAGCTCTTCCAGAGTTCCCTGGTACTCCTGGCGGACTTTCTGCAGCTCCCGTTCAAGCTCGGGCACCTGCTCAGCTTTTCCCTGCGCTTCCGGCCGGGGCTCGTCCTGGTCTTCCATGTCTTCGAACAGCACCATGAACGTGTGGTTCAGGGGAGCCGGTTCGGACAAGGACTTCACCACCAGATCGAGGTCCTGATGGCCACCATTTGTTTTCACCCGCAGCCGTTTGTGCCGGACCTCCTCTCCGGATGATCGGGCCTTTCGCAGGGCACTGGCAAGTGCATAGCGGAGGCCCTCCCTGGCTGTGTCGAGGAGATTCAGGCTGGGTTTTCCCTGAGGATGCTCCAGGTACTTGCCCGTCCGGCCGTGGATAAAAAGGATTTGGCCCTCCGGGTTTACCACCACGCAGGCCGGGGTGTAGGACGTCAGCAGCATATCCCTGGTCGCCCGGGCGATGAGGGTCTCATCCTGACGACCGGCCGGCATCTTGTCCCCGGTGTAATCGGCATTCTCCAGCTGCGGGGTTCTCGTGGGAAATTCCACGTTCGTCCGGGCGCCTTGTACCGCCTCTTTTTTGCGGTAAATGCTGAATTTTTTCTGGGCGGTTTCAAACAGCTCGCCGAAACGGCCCACGCTTTCCGATGTCCCCAGAAACAGGACTCCCTTTTCTTTCAGCGTGTAGTGGAAAAGCGGGATCAGCTTCTGCTGGGCGGCGGGTTCCAGGTAGATCAGCAGGTTCCTGCAGACCAACAGGTCCAGGTTGGTAAAGGGCGGATCGGTCAGCACATTCTGAACGGCAAAGACGATAGGCTCCCGGACCTCCTTTTTGACGCGGTAGAAATGGTCTTCCCTGGTGAAAAACCGCTTCAGCCGTTCCGGGCCGACATCGGCGGCGATGTTCTCCAGGTATGCCCCGTACCGGGCTTTGTTGATGGCGTTCTTGTCCAGATCGGTGGCAAAGATCTGCACCCGCTGTTTGCTTTCCGCCTCATCGAGGGCTTCCTGAAGGATAATGGCCACGGAGTAGGCCTCCTCTCCGGTGGCACATCCCGCAATCCATACCCGAATGGCCTCCTTTTTTAACGCCATCAAATTCTTTTGACAGGCGTCCCTGTTTACTTCCCGACGACGTCCTTGATCTGCCCGACCTTTTCCTGAATCTTTCCGTCAATGTTTTCGGCCTTACCTTCGGCTTCCAGGTCGCGGTTCCCGACAGCTTTTCCGGTTACCTGTTTGATCTTACCCTTGAGTTTGCGCCACTTGCCTTCCGACTTGTCCTGGGTGCTATATTTCATGGTAGACCTCCTGTTCAATAAGGGTTGCAGTGAAGTTCACATGCAAAAAATGGAGCTTTTATGGTTTGATACTCAATATTTGTGCCAGATATCTAGTGCTTTCTGTCAAGACATTTATCATTCTGATATGTTTAGGTATTTAAAAAAGACCAGCATTCCGGCGCGGCCGTTGATGGTCATCTGGAAGGGTCATATGCAACCGGTGGTCACATATAACCCTTTCGTGATGATTGCGACCATGGCAAATCGTTGACTTGTCGTTTGGACAGAACGCCGGTGCGGAATAAAAGACGGGAGAGAATATCCTACACTTTTCCGGTCTACACGAGAAGTCTTACCTTGACAAACGGAGGCCAAATAGAGGTTATGTATACTCCTTGTGTTGGGGCCGGCAAATTATTTTATCATTCCCTGCTTTGCAACTTCGGCCATCGCGTCCTTGAGCATATTCTCATTCGCAAGATAGTAATGACCTACACGCTTGAGATCAGAATCAAGCTCGTAAACCAAATGAATTCCTGCAGGGATATTGAGTCCAATAATTTCTTTGTCCGTGATTTGGTCCAAATACTTGACGAGTGCCCGAAGGCTGTTGCCATGTGCAACGATAAGAAGCCTTTTGCCTGATCTTATCTCTTTGGAGAGTTTTTCGTTCCAGCACTCGATTACCCTATCAAGTGTATCTTTCAGACACTCAGTTTTGGGGAGTCTGCTCTTCTCAATGCCTGCGTATCGTGGATCGTTGCCAGGGAAGCGATCGTCCTCTTCAGAAACAGGCGGTGGTGAAATTTCGAGCTTCTTCTCCAAATCAGAACCTGGCCTTCGCCGTGTTTGGGGATAGCGGGACGGGATAGCGGGACATTCTCAACATTTAAATATTCTGCGTTTTTCCTTGTTCTCAATCTACCGTTTGGATTTTTCCATAATGATGCCCTTCCTTCTATTTTGAAGGGCATCATGCCATATACATCGAGGGCTGTGAAGAAGGGGTTAATCTGACGCTTACAGAGTTTGTATCCGGCGGTATGGGGGCATTGTCCGTTGTTGTGAGATTTTAAGCGGGATTGAGATTTTCAGTGAAGCCTACATGGTGCCTGTCCGGGTTGGATTTGGACTGGGGGATGTAGACATAGTAGAATTTCAATTGGTTTTGGGTTTTTTGGTGGTTGATGTCGTTTTATTGATTCACGAAGTGTTTGGCTTTCGCTTTCCTTAAGCGAAGGCATCCTTGGGCTTTTCGCTGCGCTCAAAACGAAGGCTGGCGCGCCGATCCGCCGATTTGCTTTCTTCTGGAAAATATACCAGCCTGGATCGCACTGATCAGTTCAAGCTCTTTTGCTTAAGGATCAATGATGGCCGGCATAAGTGGAATCTGTTTTTGGATCTTTTCGCGCATTTTTTGGTGGATCCTATCTTCTCTTTGGCCGTAAAATCATTTGTTTTCGCTTTTGACTTTACTACTTTGAAATTGAAAAGTCCACCTTAGAATGCGTTTTTTTATCTAATTCAAGAGCTTACGTTTGTGGGTGGACACCTTCTAAGGAAATTTACAGAAATGCGTTGTCTTATCCCCGCAGAGTAGTTACTATTAAATGCCACGGAAAATTGAAAAGGCGACTCAATGGGGCGGAACAAGAGGGGTAACTGCGAACAGCCGCGCACTTGCCCTGGTGTCCTTTGTTCGTATTGGTGCCGCTGATGTGTGCGTTATCCAGCCATGCAATCCCTCACCCCAAGCCACCCACGCGGAATCAGTTTTCTGTCAGCGAAAACAAGGAGGGCTGCTCGATGAATATTCAAAAATCACTTGCCACAAACACGCTGTTGGGGATGTGTATCGCCGTGCTCGCGTTGGGGGGATGCGCCATGCTACAGAGCAGCACAATAGAAAAAGAGGAGCGTGCGCGCGGGCTTGATGGTGCGGAGGCCGGCGAACGAGTTACCATGGAGGAGCTGGACGGACTCACCCGCGCCTTCGCCGACCGCTACGTCGGCCTGCTCTATTCCGTCTGTGACTCTTTGCAGGAGGATAACCCTGATCCGGGGCAGCGCCAAGCGGCACAGATGCTTCTCGTGGACAACGCCACCAACGTTTACGACATCGCCAGTAATGCCGACGCGTTCACCCGCGTGCTTGATTTGCTGGTGGTCACGAGATTGGTAAGTCAGGTGTGGGACGATGACGGCAGAGCCGTAGCGGTGTTCGGCAAGCGAGGTCAGGCGCTGGCCGCCGCTCTGTCTCAGGCCAGAGCGGAATCACGGGTGCTCGCCTCTCGTGTGCTCACCGCCGATCAACTCGGCATTCTTGACTCTCTGCTGCGGGACTGGCGACAGGAGAACCCGAAAGTCGTTCGCGCCTCTTTTGTTCGCTTCTCAAACTTCGCCATAGGGCGGGGCAAGTCCGCCGCCGAACAGATACTCGAGGCCCGGGGCCTCTTAGCGCCAATCACGGAAGCGGAGCAGGCCGTCGACGAGGTACGACTGCTCGGCGAGCGAATGTTCTATCGGCTCAAGCGCGAGTCCACACTGCTCCGGTGGCAAGTGGCGGCGATGAAGGGCGATTTGGTCGCCACCCCTGAACTCAACACCGCTCTTGCCGACGTGCATTCGGTGACCGATCAGATCGAGCAACTACCCGCAAACATCGCGGCTGAGCGGCAAGCCATCCTCACAGGTATCGATGACCGTTTGCAGCGTGCGGATGCGACAATCTCCAATGTGCGGGCAACTCTAGACGAGGCAAACATTTTCGTCGCGTCGCTGGAACCAGTGGGCGAATCACTCAACGAAATGCTCACGACTGCGGATACCCTGTTTGCTCGGTATACGGCCTTGGACCAATCGAAGACGGGCAATGAGGGGCGTCCCTTTGACATCCGCGAGTACGAGCAGACGGCCGAAGAAGTGACGCTCGCCGTAAAGAGAATGGACGAGTTGCTCACGACGACGGAACACCTGCTAAAATCGCCGGAATTGAGACACGGGATACAGGAGGTGAATGATTCGGTCGACGGACTGATCATGACGGTGGCCGATCAGAGCCAGGTTGTGATGAATGCATTTTTCTGGCGCGCCTCCGCATTGCTGGGTGTGCTATTCGTGATGCTCATCTTGTATCGAATAATTTCATTCCTGCTCATGCGGAAATTAGAAAAGGGGCAGGCTGCCCGATAGGAAGTAAAACACTCCAGCCCGCCGGTTAACGCAAAACGCCGACGCTTTTCCGCAAGTATGATAGCGGGACATTCTCAACATTTAAATATTTGCACCTTCTAAGCATCAGCATGTGAGGAGACGCTTTCTGACATGTTATGCGGAAAAAACAAAGTCCAGGCAAATCGCAGGACAAAGTGGCGGTTGGGAACCGGGATACGAATGGGTTGGTATCTCGGCGTAACGATAACCGCCAGATCCACGCCCGTCTCCAGGGCGGAAACCGATTCGAAGCACGCCTGTCCGTGCATGGTCTTGTATTTGGGGTTAACCGGCAGCACGGTTCCGGAAAACCAACGTCGACAAGATTTTTCATCAACGCATTGCCGATAGTGCCCGCTTTTTCGCTGGCGCCTACCACCGCCACATGTTGCAGTCTAAAGATGCGGTTCAGATTGTATTGGCCCATCCGTAGCCTCGCTTTTTAAGTTTTTCTTTCTTGTGCAAACCGCGCGCCGGTTAAGCTTCGATTATTCTCAGCCGCATCAGATAAGCTTCGATTTTAGCGCGGTCATGGGCGGAATCCACGCTACGCGCCGCCAGTTCTGCAACCTGTTGCATCTGCTCGAAAAGCGCCCTTCGGCGCCGCGGGCGGGTCGCCAGGCCGGAAAGGATTTGAAGCACTTCCAGTATCCGTAAGAGAATGGTGACATTACCATTGGCGCTGCGTCGAATCTGGTCGAAGGCGTAGGTCAGCAGGCTTTCAAAATTCGGGCTTTTGGCAATGATGCGCAGTTCCCCTTCCACGTAGCGGTGCGATGAAGGGATCGGGCGAGGCGCAAGCCGCGCCAGAATCGCCAACAGATAATCCACACAAATCACGGCCGTCGTGGTATCGTTGATGCCGGGAGAAAGGGCTTTCAAAGCAATATCCACGATTTGCCGGATTCCGAAAGCGGCATCCTGTGACACTGTTCGGTGACGGTCGATGTCGTATGCCGCCTGCAAGGCACCGATGATCTCTTTTTGCGGTGGTTTCTCCAGAGCGACCGAAACGAGTGCGGCCCCTTGGACCACAAACTCGCCGATGGCGTGTTCCATCCTAACGATGGTCTTGTTCTCACATGCCAAACGCAGCAGCGCCGCGTTGTCCACGCTTTGGATATATCCATTGCCCTTGGCCGGCACGGCCTTCCAGATATGCTCCGGCAAAGGGGGAGGCGTCGGATACGCCTCATCGTCGTCAACCCACCCGTCTCCGAGTTTCTTCGGGAAAAGCCGGTCGACAACCAGCATGGTTTCATCGGCTACCGAGGCAATAATGTTGGCTGCCTGAATCGAAGCGGAGATATGATGAATGAAGAAAATGAGGACGCCGATGCCGCCCATCGCCAGCACGACGCTGAAAGACACGGCCAGGCCCGGCACGAATACGCCATCTTCGCCGCCGCGGATGGTCCGCAACACGATCAGGCAATAGGTAAAAATGCCGGCGAAAACACCCAGTACGATCTGTGTGACGCGGTCGCTCATGAAGTTCCTGAGGATGCGTGAAGTGTATTGACTCGAGGCCAGCGCCAACGTCATCAGAACCATCGAAAACGTGACCCCCACCACGGTAATCATCGAACCGGCAATCGTGGACAGCATCCCGCGTGCGCCATCCGCGCCCACGCCGAACAGGCGCGGCCAGTGGGTGAGCCACTGTTCGCTTCCGGTGGAATCCACACGGATCAGAGCTACGGCCAGGACGATACTGCCGGTCACAATCAGCGAAGGCAAAAACCAGAAACTCGACCGCAGGATACTCCAGAGTTGTTTTAATCTATTCACGAATCGATATCCATTGCCGCGTTCGATTCGGCCTTGATCATCGTTTCGGCCATGCCAATCATACGAGTTTTACCGAAATGATGATCGTGGCCGTAAATCGGGTATCAGGAACCCTTGACGGCAAGGCCGTTTTCGACCGATTTCACATCCTTGATACTACGGGCAATTTCCATCGCCCTGTCGATACTTTGCCGGGAATCAACGACGCCGTTCAGCGTGACGACGCCGTTTGTCGTGATCACGTTGATCTGGAACGATTTAAGCAGGGGGTCACTCAAGATATCCGCCTTAATCTTGGCTGTGATAGCGGTATCATTCATGTATTTTCCAGCTTGTTCGGCTTTGTCACCGATCGCTTCCTTGGCGCCTTCAAATTTTTCACCCATTTTTTCAACTGCTTGATCAACTTTTTCCCCTGCCTTCTCGGCCGTTCCCTTTTGCTCACAACCGGCTAATGCCAGAAAAAAGGATAAGAGAACAACTATGATGAAACCTCTGCGCGATAGACTCATTTTCAATCTCCTTCCGTTAACGATACCTATTTGGCGATCAGATCATTCTTGATGGACTCGATCCCCTTGACAGTGCGAGTGATTTCGACTGCTTTATCGACGGCCTTTTGAGAATTAACGAAGCCGCTAAGTTGGACGACACCCTTGTAAGTTTCAACACCGATCTGGAACGACTTGAGAAAATCGTCCGCTGACAGCAACGATTTGACCTTGATCGTGATGACGGAGTCGTCAATGTACTCTCCGGTGCGGGACTTCGTGGCGGTCGATGCGCAGGCCCCAAGTATCACGCTAAACATCATCAGAACCAAACAGGCAACAACATAAGTTCATGGCATTGCTTCCTTTAAGTAAATCCATCGCCTTTTCCGGCAATGGCAGCCAGGGTTACACCCGTTTTCGGCCTTGAATAACCTGGATCACCACCAAAACGATGGCAATCACAAGCAGGACATGAACAACACCGCCCAGCGTGTAGCCTGTCAATAGTCCCAACGCCCACAAAACCAGTAGAATCACAAATATAGTCCAAAGCATGTTGACCTCCTAATAGCCCCTTTTATTGTTGGCGACTGTGATTACTTACCGAAAACTTTCTTGATATCGCCGGCTTTCTTTTGAACCTTGCCGGCTGTGTTTTTATCTTTTCCTTCGGTTTCCAGTTCGTGGCCATCGGTTATCTTGCCGGCGACCTCTTTCATTTTACCCTTGACTTTGTGAAACTTGCCCTCCACTTTGTCTCTTGTGCTGGATTTCATGGTATACCTCCTTTTGGTCGATGGTTGACGCATGTTTACGCATCAAGGCCGGAGATTACTGCCGGTTCTTGCATTCACGGCACATAAGTTCATGGTTGATTTATTAAGCAATCTTTGTGCCACGTTTCCGGTAGGCATCGTTAAGCAACGTATCAAGCTGATATAAAAAACTATTTAAATAATATTTTATGGCAGGTTATAAACACCCATACGAAAAAGGTCATATAATCTCCCTGTACCGCCCTGCCTGCCGATGACTTCCCGATATCTGCTTTAATGATTTTAATGGCCGGTTATTAGGGTTAAACGCAAGCTTCGTGGCAAATCCCATCTATGATGGACCGCGTCGATTTTTGCGGCGCCCAGCTGTCTTGAGGCACAGTATTGTGCACATAGTGAACGATTACAGTGAGTGCACGAGGAGCCCCGCGATGTGCTTATGTCTTCTCTTCAGTTCAAGGCTTTTTGATACGGGTAATTTTGGTGCCTTCGATACTGAGGCTTACCATCAGTCCCTGCTGGTCAAAAATGAAGGCGTAGGCATCGTCTCGCAATGTCGTCGATGACAGATTCTTGGCAATGCCTTCATCGACCACAACCACGGTCGGTCCGACACCGATTGACCAGCCCTCCGATTTTTCAAGATAGTTCTTGGCCTTGTCGTTCATCAAAAATACGACGTAGGCGTATGACTGGGCGCCAGCCTGCCAGCCCCAGGACGCAGAAACGGTATTATAGTAGCCCTCGACATGTGAGCCTTCCATCATAACACCTTCACCATAACTTCCGCCGAAGATGAGCCCTGCCTTGATGACGTTAGGGAACACCAGGATTTCCTTTGCGTTCTTGAAAATTGTTTCGGCAACATGATTTTGCTTGTACAAGGTTTGCAGTGCCTGAGCAGCATCCTTGTTTAACTCTTCTACGCTTGCAGCATTTGTCTGGCTGCTGATCGCAATCAGCGAAAATGTAGCGACAGCCACAAGAAGAAGATAACGTAAAAAGCTTTGGATGGGTTTCATGATTTTTTCCTTTAGTTAAATGAGTAGTGTTGAAATTGTTATCGATTGAGTCCGTGCCCGTTGGAGTTCCTTTTTGAAAAAGCCCAAAACACCATCAGACCATTCCAAAGGCTTACCGATATAATTAGAGAAGATTATGCCATCCAAATTGATGGCGGACGTTCTTTTATTCGTTAAACTGTTCACCTTGTCCTTCAAATGTTCAAATGGTTACCCAGCGATTTATCCATTCCCAAAATTTATGTAATCAATTTTTGTGCCAAGCTTCAATTAACAGGATGTTGTCACTCATCATAATGATTTATATAGAGAATTGCGCTAAAAGCTTATTCATGTCAGTGATTTAAAGCTATAGAAAAAAGGTCATATTTACCAAATCGGTCATATATGGCCTTTTATTTGGGCTTTCCTTGATGCTATGAGTTGCAAATGATGATAAGGGAGGCTATGGTACTGCCCTAACATTCCATCTGACCATCATTCCAAATAAAAAAATAAATAAAGAAAATACATAATATCCCCCATACTTGTTTTCTGCTGTAAATAGTACGTTAGCTTCCGGTAAGTTGGTTGGAAAAATAAATCATGGGGAATAAAGATGGCATTCAGCCATGATGAAATTGCCGATATATATCGTAAACGGGCTGGAAATTACGATGTAACAGCGAATCTATATTATTTGTTGGGATTTCGTGAGCAGACATACAGAAAGATGGCCGTTGACGAGCTGCGGTTGGACAGGGGGCAAACCGTGGTGGAAATCGGATGCGGCACAGGATTGAACTTTTCTCTCCTGGAAGGGAAAATCGGATCGAACGGCAAGATAATCGGCATTGACCTGACAAAAGAGATGCTGGAGCAGGCCCGAAAGAGAACGATCAAAGAAGACCTGGACAACATCGATCTGGTGCATACCGATGCGGCCGAATACGAATTTCCCCAAGGGGTCAACGGCATCATCTCGACATTTGCCATATCCCTGGTCCCTCAGTATGACACGGTTATTCAAAAAGGTTCGGACGTACTGGTGGCTGGAGGCCGGTTCGTTGTCCTGGATCTTAAAAAGCCGGGGAAATGGCCCATGTGGCTGGTCAAGGCCGGCGCAGCCGTGACCCGTCCATTCGGTGTAACCCTTGATATTACGGACAGGCATCCCTGGGAATCGATAAACAAATATTTCAAAAACTTCAATTATAAGGAACTGTATGGCGGCTTCGCCTATATCGCTTCAGGAGAAAAGTAAACGTTAATAATCAATGCGCGGATACGCGAACACTCGGAGGCAGAGATGTTCGCCGTTTTACAGGGCGACCGTTTGGAATACCAGACAAGGGAAGGAACCGAGGCCCTGGTCTGGGACGTGCTGGCCTGGATCGGTTCGGATTACCATAAGCTGTATGTGGAAAGCGAGGGGGCATGGCTGCTGGATGAGGAGAAAATCGAGGAAGCAGGGGACGAGGTGCTGTATGGATACAATTTCGCAAGCTTCTGGGATCTGCAGTTCGGCCCCCGCTATGACTTCAAGCCCGAGCCGGACCGGACATTCGCCGCTTTTGGCGTTCAGGGACTGGCGCCTTACTGGTTCGAGGTGGATGCCACCGCATACGTCAGCGAGGATGGCGATTTTTCTGCAGCTCTCGAAGCCGAATACGATGTTCTGCTCAGCCAACGCCTGATACTCCAACCTCGGTTTGAAACCGCCATTGCTCTACAGGAAGTCGAGGAAAACGGTGTTGGACAGGGAATCAACGGCATCGAATTGGGTGTGCGGCTGCGCTATGAAATCCGCCGGGAGTTCGCTCCCTACATCGGGGTGTCCTGGAGCGCCGGAAATTGGGCATAACCGCGGATTTTGGCGAGGAGGAAGGGGAAGGGATTGGTATCGCATCGTTTGTGGCCGGTGTAAGGTTCTGGTTTTGAAAAATGAGGCACAAAGCCTGAGCATGTGAACCATTCAAAGCACTTAAATGGATGTTACCATCGTTGCAACAAAAACATGCCGCCATTGTCCGATATTGGAAAAGGAACTGAAGAGCATGAATATTCCCTATAAAATTCAATATGTGGAAGATCATCCTGAAACCGTAAAAAAGTTTAATGTTCAGCATTCGCCGGTAGTTATAGTGGATGACAAGGTTTTGTTTTACGGAATGCCGGATCTGAATGAATTCAGGAAAATTTTCAAGCATTCGGAAAAATAGGTTTCATCTGTGTTCTCAATCTTGAATTGCTCAACAGTTAACTCTACCCGACGAGCACAGACAAATGCGAATAGAAAGGGGAAAATATGGACGACCGGAATAGGGCCACTGGCTACAATGCCTTTGCCATTCCATTAGCGGCAGGCGTGCTATACAGCTACGGCGTAATCCTGTCACCGGCTATGGGTGCGGTATTGATGTCGCTCAGCACGGTGATCGTGGCCGTAAATGCCAAATTTCTTAAAATTCCGGAAATCAAAACGGCTTAAACATGCAAGAATTTAAAAAACCATTTCAATCAGGAGACATTTTATGAAAGCTTCAGGCAATAAAAGGTTCCGCTCGATCTTTTGTTTTTTAATATTGGCCATTCTTTTAGCGGGGAATCCAATATCCGCCCAGATGGGCCATATGATGGATGGTAGCCGCTGCCCCATGTGCGGCCGCGCATGGCAAGACGGGAATACTTATTCTTTGGAAATTCCGGAAAATCTTCAAACACCGGAAAGCGAGGAGTGGCTGAATCGGATTTACAAGGTGTACGATTTAGAAAAATTGTCCAAGGCTCAGTACGAAAATGACAGCCGAGAATTTAATTTGCATATGCCGTATATGCGGGTGATACCGGATGAGAACAACCATATTTCCTGGATCGAGAGTCTGTTTTCGGCATACAGTGTTTCCTATAAACCAGATGTGCCGAAAATAAGAGTATCAAACAGCGCGAAAGAAGCATATCAGATTGCCAGAGAACTGGAGCAGGATCTTATTCCCAGATATGAATGGTTGATTCAAAACGCTCCCGATGGAAAGACAAAGCAGGTGATCGAAACCATTCTCTTCCAGACCGACATGCATTATATGATGTTTACCCACGCCCTTCGCATGGGCGGAATGATGGGACCCGGAATGGGGCATGGTATGATGGGCAATTAGATCGGCAGCGGCACTTTCGAAATAGAATTATGCCAAAAGCAATAAGGGAGCATTCGGACACCAGCATTGCGTGTTGATAATCTTTCCGACCTCGACCTTCGGGCGTTGATTTGGTATTGAAGTCCAGTATCTTGGGGTATGAACTTTTCTACAAACTCCTATGATATCATCACCATATTGACCATACCAAAACCTGCGATCCATAGATATCACCTCCGAAAATATCGCCGGTATTGCCCGGCATACCATGACACCGGAAGAAGTGCTGGAACGTCTGGAAACCAGCGAGCACGGCCTTGACCCGGAAACGGCCGAACAGCGGTTGCAAACAAGTTGGAAAATTTGATACAGTGCCGCTTCGAAACCCGAACGCCCGGCCTGTATTCATGCGTACTGTCTCGGTCCTTTACGGGCTAAACGGGCCCGGTACGCCAAGCGCACGAGATTGTTCAACGACCAAAAGCGAAGGAGATCATGACATTTTTTAAAGAGCTTCAGTGCTGGCTTGAACGGTTGCCCATCGGTGACAACCACGCCGCCGCCATTACCGCAATAATTGCTGTATCGGTGGTCTCCACGCTTGCGGTGGTCGCTTTTATGATCAGCCGCCGCATCGCCAACCGCACCATTCCCCGCGTGTTTCAGTTCACCGGCCACCGTTGGGGCCAGGTGCTGGTGGAGCACAATGTGTTCCGGCATGCCGCCCTGCTGGTGCCGGCCCTGGTGGCTCTTCTTTTCATTCCTGTCGTTCTGGAAGCCTATCCAAAGATTACGACGGCCGCCATGCGGGTGCTGTCCATCTACTTGATCGGTTCATCGCTGATTACTCTCGATGCCTTGATCAATGGGCTGCACGCCATCTACAATCAGTTCAATGTCTCCAAAGAAATTCCGTTGAGCAGCCTCGCACAGGTGGTCAAAATCGTGCTCTACTTCGTCGCTTTCATTTTGCTGTTGGCGGTGCTGTTCGACCGTACACCGCTCTACCTGTTCAGCGGTCTGGGGGCCATGACAGCCGTTCTCATGCTGGTATTCAAAGACCCCATCCTTGGATTCGTCGCCGGTATTCAGCTGATATCCAACCGGATGCTCAAGCAAGGGGACTGGATCGAGATGCCCAAGTACGGCGCGGACGGAGACGTTCTCGAGATCACCCTGGCTACGGTGAAGGTACAGAACTGGGACCGCACCATCACCACCATCCCCACATATGCCCTGATCAGCGATTCCTTCCGAAACTGGCGCGGCATGCAAGAGTCGGGCGGACGGCGCATAATGCGGTCGATCCATATCGACATGCGCACCATCCGTTTTTGCACGTCCCGAATGCTGGAACGCTTCTCGAAGATTCGCTACATTGCCGATTACATCGACCGCAAGCACCGGGAAATAGATGCGCACAACGCCGCCCTGGGGGCGGCAGCCCGGGATGGGGCCAATCGCCGTCGACTGACCAATATCGGCACGTTTCGCGCCTATGTGGATTCTTACCTGAGAAATCACCCGATGATCAACGCGCAAATGATCGTGATGGTGCGCCAACTTGAACCCACCGATCACGGTTTGCCCCTGCAGGTTTACGCGTTCTGCCGGGACAAGGCATGGGTCAACTACGAAGCCGTGCAATCGGATGTCTTCGATCACCTCCTGGCCATCTTGCCGGAATTCGATTTGCGGATTTTTCAGAACCCATCCGGCCACGATATGACCCTGCTGGGCGAGCGGTTTGCCGGCGCACGGACTGATTAGAAAGGTTCATTTCAACCGCCTTATGGCGGTTGGAACAATGGAACCTTATGAAAACGATGGCTTCAATGGCCCTGCTTTATAAAGCCATCAGAAAGAAATTGAAATGAACAAAAGAGACACGGTTCTGGGTTTGCTGGACAAAAGCAAGGAACAGGAATACATACCAGCAGGCTTTTTTTTGCATTTTGAAAAGGCATACCATAAGGGACAGCCGGCAATTGACAAGCACATGGAGTATTTCCGATACACGGGAATGGATTTCGTAAAGATTCAATACGAGGCGGTGTTCCCCCCCAACCCCGACATAAAAAAGCCGAAGGACTGGCTGAACATGCCCTTTTTCAAAAAAGATTTTTATCAGAGCCAACTAAACATCGCAGAGGGCCTGGTGAAGGCGGCGAAAAACGAGGCGCTGGTCATCATGACCCTTTATTCGTCCTTTATGATGACCCAGTATACAACGCAGAACCTTCAACTGCTCACCGATCATATGAAGGCGGATCCGGAGTCTTTTAAAAAGGGAATGGAGATCATAACGGACAGCCTGATGATATTCGTGAAAGAGTGCATCCGGCTGGGTGTGGACGGTTTTTATACTTCCACACAGGGATATGAGAGCTTCAGAGCCCTGGGGCTCGACCTTTTTTCAGAATGCATCAAGCCCTTCGATCTCGCTCTGATGGAAGAAGCGGACCGGTCCTGCATCTTCAATATTCTCCATATCTGTGATTACATCGGTGAATACGGGGACTTGGCGCCTTTTGGAGATTATCCGGGCCATGTCATCAACTTCGGCTACAGGCTGGGTTCAAAAGAAGTCACCGGCAGGGAAATATCCCGGATATTCGGCAGACCCTTCATGGGCGGTCTGGACAGAAACGGCGTCATGGCAACGGGCGGTGAGGCGGATATCAAAAAGAGCGTAGAAAAAGTGCTGGCAGACAAGCCGGAAAAATTCATCCTGGGTGCAGACTGCACCCTCCCGGAAGAAATTGACCGGAAAACGCTCTGGAGAAATGCAAAAACGGCAATTGCCGCCGCCCATGGGTATAAATAAAAGGGCTTGCTGTAACGACATACCCGAAGAGCGACAGGTTTGCCACTTCCTTCTCTTAGCTTATCCAGTTTCTGCTCAACACTTTGTTGCAGCCGACGAAAGCGACTCGCGTGAATTCGGTTGTTGATTTCCTCTAACGGGCCGGCGGAAAGGACTCACATGAATTCACTATTAGCCCATCGCCGGGTTCGATTCACTTTCATTTCGCGAGCCCAGCGACCGAACTCACCAGCGGCGTGTAAAAGGGAACAACCTTCTGAATTCAAAAAATGTTAAACAGCAGTTATTTACAAACTGCACCGCATTTAGCCGTCTGCGTTTAGTGATTCGTTGGGCCGTAGTTAAAATGCAAACATGCGCTGCAAAACTGAAACGACATCTGATTGGGCCTTGGAGTCGATCGTCCCAAGTCTTCTGATAAGTCGTGATTTATCTATCGTTCTAATTTGATCCAGTACGATTTGGCCTGATTTTTTTCTAAACCGGCAAGAGACTCTGGTAGGGTATTCCTTTGTCGCAGATGTCATTGGTGCGACAATGATTGTTCGAATGTTTTCATTCATTTCGTCTGGAGAGACAACCAGGCATGGCCGGGTTTTCTGAATTTCAGATCCCATAGTAGGATCAAGCCCCACCAGGAAAACATCAAAACGTTTCACTACCACTGCCATTCTTCCTCATCCCATGAATGTGAAATGTCTTTATCAGTAATGATTAGCTCGTCATCACCGTTTTCCGCCATCATCTTAAAGGCTTTATCCCACCTATCGCGAGCTTTTTGAACGGGTCGTATAATGATCTGATTTTTTTCCAGTTCTATCTCGACATCATCTATGATACCAGTTTGTTCCAAAATGGGCTTTGGGATGCGTAACCCTTTCGAATTACCTATTTTTATTATACGTGCTCTCATGGTGACACCTCCTATATGGGTGGACACATTGTAATTACATTGAGAAAGTATGTCAAATGAAAAGACAAATGGGTTATAAATTATAAAAAAAACGCCCCGTACACCATTCCGGCGATGGTGGACATGATCACGATGGTCCCGCTGAAGACGGCTGTTTTTTTAACACCCGGGACGCCGGCGATCACCAGCATGTTGGGCAGGCTCAAGGCGGGTCCGGCAGGCAACAATGCCAATGCCGGACCTTGTCCCATGCCTGCGCCGATCGGTCCCTGCAAAATAGGCACCTCGGTCAGGTGGCAAAATACATCAATGCGCCCGCCATGGAAGCGAACAGGTTCGCCCAAATCGAGTTTCCCCTCAAGAGTGCCTGGATGTAGTGCTCCGGAATCAGCATTCTATATTTTGTATTTCATCGATTTACCGGCCGCTTGCAGGTGCGATGTTTTCCGGATCGATGCCGCAGATGATTTCACGGCGAATCTCAGGCAGCCGGGCTGCGATGTCCATGACGCGAGGCTCCTGCTCCAGCCAGTGCCGAAGATTGCCGAGAAGGCAGGCGGCGTAAGCGCTCCGGCTGCCATCGGACAGCCGGTAATTCACCCACAGCCCGTCCTTGCTGTGCGTGACCAGACCTGCTTCCTCCAGGATTTTCAGATGCTTGCTAACGGTCGACTGTGCCAGGCCCAGGGCTGTCTGTATCTCACAGACGCACATGCTTTTCCGCTGAAGCAGCTTGGCGATTAACACCCGGTTTTCATCGGAAAGCGCCTTCATTACCCTGATAAACTCTTCCATAAGATTGCCTCCATATCGTTAAAATGGAATATAGTCACGCCGACCGGTTATTGTCAAACAAAAAAATCGCCTGTCTTTTTCAGGCCGGACCAGTACGATTACGAGTACATCGGGGGTCGAAGCTCTAAGGTCCCGGGTATTAAGGTTTCGGATAATGTGCTGTTTTAATACATTTAAATGAAGATCTGAAAAATATTTTAAAAAAAACAAATATTTAGCTTGCTTTATGGATAAATATGAACTATTAAGAGACAAATCAATTAAATTCCGCCGAAAATGTGGGATAGTTTATCTCTGAAGGAAGAATCCATTGCCAAAATGGCACTCCTCCAGTTTGCGACGTTGAAATTTATTAAGGAAGGAGGATGTTATTATGACAAATGGAACTGTAAAATGGTTCAGCAACCAAAAAGGTTTTGGGTTCATCGAGCCGGAAGATGGCAGCAAGGATGTATTCGTTCATCATTCCGCGATCAATTCCACCGGATTTAAATCGCTTAATGACGGTGACCGGGTTACCTTTGACATTGAGCAAGGCCCAAAAGGCCCCGCTGCTGTAAATGTGACTCTGGTTTAATCTGCTTTTGATTGTAAAAGGGCATTCCTTCCAAGGTGAGGGGGTGCCTTTCTTTTTTTTAAATCCATTTCCTTCCTCGTTATTTACACCCAATCAAGGAAACAAAAAATGGCCAGATCACATTTTCAACATAAAAAACGCCAAAAGGAATTAAAAAGAAAAACCAAGAAAGATCAAAAACGGCAACGAAAATTAGATAAAAAAATTATGGAATCAGAAGAGGGTCAAAATCACTTTTCGGATGAAAAAGAGAATGATTCCGAAAAAACGTAGCAGATAAGGCAAACGGTATGCTTCAAAAATATATAATTTCCATTGATAGAATCAAAAACATTCTTAAAATCGCGGAATATGCAATCATCGATAAATTTCCGAAAAAAGAACTGGCCTCAATGCAAAATACGAGCAGCTTTTCATTGCTCTGCGAGGAAACCTATAAAAGTGAAATGATCGAGCCTTCCATCTCTGAGGGAATAAGCGCTGTGGTTGCTTCCCTTCGAACCCCCAATTTTTTTCCTGTAGGACTATTTGCCATCAAAATCGCCGAATCAGTCACAGCTTTGTACAATTCACAAGAAGTTGATTCGATGGAGGTTTTATTAAACGACAATGATTTAATAATGGGTTGATATGGTTTAGGTAATTCCGGTGGAATCTTTTATTTTGGCGGTGTTTGGCTTTCAATTATTACGCACATGATCAAGCCGGCTAAGCGACAACTACATGGATTTTTAATTTTTTTTGGGATTAAAAAGAAAAAATCAGATGGCGGGAATCAAAAGACTGGTAATGGATGGGAGTGTAACCGATTAAATGTATGAGAATTAAGTCGCTGATCACAGTTCGATGCAACAAGTTCGGGCCTTAAAAAATGCCTAAACTTGTGTCCAAATGTAAGGTACTTTCTGCACCAATGTCCCCTACCTTAATCCTATTAGTGACGAAGACGACCCGAATACTCTGTAGACCCTATTAGATGTAAGGCCGGAAGATGCTATTTCAGGTACATTGGAATTGGCCGATTATTCGGATATCGAATGAGCAAACCGTCTATCATGGCGTTCACGATATTAGGTGCTTATAACTCGGTCACGTTTGGTTATGATCAAACGAACACTTTAATCCCCATCCAGAAATGAAAATTCGATTCGGTTCGGAAATCTTAATATCAGGGATACTCCAGGTGTTTTGGTGATGATACGTTTCAGGCCGGCGCAGGTGTGAATAATCCATTTTTGCATGGGTGTCTATTAATCGGGACATTATGCTTGGAGAAAGGATCGTGCAGCATGAAAGTATGGCCTGGTTTAATGTATCCACTGGGTGCCACTTACGATGGGTCCGGGACAAATTTTTCCTTGTTCTCTGAAGTTGCCGAACATGTCGAGCTCTGTCTTTTCGACGAGAATGGAAATGAATCGCGCGTAGACATGCCGGAGGTTACAGGCTTTTGTTGGCACGCCTACCTGCCTTTGGTCGAACCCGGTCAGCGATATGGTTACCGTGTTCACGGCCCTTGGGATCCATCCAAAGGCCATCGGTGCAATCCATCGAAATTGCTGCTCGATCCCTATGCCAGGGCGATCGACGGTCAGGTCCAATGGGACGAGGCGATGTTTCCATACCGTTTCGAGGATGGTCCTGAAAGCCGCAATGACAGCGACAGTGCACCGTTTATGGCCCATTGTGTGGTCCACCAGCCCCATTTTGACTGGAGCGGCGACCGCCGTCTGCAACTGCCCTGGCACGAAACCATCATCTATGAAACCCATGTCAAAGGGTTTACCGCCAGGCATCCCGACATACCGGAAAACCTGAGAGGCACCTTTGCCGGGTTCGCACATCCTGCGGTCATCGAGTACTTAAAAGAACTCGGCATTACTGCGCTCGAGCTGATGCCCGTTCATCACTTCATCCATGACAAGCATCTTTTGGAACGGGGGCTGAGCAATTACTGGGGCTACAACTCGATCGGCTATTTTGCGCCGCACAGCGAGTATGCGTCGGATAAACGTCCCGGTTCGGTGGTGGCGGAGTTCAAGCAGCTTGTCAAATCCCTGCACCAGGCAGGCATCGAAATCATTCTGGATGTCGTTTACAACCATACGGCGGAAGGCAATCACTTAGGGCCGATGATTTCCTTCAAGGGCATCGACAATGCCTATTACTACCGTTTGACGGAAGATGCGCGCTACTATATGGATTACACGGGCACCGGCAACAGCCTGAACATGCGCAACCCCCATGTTTTGCAGCTGCTCATGGACTCGTTGCGCTATTGGGTTCTGGAAATGCATGTGGACGGCTTTCGTTTCGATCTGGCTTCCACGCTGGCTCGCGAGCTGCACGATGTGGATCGACTGTCGGCCTTTTTCGATATTATTCAGCAGGATCCGGTCATCAGCCAGGTCAAGCTCATCGCCGAGCCATGGGATGTGGGCGAGGGCGGGTACCAGGTGGGCAATTTCCCTCCGATATGGTCCGAATGGAACGCCGGATACCGCGACATCGTGCGCGATTTCTGGCGCGGAGAGGATCAAACGCTCGGAAACTTCGCCTCCCGTTTCACCGGCAGTTCAGACCTCTACGAAGATACCTCGCGTCTGCCGTATGCCGGCATCAATTTCGTCACCGCCCATGACGGCTTTACGCTCAACGACCTTGTCTCCTATAACGAGAAGCACAACGAGGCCAACGGCGAAGAAAATCGGGACGGCGAAAGCCACAACCGATCATGGAACTGCGGCGAGGAGGGGCCCACGGACAACCCGGACGTCCGGCAGTTGCGGGACCGTCAGAAACGCAATTTTCTATCCACCCTGTTTCTGTCTCAGGGCGTGCCCATGCTTTTAGGCGGCGACGAGTTCGGACGCACCCAAAACGGCAACAACAATGCCTACTGCCAGGACAACGAATTGTCCTGGTACGACTGGGAGAGAGTTGACGACGAACTGCTCGCTTTTTGCCGCAAAGTTATCGGTTTCAGGAGAGAGCACCCGGTATTCCGGCGGCGGGGGTGGTTTCAGGGCAGGCCGATCCATGGCAGCGAAGTCAAGGACATCGCCTGGTTTTCGCTCGAAGGCCGGCAAATGGATGAAGAAAACTGGGGTGAGGGTTATGCCAAATCGATCGGCATCTTCCTGAACGGTGCTACCATCCCGAACCCCAATCTTCGCGGCGAACCCGTGTTCGACGACAGTTTTTACATCATGTTCAACGCCCATTACGAGCCGCTGGATTTCTCGCTGCCCGATGAAAAATGGGGCGTTCAATGGATAAAGGAATTCGATACGGCCGCCGGTTGGCCGGAAGAAAAAAAATCGTTCAAGGCCGGGGAGCGGATCGGCATAGAAGCCCGCTCCCTGGCAGTCTTACGCCTTGAACGCTGAAACTTGAGCTGGGAAAAGTATCGGCAATACCGGGGCTCAGGACCAGAAACAGGCCGGCGGTTTAATGCCGCCTGCCTGTTGATAATTTTAATCTTTAATTCCCGAATATGCCGGATATGAAGCAATGCGGCCAGTTTGAATTGGAGCTGCTGTCTCCAGGATCGTAGCCGGGATCACCGGCAACACCCTCAGCGTTCACTCCCTGCATGAATACGTCGTATTCCTTGCTTTCAGCCACCAGGATCATCGGCTCGGATGCCATATCGACCCACACGGCCACAGCACCGCCTTGACCGTTTGTCGTAAGCTGCGGGTCACGAATTATATTGTTGCCGGCGGCAAGCACGGTACCATCCGTCCCCCAGAGTACGGCTCCCGTTGCATCCACTTTTTGAGCTTTTATCTGATCGTTTATGTCCGTCCAGGCGGTGATGAAACCGCCCTGTCCATCCGGTACGGTATTGTATGGACGACGGGCCATATCATCAAAATCACCCGATGTAAGGGACACCGGGTTTTCCCATACGAGACTGCCGTTCACATCAACATACTGAGCGCTGACGATGCTGTTCGTTTCATCGATGTATTCGCCCCAGGCAATGAAGGTGCCGCCCGACCCATCCGGTGCCAAACCTAAAGGCCAAAGATTATTCGGAGAACCGGTAAGAATTTCTTTAGCTTCGCCCCAGACAAATTCCCCTTGATCGTTGATTCTCCGGGCTTCTATCGTAGTTAAACCATTATTATCATCATACTGAAACCAGGCCGCGATGACACCCTCATCACTCGGGATCAACCGCGGACAATACAGATAGATATCATCGACCACAAAATTTTCAGAATCCAACACCAGAGGCTCCCCGTAAAATTCCCCGCTGCTGTCGATTCGGTTCAAAAGAATACTATCGATGGAATCCGCAGATGTCATCCAAAGAAGAATCGCCCCTCCCTGATCATCAGGAACAATCTTGGTTGCCCACGTATTGGTGCCGAACACCAACGGACTGTCCGCATCGGCCCAGGGCAAAGTGCCGTCGGCGGCTACACGATTGACATAACCGTCATACGTCATGACGATGGCTCCCCCCGTACCATCGGGAGTGATCCAGGGACGGTCATCATTGATTGCCGCCGCGCCGCCTTCAGCCCAGGCGAGGCTGCCGTCTGAATTGATGCGCTGGACGCGGATATAGGAACAGTCGTAGTACGCAACAAGAAGGCCGCCGCTGCCGTCGGGAACCGATTGCTGACCAAAATTACAGGTTCCGCTGCCCACTTGTACCGGGTCATTCCACATCGGATCGCCGGCGGCATTGTAATGCTGAGCGAAAACACTCTCGGCTTCGAAATCCTGCCAAACGACATAGTAGCCGCCGGATTCATCATAAACCACCTGCGGCCGGCACTGTTGGCCAAGTTCTGTTGATACCGCAATGGGTTCGCTGCTCCATGCTGCAAATCCCACTTGGGGAAACAGCAATCCAAAACAGGTGAAAAAAACCGCAGCTGATAACAACGACCTCTCTGAACCAAAAAACTTCATCTTTTCCTCCTTGAAATGTGTCGGGGAAATCATTCCCGGTTTACAGTGAATCGTGTTCGACAACTCAGTAATCGTAACTCTCTGTGAATGTTCATTTATCTGCAAATGTTCAAGATTATGTGCCGGCCGAATTATGTAACCGCTCTGCAATCGGTTAAAAAGCTGCTTGGGTGAAATTTGTGAGGCATTTCTATAAGGTTCTTGAGGTGTATATTTTAGGAGACGAACAGAGTCAAGAATAATTATAAAAACTATTTTTATCAAGTGCTGTAGTGTATCCGAAATTAAAGCATTTTCTGCACCAATGTCCCCCCTACGGAATTTTGATTTTCTTAATTGACTTGACAAATCGACCCCCCTTATCTATAGGAATGCTTCCTGATTTAAAAGACGTGCGAAATGCTCGATATGGAGAGACTTGAAGCGATCACCGGTTGCAGGCGCATGCATGATGCAAAAGGAATGCCCGATTTCCTCATCCCCAATCCCCTTAACACTATTGATTTTTATATGGCCGGCAGGCAAGCGATACGGCTGATGCACGGGCCCTGCCAAGAGTGTGCGCAGTGTTTCACATTGGCTGCCAAACTGCAAACTGAGCTGAAAATTGGAGAGGAGTTACAGATGAAGAGAGCGATTATGGTATGTATGGCATTGCTTCTGTTGCTGCCGATTACTTCTTATGCCGCAAGCATCGGAGGTGCGGAAACAGCGGGGCAAGGAAAATTCAGGACGACTGTGGACGTCGAGTTCGGTTTCGACCGGGATCTCGACCTGGACAGTGCAACGGAAAAAGCTTATGAAAACGGTAATCTCAAATGGAAAGATGATATTGAAGATTATCAAGATTTCGACGATGCCGAAATCAGCGAATTGAACCGCGTTATGGTTAAAATCAGCTACGGAATAATCGATTATCTCGATGTGTACGCGAGGATCGGGTATGCTTGGTATGATAGTGAAGCGGACTTCTCGAACCTGGTGCAACCGGCAGAATTCACGGTGATGAACGGTGGAGCGGCGGAAACCACCTTTGGAGCCGATGGGGATTCGCCGGTGTGGGGCATCGGTCTCAAGGGCGCCTATGAGTTCGGGAATAACTGGTTGGTCGGAGCCGATCTTCAGTACCTGAGCCAGCGGGGTGAAAATACGTTTAAGAGAAGCTATGATGACTATATTGAATCCTGCACTTTAGAAACAACGATTGACGAGTGGCACATTGCGCCCTATGCGGGCAGAAAAATGGGAAATTTTACTGCCTATGCCGGTGTAAAATACAGTGATATCGACGTGGAAAACGAAATATCTTTTAAAGAAAAATACCCTGGAGGCTCTTACAAAGAAAAAGAGACTATAGAGCTTGAAGCCGATGACAATGTAGGTGTGTTTCTCGGTCTTGACTACAAGTTGGCAAACCGTTTTGCCTTCAACATCGAAGGCCGGTTCATCGACGAATCGGCTATGAGCCTTGGCGCCGCCTACCTTTTCTAAAGGGACGGGTTGGTGCGTAAAGATTGTTTGTTGGTTGATTAATGTAACCCGGTGCAGAATAACCGTCCACGCCCAGCGTGGACGGTTATTGTATAGAAGTGGTTTCAAAACCTCCCCTCAGGCCCCAATATCGGCGTTGGGAGGAAGGATTTAATGCTCAAAATACGTTATGTATTCCTGCGCTTGAATCCTTCCTCCCGCCTTGATCTTGGGCCTGATTGAAGGTTTAAAACCACTTCTAGTGTTTTCAATCCGGTGTTCTGTTTTTGCCCATTCTCAACGGCTTCCCTTAAGGAAGTAAATGCCATAGCTGACCGAATTTCAGTAGTATTTGGCCGG
>JAWODC010000017.1:0-7809 GCA_046483495.1 Desulfobacterales bacterium
CAGTGAAGAAAATGAAATAATAGCCAGGGCCAAATTCATAAGAGCTGTAACTTATTATTATCTATCACGGTTATACGGAGAATTACCAATCATTGAATCTTATCCTGTATGCCCCTATAAAGAAACGGTTCCGGCCCGCCGCACAAAACATATAGTTTTCAATGATCTCAAAGAACCGGAGATCATTCCCAAAGGTACCGATTTCGCCAGTGTCATCGAATCGACTGTTCCCATCGTGGTTCAACACACTCGACTCGATTCACGTCAGGCCGAAAACGCTTTACTCAGCACCATTGCATATGCTTCACCGGAATAGACCAACGGGGTGATGGCAGAGAAAAAGAGAGCAATCGGGCATCCCCGGCATCGAATTGTTGACACCATTGTATAACAATATATAATTATGTATAGGAAAAATCCGACCAAGGAGATGCTGTTTTTCTCTCAATACGAGCTGGGTCGATTCAGGAGAAAAGGCAATGACGGCCTTCGAACCCACAGCCATTACCTTTATATAGGCGTACCCAAATGAAATTTCTGTAAACAGTTAACGTGAAAACGCCGCCCGCGGAACTTCTTTGGCAAAGATGATTCAAACTGCAGGGATTTACGCAAACTAAATTCGACGGGAGTTCAGGCAACAGGTTGGGTGCCGGCCAACAGACTGGATGGACGGCATTGGTCATTCATTCTATTGCTGGTGAAGAATAGCCCCTGATTTTCGCCTTTATCAAGATTCACAGGACTCGATAAAACCGAGCGTTCCGTGGTGAATTTTGGCAGCGGACACATTTGCGCATCGGACGGCAGTATTCAGCCAAATATCCGGATCGCGGCTGGTCTTTATACCAAAAGTGAAATTTACCTGGAAAAATCTATTAACCGGCCTGGGAGGCAGCAAATGTCAGTCAATGAGACAGATAACATCATAAGCCCGTGGGATGCGCATAATCGACAATTGGTGTCCCATGTCCATCCGCCGGACTGGAAAAACCCCAAACCCGCTTCCCGCTATAACCTGGTTGTCATCGGCGCCGGAACGGCCGGTCTCGTGTGTGCGTCGGGCGCGGCCGGCCTGGGGGCCAAGGTTGCCCTGATCGAACGCCACCTGATGGGAGGGGACTGCCTGAATGTGGGGTGTGTACCGTCCAAGGCCATGATCCTTGCAGCGCGCGCCGCCGCCGCCGTGCGCGATGCCGGAGATTTCGGTGTGAAGGTTCCCGATGGTGTGAAAACCGATTTCGGTCAGGCCATGGAACGCATGCGCCGGCTGCGGGCATCCATTGCCCCCAACGACTCGGCCAAGCGGTTCAGGGACCTGGGTATCGACGTTTTTATCGGCGACGGCCGGTTTGCCGATGCCCACTCGATCGAGGTTGCCGGTGAACGGCTCTTTTTCAAAAAAGCGGTCATCGCCACCGGCGCAAAAGCTGCGGCACCCCCCATCGATGGATTGGACAAGGTTGCCTACTTGACCAATGAAACCGTTTTTTCCCTGACCGAACTGCCCCGGCGGCTGGCCGTCATCGGCGCCGGGCCGATCGGGTGCGAGATGGCCCAGGCCTTTGCCCGCCTGGGATCGGAAGTGTTTCTGGTGGAAGCTGCAGACGGCATCCTGCCCAGGGAAAACAGCGACGCTTCGGGGATTGTTCTGGACTCCATGAAAAGAGACGGTGTGAAGCTTCTGTGCTGCGGCAAGGAACTGAAATTGGCCGCGGCTGATGGCGGCAGCATCCGTTTTACCGTCGAGTCCCACGGCAAACGGCACGATGAAGTCGTCGATCGCCTGCTTGTCGCTGTGGGGCGCGGACCCAATGTCGAAACTCTGGAGCTGGAAAAGGCCGGTGTGGCGTATACGAAAAAAGGCGTCCAGGTAAACGACCGGCTTCAGACAGCCAATCCCGATATTTACGCGGCAGGCGATATCTGCTCGCCGTATCAATTCACCCATGCGGCCGATTTCATGGCGCGCATTGTCATTCGAAACGCACTCTTCTTCGGTCGTGCCAGAATGAGTGCATTGACCATCCCCTGGTGCACCTATACGGAACCGGAAATCGCCCATGTCGGCCTTTACGAAAAGCAGGCGCAGGAGCAGGGGATCGAAATCGACACCTTCACCAGGAACCTTCGCGATGTCGACCGGTCGATTCTCGAAGGCCGCACCAACGGACTGGTGCGGGTCCACGTGCGCAAGGGAAAGGATAAAATCGTCGGCGCCACCATCGTAGCGTCCAACGCCGGTGACATGATCTCCGAAATCTCTCTGGCCATGACCCACAATCTGGGCCTCAAGAAGATCGCCGACACCATTCATCCCTACCCGACACAGGCCGAGGCCATCCGGCAGGCGGCAGACGCCTACAACCGCACCCGACTGCCCCCGTTTATGAAATCGATGTTTTCGCGGCTGATGGCCTGGCGGCGATAAATCACCAAAAGGGACGAGCGGCAGGATAAGGAGCAGGATGTATAAAAAAATCAGCGATTACGGAATCATCGGCAACTCCCGCACCCTGGCCCTGGTGGGAAACGACGGCAGCATCGACTGGTTGTGCCTCCCCTATATGGACTCGCCCAGCGTATTCGCCGCTCTTCTCGACGAGAAAAAGGGCGGCCGTTTTTCTGTTCAGCCGATCGAGCATTGGGATTCGGCAACCCGATATCTCCCGGGCACCAACATTTTGCAGACGATGTTCCGCACCCGATCCGGCATGATGCAGCTGACCGATTTCATGCCCGTATCCTTCACGTCCGTATCCAGACAAACAGAAACAGACGCCGGCAGCGAAAGGTCCCAAATCTATCGCTTCGTTGCGGCAACCCGGGGTGAACTGGCCGTCGAAGCGGTTTTTGACCCCCGGTTCGACTACGCAAGACAACCGACATCACTGAGAACAAACGGCGGTGACATCATTGCAGAGGGCGGAAACGATGCTCTTTTTTTGAGTGCAAACCATGGGAAGTGGACGATTCAGGGAGATGGCGCAAAAGCGGTATGGCATCTGAAAGAGGGAAATCGCCTCTGGCTGCGCCTTCAGCACGGAAACGGCGGCGCCCGCCCGCTCCGGGAAGAGCAGGCGGAAGCGCTTTTGAAGGAAACCGAAACATACTGGCGTGATTGGCTCGACAAAAACGAGACCGGAAAGGATCTCGATCTCGGACATTTCAAGCCTATGATCGACCGTTCGGCCCTGGTGCTGAAACTGCTCGAATTCAAGCCGTCCGGCGCCATCGCAGCCGCGGCAACCACCTCCCTGCCCGAGGCGATCGGCGGCGTGCGCAATTGGGATTATCGTTTTTCCTGGATACGGGACTCCGCGCTCACCGTGGATGCACTCTATAATGTGGGGCACCTGACGGAAATGGAATCCTATCTGCACTGGATGGAGACGGTCATTCGGCGAAGCGGGTCGCATCCCCGGATTCTGTATGGGCTTCGGGATAATGCAAAACTGGTCGAAGAAGAGCTTTCTCACCTGGAAGGCTACAAGGGCTCGGCGCCGGTGCGCATCGGAAACGGTGCCTATGATCAGAAACAGCTCGATATTTATGGCGAGATAATGGATGCCGCTTTGCGGCTGTCCAATTACGTCGGAAAGATCGATTTCAGCCTGTGGCCGTTTTTGCAAAAAATCTGCGACACCGTGGTCAAGGTGTGGCAAACCAGGGATTTCGGCATCTGGGAGGTCCGAGGCGGACCCTACCACTTTGTCTATTCCAAGATCATGTGCTGGACGGCGCTTGACCGGGGGATCACCATTGCCAAGCGCTACGGGTTTCCGGCGGATGTAGATCGGTGGGCCCGTCACCGACAGCGCATTCGGGAGGAGATCTTAGACAAAGGGTGGAATGAGGCTAAAAAAGCCTTTGTGCAGCACTATGAAACGGACGCACTGGATGCCAGCAATTTACTGATCCCCTTTTACGGCTTTCTGTCCTACGATGACCCTCGAATGATTTCCACCGTCGAGGCCATTCGCGCGGAACTCACCGATGAAGAAGGATTGGTGTACCGCTATACCGCCGAGGATGGTCTTCCGGGCAGCGAAGGGGTTTTTCTGGTCTGCAGCTTCTGGCTCGCGGATAATTTCATTGGGCAACACCGGTTCGAAGCAGCGCAAAATCTCTTGTCCCGGTTGGGGAGCACCGCCAATCACCTGGGCCTTTTCCCCGAAGAGTACGACACCCGCTGGCGTGAAGCTCTCGGCAATTTTCCCCAGGCCTTCACCCACATCGGATGCATAAACAGCTTGGTATCCCTGAGTAAAACTAAAGCTCGGCTGCAAAATGCCCCCTCTGATAAGCCGCTGATCCAAAAGATCGAGCAGAAAGTGTTGATTGCCCGAAAATACCTTCTGAATAGAGGGAGCCCCGCCGGAAGCCCGGATTCACCTGATATCGCCAAAGATTTGAAGCGCCTGATGAACACTTTGCGGGGGGGCTATTTCCGTACGGCGGAAGGACGGATCGCCTATGAGGAGATGGCCGATTCCCGGGTGTACCGAGAGTACGTAAACTGCACCTTTCATCTGGACCAGCTTGACTTGTCGTCCCTTACGGCCCGGAATGAGCGGCTGGCGTTCTGGATCAATCTTTTCAATGTGCTCGTGATTCACGGTGTCATCGCCCTGGGCATCCGCGACTCGGTCAAAGAAATACCGCAGTTTTTCCGCCGGATCCAATACCGGGTCGACGGCATGTGCTTCACTCCGGACGACATCGAACACGGGATTCTGCGGTCCAACCATCGTCTCCCCCATTCGGTCTTCAAGCCGTTTGGACGGGGGGATTCGAGGCGCCGATTTGTGATCGGGGAGGTGGACCCCCGGATCCATTTCGCCCTCGTCTGCGCCTCGTCTTCGTGTCCTCCGATCGATATTTATACTGCTGAGAACCTGGATGAAGCTCTCACTGTTTCCGGAAAAACATTTTTAAATGCCGGCGGCATTCAAGTGGATCGAGAAAGGCGAAAGGTCAGACTATCGAGGGTGTTTAAATGGTATGGAGAAGATTTCGGAAAAACAGAGGCAGAGCGGCTGCGGTTTATTGCCCCATACCTTCATGATGAGAGCGATCAATTGTTTTTGAAGGAAAAAGCCGATTTGGTTCAAGTCGATTATCAACCTTACGACTGGCGGCTGAACCGCAGGTGAGGCCCCTATAGGACCAACCTTGATGATGGGTCCATTATTCTCGGATCGTTCTGCAGGATTTTGGCTTGAGCCCAAGAAGACAAGAGAGATAGTTATCATGCCGAACACATTTTTTCCCTGGGTCCGCCTTTCCCACGACGACACCCCTGTATATTTCTCCAAGGAAAGCACTAACTGGTTCGTCCCCAATCGGATGGCCGACGAAATCCTGCGCAAAATTGCCGCTGGATCGTTACCCGATGGCAATCTCGATGCTATGCGCCTTCTGTCCAGAATACCCGAAACGCAAAAGCTGGATTACACGGGCAGGTCGGGTTCGCTGTCCATACAGCGACTCGGCGAGCTTTGGTTTCACATTACCAATCGATGCAACATGGCCTGCGGCCACTGCCTCTTTTCCTCCTCGCCGGACGACGGATCGGAAATCAGGACAAAGCGCGTACTGGAAATTGCAAAGGAAGCCCATAGCGCAGGATGCAGGCTTTTCGTGCTGACCGGTGGCGAACCGCTTGTCCATCCCGGCATCGACGAAATCGTCGGCAAAATTCTCTGCTTCAACCGGACCCATGTGGTGATCCTGACCAATGGTCTTGCCGCAAAACCCTTTCTGGAGCGCCTGCGGCCGGATCCGGAGTTCTTCCATCTTCAAATCAGCTTGGACGGCATGGGCAAAAATCACGACAAGGTGAGGGGAAAAGGCGCGTTCAAAAAGTTGTGCGCGTTATTGCATTGGCTGAAATACACCAGTTATCCATTTACGATTTCCATGTGCGTAACAAGCTTCAACGTACACGAGATGCCGGCCATCTTGGATTTGGCCGCCGACATGGGTGCAGGCAACGTCCATTACATGTGGTATTTTGTTCGCGGCAGGGGTAAACAATCAGCTGTCGCGTCCGTTGACGCCATATTCTACGGTTTAGTCGAAGCTTCGATTCGGGGAGAAAAGCGCGGCATTCCGGTAGACAACATCGAGGCCATGAAGACACAGATATTTGCCCCTGCGGGGACAATCCATGACGGGAGCACCGCCGGCTGGTTGTCCTTGGCGGTGGGACCGGATGAAAACGTGTATCCGTCAGCCGCCCTGGTGGGCATCGATGAGCTTGCAATCGAAATGGAATCAGGCCTGGTGGATACCTGGCACCGCAGCCCCGTGCTGCAGAAAATACGAAACAGTACGGTGGCCGGCGGCGATTCTCCTTTGCGCTTTATTCTTGGCGGAGGAGATATCGACCACAGCTACCTGCACGGCAGGGAATTCCTCGGCAAAGACCCCTATCTGAAACTCTACGAAAAAATCGCTCTATGGCTGGTGAGCCGGGAGGCGGAAAAGCAGAAGCAAAACGGGCAACCGGGTTTGCTGCTTCAGATGGGCGAGACCCTCAGAAGCTGCGGGGCGCACGGTGGAATCGCCCTGGTTCATTCCAACTGCCTGCTGGCCACGGCTCAAAACGACAGCCTGACCACCATCAAGGAGTTCTACTCTGAAGCCGTAGCCGATCCGAGAACCGATATTCTCAACCCGGTCTGTTACGAACCCTCCCTCATCGACCATATTCCTGAAAGCTATCGATTTCGGGGCTACGGTTGTGGAAGCCCCATCATGGACGCCCACATAGAAGAAGGCGAGACCGTGATTGATTTGGGATGCGGCGGGGGAGTGGAGTGCTTTATCGCGTCCCGGTTATGCGGAAGCAAAGGAAAGGTCGTGGGAATCGACATGCTCGACCCGATGCTGGACCTGGCCAATGAAGCACGGCCGTTGGTGGCCGAAAACCTCGGTTATAACAATATCGAGTTCAGGAAAGGCTACCTGGAAAGGCTACCGCTACAAGACGATTCGGCGGACGTGGCGATCTCCAACTGCGTGATGAACCTGTCGACGGACAAACGAAAGTCCTATGCCGAAATTTTCAGAGTTCTTCGGCCGGGCGGACGGCTGGTCATCTCCGATGTGGTCTGCGACACGGAACCGGACCCGTCGATTCGAAACGATGAATCGCTGAAAAGTGAGTGCATAGCGGGTGCGCTCACCGTATCTCACCTGGTCGGCCTGCTGGAGGAGACCGGGTTCGAAGCGGTCACCTTATTGAAGCGGTTCCCGTACCGGCAAGTGGGCGGGCACTCGTTCTTTTCACTGACCTACTCTGCAGTCAAGCCGACATCCTCCGGGCAAGTCGATGTGGTCTACCGCGGCCCCCTTCCATTTTTGATGACCCAGGGAGGCATCCTGCTTCGAAAGGGAGTCATTGCCAGGCTGGACCGGAGCGAGGCGGAATGGATAGGAGACCAGATATTCATCCTGGATGAAAACGGCAGCGTAACGAACGTCAATGCGGAAAATACGTGCGCCTGCTATGTCGCCCTGCAAGAAAAGCCTGAGAAGCAGTCCGTCGAAAAGGGTGCGCCGGCGAAGATGAAAACCAATCATATCGCCAAAACAGTGGGCTGCAAAATCTGCGGATCCCCCCTGATCTACCAGAGAGATCCTCAAGACCGGGAGTGCGTGTTCTGCGGCATAGTTTTTTCCGCCAACAGCATCTGCGAAAAAGGCCATTACATCTGCGACGGCTGCCACACGGAAGACGCTGTTGACGCCATTCGCCGCGTCTGTCTTCAGACCGGGGAAACGGACATTGTCCGGCTGTTC
>JAWODC010000021.1:0-62952 GCA_046483495.1 Desulfobacterales bacterium
TTGACCTCCTTGGGGTAACTTTTTAGTGGATTTGTGTGGTTTGGGGTAACTTGCATGAATAATTACCCCAATTACCCCTGGATGTCAATGGCTTTTATAGGACGGTGTCGGACTAACAGAAACAAAAAAACCCTTAGGTTATAAGGGTTTCTGTACTACATTGGATTTTGTTGGATTGATGTTTGGTGGAGGCGGCGGGAGTCGAACCCGCGTCCGCGAACATTCCACACAGGCGTCTACATACTTATCCTGAAATTTGATTTTCATCGTTTCAACCTCCTTCAGGCTGGATGTTCAAACGATTATCCTGTTTGGTTTAACCGGTTCCCCAACAGGCAATGAGAACCGGCGGACCTGCTAGTCGACGCCCATGTCGGGGCCGCAGGCATCTCCCCGACCGGACGGAAGCCGTCTTAAGCGGCTACAGCGTAATTATAATCGTCTGCGATTATGTTTATTTCCCGTCGTTTAACGAGCGGACAGGAAGCTCGGTATGCAACCTGAGTTTCTATATCCCCGTCGAAGCCGTTTCGCCCCCCGAGAATTGATGTTAAAGAACAAATTTGATACAAATTTAAAGCACATATGACCATTTGTCAAGCCCGCATGATTCCTTTTTACTGATACTGCTTACGCACCCGGTCCAGATCACGGCGGCTGTCCCGCTGCTTGATGGATTCCCGCTTGTCATACATCCGCTTTCCTTTGACCAGGGCGATCAGGACCTTTACCTTGCCGTTTTTAAAGTAGATCCGGAGGGGAACCAGGGAATGCCCTTTTTCGTTGACCTTTCCGTATAATTTCTTGATTTCCCGTTTGTGCAGCAGAAGCTTTCTCGGCCTCAACGGGTCGTGATTTCCATAATAGGCAAAGGGATACGGGCTGATATGCATCTGGTGGAGGAAGACTTCCCCTTTCTCGATTTTGGCATAGGAATCCTTCAGGTTTGCCCTTCCGCCTCTTAAGGATTTCACCTCCGTCCCCGAAAGCGCCATTCCCGCTTCCACCTGGTCGATGATAAAATAATCGTGCCGGGCCTTCCGGTTTTCGGCAATGATTTTGATGCCTTCTGTTGCCAAGTCAATCCTTGATAATATCTTGCACCGGCTGATGCTCGGCGTAGATGTCTTGCGAAATAAGCCTGCCGTACGTGTCGGTTAACAGTTCCGTCACTTTTTTCGCCGTTTTTTGTTTCAGCAAATCCTCCATGAAGAGCCGGGCATCGGACGCACTGATCAAGCGTATCAGCTGTTTTGCCGCCGGAATGGACTGCGGGTTCATGCTGAGTTCATCCAGGCCGAGGCCCAAAAGAATCGGAATGGCCAGCGGATCGCCTGCCATTTCACCGCACATGTATGTTTTGATCCCCTTTTTCTTGCTGACATCCGCCACGAATTTTATCATTCGGATTACCGCAGGATTAAACGGCTGGTATAGATGCGCCACCTGCCGGTTTCCGCGATCAATGGCCAGGGAATATTGAATCAGGTCATTTGTTCCGATACTGAAGAAATCCACTTCATCGGCCATGATATCACACATGATTACCGCTGACGGGACCTCGATCATAATGCCGACCTGAATGTCCTTATCAAAGACCGTCCCCTCCTTGTCCAGTTCTTCGGAAACATCGTTTAAGATCCGTTTGGTCTCGATGATCTCTTCGAAATTGGATATCAGCGGCAGCAGAATTCTCACTTTCCCGAAAGCCGATGCCCGCAAAATCGCCCTCAGCTGTGTCTTGAACACATCCGGCTTCTTTAGGCAGTATCGAATCGCGCGAAGGCCTAAGGCAGGGTTGTCCTCCTGGGCATTCTGTGTGTACACCACCGCCTTGTCGCCGTTAATGTCGAGTGTTCGAATGGTAACGGGTTTCGGAGCGATGACCTCGACGACGTCCTTATACTTATCGAAAAGGTCGTTCTCGGAAGGAAAATACGGCCGGCTCAAATATTGGAATTCCGTTCGGTACAAACCGATACCGTCACCGCCGTAGTCAATGACGGATACCACCTCCTCGGGCAACTCGATGTTGCCCATGACCTGCATCCGGACGCCGTCCACGGTTTCGGCCTCTACACGGCCGCCCCTGGCAATCGTGGCCTTCCGGTCTTCGTAGCGCCCCTTCTTTTCTTCATATTCGACCAGGGTTCTGTCCCTGGGATTGATAATAACGATTCCCTCGGTACCGTCCACGATGATGACATCGTCATTGTGGATGGCATCGGTGGCATTGTCCAGGCCCAATACCGCCGGAATTTCAAGCGTGCGCGCGATAATGCTTGTGTGCGACGCTTTCCCCCCGCGGTTCGTGACGAACCCCTTGATCTTTTCCAAACGAATCTGGCTGGTGTCCGTCGGCGACAAATCGTGGGCCACCAGGATAACCCGCTTGTCGATGTCCCTGATGTTGACCATGTTCGAACCCGTCAAGTTTCGCATGATCCTGTCGGATACATGACCGATATCCGCAGAACGTTCCTTGAAATAATCGTCATCCATGTTCCGGAATACCGTTCTGACATCGGCCGTTACCGACTTGAGCGCCCATTCGGCATTGACGTGCTCTTTTTCGATGGTTTCCAGGGTTTTGCCATAAAGCATCTTATCTTTCAGCAACGCTACATGTATTTCAAATATATTGGTGTGCTGCCGTATTTCTTCAGGCGTGTTCTCGATGATGGCCTTGAGTTCATCCCTGGCGCTTCGAACGGCCATCCGGAAGCGCTTCTTTTCCTGTTCGATCTTTTTTTCTTCGATAAAATACTTTTCAACGACGTCAACACCTTCCCTGTCGACGAGATATGCCTTTCCGATGCAAATCCCCGGGGAAGCGCCGATGCCGGTAATCACCATTTCCCTGTGCTGATCTCGTTTTGGTTTGTTTTTATTCTCCAAAGTCATCTTCAACCAATCTTGTAATTGATTCCAGTATATCCAGGTCCGATTGATTTTCAACCCTTACCGTAACGTGAGCCCCCTCTGCGCAACACATCGTCAACATGTCGATCACGCTTGTGGCATCCACCATGCCATCGTCCGATTCAATCCACACTTTTGAGGTTGCGGTTTTCGCCAGATTCGCAATCATAGCGGCCGGCCTCGCGTGCAGGCCGAGTTTATTTTTAATCGTAACTTCTTTTGATAATAAAACAGGGCATTTAGCCATAACAATGTCCGGATGTCAAAACTTTTTTGAAGTACAGCTGAAAAAACCGATGGGATTATGCCATCTCAAGAGACTTGTCGGATAGATGTCCCGATCGTTTGCCGTCCACCTCAGCCGGGCGGGTTTTCGGGTCCACTGCAGCGTGTATCGGTTGACTATATATGATGTTTTATAGGGTTTCAAGATGTATATCACACTTCTTGTCATGTTCCCGACGCCCCATGAATGAAATAATTGACAAACATCACCGTAGTTGATACTCACATGTTCTCAAATTCAACTTCCTGATATGTTTAATTTTAAATGGAATAGCCGATGGAAAAACAATTTCTGATCGATGACTTGAAACTGGGCGAATCCTGGCGGTTGTTTAAAATCATGGGAGAGTTTGTCGACGGGGTTGAAACCCTTCATGATTTGGGGCCGGCCGTCAGCATTTTCGGATCTGCAAGAATTCAACCGGGAGACCCGATTTACCAAAAAACGGAAAAAATCGCCTCACTTTTTGCCAAAAATAAATTTGCGGTGATAACCGGCGGAGGCGGAGGCGTCATGGAAGCCGCTAATAAGGGTGCAACAGAAGCCGGCGGTGTATCCGTAGGATTGAATATCCGCCTGCCTTTCGAGCAGATCCCGAATACGTATTCCACAATCAAACTCGAGTTTAAATATTTTTTCATTCGAAAGGTGATGTTTATCAAATATGCAGCCGCTTATATCGCCATGCCCGGCGGTTTCGGAACGCTTGATGAGCTGTTCGAAGTGGTCACACTGATTCAAACACAGCGTATTAAGCCGTTTCCCATCATCCTGGTGGGAAGCGATTACTGGACAAACCTTCTGGAATGGGTCAAATCGAGTCTTCTGACATCGAAAATGGTGGGTCCTCAGGATCTTGATATTATTCAGATATTGGATGATCCCGAAGAAATTGTAAAGACGGTGCAACGGGTCGTCATTGTGTAGTGCTCACACCGACTCCGTTTTCATTCCTTCAAGAAACAGCATAAATGCCTCCCCCAGCGGCGAAAGGCTTCGGAGCTTATGGTGCGCCAGGTAAAAACTGCGTTTTAAGTTCATTCCTTTTACCCTCAATGCCTGCAGGGTACCGGAATTCAATTCGTCCGCTATGGCAATCGCCGATATAATGGAAATCCCGACGTGCTGTTTTACTCCCTGAATAACGGCCGTCGTGGACCCCATTTCAGCGGCGATCTTAAGATTTTCCATACTGAGATTCATTTCTTCCAGCCGGTTGTTGATGGATTTGAGCGTACCCGAACCTTTTTCTCGGACAATAAACGGCTCTTCGAGCAGATCGTGAAGTTCAATCGCTTTTCGATTCGCCCATTTATGCTCAGGCGGAATGATCAGGTGCATGTCATCATCCAACAATTTCCGCTGCACAATTTTTTTGTTGCCGGTAACTGCACCCACGATGCCGATTTCAAGCTCCCCGGATAAGATCTCTGCGATAATGAATTCCGTATCACCCACCGTCAACGAAACCGTTACTTCAGGGTAATGTACGTTGAATTCGCCGATCAACCGGGGCAGAATATAGCCGCCTGGAATCGTGCTGCCGCCAATGGCGAGACGGCCTTTGATTTTTCCCTGAAATTCGGCCATGGCGCTTTCCGTTGCATCGCGCATGGCCAGCAGTTTTCGTGCATACCGATACAGCAGATCGCCGGCTTTTGTAGGAAGAGCTTCCTTTCCCAGCCTGTCAATCAAAACACAACCGAAGTGATCTTCCAGGTCTTTTATATGGCTGCTGACAGTGGGTTGGGATAAGTGTACAGCCGAGCCGGCCTTTGAAAAGCTCTTCTGCTCCACCACCCTGCAAAATACATGAAGCTGCCACAAATCCATTCTGTACCGCCTGCCTTCTCTTCTTGTAAATCGATTCTATCAATAGTGTTTAATACTTATATCTATATAAAAGAGTGCAAATTGTCAACGTATTCAACGATTGGCGGACAAGAAAAAAGGCATGAATCAGCGCCTTAACCCTGAACAGGAAAATCCACAGCAGGTAAAAACCCTTGAATAAAAAGCCGTCCTGTGCAAAAACGTTATGGAAAGTTGAAAAGGAAAATGCCCCCGCTGGTTGGAAGGTTTGCTGACCTTTCTGCTCACTGTTCACCGTTTGCCGGTGTTCACCGTTCACGATTTACACGCGTTCGGGAGGTTATCTATGGACTCGCTGTTTACAAGAAGAGATTCGGAATCGGTGCTGCTTGATTTCATGAATGAATTCAAGGAAAAGACCATCCCGCTGGAAATCCGGACGGATCGATTTACGGACTGCACCTCCCGCATTTTGCAGTTTCGTTACAAACTGCCGGACACCTCCCTGGACAATGCTGCGATTGAAAAATCAAAAGAAACGTGTCCGTTTTGTCCGGAATTGAGGGATTCCTTTACCCCGAAATTTTCGTCGGCCGTTGCACCGGAAGGGCGGATTGTTCACAACGGCGCCACGGTGTTGCCGAATGCGTTTCCATACAGCCGTTACTGCGGCGTCACCCTGTTTTCGGACGACCATTTCCTGGCCCTTGACCAATTTACTTCGGATATTCTTTACAATGCTTTTTGTGCGGGCCTCATCTATATCGATCGCGTTAAAAAGAGCGACCCCGCCGTGATGCACGCATCCATTAACTGGAATTACTTAATGAGTGCGGGCGGCGGATTGTACCACCCGCACCTGCAGGTGGTTGCCAATCGACAGCCTTCACATTTTCACAAGCACCTCCTGGATGCCTCCGTCGCGTACCAGAACACATCCAACCGAAATTACTGGCGGGACTTGTCCGATTACGAAAAACGAAAACAGGAGCGGTATCTTTTCACAGAAGGCAATATCCCGTTTTTTTCCGTATTCAGTCCCCGGGGTATGTTCGGCGAAATTCTGGCGCTTTTCACCGACATGTCCTGCATGGGTGACATCTCGGAAGCGGACTGGAAATCTTTTTCAAGCGGTCTTTCCCGGATTCTGCGGTGTCTGCATCGGTTGAACCTGAACAGCCTCAATATGAGCCTCCTCCTCAACCGGGAGGCATGCCGCGGTTTCTGGATACAGGCCCGCATCACACCCCGAATGAGCCTGCCGCCTTGGGGGACGAGCGATGTCAATTATTTCGAAAAGGGGCATGATGAAATTATCGTGGTCATGCCCCCGGAGATATTGGCTGAAGAAATAAAAGGGGAAAAAAGATAATGTAACAGGTAAATCACGACCCATCACCCATAGCCCATCACCCATAACCCCGCTTTTTACCCATGCATCTTGTGGTAAAACGCCACCATATCAGCGACATTGAATGCGGAATCCACGGCTTGGTGCGTTCCGCAGCCGTAACCGCCGGCATCGCACCCCACGTAGAATAGCCCTCGGATGGGAGCGGCGGCGGCAGGTTTATGCTTTCCGCACTGCCCCACCACCTGTCCTAAACCAATACATTCACCCCCGATTTTCGGCAGCACCTGCTCCCTGGTAAGATCCGAAACATGCCGTGTGCCATACGTTTCCTTCGATTCCACACATTCGGAAAATCCCGGCCATATCCGTTCCATCATCCCGTCTATCTTACGCCACCAATCCTCTGTCCGGGGCATATCCGGATCAGCCGGGCACAGGGTGGAACTTAGTACACACTGTTTTCCCGAAGGCGCCAGTTCAGGGTCGAAATTCGAAGGCATTACGTTGAAGATGAGAAGCTCCTCCGGCACCTCGCCCTTTTTGGCCCGCATGCTTCTTTCGGTGTTGACATAGCTATCATCCGAAAAGGCGATGTTGAAGGCTTCCTTGAAAAAGGGCTTATTCAAGTAATAACGGGTTCCCATCAGGGCAAGAGAGGGCACCAGGTCTTTTACCCGGTTTACATACCCCCTGTCGAAATGCTCTTCGCCGACGAGCTTGAGCACCGTCGGTTGTATCCCGGCATTACTCACCACGATGGGTGCTGAAAATGTTCCATTGTTCGATTGCACGCCCCTGACCTGTCCGTTTTCAACGATGATCTTCTCTGCCCGGGTCCGGTAGCCGACCGTTCCGCCCAGTTTTTCGAATGCTTCCACGCATCTTTCAAACAGACGCCCATATCCGCCCTTGGAGTAATAGCCGGCGCTGTTGGCCATCATGTCCCGGCTGGTTTTAATAAACTCGGAGGCCGCCACCTGGTCGATGGGCACCACGTACACGATATTGGACTGCATGGCCAGCATGGAATAAAAGGGAGTGGGCAGGTTGTACCGGCTGACATAATCGTGGTACGTGATATCATCGAGCTGATCGATATCGTACGGCGTCAATGCAGCGGTTTCCGTTGCAAACCGAATGATTGCTTCCAGGCCTTCCTCATCGATTCCAAGCCACTTCATCTGAGCCATCATGGCTTCCGGATTCGGCGGCGTGTTCGGTTCCGGCCGGTTTGACACATACGCCTGGTAAACGCCGTTCTTATCCGGATAGTACATGGCATTGTGAATGGTATGTTCGGTCAATCCGGATGAAAGCCCCAGCTGTGCCAATATTTCCTCGAACCGGCTGTTGTACATGGGGCCGCCGGTCACCGGCCACAGTTCGTATGTAAAACCGTCTTTGTTTACCGTCATGGCCTTGCCGCCGGCCCTGTTGTTTTGTTCGATCAACAGCGTTTTCAATCCGCCTTTGGCCAGAAGCGCGGCGCATGGAGCACCGCCGGGGCCCGCACCGATGACAATGGCATCAAACTGATTTTGCGTCATGGCATTCTCCTTATGATTGAAGGTTTAAACCGGCAGTTTATATGATGAAATCCTTCGATGATCCGTCTTCAGTGAGCGGGCGGCCGCAAGAACGGGGCGGAGGCGGGAAACCGGGGAGCGAAAAGACCGAACTGCATCTCGGACGCTTCGTTCCCCGGATAAGTGATGTCCAATTCAGAATCAGAAATCAGACGACCTGGATGGTATCCAGCTGATCCCAGATTTTGGCCATTTCGTCCGGATCGACACCGAACACATTGCCCAACGGCGCAACCGGCTCGGTTCTGACAAACTCCGGATCCGGTTCATTCAGCGTATGAAATCCTGATTTTTTGTTGAATTCGACTTCATCCCTTAGGGTTTGACGGCCGAGATTGATCAGGTCCTCTATTTCCAGATCAGTGCCATATCGGGCATTCAGCAGGTTCTTGAGAAATTCGAGGGTCTTTACCTTGTCCCCGGGGGTGGCGAAATAACAATATCCCAGTGCATCTTTGGCCGCACTGTAGATCTGTTCTTTGAGCGAACTCTCTACCGCCCCCTCATTGCTCATGAAATCCCCGCCATAGCAAAGCCCGGCCGTATGGTCGGCCCCCATGGGGCTGGTATGATAGGTGACACCCGTTCCTTTGCCCACCCGGGGGTCATGGGCGGGTATGGCCTGGCCTTTGAATGCGGGGATTCTGTCCACGCCAAGGGCCTTGGCGGTGGCTACGACGCCGTTTGCCAGGATGTTGCCGAATTCCGTCCCCTGTTCGATCTCGTTCAAAAGCCCATAGACTCCTTCGGGGTCGCCCATTTGTATCTTACCCGCTGCCGCTGCAACCCCCATGGCGGCGCCGCATTCAATACAGTCGATTCCCAGTTCATCACAAATACGGTCGTAGTGGGCCACCACGTCCGGGTCGTTGATGCCCAGATTCGTACCGAGCAGCGCGGTCGCTTCATATTCGTAACTGGCCGTCAAATACTTTCCATCCTTGTCATGGAAGACGACGGAGCATTTCACGATGCAGCCGGGCATGCAGGCATCCATCTTGCCGCCGCGTTCTTTGTTGATGGCATCGATGCCCTGGCCGCTGATTTTCTCGACATCGAGCGGTTCACTGCCGTAGTTGAACACCGGCATGCTGCCGATGCTTCTCAGCATGGCGGAAGAGCATGCAGAGCCGTATGCACTGAACATTTTAATCATCGGGTCGGTGGGCAGGTACCGAACCCAATCCTTTAACGTCGCCCTGAAGGCTTCCTTATCCGCCAGTTCAACAGGCGATGTTCCGCTTTCGTCCACGACAATGGCTTTAATGCCTTTTGCGCCCAAAACCGCCCCCACACCGCCGCGGGCGGCATGACGGGAGGTATGGCCGTCTTTATCGGTAAGATCGACGGCAGCCCCTGTCAGCTTTCTCTCTCCGACTACTCCGATGGATATGACCGCGGATTTGGGGTTGTATTTTTCATGAAGCTTTTCCACGAGGGCATAATTCTTCATGCCGGCATATTCGTCGGCATCCTCGAGCACCGCCCCGTTTTTGGACAAATGGAGCAGATGCAGTTTGCCGTCCTTAGGGGCGCCTTCGATGATTACGGCACGAATCCCGAGTTTGTCCAGTTTCTGAGCGGTGGGACCGCCGGAATTAGCCTCTTTTATGCCGTTGGTCAACGGACTTTTGGCGCCGACCGAAATCCGGCCGCAGGACGGCGCCATTGTCCCCGCCAGCGGACCCGTAGCAATAATCAACTTGGCATCGGGCCCTAAAGGATCGGTTTCAGGAGGCACCTCCTTGGTCAGTATCCTTGCCGTCAATCCCCTGCCCCCGAGAATTTTCCAGTCTTCCGGCAAATCTTCGAATGTTGCCGTCAAATCGGTCATATTTACCCTCAGAATTTTCATAATCCGCTCCTTTCTATTTGATTCGCTTAGGCATTAGGACGATTGCATCCTTTCGCATCGGATCATCTCGATATGCAACCGTTTCAGACAGGATTTATCCGCCGCCGATTTTCGGAAGCATGATAATCTTTTCGGCACGCGCATTGAAAGACACGATTTTTTTCCCCTCCCCATCCCCGTTCTGCATGTGAAAAGCGGAATATCCCTCATCGAGAAATTGATTGAAGCACTGTTTTACCCTTTCGGTTTCAGCCTCGTTTTCGGGTGTCCAGGTTAATGTTCGGGTTCCTGAGGGAGTTAGTATGGATAATTCACCCATGACATGCGTGCCTTTACGGATTGAAAAAGAATTTTGTCGTTTTTACCATAAATCAGACCGATATGCAAAATATTTGGACGCATCTGCCCGCGTAACCGATTAAAACAATTCCATTTTTATTTGAAAGAATCGGATTGTATGTTGTTATAAACAAACCTTTTTGGATTTTTTATGACTTTAAAGCAAACAGCATATTCATGCAACGTCTAAAACCAACCAAGAATAACGAAAAGGTAAGCCAAGCCAAAACCGCAACCCGCCCCGATGAAAAAAGCGGCCGCGCGTTCACGGGTCAACACCAGGCGAGGTTTCCGGCCCTCGACAAGCAGCTCTTCGGGTATTTTCAGAAACCGCAACAACCGAAGGGCGCCTAAGGGCTTGCTCATCGGTATCTTTTCGATTTTTATCTCTCCGGACATCACCCCCTTGAAAGGATTTATTTTTCCCGAAAGAACATCCGCAAGGGTCATATAGGAACTTTTTAAATGCAGGTGGGCATTGCCCGAGACGCCGTTCTGAATCACAATGCGATCCGGCGAAAAAGAAATGGTGGTGGCAATGCCTTTTTCCACCTCCACGGAGGTAACGATATTCAGCCGCCGCGCCTGCCTGACTTTATCGTCGAATTCATCGAGATTCTGCTCCAGATACTGCCCGATCATCATGCCCAGGCCGTTTGTCTTTTCGTCTTTCACAAAATCAACAGGTATTGTTTTTTCATGATCCGTCATCTGCCCAGGTCCTTTGTTCCCGATGGAGTAATTTACTGCCTTTCCCCGTGAAAAAGAACATGCCGGATGAACCTTGGGGAAGTATTCATCCGGCGTGCTTCCTGTTTTTTTGTGCCGGCAAACTGCAGTAAAAACCTGAATCGGGGCACGACTAATAGCCGCGGCCCGTCTTCTCCCAGCATTTTTCAAGACCGAAGTCCTCTGCTACAATCTTGAAGCAGTTGTATCCGGTGGCGCTGCTGGCACCGCCTCCCGGATGCATGTAAGGACCGCAAAGGTAAAGGCCTTCTATTTCGGTCCGGTATTGATTTGCTTCCGGAAACGGCCGGTTGGGGCCCAGCTGATGAAGTTTCATGGCCCCGTTCATGAAGTCCCCTTCCATAAGCCGCATCTCGTCTTCCTGATCCAGTGGCGTATAGAAGTAGTGATCGATCACATTGTCCCATGTCATATTGGGCGCCCACTTTTCAAATCGCCGGATGAACTTGTCATTATGAGTCGCGCGGACTTCTTCCCACTCCTCGCGGGTATGCAGGCTGGCTTTCGGCATAAAGAACCACCCGGTCAGGCTGTGTTTTCCCGGAGGGGCGTAGGTCGGATCCCACAGGCTGTTCACCCAGGTTCCGGCGCCGGGTATTCTGGGAATTCTTCCATAAACGGCATCCATGCAGTATTCCAGTATTTGGGCATTCGTATCGAATCCCACTACCGTGTAAAATGTCTTGTTGATGTCGGGGTTCCACTTGGCGCTCTTGTAGTCCGGGGCCTCATGAAGAGCAAGGGCCGTGGAGGCCAGAATGGAGCTCGGACCGATCTGAAAATCGTTTGCCCTTTTTCGCCACAGCGGGCTCAAGTTTTCTTCTCCCACCATCTTGAGCAGGGTGGCTTTTAAATCCGCGTTGGAGGCGACCAGTTTTCTGGCGTGCACTTCCGTGCCGTCCTTTAACTGAACGCCGACCGCCCTTTTCCCGTCCAGCAGTATTTTGACCACCTCGCTGCTTTCAAACACCTCCATGCCTTCGTTAACACCTGCCATCTCCATGCCGTGAGCCAGGGTATGGGTGCCGCCCACCATCAGCCGCCAGTTGAAATACAGGTTGAAAATCGTCAGAGCGCTGAGCCCGGCCCCCTCTCTTTCAAGGGGTGAGCACCATTCAACAGCCATTCTGTTGAGCAGCGTTTTCAGCTCATCGGTTTCGAACAGGTAATCATAGACATCCGGCGGGGCCATATTGTTGATAAATGTCGGCAGGCCGAGATGCTGGCACATCATCTCTCTGGCCTCGATCTCCGGATTCGGATTTTCCGGTGTGGGCTGCGTTGCGGGGCTGTAGATCATCATGGCGAACATATCTTCCACCATCATGATCTTTTTGGTGATGTCCACGAAGGTTTCCGCATCCTGCTTTGAATATTCGGCAATGGATTTGTAAGTCTTATCGAAATTCTCCTCATGCTCCTTGCTGTAAATTACGATGGGGGGACGTCCATCGGAAAAAGCGATGCCGGATTGGGCATGGGGGTATATGAAGCGCGCACCCAACTGCTCCAGGTTAAAGTCATAGTATATCGGCATCCAGTCCATAAACTCCATATACTGCGCGTGGAGATTGTGCATAAAACCGGGGGCCGTGCATTCAGACGTGAAAATGGCGCTGCCCTCTTCGTGCCTGCGTTCAAAAATCGCGGTTTTCATACCGGAACGCTGCAGGTAGGCTCCCAATGTCAGTCCCATGTTGCCCGCACCGATGATAATGGCATCATATTCTTTTTTAATCTGCATGTTATCTTTCCTCCTTTACCTAAATTTCGATCCACCATTTTTCGAGTCCGTAATCATCCGCAATCACCTGCAGAGCGTTGTATCCCGGACCGAAAGTGATAAACCCGTGAGGGTGGGTCGTGGATCCGCAAAGGTATAACCCGTCAATGGGGGTCTTATATTGGGACATTTTGGGTGTGGGGCGGTTTCCCATGAGGTTGTCCTCGCAAATCCGCCCGACCATCCAGTCGCCTTTTTTCATATTGGTGAGCTTTTCGGATATATCCAGGGGCGTGTATGGTTTTGCCTGTAATATATCTTCTGCCGTAAAGTTGTCGCAGTACTTCTCCATGGTGCGAATACAGCGATTGGAATACGCATTTTTAAAATTCGAAGCCCATATGCCTGGCCCTTTGCCGTCCACCTCATAAGGAACCAGTGCACGTATGACACCGGTGGCTTTGCCCTCGGGAGCGTCGGTGGGATCGAACAGCGAATTGATGGCTACATTGAGTTTGGGATTCTCCGGGACTTTTCCGCTTCGAATATCTTTCCAGTCATTATTAAAGTCCTCCAGGCACTCGTATCCCATGTTCAGCACCCAGGCGTTATTGATATCCGGATCGAAGCCCGCCGCTTTATAGGTGGGTATTTTGTGCATCGCCATGTGAACGGAAAAGAGGGTCCCGTCCTGGTATTCGTATGCATCCAGGTCCGTTTTAATGTCGGAGGGCAGTGCATCCGCGGGGAGCATTTTATCGAATGTCTGTTCCAGATCCAGGCTGCTCGCCACCAGCTTATCGGCATAAAATTCTTTCCCGTCACTGGTGCGGACGCCGACGGCACGGCCGTTATCCAGAATAATTTCTTCTACCGGAGACGCCATTCTCAAAGTGACATTGTTTCTCCGCATTTGCCGCCATAAAGTGTGAGCCAGGCGATGGGAGCCGCCGACGCACAGCCGCCAATTATCGATTTTTCCCAGCATGAACGGGAAGGAAATGGCCAGTCCAACCAGATCGGTGTAGTAGCCGCAGACTGCGGCGTGAAAGGCCAGCATTGCTTTTACCTTCTCATTTTCGAAGTGCTTGTCCAAAAAGTCATTGATGCTCATGGATCTCAGGCGCGCACGGAAAAACTCGGTTTTATCTTCGACCTTCCAGACGCTCAATGCCTTGGTGATGTCGTTGACATCGATGGGGGGTGCATACATCAGCGTACTGATCATCAGGTCCTGGAAACCTTTGACTTCTTTGTACAGCCTTTGGAATGTGTCGGCGTCTTTTTTTGAAAAACGGCTCATGGATGCGTGGGTTTTGCTCATGTCCGAGTGAATGGTCATGGCGGTGCCGTCTTCGAATATGGACCCCATCTGCACCGGCGGAAATGCATACTTTACGCCGTCGGGTTCCCCCACCAGGCCCAGATCGTCATATACGGGGCACAATCCCACGAATGTATGGTAGTTGCTGTGGAGGTTGTGCAAAAAGCCGGGCCGGGTGTAATGTTCCGTGCAGAGCCCGCCGCCTTCCTCCAATCTTCTTTCCAGAACCAGCACACGCCATCCACTCTTTCCGAGATAAATAGAAAGCGCCATGCCGTTATGACCGGCTCCCACAATAATGGCATCATAGGTTTCTTTTTCCATAAGAAAGCCTCCCTTTTTTTAATAAACCATATTGGAATTATTTACGCTAAAAAGAAAAAACACCGCATGGCAAGAAAACGTCGCCGATTGTCCACGCAGGCTTCTCATTCGGTACTCAATTGTCGTAAGGCGGTTTTCCCTTAGGCCAGTCGGTCAGATCACTGGACTTATACACGTCAAAAATGATGTTTGCCAAATCGGCATTCTGCATTAAAAGCCGCATGTCGCCACGGATGGTCAGCGTTCCGTCAAGACCTTTTTCAATGGGGTCCATGAGGCCCGCCGCCATACTTTCGAACACCTCGGCAGGACCCGATATCCTGTAGTTCAAGCCTTTTCCGGGAATCTTTTCCTTCGTGGGCTTCAGTTCGACAATCTTTCCGTCCACCATGTGCACGAAAAAGTATTTGTGGTCTCCCTTAGGTATATACGGTGACTTGCCGTCTCCCTCGATCTCGATGGCGACCTTCCATTCCCCTTTGGGAACTTTAGACGACAGGTCATCGCGGCTGTTGGCTAATGCGAGCATCGCATCGTACCATTCCTCGGTAAAAATATCCGGCATGTCTTCCCTCCTTTTTTCTTCGTTTTTTCTTGTATAAGGTGAGCACGTGTACTAAATCTCCCCATATCCTTTATAGGTAATGTTGAGATGATTTTCCGAGCTTTTATTGACGATCCCGTAGAGCACCAGGTTTACGATCTCTTTGGTCATTTCCCGCACGGAGATCATTTCCGGCATAAAAAAAATCCGTTTGATGAACATCATGTAGATCTGGGCAAGCAGTTCGGAAATATAGTCGACATTGAACTCCCTGAACCGTTTCTCACTGATTCCCTTTTTCAGACTCCGGATGAGCATGGTTTTTCCAAACTCATGGACCTGCATGTACTGCTGAAGATTTTCAGCTGAAAAGCTTTCCTCCTGGGGCCGAAGCAGCAGGTCCCTGTCGTTGATCAGTATCGATCTCAAATCGCCGTCTTTTGCGATATATTCGAAACCGGCTTCTGACATGGCAATTATTTGCATAACGACATCGTTTTCCCGCTGAAGGGCATCCACCATGTATTTTTCGAATTTGAAAATGGCATGAAGAACCGATTTTTCGTAAAGGTCTCTTTTATTTTTGACATATAAATAAATATTGCCCTGGGTCATTCCGAGTTCACCGGCGATATCCCGCATGGATGTTTTTTTATATCCGAACTTCGCAAATACGGAGAACGCGGATTCGTAGATCTGTTCCAGTGAATACTGTTTATTTTTCATCGGCTTGGACGTTTGATCGAACCGGGTTCGAGGATGGTGAACAAATGAACAAAAAGTTTCTTTATTCATTTCTTTAGTTCACATAGTGGGCGTTTGTCAATATATTTTTTTATTGTTTTAAACAAAAAAATTAAATTCATTAATTGGATGGATTTACAATTTACAAGAAGAATGCCCGTTTCGTGATACTTTTTATTTCAGGGCTTTCTCGAAGGCACTGATGAAATCAGCGGGAGTGGTCCCGGTGATTTCAACATCGTCTCGGTTGAATATATCCGTTACGGCTCTCGCGATGAGATGGGAATCACACTTCATGTGCCGAATGGCGTTTTCCATTTCTGTAAGAACCGTATTCGGGGCCGGATGAAAATCCCCCGTAATGATGATGTCACAAACCGTGTTATCCTTTATGAGCAGCGTAAATCGGATCAGGCCGGCGAGCGCTTTATGACGCCCCTCCTTTTTTATAGAACCCCTGGGTATTTTTTTAAAACGGCGAATTTCGGAATTGGCGAAGAACCAATCATCGGAGGTATAGCGCTTTTGATACGCTTCGGAATAGGCGTTTTCGACGGCTGAAACTGCGGATGGAACAAGGGTAAGCGATGGGCCGAAAAGGCCGTGGACCGTGCTCTGCGTAAGGTCCAACAGCTCCTTTTCCGTAACATTTCGCCCCAGTTCTTCATTCAGGCAGGTGAAGCGCCGGCCGACCCCCTTGATTTTTTTGTCTTTTATTTTCTCAGGCGCCACCCTGATGGCTCTGTCCATTACCCCGCGGTCCGTCGGACAAACATTGATCATGCACCGGATGGTGAGAATTTTTTTCTCCATTCTGGCGGATGAAGCGACAATTTTTCTGCCGGCCACCTCCACATCGTTCAAAGGACGGTGAACGGCATCGACGCCGAACAAATCCCTGATCGAATGCGACAGTCGGGGCAGCGTCAGACCAAAGGCGTCCCGAATGGTTTTCATCGGCGCCCGTTCATGATCGGTATCCAGGTAAAACACCAAAAATGCGCACCCATGAGCACCGAGCACCGCACCGCCTCCATTCTGTCGTCTGCGGACAATGATATTCTCCCGCCTGCAGAAATCGAGATCCATGCTTTTTACCGGATCATCGAAATATCCGACGGTAAAACTGTCTCCATCGAAGATATTCAAGACCACTGTGTCCGGTGCTTGTCTGCATTCCAGGGCGAGTTCGATAGCCGGAGAAACACTCGTTGAAAAATCAGCGTAATTATAGGCGGTGCGAATGAATCGGATGTCGGCCATATGCAGTTCCTTAGAATTTCCGTCCTTTACGACGGTCGATTACCGGCGCGCCCTGTTCAAGGTGCTCGGTGGTGGTGATCCGATTGAACGCCAGAAGCGTTTCCTGTTTAAGGCGCTTTGAAAGCTCTTCAATGCCGGGATCCAGAGGCCTTGCCGTTTCAATTACCAATGAAAGCACGTCAACACCGTTTTCTTCTTCTACCACGACCCTGTAATTGCCCGTCGCTCCGGTAAATGCGCGAAGAACGGTGCCCACCTGGGACGGCCAAAACTTCACACCCTTTATTTTCAACATCTCATCGGTTCTGCCGATAATGCTTTTGGGAAGCGTGTATTCCCTGCCGCAGCCGCATTTGCCTTTTTCCAGGATGGTCAGATCACCGGTGCGGTATCGCAGCAGGGGAGCGGCGTCTTTTGCGAGGTGCGTCAGCACCAGTTCCCCTTTCTTTCCGAACGGCAGGCGCTCGCCGGAAACCGGATCGATGACTTCCGCATATACGAATTCGTCCATGATATGAAGTCCGGCTTCATATCGGCAGCTTCTGGCAATCGGAAGGCATGCCGCCATGCTGTAGGAATCGATAATGGCAATGTCTCTTCCAAATGCTTCCCGAACCTTTTGGGAATATCCCTTGACCGAAGTGAACGGCTCTCCGCCCACAAAAAGAATGTTAACCGTGGGAACCCCCATTGCGGCAAGTTTCATGGCGAAGGTGGGATTTGAAATCAAAACGGTTACCCCCCACTCATTGATCAATTTTACGGCCCGCTCCGACTCTCCCGGTCCGAGCGGCATGACCTTTGCACCATAGGCTTCGAGTTGAGACTGGTAAAAAAGCCCTGCAACGAATAGATGATACCCGAAGGTTACGGCACAGATATCCCGCTTCGTAACACCGGCATCGGCCAAACTCCTGCCGCAGACCCGGTGCATCAAATCCAAATCGTTTTTGGTGTGGTAAACCGGATACAATTCGCTTCCGGAAGGTGAAAAATTGATTCGGGTCACCCCTTCAGGAAAAAGAGAACAGTTTTCCGGCGGTTTCTTCAGCTCATCGAACAGTTCGGCAGGCGTTGTAAACGGAATCTTGTCAAAATCGTCCAGGGTAAGCATATCTTCCGGGCGAATGTTTCCATCTTCGAGCTTTTTTTTGTAAAACGCCATGCCCGAGACTTTTTTAATCTGCTGCTGCAGTTGGAGCGGTGTTGCGTTGTTCATCAGGAGACCTTTCATTGGAAATGAGAACATGTGGGCACACAAAGAAACCACACACTACCATCATTGTGGAATTTTTCAAGAGCCTATAAGCGGACCGATTTTGCGAATGAACCGTGCATCTCCACCTTGATTTTATAAAAATTCGTTATTAAATTAGTTTATTTGAGCCATGTTTGGAAACGGCTGTGTTTTCCCATGGAAGCTGTTATTCAGTAATTCGATATGAAAATGCCGGAGGGATAGTCGATGAAAATAATTATCAGCGGTAAAGGCGGCAGCGGAAAAAGCACCATATCCACGTTAATCGCCAGAGCCCTGGCAAACCGAGGATACCGGGTTTTGCTGGTGGATGCCGATGAATCCAACTACGGACTGCAGCGGCTGCTCGGGGTTTCTTCCCCGGTTCATCTCATGGATCATTTCGGCGGGAAAAAACATTTCAAACAAAACTGGATGGGCACGGCAAGCAACGGCCTCTTCAGAAACAACACCGCCATCGATGCCATTCCCGAAGAATGCCTTTCACGTACGAACGGCGTTTATCTGATGGTGGTCGGCAAAATACATGCACACGGCGAGGGGTGCGCCTGCCCCATGGGGATATTATCGAAATCCGTACTTTCGAAACTCGATGTAAAGGATAATGAGATCGTAATCGTGGATACGGAAGCCGGTGTTGAGCATTTCGGTCGGCGTGTCGACGGTGAATGCGATCTGATCCTGGGGATCGTCGATCCCTCTTTTGAATCCTTCATGCTGGCAAAAAAAATGAGGGATATGGCTGAAGCCGCCGGCTGCGAGTTTCATGTTATGCTGAACAAATCCTCTCAGGCGGTCGAAGCGGCCATGGCCAAGCACATTCCGGTGGAAGACGTTATTGCAAAAATCCCTCAAAGCGATGCGGTCTTTATGGACAGTCTCCAGGGAAATCCATTAAGCGCCGGATTCGAAGAAATCGATGCTGTCTGCGACCTGATCGAAAAGCGAAAAAAAGAGCCGAGGCAAAAACCGCTGTTTATCTAATGCCTATCCGAAGATAAGAAAATTCGATGAATCAGCCATATCTGATGGGCACTACCGAATGCCGTAAAAGGCATTACGGCACGGCGCTTCTTTGGCGGTAAAACCGGACGGTAACGGCCACGATTACAGATTGATATTGGAGTACTTTCTCGGAATCCGGGCCACTGTTTTATTTTCGAGAAAATCAAGGGAACGGTTGATGTATTTCCGCGTGTCCCTCGGCATGATCACATCATCGATATACCCCCGTTTTGCTCCCTCATAGGGATTTTCATATTCCCGGCGATACTGCTCGATCCGCTCGTCTTTTATTTTTTCCGAATCTTCAGCGTTTTTAATTTCCCTGGCAAAAATAATGCTGGCAGCCGTCTGCGCTCCAACGATGGACACTTTCGCATTCGGCCAGGCAAAAAGGAAATCGGCACCCGTATCCTTGCAGCACATGGCCAGATAGGCGCCTGCAAACGATTTTCTCAAGATTATCGAAATCTTCGGAACGGTGGCATCGATGTAGGAATAGAGCATTTTCGCGCCGTGCCGTAAAATGCCGCGATGCTCTTCAGTGGAACCGATTAAAAAACCGGGCGTGTCATGGAGATTGACCAGGGGAATATTGAAAAGATCGCAAAACCTGACGAACCTCGCCACTTTGTCGGATGCATCGCAGTCGATTACGCCGCTGATCCAGTTGGGCTGGTTGGCGACGATCCCGACCGAACGGCCGGCGAAACGGGCGAACCCGATCACCACGCTTCTGCCGAATTGGCTGAACAGCTCGAAAAAGTCGCCGTTATCGACGATCCGGACAATCACCTCCCGAACATCGAAGGGTTCGGAAGCGATTTCGGGTATAAGGGTGTCCAGTTCGCTTTCGGATCGTTCCGGACTGTCCCCCGTTTCCATACGTTTTGGCTTCTCCGTGTTGTTGGACGGCAGAAAACTCAGCAGCTTCTTGACCTTGTCCAGTGCATCCCGGTCGTCTTCGGCAACGAGATGGGTCTGCCCGCTGATGACAGCGTGCGCGTGAGCCCCGCAAAGGGCCTCCAAGGTGATATCCTCACCCAGCTGGGTCTTTACAAACGCCGGCCCGGCGATTCCCATGAAGCCGGTTTTCCGGCACTGAATGATAAAGTCCTGCATAATGGGGTGGTAAGCCTGCCCGCCGAGACAGGGCCCCATGATGACCGCGATCTGAGGAATAATGCCGGATGCCTGGATCTGGCTGTTGAACAGCCATGCATAAGCCTGAAGGGTGTCCATTCCTTCCTGAAGCCGGGCGCCGCCGGAGTCATTTAATCCGATAAAGGGCACCCCCTTTTCTTTGGCCATCGTAATCGCTTCTGAAAACTTTCGACCGTGGTTTTCACCGAATGTCCCCGCCATGGACGTGAAATCTTCCGCCGCCGCCATGGCACGGCGACCATCGATTTTGCCGAATCCCACGACGACACCCTCCGCGGGAATCTCCTTTTTGTCCAAGCCGAAAGCCGTGGTGCGGTGTGCCACGAAAAGGCCGATTTCGGTAAATGTTCCATCATCGAAAAGGTAATCCAGCCTTTCCCTTGCCGTGAGCTTGGATGACGCGTGCTGCTTTTTGACGGCTTTCTCACCGCCCATCTGCTTTATCTTTTCTCGTTTTTCGGTATACTCCCGATAAATGGCATCATATCCCCTCTTCCCTTCTCTTACGCTCATTGCTTGTCCTCCAATCCTCTTTCGAGAAAAATATTATATCACGTCGGCTTTTCCACGAGGTGTGATACGGGTACGATATTCGTCCTTTTCCTCAGCTCCGGCAGCATCACTTTCATCACCTCGTACGTTATTTCATGGGGATGAGCGATTCCGACAGCCGAACCGCGGTTTTCGGCGATACGCATCAGCAGGTGTATCTGATTTTGGATGAATTCTCTTTCCTGAATGTGATCGATAAAAACATCCCGCTGAGCAAACGGCACCTGGAACATTCGAGCCGAGGGTTTGCAGATGCTGTCAGGAGCAGTCTTACTGTCGACAAAAAACAAACCCTTTTTTTTGAGAATGGAAAAAATCTGGTACATCCGGGTGGAATCGGCGGTCATCTTGGACCCCATGTGATTGTTTACTCCTTTGGCACCGGGCACGGAATCGAGATCGGCCTCCAGTTGCGCGATCAGCGCATCCGGTGACATGGTCGAGTACAATGCGCCGGGTCCCGGCTTGATTCGTGGATACTCGCGCGGTTCCATCGGCAGATGGAGCATCGTTTCGGATCCGGTCTCTTTTGCAAGCTTCAGGATTTCTTGATTAAACGGACCATACGGCAGAATGGAAACGGTCAGCCCGCTATCCAGCCGAATAAACTTTTTGGCGAGCCCCGCATCATATCCCAGATCATCGATAATGATCGCCACTTTGGGCAACGGTTTTCCGGAAATCGGCTTTTGTTCCACAACGCGCTTTTTCGTTGCAGGCGGCGGGGGTGGATAAGGGGTGTTCTCCGCAAAAATTTCGTAGGTCGGCACGACAGCCGCCGGCCGGCTGTCGGGCGGCTGTGTTGCAGAAGATTTCTTTTTAGACGAAAGGGCTTGTACCGGCGGTTCTTTTTTCTCCAATGGCATCCGATACAGCAGATAATGGGCGATAACAGCCGCAGCCGAAACCAACAGGATCAAAACGGCCATGCCCCATACAATTTTGATCAGGTTTTGTTTTAGTCCCGATTTTTTTTTTGACGCTTTTTTTTTTGATTTCGTTGATTGAGTCGTTCTTCTTTTTTTTGCCATTTAGCACATTTTATCCGGTAAGGCCTTTGAAGATGTTATGACTGATCAATATTTCCAATGCGCGCATGATCTGGTTGTCCTTTTCAAGGTTTTCCGGTTCGAGGCCGTCAAACCGTGATCCGCCGCCCCGGAGTCCGGGATGCTCCATTTCACCTGACGATGGGGCATCCTGTCCCGTTTTACCCTGTTCAGCCTCCCCGGAGCCTTCCCTTGGCACTCCGGACTCGGCATCCAGATGGTTCAGCAGGTCTTTTTCGGTAAGCCGTTCATTCCCCGATTCATTTTCAGCACGTGCATCGAGCGGGAGATATGTCAACTCGATATCCGGTTCGATGCCTTTTGCCTGTATGGATCTCCCGCTGGGCGTGTAATAACGGGCAATGGTCAATTTCAGGCCGTAACCCTCCCGCAGGTGCTCCACGGATTGAACCGAGCCTTTTCCAAAGGACGTCGTTCCAAGCAGCAGCGCCCGTTTATGGTCCTGGAATGCGCCTGCAACGATTTCCGAGGCGCTGGCGCTCCCGCCGTTTATCAATACAACGATGGGATACTCCCTATCGGTCGGATCATTGTGTGCTCTGTAATGACTTTCATTTTTATCATCACGTCCTTTTACGGTCAGAATTGTTCCGTTTCCAAGGAACAGGTCCGCCACACTGATGGCCTGATTCAGCAATCCGCCCGGGTTGTCACGCAAATCCAGGACAAGTCCTTTAAGCGGCGTATCCCCGTTTTCAAGTTCTTCCAGAGCGGCTTTTAAATCACGCGTGGTGTTTTCCTGAAAGTTGGTGATCCATACATATCCGTAGCCGGATTTTAAAGCAGCGTATTTAACGCTTTCAATGGGAATAACGTCCCTGACCAGTTCGAATTCGATGGGTTCAGGCTCCGATTCCCGAATCACCGTAATGAGCACCGTGGTTCCTTTCGGACCCCTCATTTTTTTTACGGCTTCTCGTAAATCGCGGGTCGACTCGCCGTCTGCTTTTATGATTCTGTCACCGGCCTTTATTCCCGCACGGTAAGCCGGGGTCCCCTGGATCGGGGAAACCACCGTTACAAAACCATCCTTCATTGCGATACTGATGCCGATTCCCGTGAATTCCCCTTGGGTATCCATCTGGAGTTCTTTCAGTTCATCCGGCGGCAGCAAAGATGAATGCGGGTCCAATCCGTGAACCATCCCTTGAACAGCGTTTTCAATAAGGGTTTTCGGGTCCACGTCATCCACATATCGCTGTTCGACGATTTCAATGACGTCGCTTAGTAATTTCAGTCCCTTGTATGTCTCTTCGTTTCCGGCGGAGAGTCCGGTTCCCATTGTCCAGAAAAATACGGCAATGGCAAGCAGTACCCATAACCGCAAGTGTTGTTTTGCTTTTTTCATTTAAAGCACCCCTTCTTTCATCGAACGGCTGCGTTCAGCCCCCTTTAATCCATTTCAACGGATCCATCGCTTTACCATGATGACGTATTTCAAAGTACAGCTTGGGGCCTGTCAGTGATCCGGAATCACCCGCGGTGGCAATCACCTCTCCGGTCGTAACGATGGATCCGATCGTCTTGAACATTTCCTCCATATTGGCATACACGGAATAGTAATGATCACCATGGTCGATGATCATCATATTCCCGTAGCCTTTGAACCAATCGGCATAAAGCACTTTCCCGCCGCATACGGCCCTAACAGGTTCACCTCTTTCCGTTTGAATGTCTATGCCGTTTCTGAAATTTTCAATGTTGTATTTCGGATCGGTGTAAGGTCCGAAAAATGAAATGACTTTACCCCTGACCGGCAATTTTATCAACCCCTTTGACGCAACAAATGATTTCGCGTCCGGCAAATCCTCGGGTTCAGGCAACCTGGTATAGTTTAGAATTTGTTTGTCGAGAGAAGCGGCCGCCAGTCTCAAGGATTCGATCACCGCAAGCTCGAGCCGCTTTTCTTTTCGAATATGGACAAGCAGCTTTTCACGCTTTTCCTTCTCCCGCACCATGATGCGAAGCTGGTCATCGAGTTCTTCATTTAACACCTTTTTTGTCTTTTGCTGCTCTTTCCTGCGATTCAACAGCTGGTGCAAGTGTTGTACATCCCGCGCATATCCTGCGAGTACCGCCTGGTCCCGCTGCAGGATTCGCTCGAAGATCGTTTTTCGCTTGAACAAGGTATACATGGAATCCGCCGATGTCAGCACATGCGGCATTCCCCCCAGTTTATGAAGCTTATACAGCGCCACGATACGCCGGCCGGCGTATGTTTTGTAAACGGCAATGTCCTTCCGGGTCTTTTTCAAAGCACCGGCGGTTTCCCAAATTTGGGCTTCAATGTCCATTAAAAGCACTTCGAGATGCGATATCTTTTTTCGGACCGAATTCAGCACCAGGTCGATTTCGTTCAGTCCGTTTATAATCGTGATTTCTTTCTTGTTCAATTCTGCAACCCTGGATTCCCCCTCTTCAATATGCTCACCGAGACCTTCAGCCTCGCTTTCCAGGCTGGTGATAAGGGATGCGTCTTTTTCTCCGGGCGGTTTCAACAGTTTGACAAATCCTTCCATATTCCGGACGTATCCCATTCGGCCCTGCCAGACCGCCTTGATCCATCCGTTCCTGATCTGAAGAACAATCAGGCGCTCCCCCTTTCTAAGAGAAGTGATCGGTGATGTATTCATGGCGGGCTCCGGCCGAAAATTCAAGTAATCCACGCTCACCACGCCGACCACCGGAAATTCGGCAGCGGCGGAACCGGCAAGCATTACGGCCAAGGCCGTGCCCGAAATTATCAGTATTCTTTTAAAAATTGTTTGAGTGACAAAAAGCATCCCAGCCACCCCACAAGTATGCTGCAGAATAAAATACCCATCGATATATTCAGCGGGTAAAACCGAACACTGAATATTTCAGAGGCAATTCCGTGAGCCATGTTGGAAGACACGATCGTATACCCGATAAATGCCGCGGCCATACCGATACAACCGCCCAATGCCCCCAGGATAACACCTTCGATATAGAACGGGGTTTTGATAAACCTTTCGGTCGCGCCGATATACCGCATGATTTCGATCTCTTCTTGCCGTGAATACAGGACCAGACGTATGGTATTGCCGATTATGAATACCGATGCACCGAAAAAGAGCATGCCGATACCGAATGCGGCCATCCGGAAAAGACTGAAGATGTTTGCAAACCGTCTCAACCAAAGCCTTCCGAATTCCACATCGGCCACCGAGGAAATGCGCCCGATTCGATCGGCCAATATTTCGATGTCACTCACACGCGATAATTCCGCCGACAGGCTGATCTCGAAGGCATCCGGCAATGGATTATCATCGATATTTTCAAGCAGCGCATCCTGCCCTTTCATCTGTTCTTTCATAAACTCGAGCGCCGCCTCTTTCGAAATAAAATCGACGTCCTGAACGCCCCGAAGCTCCCGAATGCGGCTTTCCAACTCCACGAGCGCCTGATTGGAGATGCCTGAATCCAAATAGGCCATGATCCGGATTCCTTTTTTCCATGCCGCAATCAGGTCGTTTGCATTCAACACCAAAAGTCCGAACGAACTCACAATGAGCACGGACAAGGCGATGGTAACCACCGCAACTGCATTCAAGTAGCCGTTTTTCAGAATATCCTTTACGGCCCTGGAGAAATAGGTTGTCATGTCGCCACACTCATAGAAACGTCATCCGCAGACCCGATCCGGCCGTTTTCGAGGCGCAGAATTCTGCCGCCGATTTTCTCCACCAGGCTTTCATCGTGAGTAGCCGTAATCACGGTGGCTCCGCGGGAATGAAACCGCCTTAACAATGTGATGATGACATCGGCCGAAGCCGTATCCAAACTGCCCGTGGGTTCGTCCGCCAGTATAATTTTGGGATCCCCCGCCACCGCCCTGGCAACGGCAACCCGCTGCTGCTCGCCCCCGGAGAGGGTCGGGGGGTAGGCATGCTGTTTCTTCTCCATATCGACGAACCTCAGCACACTCTTGACCTTTTTCTGGGCCGTCTTGCCGGATTTTCCTTTGGCCTCCAGAACCAGCGCCACGTTTTCAAACACGGTTTTTGTAGGAATCAGTTTGAAATCCTGAAAAATGATGCCGAAATCGCGGCGAAGATACGGGATTTTCTTTCGCGGTATTCTGGAAAGATTGATACCGTCTACAATAATCTGGCCTTCTGAAACCGGTTCGCCGAGGAACAGCAGTTTCAGGAGCGTCGATTTGCCGGCGCCGCTGGGGCCGCAGATAAACACGAATTCATTTTTGAGGATATCCAGTGTGACATCCACCAGCGCGTTCTTCTTTTCGAATCGCTTGCACACGTGAAACAGCCGGATCAAAGGCGGTGTATGTTTCATTCTTTCCGGTTGTCGGATCATGTCCATGCCGTTATCCATTCCAGGCGGTTGTGTTTTGCAATTACCCTTTCGATCGTCTGCGGCTGCTTAATTGCACCCATTTTCCGCATGTTATTTTTTTGTCCGCAGCGCAGGCTGTTTATTCGGTGTGATGAGGTTAAAAAATGCACTGCGTGTTTCCTATCTTATGGGATTGTCCTGCGTCAAGCAGGTTTTGGGATTGACCGGTATGGTTATACTTGTTATTTAGGCTTTGGTGTTCAAGGAGTGCCGTTTCCGGTTTTCCTTCACCCCAAGCCTCCGCTGAACCCGACAACAGGCTTCTTCCAATTCAGTGGAGGCTTTTTTTCATAACCAATCACCTGTTGAAAATCAACAACATGTTGAAAAGGCATTCCATGAGACAGGAACTCATCACGCTGATGGCCGAGAAATCGTTCCAATTCAGTTCGGAACCGGTATTCAAACTGGTGTCGGGAGCCATGAGCCGATTTTACGTGAATTGCAAGCCCACAACGCTCAATCCCCGGGGCATGTTCTTGATCGGGCATATCATCTTCGAAATGGTCGAGCCGCTGCACATCCATGGGCTCGGCGGATTGACGTTCGGCGCGGATCCCATCGCCGTCGCCGTCGCCTTCGCCTCCGAATTGAAGGGCTCTCCGATTAATGCCTTTTCGATCCGGAAAACGCAAAAAGACCACGGCATCATCAAATGGGTCGAAGGTGACGTGGGGCCCGGCAACAGGGTCGTCATATTAGACGATGTGGCCACTACCGGCGGATCGACCATTCAAGCCATAGAACGGGCAAGGTCCGAAGGGCTGGTTGTCGTAAAGGCCGTCATCCTGGTCGATCGGCAGGAGGGCGGTTTGGAGCACATTCAGCAGCATGTCGATGCCTGCGCCGTTCTCACGAAAGACGATCTCTTGGCTGCCGGAAAAACACCGGACTGAAATGGAATAATTCTTAATGCCTTAATGAATGTCCATCCGAAAATGAGACCATTCGCTTCAGTTCAAGTCGGCATGGAAGTTTTAACCGCAGGAATACGTCACGTATTTTGAGAAGTAAAATTTTCCGGCCAACGAAGAAACGGAGTGAATCAGCCATTTCTGGATGAGCACTGAGATTCGCACATGGTTTATGGATCAGGGAATATATGTGGCAGAGGCATCTTCGGATTCCCAGGCGGTGACGCGCGAAACCCGGACACCGGGTTCGGCAATGGCCGCATCCACCTCCCGGGCGATGTAAGCGGCGATATTCTCGGAAGACGGAGGCGTATTGCTTGGAAAAAAGCCCGATTCGTTTAGAAAACAATGATCCAGGCGTTGGATCACGTCGGCGATGTGGTCTTTGAGAATACCGAAATCGATCAGGACACCGGCATCATTGAGTTTTTCACCCCGGACGCATATTTCGATCCGCCAATTGTGACCGTGCAGATTTTCACACTTTTTGGCGACCATTTTCAGCTGGTGGGCGGCGGCAAAATGCGTTGTGACTTTCAATTCATACATGGCAACTTCCTGATGTTGTATTCAAGGATGGCAGGCACTACATTAGTTTGCGGCTTTAGAGTTGACCCCCTTTAGAATGCCTTTTAATTTGCTCGAAATCTTTCCGTCCTCTATTTTGGCGAATTCCTTGAGCAGCGCCTCCTGTTTTTTATTCAAATTTGTCGGCGTTTTGATGTCGATCTGTATGATCTGGTCACCTCGCTGACGGGTCCTCAGCGATGGGATGCCTTCTCCACGAAAGCGCAATAACGTTCCCGGTTGGGTTCCCTTCGGGATCACCAGTTCTTTTTCATCGGTCAGCGTAGGGACGGTGATTTTGTCGCCCAATGTCGCCTGAACAAAGGAAACGGGGATCGTACAGATAACGTCGGTGTCTTTGCGCATGAAGAAATCATGCGGCTTGACCCTAATAAATACATACAAATCTCCCGGGGGACCGCCGTAAGCACCGGCTTCGCCCTCGCCGGTGAGCCGGAGCCGTGATCCGTTGTCTACCCCGGCCGGTATTTTAAGCATCACTTTTTTATTTGCCAGTATTTGGCCCCGCCCGCGGCACTCCCCACAGGGATGGGGGATGGTCTGTCCGAGGCCTCCGCAGGCCGGACATGTGGTACTCACCGAGAAAAAACCCTGGGTTCGGGTAACCTGCCCTCTTCCACCGCATTGGCTGCAGGTTTCCGGTCCGGTACCGGGTTCGCAACCGTTTCCGCCGCATACGGTGCATGTTTCCGGCTTTTCCAGCTCGATCTCCGTCTCCGAACCGAATGCCGCGTCCATAAAGCTCATTTCAAGGTCGTAGCGCAGATCGTTTCCGCGTTGAACCCGGCTTCGTCTCGACCGCTGCCGCCCGCCGAATCCAAAGAAATCCTCAAAGATATCGCCGAAGCTGGAAAAGATATCCTCAAATCCGCCAAATCCTGAAAATCCGTTTCCTTCAAGACCTTGGTGCCCGTACTGATCGTATATCTGCCGCTTCCGGGGATCCCTGAGCACCTCGTAAGCCTCTGCCGCTTCCTTGAATTTATCTTCCGCATCCCTGTCTCCCGGATTTCGATCCGGATGATACTTAAGCGCCAGTTTCCGGTAGGCCGACTTAAGCTCGGCATCGGATGACTGGCGGGAAAGGCCGAGTATGTCGTAATAACACCTTTTTGTAGCCATTAAACTAAACTTCTTCGCGTGATTTTCTCCGGTTTATTATAAAAATCGTGACAACCTATTCGGCAAGAACCTCCTGTGGAAATTTGTCCGCAATGTAATACACGAATCGGAATTGTCAATGTTTGTTTCGGCGTTTGATTATCCGACAAACGATCTCCTGATCACCGTATCTTTTTGCCAGCGGCTGTCATCCCGGTGGGGGTAGCCGATATTGAAATGAAGGCCGCGGCTCTCTTTGCGATGCATAGCGCATTGGATAATCAATTCCGCCACTGTTGCGATGTTGCGAAGTTCCACCAAATCGGCGCTGATCTTGAAATTCCAGTAATATTCTTTGATTTCACTCTGGATATTGTCTATTCTGCTTTTGGCCCTGGCCAACCGTTTGTCCGATCTGACAATGCCCACGTAATTCCACATAAATCTCCTGATTTCATCCCAGTTCTGAGACAGCATGATCAGTTCATCACTGTCGGTGGTCCCCACCTCGTCCCAGGCCGGGGGCTCGGGAGTGGACCTGACGTCCATATTTTCGAGATCCTTCACCGCCTGCTGTGATGCGGTATGAGCGTATACCAATGCTTCGATCAGGGAATTGCTGGCCAGCCGATTCGCTCCATGAAGACCGGTACAGGCCGTTTCACCGATGGCATAAAGCCGGAAAATATCGGTCCGCCCGCATATGTCCGTGACTACGCCGCCGCACATGTAATGTGCCGCCGGAACGACCGGAATGGGTTCTCGGGTCATGTCGATGCCGAACTCGAGGCATCTTTGATAAATGTTGGGAAAACGTTTAACAATGAAATCGTGATCCTTATGCGAAATATCCAGAAAAACAGAATCGTCCCCGGACTTTTTCAATTCCGTATCGATGGCCCTGGACACCACGTCCCGGCATGCCAAATCTTTCAATGGATCATAATTTTCCATAAAAGCGCGGCCTGCCGCATCTTTTAAAATTCCCCCTTCACCCCGCACGGCTTCTGAAATCAGGAAATTTTTGGCTTCCGGATGGTAAAGGCAGGTGGGGTGAAACTGGACGAACTCGAGATTCGCTATGGTCGCCCCCGCCCTGTATCCCATGGCAATGCCGTCACCTGTGGCGATATCCGGATTGCTGGTATACAAGTACACCTTTCCGGCCCCTCCCGTGGCGAGTACGGTTATTTTAGCGGAAAAGGTATGGACCTCGTTTGTTTTTCGGTTAAGAACATAAGCCCCACAACAAAAATCCTCGTGGGTGGTGGTGATCAGCCCTCTTTTCAAACGGGTGGAGCAGGTAACGAGATCGATGGCGATATGATACTCCAGAATGTCGATATTGGGGTGCTTTTTTACGTGACTGACCAGAACGGTTTCGATCTCACGACCGGTCATATCCTGGGCGTGAACGATTCGTTTCTGACTGTGACCGCCCTCCCGTCCGAGTTCCAGGTTCGGCTTATCCGACATTTCGCCTGCTCGTTCGTCGATATTGAACTGGACGCCTAAATCGATAAGCTCGCGAATCCTGTCCGGTCCATTCTTCACGACCATCTCGACGACTTCCCGGTCGCACAGATTATCGCCCGCCGCAAGCGTGTCCTGTATATGAAGGTCGAAGCTGTCCACCTCGCTGAATACGGAAGCGATACCCCCCTGTGCCTGGGACGAGTTGCTTTCCATGACTTCTTTTTTGGTTATTATGGCAACCCGCCCGAAATCGGCCACTTTAAGGGCCAGCATCAGACCGGCTACGCCGCTGCCGATAATAAGAAAATCGGTTTCATACCTCATGATGGTGCACCACGCTTTCCTGCAGCTGTCCGCACCCTGCCGCAGATATCATGGACCTTTCAACCGTGGTCACGAAAGCAGCGAGGACTTTCGACGTTGCCGCTTGAATTTAAGTCCGATGAGAATCCCCAGAATCAGTATACCCGCCCCAATGGAGATGCCCTTGATCAACTGGCTGTTCTGAAGCTTGATCATGCCGGCTTCGAGCTGTTGGGATCTCTCCCTGATCTTCGCAAGCTCCTTTTGGGCTGATTCGTAGTCCGATTTTACCGTGATGAAATCCGTGGATTCGGATTTAAGCGTCTGATATTCGGTATCCACCGCTTTAAAAGACGCATCTTTCTCCGCCAGCTCGTCTCGAAGTGCCTGAACTTCCTGCTTTAAGGCGGTGTTTTCTGCAGATACCCGCTCGAATTTTTTCAAAAGCTTTTCGTGCTCCCGGTTCAGGGCATCGAGGACCGGACGTACCGGTTTGTCGGTCGTTAAATATCGGGCCAGCACCCATCCCTCCCGGCCGTCGCCGGTTCGTATCCGGGTCCATCCATCCCCTTTTTCTAAAACATTCACCTGTTCACCCGATTCAAGCATCGTGATGATTTTATGTTTGATGCCCGCCCCGGTTCTCATGGTGATCGACATGACTTCTTTCACATACCTCAGTTCCGCCCAACAGGATGTTTGAGACATCCACAAACAAAATAAAATAACTACAATTTTTTTCATGTAAACACTTCCTTGAATGAGCTGCCAGCAGCCGATTGGGTTGACGGGTCACATCGTGCCCCACTATTCGGCGCCTTTTGGCCGAAGGCACGTTTTCGCCTGTTTTGCCGCATTGACGGCTTCGGTGTCTTTTCAAAAAAAGGCGAAAAGGTTGAACACAAATGAAAGCCGGTGCCTCTGCATTTAAGAGTTGACGAAATCTGAAACAAGATATATCTCATATTTTGTAAGATACAAGTCTGTCAATACTTTCTTTCCTTCGGCAGGGAAGGATTACAAACGGAATGGGAGCAGGCATGATAGCCTATGATCTGGCATGTTCCAATGGACACTTATTCGAAGGCTGGTTCGAAGACGGCGCAGCATTTGAGGATCAGCATAAAAAAGGCTTGGTTTCGTGCCCTGTTTGCGATGATACAAATGTCAGAAAAATTCCGTCGACGTTCGCCATAAAATGCGGATCCGCTGCACCGAAATACGCTATGGATGAACGGAAAGCCATGCTGGAGTTGGTGCACCAGGTTTCCGAGTACGTGGAAAAAAACTTCGATAATGTGGGAACCGATTTTGCCAAGGAAGCCCTCAAAATTCATTATGGAGCAGCAGAACCGCGGAATATAAGAGGAACGAGTTCAAAGGAAGAGGAAACCGTTTTAAAACAGGAGGGAATTCCCTTTTTTAAAGTGCCCGCACCGGCAAAACCCGATACGGAATCGGAATCCGATTCATGACGCACCGACCGCAAGCCTTTCCGCCAACCCCGTAAGCCGCTGCCGCGGCCGATCATTGCTTATCGCAGATTGCAGCGCCCTGGGAGTGCCGATGACAATCGTTGCATCACGGCCCCGCGTGACCGCCGTATACAACAGATTTCTCTGAAGCATGATATAATGCTGAGTCAACAGTGGAATAACGACCGCCGGGTATTCGGATCCCTGGGATTTATGAACCGTAATGGCATAGGCTAAAGCCAGTTCATCCGTTTCTTCGGCGGCATAATCAACGATCCGGTCCTCATAGTTTACACGAATTTTCCCCGTTTGCTCTTCAACACCGCAGACAAGTCCGATATCACCGTTAAACACCTCCTTTTGGTAATTGTTTTTCAAATGCATTACCTTGTCATTGACCCGAAATCGCGTCAGCGGGATCCGGTTTTCATTCGATGCCGGATTTACGGCCTTTTGAAGGATGCGGTTCAAGCTCAGTGTGCCGACCGTTCCTTTATGCATGGGAGTGATCACCTGGACATCCTGGATACGGCCTCTTTCCATACGCTCCGGCAAAACACGGGTCACCAGATCGATGATCAACTCAACCACGGCCTCCGGACGCTCCTGTTCGATAAACAGGAAATCGGAATCCGCATACGCCTGCCGACCGATGTCGGGCATTTCACCCCGCCGAATTTTGTGGGCCGCCAGAACGATCGGGCTTCGATGGGCTTGTCTGTGAATTTTCGTCAATTCAAACGTCGTGATCTTTGTACTCCGAATCAAATCCGAGAGCACATTTCCAGGGCCGATGGAAGGAAGCTGAAAAACATCGCCGACCAGGATCAGCCGTGCATACGGGGAAACGGCATTGACCAGATTGAACATCAAAACCGTGTCGACCATGGAAGCTTCATCGACAACGATGGCATCCGCGTCAAGGGGATCATCCCGGTTTTTTTCGAACACACAGACAGCGGGATTGTAGCGCAGCATTTTGTGAATGGTTTCAGCATTTCGGCCGGTCACCTCGGAAAGGCGCCGTGCGGCTCGGCCTGTGGGCGCACTAAGCAGCACCCGTTTGCCCAGTGCGTCGAACATCGCCGTTACCGCCCGAATGAGCGTGGTTTTTCCCGTGCCCGGGCCTCCGGTGATCACGGCAAATCGGTGGGCGAGAATTCCTTCGAGAACGGCAAGCTGTTCCGCGGACGGACGAACCGCTATTTTTTCCACCATCTCATCAGCTATCCGTCGAGGGTTCACCTCCTGTCCGGCCACAGGAACGGACAACAAGGCATTGATCCGCCGCGCAATACCGATTTCGGCTTCATGAAGAACCGGCGTGTATATTCGGCGTTCATCCGCGGGATCCGGTTCAGGCTCTGTGATTAATTGATTTTTTCCGACCATCGCCGCAAGCGCGTCTTCGACCGGACCGGCATCCATTTGAAATTGACGCTTCAACTTCGTTTTGAGCAGGGATTCGGGCATATACGTATGGCCTTCGGAGACAAACCGCCCCACTACGTAGTCAATAGCGGCCGCTATCCGTTCATGGCAGAAATCATCATACCCCAACGCTTTGGCGATCATATCCATCGTAAAAAAATCGACGTCCGGTATGTCCGCCGATATGCGATAGGGCGATTTGCGAATCGCGTCCAGCGCACCGGCCCCGTAAAACGTGATGAGTTTTGGGGTCTGGGAGAGATCGACACCGCACTGCTGGAGAAAATCCATAAGCACCCGGATCTCATGGTGGGATTGCCACGCTTCGGCAATCCGGTTGGCTGTTTTTTGCCCGATCCCTTCGACCTCGGTGAGTCTTTCCGGCGTTTGGTCAATCACTTCGAGCGCTTTTTCAGCGAAATGCCGGATCAAGCGCTCGGCGGTTTTAGCGCCGATGCCCTCGATCATGCCCGAGGCAAGGTAACGTTTAATACCGGCAAGGGTTGCCGGCAAAACCACTTCGTATCCGGAAACCTTAAATTGCCGGCCGTACTTTGGGTGGGTTGCCCATTTCCCCGAAATTTTTAGACTTTCCCCCGGATGGACGCCCGCCATATACCCCATAATGGTAACCGGTTTTTCCGTTTCATCCGCCCGCAGCCGGGCGATCAAAAACCGGCTTTCTTCATCATAATACGTAATGCGCTCCAATATTCCGGTCAGGGTAATCACATCCATGCTGCATCCGGCTTGGAAAATTGAACATGCGATGGGTCGCGACGATTATTCCGAAACGACAAAAACACCTTCGAAGCCCCGGCTGATCATTTCCTGTTCATATTTTCGGGCCATAGAAAGTGTCCGGCAGCCGCCCAAACGAACCCGGTAAAAAACACGATTTCCATCGTCAAACGGAATAATGCGAACATCCCGATAATGCCTGGCTAATTCTGATTTGAGTTTTTCGGCATTTTCGCGAATGGTGAAGGCACCGATTTGTATGGCAAAATTTCCGGTGTAATAATCGGTTGGAACATACTGAGGGGCTCCGGCCGTTGAAGGCGACGGGATTCCAAGGGCGACGACTTCGACAGGCGCCGTACCCGGTCCGACAATATCCAGCTGTTTTGCCGCCTCGTAAGACAGATCGATAACCCGCCCCCGGACAAACGGTCCCCTGTCATTGATCCGAACTTCGGCTTGATGTCCGTTGCGAAGATTTTTCACGCGAACCACTGTTCCCAACGGGAGAATTTTGTGTGCCGCCGTCATCGCATACATGTCGTAGGTTTCACCATTGGATGTTTTTCGCCCGTGAAAATCCGCACCATACCATGAGGCAATTCCTTTTTCCCGAAAACCTCTTGAATCGTCTATCGGATGATAGCACTTCCCCATGACCTTGTACGGCTTCGATTTGACCGGAACCCGCGTTATCGGGGGATCCGGCGTCCGTGCGCAACCCGCGCCGAAACAAAAGAGCAGGATCATCAACATGGCTCGTGATCCGCATAGACAACGAGAACAACCGGCAGCAGCCATTAATAGTCCCCTTCTATTCACAATTTATCCCACTGCACCGACTCTATCCCAAGGCGATTTTCAAAACATTCATCATTTTATCTTCAAAATGAAATTTCACTTCTTTTTTTATCTTTTCAGGGACATCCACCATGTCCTTTTCATTCCACTTCGGCAAAATTACGGTTTTTATTCCGGCGCGATGTGCGGCGAGAACCTTTTCCTTGATGCCGCCTACCGGCAAAACTTGGCCGCGCAGGGTAATTTCTCCCGTCATTGCCAGGTTCTTCTTAATTTTTTTATGGGTCAACAACGATGCCAGCGCCGTGAGCATGGTAACACCGGCAGACGGCCCGTCTTTTGGAATGGCCCCGGCCGGTACATGGATGTGAATATCATGCTCCTCGAAAAAATTTTCGTCGACGCCCAGTTCATCGGCCTTCGATCGAATAAAGCTCAGTGCCGCCATGGCGGATTCTTTCATGACATCCCCCAGTTGACCCGTGAGCGTCAGTCCTTTTTTCCCCTTCATGGATGTGGCTTCGATAAAGAGCAGCTCACCGCCGGTCTGGGTCCATGCCAAACCCATCGCTACACCGGGGGTATCGGTTCTATCGGCGGCTTCCATCACAATCCGAACCGGCCCTATATAATCCGATACGTTGTCGATGGTGATTTTTTCCGACTTGGATTCGCCCGAAGCGATTTTCGCGGCAACCCCCCTGCATATGGATGCGATTTCCCGCTCCAGATTCCGCAGCCCGGCTTCGCGCGTATACCCTGAAATAATGGTTCGTATAGCACCGGCAGTGAAATTGATCTGCTTTGCATTGATGCCGTGGGCCTCACGCTGACGGGGAATCAAATAGCGGTTTGCGATTTTTATCTTCTCGTCTCGGGTATACCCCGGCAGGCTGAGAACTTCCATACGGTCACGCAGCGCCGGTGGAATGGTATCCAGGATGTTGGCCGTGGTGATAAACATCACTTTGGAAAGATCGAAAGGCACATCCAGGTAATGGTCGGAAAACGAGAAATTCTGTTCCGGGTCCAGGACCTCGAGAAGCGCGGATGAGGGGTCTCCTCTGAAGTCGCTGCCGACCTTATCGATTTCGTCGAGCATGAAAACCGGATTGTTGGACTCGCAGCGGCGAATCCCCCGAATAATCCTTCCAGGCAGGGCCCCCACATAGGTCCGACGATGCCCGCGGATTTCAGCCTCATCCCTTACGCCGCCGAGTGACAGGCGATAAAACCGGCGGCCCATGGCCCGTGCCACGGATCTTCCCAGCGAGGTTTTGCCGGTTCCCGGCGGTCCCACAAAGCACAGAATGGGACCTTTCGATTCCGGCTTGAGTTTGCGTACGGCAAGATATTCGATCACTCTTTTTTTCGGTTTTTCAAGCCCGAAGTGATCCTGATCCAAAATTTTTCTTGCCGTGTTGATGTCCAGGTTGTCCTGTGTACTGTCATTCCAGGGTAAAGAAATCATCCAGTCCAGGTAAGTCAGTGCGACCGTATATTCAGCGGATGAGGGGTGCATGTTCGACAGGCGGTCCAATTCCCTTTCGGCTTCCTTGCGGGCGTCTTCAGGCAGATCCTTTTCGGCGATTTTGGCGCGGTACTCCTCCACCCGGACACTGGTCTCGTCTTTTTCTCCCAGCTCCTCTTTGATGGCCTTCAGCTGCTGACGCAGAAAGTAGTCCCGCTGGGTTTTTTCCATATCCCCCTTTACCTGATTCTGAATCTTGTTGCCGAGTTCAAGGATTTCCAATTGGTGATTGATCAAAAGCGTCACCTTTTTTAGTCGTTCCTTGACATCGGACGCTTCCAGCACCTGCTGCTTTTCCTCCTGGGTGGAATTGATCACGGAAGCCACCATGTCCGCCAGGACGCCGGGTTCCTGTATGGATTTCGCCATGGCGACCATTTCAGGGGGAAGACCGGGTGAAAGCTGGACAATCCGTTCAAACAGGCCCAACAAGTTGAACATCAGGGCCTCGGTTTCTTTGTCGGTTTCCCCCGTGTCACCGAAATAGCTTACCCGGGCCTGAAGATAGGAGCGGTCATTTACAAAGCCAACGACTCGAAAGCGGCTCAATCCCTGGATCAGAAGCTGGGCTTTGTTGTCCTCGGTTTTTGCCATTTTAAGAATCAGAGCGGCCGTTCCCACACGATGGAGTTTGTCGACGGGGGGGATGTCTTTGTGTTCGGTCGACTTGGAAACAATCAATCCGATGATCCGATCTCTGGACATGGCTTCATCCACCAATGACACGGAATCCGCCTGCATGACCATCAGCGGCAATACCATTTTGGGGAACAGCGCCGCATCGAACAGCGGCAATATGGACAGGCTTTCAGGCAGCTTTTCGGCAACGGGCTCCTTGGGTGGTTTATTTTCCGTCATGTGATTACCCCCTTGCAGATTAATCGGTAGTCGTTGGCGTTCGTCTTATTTCATCCGTCGGATATGGGGATCGTGAAGGTTTGATTGCTTCGAATCTTCTCGAGCCGGATGTGGAGCATGCCGTTTGTATAGGACGCCGACACGCGATCCGTATCGATTGCACATGGAAGGATAAACGCACGCTCGAAAGGTCCGTATTGCACTTCGGCCAGACGGAACGCTCCCTTTTCGGAAAACTGCATCTGCCGACGACGTCCGGCGATTTTTATGGTCTTTCGGCTGATTTCAACGTCAAGATCTTCGGGGTCGACACCGGCAATCTCCACCAGAACATAAATTTCTTTCTGGGTTTCAAAAACATCGATCTGCGGTTTTAACGAGCGATCCGAAAGCGAAAACAGAGGATTCATCGCCCGGAACATGTCATCGAACGCTCTGCTCTGCATGGATCCCTGCTGATCGAAACCTTTTTTGAATCTGATTTTGATATAATCCATAAGCGGGCTCCTATTTTAAAGAGGAACAGCCAATACGCGACAGGCTTTGTTTTTCACTCGAAAACGCCTTAAAAAAAATATATCGGCGAATCGAGGAAACCGGGATTGAATCGGCACATTCAAACGGCGCCCTTTTCTTTCGGGCCGAATCACACCCCGCCGCACCGATTCAAGGCGTTGAAAGTTTTCAAATTATCATTAACCCGGAAGGTTGTAAAGCAAACTTCTCACATGATGCATGCGGCTGTGAATCCCGACAGTGCAGGCTCATGTGTTCATCACGGCGATTTGTGCCTCAAAAATCAGCCGCCACACGGGAGACGGGTTGTAAAAGCAGTATTGTTTTTTCCCCGCAAATCTTCTATCTGGAAGAACCATGAAAAAAAACCGATCCTCATATCCGTGGTCCATTGCACAGCAATATTTTCTGCACTTCGGAATTATGGGAGTTTATCTGCCCTATTTCAACCTGTATTGCCTTCATATCGGTCTTTCCGGTTCTGAAATCGGCACACTTTCCTCGGTGCGGTCCGTTTCAACCGTGGTATTTCCGGTGGTGTTCGGCGCTCTGGCGGATCGTTATCAACTGAGAAAACCGATCTATATCGGATGCTGCTTTATCGCAGCCCTTACCTGGTCTTTTTTTCTCCAAACCACGGACTTTTACCGGATGCTGCTCATTTCCCTGGTCTACGGAATGTTCTATGCGCCGATTATATCCTTTCTCGAGGCGCTGACTATGGATGTTCTGGGAAAGGAAAAGAGAAGCTACGGCACCGTCCGGGCCTGGGGGTCACTGAGCTTCATTATCATCGTTATGCTCACGGGCAATCTTACCGATCGATTTTCCATTCGGCTAATCCTGATCATGGTTTTGATCGGATCGATCATGCAGGCGTTTTTTTCGCTGAAACTGCCGTTTACCGATCGGGGGACGACCGGGCCTTCCGTACCGAAACCGCGCCTCTTTCTTCACAAACCCATCGTTATATTTTTGTCCTCCGCTTTTTTAATGCTGGTCAGCCATGGCGCTTATTACGGCTTCTTTTCCATTCACCTGGAGCATCTGGGTTTTTCGAACCTGTTTATCGGTTCGGTATGGGCCATCGCATCGATCGCTGAAATCCAGGCCATGATGGCATCGAAAAAACTCTTCAACCGGTTTTCACTTGAAAAGGTGCTTGTCTTCTCATTTATCGTTGCAGCCCTGAGATGGAGCATTCTCTTTGTGGTGACATCCCCCGTGCTCATTGTTTTAGCACAAATGCTGCATGCAGTGACATACGGCACGTTCCACATGGCCGGCATTCTGTATATGGATCGAATCGCCCCGGAAGAAGCAAAAACAATGGCCCAGGCGGTGAATAATGCCGTTACCTATGGCCTTGGATTAATGGTGGGATTCTTATTGAACGGCTATCTTTATGAATGGGTGGGGTCCGCACCGCTTTTCATCATCAGTGCGGGAATCGCCGCAATGGGCGGCATGCTGTTCGCCGGCCACCTGGCGGCAGCCCGAAAAACGTAAGAACAAAGCCACCCTCCACGGACCCCGCATCCCCATAATCCATCACCTGCATAAAGGCGGAAACGCCGCTCCGGGCCAAAAGATGCCGCTTCTGGACGGCCACCCTAATCGCCGTACTTGGGTCTTACCAGATACCGCAAATAATGAAGCAACGTATTATGACGATATTTAACCCGCTCCACACGGTCAATCCCCCTGGCTAATCGGAAAATATCCGGAAGCCATTGTTCCCGGGTGGTAATTTTTTCATCAGGATCGAGTTGGCGAACGATTCTGGCGGGATTTCCGGCCGCGATGGTATTCGGAGGCACATCGCCGGTCACGACGGAACCGGCGCCGACAATGCTGTTTTCACCAATGGTCACTCCCTTGCAGACAATGGCGCTGTCGCCGATCCAGACATTGTTTTCAATGGTGATCGGTTCGGTCCTTCCAATGGAAACACGGTTGTAAATGCCGTGCCAGTCCGCATCCGTCACAAAGGCGCCGTTGGCGAACATGCAATTGTCTCCGATGATGATCCGATAGGCCGAGCTGATTCGGACGCCGGGGCAGATCAAACAGTAATCGCCGACTTTTATGCCGCCCTTTTTCCGGTCTTCCGACCAGACGGAAAGCTTCACTTTGCTTTCAGCGGCACCGATGACATTGGAATACGCGCCAAGCTCGATAGGTGCACCGAATACACGCACATGCCACGGTCGAACGAACGTGTAGTGCTCACCCAGGTACTCGAAGTGGGGCTTTAAAAAGTGCCGCACAAATAATCTTTCAAAGCCTATACGGGCTTTCTTGATGAAATATGGCCGATGATCTCTTCTCAACTGTGCTTTAACCTTCGTCTATGTTTCCACTGGTCTCCATCCGGAAATGGCCGGATTTCTCCATTTCTCTATTGGATGGTAATCGATGCACCAATTCAGTTTTATACCCACATGAATCAGCCGTTTTATAAAAATCGGGAAAATATGGACGTCTCCCAGAAGCGGTGGTTGAACAGCTTGCCCCCGGGCGTAAGCTCATACAATGCATCCGCCGCCATCAGCACCACGGCATTGGTCCATGTCATTTTATCCTCAGGCCAGACCGTGATGTCCGGACAGGTGAAACCGCACCAGAACGAATTGTCGTCAAAGGTGCGGTTCTGTATCCAGTTGAATACAATTCCGGCAAGATTGGTGTTTCCCATGGCTGACAACGCCAGGCACAATTCAGAGGTTTCCGCAACGGTAACCCACGGCTGATCCGACACACACCGCACCCCCTGGTCCTCGAAGACAAACTTCCGCCAGTACTTTTTGATCCTGCGCTGGGCTTCCGCACCTGTGACGGCGCCCGCCAGTATGGGATAAAACCAATCCATGGAGAACCTCGACTTGGTCATATTGAAAAGATGAGGCTTGTGCCGAATGGCATCTCCAAGTTTGTGAAGGGCTGTACGCCATTGCGGCCGTTGATAGCCGAGCAGGCCGGACAGAACCAGGGCGCACTTCACACTCATATATACGGAGCTCGAGCCCGTCAACAGGGCTATCGGGTCTGTCCGTCCGGTCGGATTTTTGGCCCAATAGATTTCACCTTCCGGTGTCTGAAGACTCAGGGCGAAAGTGATCCCCCTTTCGAGCGTGTCCCACATTTCCCTGATAAAGGGCCAGTCACCGGTAACGAGAAAATAATGAAGCAAACCAACAGCGATATATGAACTCATGTTCGTGTCATGGGTTCTATCATCCGGCTCTCCATTGCGATAGGACGCATACCAGCTCCCGTCCGAAAGTTGATTGTCCCTGAGCCAGAAAAAGGCCTGCCTGGAGGCTTCGTAATGTCCGCCGATCGTCAACCCCATGGCCGCTTCAACATGATCCCAGGGGTCCGTCTTTTCTCCTTCGGCCCAGGGGATTTCGCCGTTTTTTTTCTGAGTTTTCGCGATTACCGATGAAACCGAAAATACATCGACAGCAAGTTCATTTTTACTCTTTAAGGGGCTCTGTTTCATGATTTTGACCTTTTTTATATGATAAGCAGCTTCTGCAAGCCATCCTGCAAAGCCTCCAATACCGATCCGGCATCGCAGACCTCTTACACAGGCTTATAATCGTCAAGATGACGTGTTTTTCTCATCCATTCGCGGCTTGCCCTGATGTGATCTCCTAATTTTTCGAGTCGGTCTTGCTCTGGCGAGGCATTCAAAAAATGATGCTCGAATTTGCGGCATGCAAATGGAGATTATTTAAAACAAATTTCAATTGTTTTCAACTCTTAATTCAACTTTTCCTTTCATATCAACCGCAGAGCGGCAAGGGGATATCATTGCCGGGAAAGTGACAAAACAGCTCTGTCATGAACCCCATTTTCATTCAATACTTGAAATCAGGCGCAAATAATTTGTAAACAAAAGATGAAACGGTTTCGTCTACGTTAACACATCGGAGATGAACGGACCTGCTTTAGTGGTGTGCGCTGATAATCCTAATGGAAACGGTAATGAACGCCATGGCCCGGTTGAGAGTATATGACCCGGTGAAAGACCCGGCCCTGAAAATGGAAGTACTGATCCTGGAAGCCATCGAGGGGAGCAGAGAGGCATTTGAACGACTGATGGACATGTTTCACCGGGACATATTCAGAATGGTATTTTTCAGGATCAGATCGCAAATGGATGCTGAAGATATCACCCAGGACGTTTTTCTCCAGGCGTTCAAACATATCGGCGGACTGAAAAAGATAGAACATTTCAAGGCGTGGCTGTATCGAATCGCCGTCAATAAAACCAGGGATTATTATCGAAAGAAAAAGCTGCGATCTTTGATCTCTTTTTTTTCCGAGAATGACGAAACCGGCGACAACAGCCGTGAAATTTTTGAGTCTGCACTCCAGGATCCCTTGAAGGATACAATCAATAAAGAGTTCTGGCATCAATTTTCCGTATCTTTAGACCGGCTGTCCAAGCTGGAAAAAGAAGTGTTCCTGCTCAGGTTTATCGATCAACTCGGCCTTAATGAAATTGCCCGGACATTGTCAAAAAGCGAGAGCACCATTAAAACAAGCTTGTACCGAGCTCTTGCCAAAATCAGAAAAGACAAGGACTTGAAACGTTTTTGCAGTATGGAATCCTGACCATGAAAACAAAAAAGCATCTTGACGAAGATCAAATATTATGGGCAATCACCGATGAGACCCGTCTTTCCGACGACGTGCGGCGACACCTTTCTAAATGCCCCGTCTGTCGGAATCAAAAAGTAGAAATGGAAAGGGATATCAGCAACTTGGGAGAAACGGCCCGCCGGCTCTGTCCACCGCCGAAGACCCGGCCGAGCCTCGAGCCGTTTGCCGGCAGATCCATTCGGTGGCGGTCGATGTCCGCAATGGCGGTTTCAATTCTCCTGGTGGCGCTGGTCGGCATTTGGGCGATGCCCGATGCGCCGGTCACGGATATCGACGGTATGCATACGGCCGGCGTTTACGGATGGGAGGACGAAATGTTCATGCGGGAAGTTGCGCAGCTTTCGGAAAATCCTTTTCCTGTTGGAGCCGGGCTGATTCCGGTATTCAAGGACAATATCGAGGATTACTATCTGGAATTTCTCGTACCGGCCAGGAGTGAAAACCCCGTCTCCAAATATCCATCTGCCGGTATACCCCATATCGCGCGGTCAGGCCCGGAAGCGCCCACGTTCGGTTAATCGCGACAATCGAAACCTCTGGAAGGGTTACCGCCTTACGCATTTTGAGGATTAACATTTTCCGGTCAACGAAGAAATGGAGTGAATCAGCCATTTCCGGATGGGCACTAATGAGTCATATCGATAAAGGAGGTATAACATGCCGAAAAAATGGATCATGCCGATGTTGCTGTTGATATTCGTATCGATCCCCTACTCCGCCGGGGCACAGGATATGCCTCCCGGAAGATGGTGGAAGGACCCCAAAGTGGTGAAGGATCTTGATTTATCCGAATCCCAGGTATCCCGGTTGGATGAGGCATTTCAGGAAAGCCGCAGAAATCTGATTCGGCTCAAAGGCGAATTGGAATCCCATCGGTTTGAACTCGAAACGCTTCTGGAATCAGAAACGCTCGATAAATCGGCAATACAAAGCCGTTATGAAAAACTTGAAAAAGCGAAGCAGGCATTGGGGAGGGAAATATTTCAGTTCATCGTCGAGATTCGAAAGATCGTCGGCCCTGAAAAATTCAGCCGGATAAAATCCGAGTTTTTTAAATTTCACCACAGCCGCTTCGGGAAAGACCGGTCGAAGCATCGATAACGAACCCACGAAACAGGGGTATTCGATTCCTGCCTGATCGAGCAGAATTAAAAAACATTCACCCGCCTTACCAACCCATTTCCCGTCTCATCTTTTTTCTGAAGAGGTGACGGGATCTTTTTTTACCGGTGAAAAGAACGGTATTTGACCTTCCGACGATCATGTCCATAGCAGGGCGGTTTGGCAAAACCGGCTTCGAGACAGCGGGCGGTTTGGGTTGTCATTTTCCGGATCGAAGGGCCTGGGAAAGTTTTTCTCCCAATAAGCCCATGCCGCCCGATGAATCATCGGCAAATTTTTTCCAGTCCCGCTCACCCTGACGATCTCCCGGGGCGAGGGTCATTTTATGGTTTCGGGTGTCGATGGACTCCACGACCACCGTGATGGAAGCCCCTTCCTTCACGTTTTCGAGCGTCCGGGCCGAAGCGGCTTCCGAAAGTTTCGATTTCGGGATCAGACCGGTTACGCCGGGTTCCAGTTGAACGAAATACCCGAATGTTTCTTTTTTCTCGAGAATGCCGGAAAATGTGTTTCCAACAATATATTTGGCTTCGGCGCCGACCCACGGATCCCCTTCGGCATCCTTGATGCTTAAGGAGATACGGCGCTGCTTCTCATCGATATCTTTAATCAGCACGGAAACGTTTTCCCCCGGTCGCACGACATCTTCAGCTTTTCTCACCCGTTTTAAATAGCTCATTTCACTCAGATGGACCAGCCCCTCCACACCGGGCGCAAGTTCAACGAAGGCCCCGAAGGGTGCGCACCGGGTAACGGTTCCCACAAGCTTATCCCCCGGCTTGAATCGGGTCGGGGCACTCTCCCATGGGTCACGCGTCAATTGCTTGAGTGACAGTGAGATTCTGGGGCCTTTTGGATCATCCAAAATATCAAGAACCTTGACGGTTACTTCTTCCCCTTTTTTTAGCAGGTCTTCCGTTTTTTGTGTTTTCGACCAGCTTAGTTCGGAAATATGGGCCATTCCCTCCACACCCGGAATCAATTCGATAAAAGCGCCGTAAGGCATCACGTTTGAAACCTTTCCGTGAAGAACGGCGCCCTTTTCCAGGTGCTCGAAGAATTCCTCCCTTGCTTTTTTGCGTTCCGCTTCCAGAATTTTGCGCCGGGATAAAACGATGTTTCTGCCGTTTTCCTCCAGTTGCGTGATTAAAAACGGATAACGCTCGCCGACATAGTCATCGGGCTTATCGACGTATTTCGCATCGATCTGGCTGATGGGGCAAAATGCCCTTCTTTTCAGGATTTCGACGACGAATCCGCCTTTGCAGGGTTCCGTCACCTTCCCCTCGACCGGCATGCTTCCGTGATAGGCCTCCCGCAAAAGATTCAATCCGCCGATGCCGGATACGGCCTTTGAAAGTTTGATTTCCGCTTCTTCAACAGCCATGACATACAATTCGATCTCGTCACCCTTTTGATAGGGAAGACGGCCGTTTTCGTCCAGCAGCTCTTCGGTTTCCACAATTCCGTCGATCTTCGAGCGGGTATCGACAAAAATGTTCTCTTTTCCGATCGAAATAATTTTACCCCGAACTTTATCGCCGACCTGCAGAACCCGATCTGCTCCTCCGCCATATGCGTCGAGCAGTTCGGCAAAACTTTCCGTTTCCTCTTCCATATCGCCGTTAAAGGCGAAATCCTCAGGTCTTGAATTCATCTCCCACAACTCCCGGCCCCGCAGGACCGCTTTTTTTTAAGAATGCATAACCCTCATCAAGATGGGCACCAACACGATTATAAGAAGAACGATAACGCCCGGTACGGTTAGATAAACCGCATACCAGGGTTTTCCTTCCCGCCGGCTCCTTCTTGCCTCGGACAAAAACCAATTGCCCATAATTACGGCGGCGATCAGAACAGCCGCCGCGCGTAAGAGTTCAACCACCTTTGCTTCCTCCAATTCGTAAAACGTCCAAGAGCCGGCAGCGCCATTGAAGCCCGCTTTGCAATTCCTGAAAAATCCATGTCTTTCATACGTCACGCATAAATGGATCAGCATTTTTGCGGACAGGCCCCTGCCTGCTCTTTGGTATTGCTTCGCATCAGGCCTGCCGCCGTTTTACCGGCCCTGATTTTCATTCCTTATATGGATGAAAATGAAATTCGTGTCAAAGATATTCGACAAACCGTTCACGTTCAGGAAAAAAGCGCCGAACGGCGAAAGCGGGAACATCGACTCGAGCCATATGCCGCTTTATTCAGGATTCGGCAAGCCGGCATCTCCACTGCAAATACGGTTAGTGGCCGATCTCGGAACCGTGATTTCTACCGATGTTCCCTTGCCGGGCTTTGAAAAAATGTCGAATGTCGCGTCGATTGAATGGGCCCTTTCTTTCATGGATATAAGTCCCCATCCCGTTTTTTTAAAAACGGCCTCCGCCGAATCAGACAACGGCAGCTCAAATCCAATTCCATTATCTGAAATCACCAGTTTTATTTCATTCTCCAAACGATAAAAGAAAACATCCACTCGACCGGCACCGGCATGCTTGGCGATATTGGTCATGGCTTCCTGAGCGATTCGAAACAACTCCGTCTCTATCGAGGGGGCAAGCCGCATGCCGCCCAGTTCGTCATGAAGCGCAAACGCCGTTCCCGTTCTGGCGGAAAATGTCTTTCCATACACATCGATCGCGGAAACGATCCCGTAATCATCGAGCCCGACAGGCCTGAGCCGGGACATGACATCCCGAATGTGATCCGTGGTTTCTTCCACCAGACCTATCGAATCTTCCAACACCGCGCTGCCTTTTTCCGTCTCCGGCGGCAGAAAATCATACAACAGGTTCAAATTGATGTTCAGGGCCGTTAATTTTTGCCCTACCCGGTCATGCAGCTCCCTGGACAGATCCTTTCTGAGGTTCTCTTCCGTTTCTTTCAATCGAATCGACAACGCTCTCAGTCGGTGTTCCGAATCCACCAGCGCCTTCCGGGCACGGTTTCGGTCTTTGCGGACGGCGCGCTCGTCAATGATGCGCTTGGTCCTGATAATCAACTCGTTGCGCCGAAACGGTTTTTCAATAAAGTCATTTGCTCCTGCACCGATAATTGTGTCGAACGAGTAATTTCGGGCGTATCCGGTCATGACCAGAATACCGACATCGAATTCCTTTCTCAGCAGGGTTGTCAATTCGATGCCGTCAATTCCCGGCATAACGATATCCGTAATCACCACATCGAATCCCTGAGAATTCATATACGACAATGCCTCCTCACTGCAAGCCGCGGTTTTGCATTCATATCCGGCATTGTTCAACATACCGGTCGCCATTTTCCGTATGCCTCTTTCATCGTCCACCACCAGCGTGCGGCAACCCGTATCTCTCGAACAATCCATCGGCCCAGAACTCCTGTTTCGGCAATTTTTCGTGTCCGTTCGCAAATGACCGTTGTCAGCCCTAACATGTTCGTCATTTACAATCAAATCCGAAATCCCGGGTATGGGGCCGCATTTTCGGTAGTTTTTGATTTTTTCGTGAGACTTCGGTATGAAAGGATAAATTTTTATGAACCTTCATCCGTAAATGTGAAAAAGGGCCGAATCGTTTTGAACCTCGCATGCCGTGGCATCCGAGCCTTATGTCCGAACAAACGTAACCCTATGTATCCGGAGCGGAATAATGAACATTCAATGCTCGCTGGGAATCCTGGTGTTTATAGGCGTTGCCCTGCTGATCAGTGAGAATCGAAAAAAGGTCAAGCCGCTGGTTATTCTGACCGGTGTCGCCATTCAATTTGCGTTGGGGGTCCTGTTGTTGAAGCTTCCGTTTTTTCGAAATGTTTTTCTTATATTGAACAAAGTGGTGCTGCTTCTCGAGGAAAGCACGGTTGCCGGTACATCGTTTGTATTCGGCTATCTCGGCGGAGGGGAATTGCCCTTCGAGGAAATTTATCCCGGTGCTTCGTTCATCCTGGCCTTTAAAGCGCTTCCATTGATTCTTCTCATCAGTGCGCTTTCCTCCGTACTGTTTTACTGGAAGATACTGCCGCTCATCGTCCGGAGCTTTTCAAGGCTTCTCGAAAAAACGATGCATCTCGGCGGTGCTGAAGGATTGGGGGTGTCCGCGAATGTATTTGTCGGAATGGTTGAAGCCCCGCTGTTCATTGGTCCCTACATCGGCCGCATGACACGAAGTGAATTGTTTTCCCTGATGACCTGCGGAATGGCAACGATTGCCGGTACCGTCATGATTCTATACGCCGGTATTCTAAGCCCGCTGATTCCGGATGTCATGGGGCATATTCTGACCGCCTCTATTATCAGTGTTCCCGCGGCTGTCGTTATCGCCAAGACCATCGTTCCTGAAACGGCCTCCCCAACAACCGGAGATTTTACCGCTCCAGAGAAGGCTGCAGGCACAATGGATGCCGTGACGAAAGGAACCCTTCAAGGTATTCAACTGCTGATCAACATCATCGCGATGCTGGTGGTGCTGGTCGCCCTCGTTCATCTGGTCAATCTTGTACTTGCAATGCTGCCGAGTGTAAACGACCATCCGATAACCCTGCAGCGGCTGCTGGGATATATCATGGCCCCGGCTGTCTGGCTTATGGGGGTGCCTTGGTCCGAGTCAATCGATGCCGGCGAACTGATGGGAACCAAAACGGTACTAAACGAACTGCTGGCATATTTGGAAATGGCCCGCTTGGAGGAGGGAACCTTGAGCCCCAGAACACTTTTGATCTTGACCTATGCGATGTGCGGATTTGCCAATCCCGGAAGTCTGGGCATTATGATCGGCGGACTTGGGACAATGGCCCCGGATCGGCGCGATGAAATCGTGAGTCTGGGGTTTCGATCCATTGTTGCGGGAACGCTTGCCACCTGTATGACGGGTGCAATCGTGGGAATGATGCTTTGAATCAGGGGGGCGTCTTGAAAAAGGCCATATTCTGATCCAGAACCTGCTTGTACAAAAGCCCGACCAGAAAGACTTCGGGCTCATGCTCGAAGGTGGCGTAACAGTTAATGCCGTAAGGTGAATTATCCCCGATCTGCAGGGTTGTAAAAGCGTTTTCTCCTTTCAAACGGAACCCAAACTCGATTTCGGGTTCATCCAGTCCGTAGATCGACAGGTCGGTCGGATCGGCGGAAATTTCCCGAATATAGGCATAATCAAAAACGGAAAACAAGGTTTCGACCCTGCTGTCCATCACGTCCTGTCGAACCGGGGAAGTCATCATCCAATTCTGGTCCGTTTTCCCGAAAACAAATAGATCGTCTTCCGTTTTCAGCCTCACCTGCTCCACTTCCTTGGGGTCGACTGTTATGAGTTTATCCGGTTCAGGAACGGACTGCACCTCATCGGTCGAATTCAGTTCGAAAAAGTAGACGTATGACCCGAGAACAACAAATATAATCGATAAGGAGATTAGTGTTTTTGGCCTCATCCTCTGACCCTTCTGAAAATGGCGAGTAGTATACCGGTTATCAGGAAAACCGCCGGAAGAACGATCACTGAAACCTGGAACAGAACGCGTCCCTGGAAGTTGGTTAAAAATTGGTATGGGAATCCAAGCCGCTGCTGCCGTATCGAAATAAGGTCATAATCCCTTGCCAGCCACTCGGATACATTTAAAATGAGATCCTGATTTCCCATGACATCGAAAAAATCGTCGCTCGCAAAATCCGAATCCCCGAAACAGACCAATTCCGTTCCGGCGCTCCGGTCTTTTCCGGCTGCTTTCGACACTGTCGCCATGGCGGCGACCGGCAACGGCCCCGGACGATCGATGCCTTCCTGATATTCAATTTTGCCGTTTAAAACATCTTTCCGGTCCGCTTCCGTCCAACTGTGGGCTTCGCTGGTGGCAAGCACCATCAGTGAAATGCCGGCAAAGGGGCCGGAGGTGAGGCCTTCTAAAGGTCTGGCGGTCGAAAAAAAAGAGGGCATGCGTATCTGGTTGGTTATAGGGGCATTGGCATAATGTGGAATCAGGGGAGCCAGGTAATCCCCACCAAAAAGCTTGTTCTTGTGATCGATAATGATGGCGTCGGGCAATCCGATACGATACCCGGCGAGATAAGCGTAGAGGTTGGGCAAATCGACAAACGGTTCAACCATGACGATCGCCTTTCCGCCCTTTTTGAGATACCGGTCAAACAGCCTGATGTCGGTCTCGGAGAAATCCGACTCCGGTCCGGCAACCATCAAAACGGTGTTGTCCGGAAGAGGTCCGTCAGCGATTTCGCTGAGTACGGCGGGCAGAACAGCCCAATGTTCACGGGCAAGCACCTCTTTCAATTTTTCGAAATCCTTCCTTTCGCGATGCCCTTCAAGGACATAAAACGTTTTTTGGCGGGTGCCGGTCAATCGAATCAGTGCATTGACGACGGTTTCTTCAGTCGGGGGGTTGATGACATGGGTCCGATTTTTATATTCGACAATCGTATACCCCGGACTGGTGGCCTGATACATTCGGGCTTTGCCGGGATTCCGTTCGAGATCGATCAGCTCGTATTCAATTTTCGGTGTATAGGTCTGCAGAATCTCGTAAAACGTTGCATACTGTTTACGTTCCCCTGTGGTGTAAAAGGTTCTCATGGTGACGGCGCTGTCCAGGGAATCCAGTATTTGCTTGGCCTGGTCGGAAAGGGTGTAATCTTTGCCCGGTGTGAGGTCCACGGCCTCATTGTGGTTGAAGGCGATAATCTCGACACATATAAAGATGCCTAAAACCAGCGCACAGCCTAAAAGGATATTTCCCCAGACGCCTACGGTTCTGAAGCCTATGCGGAATTTCGGCGCCATCACTTCACCCCTTTCCATTCACGAGACCCCAGTGAAAGCCGCGTGAGAAAAAGGAAATACAGCGCCCCCAGCAGGAAAAAGACGATGTCTTTTGTGTTGATCACCCCTTTAAAAAAATCGAAAACCCGGTCGAAAAGCGATATTCGTTTCAAAAAAGCGATGAGCTCTTCGCTGCCGACCATTTCATTCCATGTGATAAACCACAAAAATATAAACACGCCCATGGTTCCCATGGCGGAAACCACCTGGTTTTCCGTCAACGAGGATATGAACAGTCCGCAGGCAATCAGTGAAGAACCCAATAAGAACACGCCGAAATATCCGCTCAGGACCGGTGCGATCTCCGCAAAACCCCAAAAAATTCCCAGCATGATCGGGTATACCAGCGTGCAGGAAAGCAATACTGTAAAAACGGCAACACATGCCGCGTACTTTCCGAGAACAATACCGACATCCTTGATCGGGTAGGTCGTCATGAGTTCAATGGTCCCGAGCTTCTTTTCCTCCGAAAGAAGCCTCATGGTCAAGAGGGGCAATATCAGGGTGAGCAGCAGCCTGACATCGTTGAAGTAATACTGCCACATTCCCGTAACCAGGCTGGCGGTCCCTCGTATGTTGAACCAGTTGAACTGAATCAGGTTGGTGTAAAAAAAATACCCCGACAGCAGCAGGAAAACAAAGAAGACCACATACGTCGAAGGCAACAAGAAATATATCTTCAGCTCTCTCTTGAACACGGGCACAAAACCCATTCAAAACCTCCTTATTGCGGCCTGGTCCGTTTGTTATGCAAGATAGTAAAGAAGATCTCCTCCAAGGTCATGCTCACGGGCACCATCTCCCGCAAAACCCAGTTGTTTTGGCATGCAAGGCCGTTTAAGGCCGGTAATATATCCCGTTCGGCTTCGGACTCGAGCCGAAATGCACACAGATGCTGTGCGCCGGTATCGGTTTCCAGCTGTTGAACCCGGCGCACACCGTCTATTTTTTCCAAACCCTCCGCCACCCGATGGGCCGGCCCTTCGATCCGGACGTCGACAATCTGCCCCTCCTGGAGCAAAAGTCCCAGGTTTTTCGGCGTGTCGACAGCGACGATCCGGCCGTTGTCCATAATCATCACTTTACCGCATATCATGCTGACTTCCGATAGAACATGACTGCTCAGGATGATCGTTCGCTCTCCGGCGAACGATTTGATCAGCTGCCGTATTTCAGAAATATTTTCGGGATCCAGTCCCGCAGTCGGCTCGTCCAGGATCAATACATCCGGGTGATGGATCAGCGCCTGGGCCAACGTCAAGCGCTGCTGGTAGCCCCTGGACAGGTTCTTGATTATCCGTCGCTCCATGAATTCAAGGCCGCACCGGTTGACGACTTCCGATACCGCCTTTTTCAATTCCGGTCCGCTGAGTCCTTTGACTTCACCCACAAAGCGCAGAAACGGCAGCACCCTCATGTCCGGATAAAGAGCCGCTTTTTCCAGGGAATAGCCGATCAACTGCCTGACCTGCAGAGAATGCCGGGTCACGTCAAGGCCGTTTATTTTGACCGAGCCGCTGGTCGGGGGGAAGAAACAGGCGAGTATCCGCATCGTGGTCGTTTTACCGGCGCCGTTGGGCCCCAAAAAGCCCACGACCTCCCCTTTATCGATCGTGAATGAAACGTCCTTGACGGCTTCAATCACACCAAAGCGCTTACTGATATGGTTCGCTTCTATCATGGTCTTTTTTTCTGATGATCCGGTCTGAATATCGCTGAATATCGATCGCCTTCTTTCGTGCAAAGGGTACTTCGAAATTTCTCAATGTCAAGGATTATATCCGCTGTTGCTTTTTTCTCCATCGGGAAATGAAAAGCGATATTTATTGATTCAGGAAAATTCCGCTATGAGATCATCCAGTATTCCTATAAGCGCCTCATGCGTTTCCCATTTCATGTCCCGAATGACACTGCGATCCTTGTTCAGCGATTTGGCATAATTCATCGTCTCTTTCATGAGCTGATCGATATGGCAGGCCTTTCGAATAATGCGGTGCTCTTCGCATTCCCGGGCGGTAAGCCGCCTGCCGGTAAACTGCATATCCTCGAACAGATACATCGGCAGCACGCGCCTGGATATGGCGATCAGGCCCTTTCCCAACCGCATTCCCAGATCCACTTCGGGCAGGCACAGCCATCCCCTGTCTGAGCGCATAAACCTGAAATCATGGACGAAAGACAGGAAGGCCCCTCCGGCAAAGGCATGACCGGTGATCGCGGCAATGGTGATCATGGGAAACGTCAACACCCGCTTTAAAAATGCATACATCTCTTTGTAAAACCCGGCAGCCAGGGACTCGCCGCCTTCCTCGACGGCCGACCGAAGCCAGTCAAGATCGATGCCGTTCGACCAGATCTTTTCATGGGAAGACCTGACCACCAAAACCCCGGCCTCGGAATTTTGTTCTATCGCATCGAGCACTTGGTGGTAAGCATTGAAAAAAGCAAAATTAAACCGGTTCTCACCGTTGTTCATCGTAAGCACCGCCACATGCTCATCCATCGTGTAGTGTATCGGATCCATCATTATCCTTGCTGACGTGTCATCGAAAATGCCGGGCCGAAACGTTTGCGGTCCGGTCAAGCTGCGAGAGCTTCTTTTATAATCGCGTCGTAGTGTGATTTTTCATAACGATTTAAAAACGACTTTACTTCATCATGATTCAAGGGGATTTGTTTTTGCGCCATTGTTTTCACCACTTTGACGATATCGAGCCGGTCTGAAATCCCCTTTTCGGTATTCGGGTTTTTAAGGTATCGGTTGACCTTCATCGCCAGCAGCAGTTCCGGTTTGAGAATATCGATCGTGTGGTCGTCCCCGAAAAGCACATGGGTGGCATCACCCCGGTGATCGAGTATGAAACGGGATATTTTTTTTCGAATGGGCTTGCTCTCGGTGGACAAAAGGTCGACATAAATGCCGGTTTCTTTATGTTTCAAGCTGTGGTTGATGGAATCGGACGTTTCGAAATACGCCTCGAGCCGTTTGGATGTATCATCGGGTATTTCATCGACTAAAAATTCAGCAAAGTCTTTTTCATCCAGCAGGATGTCGACGTCCTGGGTTTCCCTGGGCGTATTCGGATTCCGGACGTATTTGGCAGCCGCAACCGCCCCCACCAATACGGCCTTCGGGTAAACTTTGGCAATATCAGCCAGCACTTTGTTGAACTTGGCGCTGACGGAAGGCGCCGATTCCTGTGGTATAAAATCTTCGGCAAGCAGCACACACCGGTTATCGTTGCAAATTAGAAAATCCTGGTCGATATCGTACTGTGCCATGGGAAATGACCTCGATTCGGGGTCCGATGCCCTCATGTGCGAAAATCGGACTTCGCATCCTTTATTATAGCCGCGTAACAGCGGGCTTCATTTTGATTGCAAAAAACGCGAATGGTGTCATGATCCATATCCACGCCGTCGGCCCATAGCGCTTTCAGCACCTTCATGATGTCCACCCTGTCGCATAACCCCCGTTCGGACCTTGGCTTCTTCGAATAACGATTCAACTTCATCGCAACCAAAAACTCGGGCTTCAAGATGTCGATGGTCTGTCCGCCCACCTGAAATGCATTGGTGGTTTTCTCACGATGCGCCAGTATGTACCGGACGATCTTTTTCCGGATCGGTTTGCTCTCCAGTGACAGCAGATCCACATAGATACCCGTTTCTTTGTGCATTAAGCTGTGATTGGCGGAATCGGGATCCTGGAAATGCGTTTCCAGCTTCGAGAGTGTGGGTTCCGGAATTTCATCGGCCAAAAACTCGGAAAATTCTTTTTCTTCCAAAAGGATATCCACATCATAGGTGATACGAGGTTCATTTTCACGGGAGATATACTGGGCGGCCGCAACCGCTCCGACCAGAATCGCGGTGGGATACACTTTCGCAATATCCGCCACCACCCGATTGAAACGGCCGGGAACGGCTTCCGACAGTGCGTCCTCGAGCGCCTCTTCGGCCATCAGGACACATCGATTGTCGACCTCGATCCGGCGTTGCGGCACTTGTAACTCCTTCCAGGCATCCTGGTGCCCATCCGGAAATGGCTGATTCGCTCCATTTCGCTTTTTCAGCGAAATAGCTCACATAATTGCACATTTATGTCAATACAAAAAACCGGCCAGGTATGGAAGTAGCGGTGGTCTAACCCGTGACCATTTCGGAGGTGACCGCATTTTCAGATGTGTGGTGGTGTTCGAATTCCCGAATATTCTCGACCGTCGTTTCCGCGATATTCCGCAGCGCTTCTTCCGTAAAAAAACCTTGATGGGCTGTAATGACCACGTTTGGGAACGTAAGCAGGCGCGCAAACACATCATCCCGAATCACCTTGTTCGAAAGGTCCTCGAAAAAGAGGTCCGCCTCTTCTTCATAGACATCCAGTGCCAGGTTACCGATTTTTTCCGATTTCAGACCGGCGATCACCGCCCGGGTGTCGATAATCGATCCTCTACTGGTGTTGATCAATATAATCCCTTTTTTCATGCGATCGAGGGCCTTTTGGTCGATCAGGTGGTGCGTGTCCGGTGTAAGCGGACAGTGCAAGGTGATAATGTCGGAGGCATCAAAAAGATGTTCCAGAGAGGTGTATTGCACACCGATTTTTTCGCAGACGGAATTCGGATGGATATCGTGAGCGAACAACCGGCACCCGAACCCGTTCAATAATTGGGCGACGATGGTGCCGATTTTTCCGGTACCGATGATTCCGACGGTTTTGCCGTGCAAATCGAACCCCAGCAGCCCTTCCAAAGAGAAATTTCCCTCTCTCACCCGGCTGTAGGCACGATGTATTTTTCGATTGGCGGACAAGAGCAGCGCAACCGTGTGTTCGGCAACGGCATGGGGGGAATACGCGGGTACGCGCACCACCTGTATTCCGTTATTTTCCGCTGCCGAAATGTCTACGTTGTTGAAGCCGGCGCACCGAAGGGCGATCAAGCGGGTCCCGGACTCGGAAAGCTGCTTGATGGTTTCTGAATCGAGTCGGTCATTGACAAAGATGCATACAGCGGGAAAGCCGCCGGCCACGGAAACGGTTTCCCGATTCAGCCGGGATTCGAAAAAAACAAATTCATGATCCTGCCGCTCGTTCGCCTCCAGCAGGAACCGTTTGTCGTATGATTTCGTACTGAAAACAGCTACTTTCATGCGTTTTCCTTTTCGCTGAGGTAATCTGTAAAAAGAGCGGGGCTTTTTTATATATATTTTTTAACCTTATCATGCGGTCTGCGTATTGAAATAGAGTCGATCATGTATTTGGTGGGGGTGCTTCTTCGTTTTTGACGGGTTGTGCTGCGCTCCACCCGTTCCACGTTTCTTCCCATCGAAATCGGTATCGGTATCGGGATCGTTTTTTCTTTTTTTAAATTTCGATACCGATACCGATAGCGAATCCTTTTCTTAAATTAGAACCGATCCGATGCATCTTTATCCCCCCCCATCCCGGCCTTCCCCCTCCAGGGGTGAAGGGGACATGCTGCGCCGCGAGTCCATTGATCGTAATGCCTTAACTTTCAACAAGTAAATAAAAGTGCCGCTCGCTTTGCTCACGGTCGGGTTTATGAGGCAATAGGTGTGGCGAGGAAAGCGGCGCGAAGCAGCCGCTCCAAAATATGATCTAAAAATCGGGAAGTGGAATAATTGACAACTTGCGCTGCATCTCCCCTTCACCCCTGGAGGGGGAAGGCCGGGATGGGGGGGGAATTAAGACCGATCCTCTTTAAATTGGAGCTTCGAGTCTTCAGCTTAAAGCTAAAGGCCATGACCCAAACGCCCGCATTCACTCATGCTTTGACGAGTTCCGCTGCGCGCCACCTATCGCATCTTCCTTCCCATCGAAATCGGGATCGAAATCGGGATCGGGATCGTTCTTTCTTTTTTTAATTTCGATCCCGATACCGATACCGATACCGATACCGAATCCTTCTCTTAAATTAGAACCGATCCGATGTAAATGTTTTTAAATGTCTAAAGAAAATGAACAGTAAATCCGATGGAAGGTTAATACTCGGTTAAACGACTCCGCGAAAACCTGGAAAGCGGTTGCCGGGGCAGGTTAATGATCGATCGGTCTGAAAACGACCGTTAAGACAATGTTTCGAACACCGAATCGAGACAGCGGCACCCTGACGGTGTGATCGCTTGAAAGGCCCGGGGGAAAACCGATAATGACGGGCACTTCGCCCGTGGAAATACCCGATCCGGCGCACAGCGAACATTCAAACAACCCGATTTCGCCATACCCGCCGCACATGCGGCATGCCGTTTCGACAGGCACGGCAATTCGGGCGCTGCCGCCGACGGCCGCCTGTTCGGAAGACAACGGCACCTCGATGGTCAGGTTTTGAATCCTTTCGGATGCAAAGCGATTCCGCCGGTTGAGGTCAAAAATGGAATCAAAAAAGAACGCGAATGTCTCGAAGAACCCTGCCGGAGAAATCGCTTCGACGCTCTCCGGGGCGCTCTCCGGTATCAAAGGCTCCGGCTCCGGCCTGGAAAAGCCCCGCGGCCGGCATCTTTGCCGCACGTTTATTCGCCGGCTGTTCATAACACGGTTGTCGTAGTCCCGGCGCCGATGCATATCCGCTAAAACCGAGTAAGCCTCATGTATTTCATGAAAGTTTTCGCTTCCCTCCGAACAGTAGTCCGGATGAAACTTTTTTGCCAGGCGCCGGTAGGCCGATCTGATTTCATCGGTGGTCGCATCCGTTTTGACACCTAGAACGGCATAATAGCTTTTGCCCATGAGCAACCTCCGATTTTCCGTATGAATTGCGTGAATATTAGTATTGTCCGCTTTTGTGCGAAGGGACCATTTACTCCAATTAAAGCGGATTTTCTGATCAAAAATTTTATTTCCGAAATTCCTTCATGTCAAGTCGTCCCTCATCACCTGTTCGGCCTGTGCCCATCCATTAACGGCCGCAGCGGAATCCTTTCAGGTTCAGCCTTCGGGTATTTTTAAGGCGGTCCCGGGTTGTACCCAGGTTTCCAATGTCACCTGGTTCATTATGGCAAGTTCTTCCGCAGACATTCCCGGAGGCAGGGTTTCGGGAACAAATTCGCGAAAGGATGCCGGGCGGTCGACCTGAACGATGGCCAACCGGTGAGGTTCAACCGCAAGATAGCGTTGGTCTTCCAACGGGCGAAAAGAGGAGGCCGCCTCGAGAAAACGGGTTCGATAGCGCTCTGCACGACCGGACGGCGTTATCCCCATAATGCTGTAGATGTTTCGATCATACTCGATAAATGTATCGACCAGGTATACGGTTCCTTGCTGTGTTTGCGCCGTCGCTTCAAGGTGAAGGCCTTGAAGCCCGTTTATCAGGGTCCGGTCCCGGGACAGGACTTGTATCGCCCGGCCGTTTGCCAATTCCGCCGCAGCCGCCTCGATCGAGGACGCGGCGGCAATTTCGAGGATAATGGCCGCCTGATTTTCCGGATCACCCATGAGGACGACGCGGGTTTCATTTTGAACCTTCCATCCGCCGGGGACATCCAATCGAAAGCGAAGATCAGGATGATAAAAGATGCCGTTTTCGACAAAACCTTCCCGTGGATTGTCACCGACGACCATGCCGTCGATCCGGCTTAAAAATGCCTCCCGCCCTTTTATCGCCATCGGGTATTCAGCGGCCAGCCGGCGCGAAAGCTCCAGGATGGTTTCTTCCCGCTCACCCGGTTCGGGATGCGTAGACTGCCAATTTGGAATTCGGCTGCCGGTTGCCGCAGCCATCCTGTCGAGGGTCCGAAAAAAGCCGGCGCCTTCCCGGGTGTCGTAACCCAATTCGGCCGTGTAGCGCAATCCCAGCCTGTCCGCCTCACGTTCGTCCTCCCGGCTGTACTTGTTCAGGAGTAGCTGAAGAACGGTCGAACCGACGCCTAAAAGATTCTGCCCGGCTTCCTCCCCCAGTGCGGCCTGGCCGAGAATGGTCGCGCCGATCAGTCCGAGTTGGCTCCAGGTGGCTTTAAGCGCCTGCTGGGCGGCATGACGGCCGGCGATATGCCCTATCTCATGCCCCAGAACCATGGCAAGCTGCGCCTCGTTTTCCGCATGCGCCAGCAGTCCCCGTGTAACATACACATAGCCCCCGGGGAGTGCAAAGGCGTTCACCGTAGACGCATCGATGACCCGAAATGTGAAATCCACGCCGCGATAACGTTCCGGAACATCCGGCTTTCGGAAATCGCTCCCGCTGAGTACGCGTTCACCGACCGATTCGACATAGGCCTGAACCGCTTCATCTTCATACACCCCCAGCTGCTTTGATATTTCCATATCCGCCTCTTTGCCGAGCGCAAGCTCCTGCTCCCATGTGTATCCATAGCGCTCTTTTTCCCCCGTCAAGGGGCTCGGTTCCGTGTAACACCCGCTTACCACCATCACCGCAATAAGCGGGAAAAAGACCGAAACAACCTTCCGGCGCTTCATCACATTCAGGAAAACAAACATTTTAAGCCCCCTTTTCCGCTGACATATAAAAAAAAATTTATTCTACACTCCTTTTTTAGCCGGCACCATCAGGAATACACCGATTTTGATTAGGAAATAAAGCAACTGCCGGCTTTAAGCGTTTAGAGGTTTGTGCCATTCCAGAGGCATAAGCCGTATCTTTGTTTTTTTATCCGCACTGCCGGGATCTGCTGCAATCCTTCCGATGAGGTTGCGCAAATGCCGGCCGGCGTGTAGAATAATTGGAAGTGGTTTCAAAACCCTCAATCAGACCCAAGATCAAGGCGGGAGAAACCACTTTCTACAAAAGCATTTCCGGAACGTTTATGGCCATACACATCGAACTGCGGTTCTATGAAGAATTAAATGATTTTCTGCCTTCGAGGGAAAGCAAGAGAACCTTCTCGCGCAGAATTGACGAGCCGGCCGATGTTCGAAATATCCTCGATATGTTGGGCGTTCCCGTTTCTGCGGTCGACTTGGTCCTGGTAAACGGTCTTTCGGTGCCGTTTGCCCACACGCTTGAAAACGGCGACCGTGTTGCAGTTTATCCCCGGTTCGAATCGTTCGATATTTCAACCGTCACCCGGGTCAGGGATGCCCCCTTACGCCGACCACGATTCATTCTTGACGTGCATCTTGGAAAACTCGCGAAATATCTTCGGCTTCTGGGCTTCGATTCTCTATATCACAACAATCTTTCCGATGATCACATTATCCGGATAGCCGAAACCGGCGACCGGACGATACTGACCCGGGACAGGAACCTGGCAACATCGGCCAAGGTCTTCAGGGCATATCGGATGCAGACAACAAGCCCCCAAAAACAAGTCGTGGAAGTCATCGACCGGTTTCAGTTGTCATCCGCAGTGCGTCCGTTTTCCCGGTGCCTGTCTTGTAACGCAGCGGTTCAGAAAATCGGCATAAAACAGGTGCGTGATCGACTCGACCCGCGCATTGCATCCCGCTTTTCGGATTACACCATGTGCACCGGTTGTGGGAAAATTTATTGGAAAGGCACCCACTACGAATCCATGGTGCGGTTTGTCCAACAGGTAACGCAAGCGTCCTCAACATAGAAGGATACCCGCCGGGCACAGCAGTATCCGATTCTGAAAACCATGTCGGAGTCAAAGGATGCCGATCGAAACGCAATTGAATGATATTGACAAACGATCGGCTTCTCATTAAGTTTATCCCTGTTACGCAAACCCGCCTCCATCCCTTCAACCAAACAGGAGCCGATGAACATGGACAAAACACGAAGACTCACCCATACGGTCATGGATCTTGTGCGCGGCGCCGGCGGCGTTGCCGTCGGCATCGCCGCCACGGAAACCCTCAGGGGAGGCCCGCCGTCCACCGACCTCACCTATGTGTTGCCGGAAGCCCGATCCGCAGTTGTCTTCGCTTTGCCGCTTGATCAAAATGTGATCGAACCCTTTCTTCGAAAGGAAGATATGGCAGGCATGAACATGAACAATCACCGGGTCAACACCATGTCCGGCGGTATTGCCCTGGAGCTTTCAGAGTATCTGAACATGAAAGGTTACGGCGCTGTTCCGTTGATTGCCAATGCCGTTTATCGGAAAGACGTTCCCGGCGGCCCGATTTCCGAGCTGCCGCCGATTTCACACCGGTACCTGGCCGCGCGCAGCGGCATCGGCCATTTCGGATTGTCCGGAAACATCATCATGAAACCTTACGGGGCCGCGGTTATTCTCGGTTCTGTGGTGACAACGGCTGAATTGATCCCCACGGATCCGCTTTCCCCCGAGGAAAATTACTGCGACGAATGCCGGCTGTGTATGGCTTCCTGCGCCTCCGGACTGATGGACGGTCATGAAAAAACGACGGTCACCATGGGAGACATTGAATTTCATTACGCCAAGCGGCTTTCCTATAACCGCTGTGACTACGTCTGCGGGGGTTTTGCCGGACTGCATCCATCGGGCAGATGGTCTACATGGTCCCCGGCCCGGTTTGCCATACCGGAAAATGATGCGGATTTTCTGCCGGCTCTTATCAAGGCGGCACCTGCTTATAAAAGCAGGCCCAAACAGGACTTCGGATGCAATATCTATCATCCGCTGGTTCCCGGGAACCGGCTTGAGTTCACCTGCGGCCATTGCCAGTTTATCTGTCATCCCGAAAGGGAAATCCGCCAAAAACGCTATGAAATGATACGCGATTCCGGTGTCATGATCCAGCATGAGGACGGATCGCTCACGGCTGTTTCCCCTGAAGCGGCCAGAAAGCACATAGCCGAAATGGACCCCGACACCCGCGCATTGTATGAAGAGCTATAGGGTTCCACCGGGTCTTTCGGATTCTGAATCGTAAAAATGTATTTACAATATACCTGCGTCTGTAATACGCCCGGGGGATCGGAGCGGCAAACGCAATGAGCGAAACACTTTTAAATTCATTTGCAAATACACCGTTGGGAAAAATGCTCATCATCGCCTCGGAAAAGGGGCTGAGCTTTTTGGAGTTCAACGGACCGAATCGAGCCGATTACCTGAATCGCCGGCTGAAACGATATTTTTATCCTTTTCGCGTGGTTCCAGGCCGCAATAAGCATTCGGACCTGGCCTGCAGGTGGCTCGAACACTACTTTACTCACCGGCGCGACCCGTATATTCGCATTCACCTCGATGTGCGGGGAACGGATTTTGAACTGCGGGTCTGGCATGAAATGCAGCGGATACCGTTTGGAAAAACGACCGGGTATGGCGAGATTGCCGCGAACATCGAAATGCCCAAAGGATCGCGTGCCGTGGGCGGGGCGTGCGGCAGAAACCCTGTCTCCATTATCATCCCGTGCCACCGGGTTATCGGCGGTAATGGAACGTTGACGGGGTACGGCGGCGGATTGGCCAAAAAATCCTTTCTGCTGGGGCATGAAGCGGTTTCATAGTTTATTCTCTACCGGCGGGGCCCACAAACGACATGAAGAGCGAAAAAAATGGACGACCTGTCAGTAACCCTGATTCAAACGGAATTGTACTGGGAAGATATCGAGGCCAACCTGAAAGCATTCGATGCAACGATCGATGGAATCCCGGAACCGACGGATGTGATTGTTCTTCCCGAAATGTTTACTACAGGTTTCAGCATGGACGCGCCGAGATTTGCCCAGGAAATGACGGGATCCGCAGTATCATGGATCAAGGAAGCATCACGAAAAAAAAGCGCCGATGTCATGGGAAGCGTCATTATCCGTGAGAATGGAAACTATTTCAACCGGGTACTGTGGGCCAAACCGGACGGCTCGTTATTCACCTATGATAAAAAACACCTTTTCCGAATGATCGGAGAACACAAGGTCTTTACCCCCGGAGAAAAGCACCTGACCGTGGCGGTAAAGGACTGGAAGCTCCGCCCTTTTATCTGCTATGATATGCGTTTTCCCATTTGGACGAGAAACATCGATAATGCCTATGATGTAGCGGTGTTCATCGCGAATTGGCCGGAAAAACGGGCGCCCCACTGGAAGCTGCTCATGCCGGCCCGGGCCGTGGAAAACCAGTGTTATGTAATCGGCGTAAACCGTGTCGGCAAAGACGGCAAGGGGTTCCCCCACAGCGGTGATTCCGCCGTCATCGATCCCATGGGCAATATCGTGTTCCAGAAGGCGCATGAATCCTTCGTTCGCACTTTTCGCCTGACGTATGACCGAATCACCTTTTACCGGGAGAAATTTGCCGCCTGGATGGACGCGGATGGCGATGCCGTTTCGTTTTTCAATACTAAACGCAATAGAAGTGAGAAGGCCGGGTAACATGAAAGACCAACTCATGTGAAAAAGGGCCGAACGGCCATGGGTGCGGGTTAGAGGTGATGTGTACCACATGACTGTTGCGGAAGATATCGATGACGTTTGGATGGAGCATCTCAGATCTGTTCACGAATCGTTT